>NZ_JAPPRA010000001.1:1315426-1973139 GCF_026672375.1 Caulobacter sp. SL161
TGATCATCGCGATCTCCAGACGGGCCGACTTGTTGCCGGCCTTGTCCATCATGTCGGCGGCCTTCAGGCACAAGAGGCGGCACATCTCGATGTCGATGCGGGCGTCGGCGACGCGCTCCTCCCACACCGAGTGGTCCGAGACGTACTTGCCGAAGGCTTTGCGGCTCATCAGGCGCTGGCACATCTTTTCCAGCGCGACTTCCGCCGTGCCGATGGTGCGCATGCAGTGGTGGATACGGCCGGGACCGAGGCGCCCCTGGGCGATCTCGAAGCCACGGCCTTCGCCCAGCAGCAGCGACTCTTCGATCGGCACGCGCACGTCCTTAAGGATCACTTCGGCGTGGCCGTGCGGGGCGTCGTCATAGCCGAACACCGGCAGCATGCGGACGATCTCGATGCCCGGTGCGTCCAGCGGCACCAGCACCTGGCTCTGCTGGGCGTGGCGGCTGGCGTTGTCGGGATCGGTCTTGCCCATGACGATGGCGACCTTGCAGCGCGGATCGCCCACGCCCGAGGACCACCACTTGCGGCCGTTGATCACATAGTGGTCGCCGTCGCGCTCGATGCGGGTCTCGATATTGGTGGCGTCCGAGCTGGCCACCGCCGGCTCGGTCATCAGGAAGGCCGAACGGATCTCACCGTTCATCAGCGGGCGCAGCCAGCGCTCTTTCTGCTCCAGCGTGCCGTAGCGCATCAGCACTTCCATGTTGCCGGTGTCGGGCGCCGAGCAGTTGAAGACCTCCGAGGCGAAGCCGACCTTGCCCAGCTGCTCGGCGATCAGGCTGTACTCCAGGTTGGTCAGCTGCACGCCTTCGAACTGGAAGGTGTCGTCGACATGGGTCTGGCCGCTGTGCGGCGGCATGAAGAAGTTCCACAGGCCCGCGGCCTTGGCCTTCTTCTTCAGGTCCTCGACGACCTGAACGACCTTCCAGCGCTCGGCGCCCAGGACGTTCATCTCGGCCTCATAGGCCGGGATCGCCGGATAGACGTGCTCGTCCATGAACGCGGTGACGCGATCCAGGAACGCGCGTTGCTTGGGGGAAATGTCGAAGTCCATGGCCGTTCCCTCTACCCGCTTCTTTCGGTGTCAAACGCTTGTTTGAAGCGTTTGTAGACCGGCCTGACGCGCCGGGCAAGCGGGCAGGACGACCTACGTACAGGCCCGTGCGCGGCTTTCGGTTGTCTTGCCGGCGATCATCGTCGACAACGGCCCCATGCTGAACCTGACCGCCGACATCCTGCAGGGCCGCTACGTCCGGCTCGAGCCCGTCACCGTCGATCACCGCGACGAACTGAAGGCCGCCATCGACTGCGATCCCGCAAGCTGGGAGATCATGTCGGTCAACGGCTGCGGCGAAGGCTTCGAGGACTTCTGGGGCGCGCTGCAGGGCGAGACCGACCGGGGCGAGCGCATCGGCTTTGCGATCCGCCGGCTCGCTGACGGCAAGGTGGTGGGCACGTCCAGCTATCTGAACATCCGGCGTCTGCATGGCGGTTTGGAGATCGGCGCGACCTTCCTCAATCCCGAGGCGCGCTCGGGTCCGGTCAATCCGGAGAGCAAGCGCCTGATGCTGGGCCACGCTTTCGACAAGGCCGGCGCGATCCGGGTGGAGCTGGTCACCGACGTGCGCAACGCCCGCAGCCAGGCGGCGATCCTGAAGCTGGGGGCCAGCAAGGAGGGCGTGCTGCGCAATCACAAGGTCACCTGGACGGGGCATATCCGCGACACGGCGATATTCTCGATCACCGACTATGACTGGCCGGCGATCCGCGAGCGTCTGGAGTTCCGGCTCGGCGAGACCTTCGCCTGACGGCCTGCGTCAATCCGACGCAGGGTCTCGGGTAACAACACTTTTTCAACAAGCGTCACCGTGAATGCCAGGCCATGGCGGGGATGGCGTGTCTACGCATTTGCATCGAACATGGCGCTCGGAGCGTCACGCTTGACGGCGTTACGCCAGCCAAGATCGACAAGGTCGCGTCCGGCTATATCGATGTGAACTGGCGCGCGCCGCGTCGGCACGGGCGCGTGGGCGCCGGCGCCTATGTGCTGATCGATCCCAGCGCCGCCACCCTCGACGGCGAGGAACTGCGCCGGATGGCGGCGGAACTGCAGGTCCACCTGTTCGGCACCCAAGGCCAGCAGGACCTGTGCATGTTGACCTTCGAGGGTGACGAGGAGCAGGTCCTCAAGTTCACCACGCTGCCTGAAGAAGAACTTCTGGCGATGCGCAGCGGCGGCGAGCCGCCCCCGCCGGAGGGCCGCACGCGTCTGGTCAGCCAGGACGGCGTGCGCGAGCTCGCGCCCTGGGGCTCGACCCCGCGCGTGTCGGCCCAGCAGGCCAAGGCCGAGGATGCGGCTCCGGTGCGTCTGGGCTGGCGCGGGGTCTACAGCCTGCCCACCCAGCGCTTCGAAGCCACCCAGATTCAGCCCTTCCAGAAGCCCGGCGAGCCCGAACCCCAGGCCGACGCCGATTTCACCAACCGCGACCTGATCGCGCTGGACCGCGCCGTGGCCGCGCAGGAGGGCGATCCCCGGCTCAGGGCCTGGGTCGGCGTGCGGCTCTGGAGCGTCGCGCGGGGCGGACTGCGCGAGACCTGCGCCGAGCGCTTCGCCGCCATCCCCACGAGCGTGCGCGAGCGGCTGGGGGCCATGGTCTATGACGCGCCGCGCGACCTGCCGTTCTCGACGATCGGACCGCTGCGCGACGTGGTGCAGCCGCATTTTGCGCGCGTGGGATTGTCCGTCAACGACCCGGGATTCAACGTCCAGGCCCTGCCCGAGGCCCTCGCGTTCTGCGTGATCTTCCAGTTGCCGGAAGAGGACGAGAAGGCGCGGCTGCTCAAGGCGCACCGCTTCCTGTCGGCCCGCAGCCAGTATGTCGGGCGGAAGGTGCGGATGGGTCTGGGCGGCGTGAAGGCTCCGCGCGAGCTGGAGCTCGCCCACAAGATGGGCGCGCACATCGTCAAGGGGCCGCTGATCAGCGCGCTTTTCGCCACGCCGGTCGCCGAGCAGGCCTTGCCGCTGACCGAGCTGCCGCTGCGCACCTGATACGTCGTCCGAGACGTTTAGCCGCAAGGCGCGCAAATACCCCTCCGCCCTAACGATTTGTCGAGGAATGGTGGCGCATGCTTCACGCATGACGGCCATCGCCTGCCTTCGCATCCTGTTCACCGCCGACGCCGACATGCGCGCGGGCGACATGCCCAAGCACAAGGCTCAGGGCGTGGCGGACGCGTTTCTGAAGGCCAAATGGCGCAAGCCCCGCAAGTGCGGCGCCGTCGCCCCGCTGGCCTTCGTGCTGGCCGACCACCGCGCCACCGAACTGGACCCCACCGAGGTTCAAGGCCTGGCGGTGGAGCTGGAACATGTCCTGTTCCCCAACCGTCCGATCGGCCAGATCGCCCTGATGACCTTCGAGGGCGACGAGACGGCGGTTTTGCATTTCTCAGCGCTGTCGCAAAAGGAACTGGCCAGCCTGATGGCCGGCGAAGGCTATGGCGGCGAGCCCGGCCGCGTGCATGTGGTCACCGCCGACGCGATCAAGCCGATGCCGGTCACGCGCGAGGAAGCCAAGGTCTATGCGGCCGAGAAGGCCAAGGCCGCCGAAGCGGAAAAGCCGGTCGCCGCTGCGGCCGCGCCCGCGCCGGTCCAGGCCGCGGCGCCCAGCCCCGCCAAGTCCGAGCCGGCTACGGCGCCGGCCCCGACCCCGGTCGCCGCCAAGGTGGTCAGCCCGCAGAAGCCCGCCGACACCGGCTGGTGGGGCGTCTATGACCTGTCCCAGGGCGCCTTTGTCGGGTCGAGCATCGCCATGCGCGCCGATCTGGTCGGGCCGCCGCCCGAGGACGACGCCAAGCTGCTCAAGCGCGATCTCGTGGCCCTGACCGACGTCCAGGCGGCGCTGAAGACCGCGTCCTTCGGAGAAATCCAGGTCTCGTTCGGTTTCTGGAACCTTATCACGCCCGCCTCGCAGGAGTCGTACAAGGCCCGCCTGTCGCGCTATCCGCTGGACGCGCGTCCCCGGCTGACCGCCTCGATCTATGGCGCGCCGCGCGAGGCCTCGATCGGCATGCTGCAGCAGATGCGCGCGCAGCTGTCGGGCGCCTTCGCGGCCATGGACCTGCGGATCACCGACCCGACCTTCCCGGTCCAGGGGCTGCCGCCCGAACTGCTGGAGAGCGTCACCCTGGTGCTGTCGGGCGAGACCGAGCATGAGCGCCTCAAGCAGATCCTCAAGTTCGTCGAGCGCAAGTCCGCCTACGCCGCCAAGGGCGTGATGCAGTGCGTGGCCAATGTCACCTCGGCGGTGGAGCTGGAGGCCTGCAAGGCCGCCGGGGTCGTCCGCGTGCAGGGACCGGCCGTAACCGACCTGATGGACAATCCTGTCGCGGCGGCCGACGGCGCGCCGCTGGCCCTGGCCAAGAGCGCGGCCTGACCGCTCACACTTAAACCTAACGCGCTCTGAAACCCGCCGCTTGACCCTCACGCCACGTCAGACCTGATGGCTCTCGTCATCGAGAGGGAAGGTCGATTTGAGCGTCTATACGGTCAAACAGATGGCGAGGCTGTCGGGTGTTTCGGTGCGTGCGCTGCACCACTATGACGCCATCGGCCTGCTGAAGCCCCGCGCCGTCGGGGCCAACGGCTATCGCTATTATGATCGCCAGGACCTGCTGCGCCTGCAGCAGATCCTGTTCCATCGCGCCCTGGAAACGCCGCTGAAGGACATCCAGGCCGCCTTGGACCAGCCGGGGTTCGACCTGACCGCCGCCCTGCGGGCCCAAAGGGTTCGCCTGGCGGCGGAGGCCGAGCGCTACGCCCGGCTGGTGGACGTCGTCGACCGCACCCTCGCCGACCTCGAAGGAGACGAGACGATGGATGACAAGATGCTTTTCGAAGGCTTCGACCCCAAGAAACAGGCGGGATACGAGGCTGAACTGGTCGAACGCTATGGCGAGCCGATGGCTGAGCGCATCGCGCAGTCCAAGGCCGGCATGAAGGCCTGGGGCAAGACGGACTGGTCCCAGTTCCAGGAAGAGGCCAAGGCCATCGAGCACGATCTGGCCAAGGCCCTGACCCAGGGCCTGCCGGTCGACAGCGCGCCGGTGACGGCGATCATGCGCCGGCACTGGGCGTGGATCGGCAAGTCCTGGAACCGCGAACCGACGCCGGACGCCTTTGCGGGGCTGGCGCACCTCTACCAGGACAACCCCGAATTCACCGCCCGCTACGAGGCGATCGCGCCGGGCCTGACCGAATACTTCGCCGAGGCCATGCGGGCGTTCGCGCGGGGGCGGTGAGGCGCACCTGAGCGCCCCCTCCGTCACGCGGCTGCGCCGCGCGCCTCCTCCCCGTTTCACGGGTGAGGAGGCCACTGCAGCCCTCCTGCCCCGCTTGCGGGGGAGGTGGATCGACGCGAAGCGGCGAGACGGAGGGGGCGCTCTGGCCTCACCGCCGCCCGAACAGCTTCTCGATATCCGCGAGCTTCAGCTCCACATAGGTCGGGCGGCCGTGGTTGCACTGGCCCGAGTGGGGCGTGGCCTCCATCTCGCGGAGCAGGGCGTTCATCTCGGCGCCGTTCAGCCTGCGGCCGGCGCGGACGCTGCCGTGGCAGGCCATGGTCGAGCAGACCTCTTCCAGCCGCTCCTTCAGCGCCAGGGCCTGGCCGTTCTCGGCCAGATCATCGGCGATGTCGCGCACCAGGGCCGCGGCGTCGGTCTTGCCCAGCAGGGCGGGGGTCTCGCGCACCAGCACCGCGCCGGGGCCGAAGCTTTCGATGACGAGGCCAAGACTGGCCAGCTCCTCGGCGCGGGCGACGACGCGCTCGGCCTCGGCGGGATCAAGGTCCACCACCTCGGGCAGCAGCAGGGTCTGGCGGGTCACACCGCCGGACGCCATCTCGCCCTTCATCCGCTCATAGACGAGGCGTTCGTGGGCCGCATGCTGGTCGACAATGACCATGCCGTCGCGGGTCTGGGCGACGATATAGGTCTCGTGAACCTGGGCCCGCGCGGCGCCGAGCGGGTAGTCGACCGGGTCGAACGGGGTGGTTGCGCTGGTATAATCCGTAAGCGGATTATCTTCGAAAGCCGCCGACGCATAGGCCTCTCGCACCACGCCGGCGAGATCGCCGCCGTAGCTGGGCTCGACCCGCGCCGAGACCTCATTCAGGCCCGGCAAGTCCATCGGGCGCTGCGTCGGCGGGGTCCAGCCACCCTCGCGCCAGGCCGAGAAGCCGGCGGGGGAGGGGCCCGGCTGATACTGCGGCTGGTAGCCGGGGAACGGGCTTTGCTGGGCGCGGATGCTGTCCAGGGCCTGGGCCGCGACCGTGGTCGAGGCCCGGTGACCGGCGCCGGCCAGGGCGTGGCGCAGGGCGCCGACGATCAGGCCGCGCACCAGGGCCGGATCGCGGAACCGCACCTCGGCCTTGGCCGGGTGGACATTGACGTCGACCTCGGTCGGCTCCAGCGTCACATAGAGGGCCGCCGTCGGATGGCGGTCCCGCGCCAGGAAATCTGCATAGGCCGCGCGCAGGGCCCCTTGCAGCAGCCGGTCGCGCACCGGCCTGCCGTTGACGAACAGGTACTGGTGGGCCGCATTGCCGCGGTTGTAGGTCGGCAGGCCTGCAAAGCCCGACAGCCGCACGCCGTCGCGGGTCTGGTCGATCTCCAGGGCGTTCTCCTGGAACTCGCGGCCCAGCACGGCGGCGAGGCGCGCCAGACGTCCCTGCGGTCCCGGATGCTCAGGCGGCAGGCGCAGCACCCGGCGGCCGTCGAGGTCCAGCGAGAAGCCGACGCTCTCATTGGCCATGGCCTGACGCTTGATCTCTTCGGTGATCGCCAGGGCCTCGGCGCGCTCGGACTTCATGAACTTCAGGCGCGCCGGCGTGGCGTAGAAGAGATCCCGCACCTCGATCCGCGCGCCGTGCGGGCCGGGGAAGGCGGCGGGCGCCACCTCGCCGACCTGGCCGCCCTCGACCAGGATCGAGAAGGCGTCTTTGGCCCCCTTGGCGCGCGAGGAAATCTGCAGCCGCGCCACCGAGCCGATCGACGGCAGGGCCTCGCCCCGAAAGCCCATGGTGTGGATGCGCAGCAGGTCCCACAGGCCGTCCTCGTCCGGCGCCAGCTTGGAGGTGGCGTGGCGCTCGATGGCCACCGGCAGCTCCTCGGGCGACAGGCCACAGCCGTCGTCGGCGACGAGAATCCGGGTCAGGCCGCCGCCATGGGCCTCGACCTCGATCCGCGTGGCGCCCGCGTCGATGGCGTTGTCCACGAGTTCCTTGATGGCGCTGGCCGGCCGCTCGACCACCTCGCCGGCGGCGATGCGGTTGACGGTCTCGGGCGGCAGGCGGCGGATGGGCATCAAGCGGACTTTCACGGGGCGCGCCGGGGTCCGCAGGTGGGGCGGGGCCGCCGACATTGCAACTCCTTAAGTTGACCAGGCGAACAGCGATCGGCCAACCAAGCAGGGAGGGATGACATTAGTGCGATTCCGCGCGCCTTCGAGGAACCGAAAGATCGTGACCCTGACCCGTTTCGCCGCCGCCGGCCTGGCGCTTTCGTTGCTCTGTGGCGGTTCCGCCCTGGCCCAGGTTCAGGGCAAGAACGAGGTGTCCATCCACCAGACCAAGCCGGTGGACCTGACCCCCGTCGACAGCCAGGCCAACCTCGTGGAGGAGCTGATCGTCAACGCGCGCCTGCCGGGCCCGGCCTGGTGGAAGGTCAGCGACGGCGACACCAATGTCTATGTGATGGGCGTGCCGGCCTTCGCGCCGCAGAAGCTGGACTTCGACGACTCGGTGCTGCGTCGCCGCCTGGACGGGGCCAATGTGCTGATCATGGGCCAGGAGCCCGAGGTGCGGCTGCTGAGCCTGCTGGCCTTGATCCCCGGTCGCGGCAAGCAGTTCATCACGGACAAGCCGATGCGCGACACCCTGCCGCCGGACCTGCGCGCGCGGCTGGAGAAGCATCTGACCGCGCGGAGCAAGCCGGTCAGCGAGCACGACCAGATCAAGCCGGCCCTGGCGGGCTTCATCATCGCCAACGACAAGGGCGGCGGCGTCTCGATCACCATCGGCGACCTGACCGACCGCATCCAGAAGCTGGCCAAGAGCAAGGACATCGCCGTCCAGCCACGCATCAAGAAGCTGGACGACTACGACCTGATCGGCATGGTCAAGTCACTGGGCGAAGCGCCCCAGCCGCTGCAGGAGCTGTGCCTGGACGCGGGTCTGAAGGAGGTCGAGAACGGCCTGGCGGGCTTGCGCGAGACCGCCGACCAGTGGGCCGAGGGGCAGGTGCGCGCGGTGGTTTCGGCCGAGCGCGGCTATCAGCGGTGCCTGGCCTCCACGCCTTGGATCGCCCGCCAGTTCAAGGACGGCCAGGACGAGGCGGTCGGCGCCATCACCCAGGCCCTGAAGAAGCCCGGCAAGGCCGTGGCGGTGATCGAGCTGCGCGCGCTGCTGACCCAGGACGGGGTGCTGGACCGCCTGCGGGCCAAGGGCTTCACCGTCACGGCGCCTGAATAAGGTCAAGCTTCCGCCACGCCGCGCGACCAGGATCGCGCGGCGTTCACAGGGGGATCAACATGCGCGCGATCTGGGCCGCCGTGGCCATGAGTCTCACCGTCGCCGGCGGGGCCGCCGCCCAGGTGATGGACGACCCGGAGGCCAATCTCGTCGAGGCCCTGGTGGTCAGCGCCAAGCTGCCGGGTCCGGCCTGGTGGCGGATCTCCGACGCCGACACGACGGTCTATATCCTGGGCACGCCCGGCTCGACGCCCAAGAGCATGGCCTGGGACAGCTCGGTGGTCGACCGCCGGCTGAAGGGGGCGTTCACCCTGCTGACCCCGCCGACCTTCAGCGCCGGCGTCACCGACATCCCGGCGCTGCTGCTTCTGCGGCGCAAGCTGAAGGGCGACGAGGCCTGGGCCGCAGCCGATCCGGCCCTGGCCGCCCGCGTCCAGCGCGCCTGGACGGCGGTGGAGCCCAAGGACCCCGATGGCTGGCGCGACTGGAAACCTCTGGCGCTGGGCCCGCTGATCGCCAGCAAGACCAACCGCAAGGCCGGGCTGGAGTACGGCCAGGTCAGCCGCCGCATCGAGAAACTGGCGCGCAAGCACCGGGTCAAGGTCCGGGTCGTCGAACGCTACAAGGCCATGCCCCTGCTCAAGACCGTCGCGCGCAAGACCGATGACGCGGCCGGGCTGGCCTGTCTGACCGAGACGCTGGACACCGTCGAACAGGGCCAGGACCGCTATCGCGTCGCCGCCCAGGCCTGGGCCGAGGGCCGGGTCCGTGCGGCCCTGGCCGCGCCGCGCAGCACCGATCGCTGCCAGTACCTGCTGCCCGGCGTCGCCGAGATGAGCCAGCGTCTGAAGAACGCCGAGGTCGAGGCCCTGGCCGACCTCCTCAAGACCCCCGGCCACGCGGTGGCGATCTATCCGATCCGCGGCCTCGTCGCGCAGGACGGCGTGCTGGACCAGCTTCGCGCGCGCGGGATCACGGTGCGGACGCCGGGGGACGGGTAGGGGGGAGACGCTCCCTCCGTCTCTGCGCTTCGCGCCGATCCACCTCCCCCGCAAGCGGGGCAGGAGGGCTACCGCGTCCTCCTCCCCCGTGACCCGCCAGGGTGGCGAAGCCAAACGGGGGAGGTGTCGCGATGCGAATCATCGTGACGGAGGGGGCGCTTGGAGCGTCCAACGAAAACGGCCCGGAACCGCAAGGTTCCGGGCCGTTTCGATTCGGTAGGCGTCCGGCCGTTACAGGCCCGGCAGCTTGATGCCGGTCTTCTTGTCGCGGCTGATCACCACGCCGCCCTTGCCGACCAGGGTCTTCAGGCGGGCCTCTTCGGCGGCGGCGTCGATTTCCAGCGGCGCGTTGGCGCCGGCCTCGGCGGCCGCGGCGACGTTGGTCTTGGCCTCGCCCTTCTTCCAGAACATCACCTTGCTGGCGAAGCTCTCGTCCTTGTGGGCCAGGTCGCCGTTTTCGTCGTCGACGACAAAGCGGATCAGCGGGTCAGCCTTGTCGCTGCCGGCGCGGGCGACCAGCAGGCGCTCGCCTTCCGAACGGCCGGCGGCGGCGTTCTGGCCGATCAGCGCGGCGCGGGCGGCGCTTTCGGGCTGCAGTTCCTGCGGGCGCGGCTCGCCGGGCGCCGGCGGGCGCAGGGCGTAGTCCGGCGGAACCACCAGCGGGGCCTTGCTGACCACGCGGAATTCGTCGGGGACGACCTTGTCCATCCCCAGGGCCTTCTTGGTCGAGGTGCAGCCGGCCAGGCCGATCGCGGCCACGGCGGTCAGGGCGCTAATCGCGGCGACCCGGTTGAAACTCATCAAACCATGCTCCAGCAGGCCGACCCCCGGCCCAAAAAATCGGACGCTCTCGATACGACATCCTCGCGCGGGCGCCAATGTCCCACGCGATTGCGGCGGCAATCGGCCAAAACTACTCGGTCTGATGCGACAGTTTGTTCTCTTCCGACAGGAAGCTGTCGAGCAGCAGCAGGGCCACGCCCACCGAGATCCCCGAGTCGGCGATATTGAACACCCAGGGGAAATAGAGGCGCGAGACGTCGATGAAGTCGACGACATAGCCGTAGATCACCCGGTCGATCAGGTTGTTGCCGATCGCCCCGCCGATGATCAGCCCGATCCCCACCGCCAGCAGCGGCCTCGTCGCCTTGTGGACCCAGACGGCGAGGCCGATCACCACCAGGATCGAAAAGCCGATCAACAGCCAGCGGCCCCAGTCGCTGTCGCGCAGCAGGCCAAAGCTCATGCCGTAGTTATGGACCATGGTCAGGTGGATCGGCCCCAGCAGCGGCAGGCTCGCGCCTGGCTCACGGCCCAGCAGGCCCAGGATCCACAGCTTGGAGAGTTGGTCCAGCACCACCGTGACGGCGGCGATGGCGTAGGCGATCCAGCCTTGGCGGGTGATGGAAGTCATTCAGCTACCTAAGCCGTCCCCGATCAATCTGTCATCCCGGCCGAAGAGCCGGGACCGCCGCAAGCGCCGCGTTTCCGGCGGTCCCGGATCGGTCCTGCGGACCGTCCGGGATGACAGGTTTGCTTAAGCGCGCCGCGCGTCCCAGTAGGCCACGGCGTCGGCGTCGCGAAGGCTCAGTTCCGGATAGCGCGGATCGGATCCGACCTCCGGCAGGATGCGCCACGAGCGGGCGCACTTGGCGCCTTCGGCCTTGTTGGGATCGACCGACACGCCCTTGACGTCATCGACGCGGAAGGCGCCGGCGTCGCCGGCCACCAGCGTGGCTGAGGACGTGCGGAACACCTCGGCGGCGTCCAGGCCCTCGAAGGCGGCCAGCAGGTCCTCGTCGGCGACATGCACCACCGGCGCAGCCTCCAGGGCCGAGCCGATGCGCTTTTCGCGGCGTTCGACTTCCAGGGCGCCGGTGACCACCGAGGTCACCGTCTCGACCTTCTCCCAACGCGCCGCCTCGGCGTCGTTGCGCCAGGCGTCGACGCGCGGCGGCATCACCCGCAGCGCCACGGGACCCGCCTCGGGGAAGCGCGTCACCCACGCCTCTTCCATCGTGAAGCTGGCCAGCGGGGCCAGCCAGATGGTCAGGCGGTCGAAGACGTAGTCCAGCACCGTGCGATAGGCGCGGCGCTTCAGGGCGTCGGGGCGGTCGCAATAGAGGCTGTCGCGGCGGACGTCGAAGTACAGCGCCGAGAGATCCCCCTGGCAGAACTCGATCAGCGGGCGGATGACGTCCGAGAAGCGGTAGCTCTCATAGGCCTCGCGCACCTGGCCATCCAGCTCCCACAGGCGGTGCAGGATGTATTTCTCCAGCGGCGGGAACTGGTCGTAGTCGGTGACCCGCTCGGCCTCGTCAAAGCCGGCTAGGGCGCCCAAGAGGTAGCGCATGGTGTTGCGCAGCTTGCGATAGGCGTCGGTCGTGGTGGCCAGGATCGTCTTGCCGATCCGCTGATCCTCCGAATAGTCGACCATGGCCGCCCACAGGCGCAGGATCTCCGCGCCGGACTCCTTGGTGATCGTCTGCGGCTCGACCGTGTTGCCCTTGGACTTGGACATCTTCTCGCCGTTCTCGTCCATGGTGAAGCCATGGGTCAGGACGGCCTTGTAGGGCGCGCGGCCGCGGGTGCCGCAGCCTTCCAGCAGGGACGACTGGAACCAGCCGCGGTGCTGGTCGGAGCCTTCCAGATAGAGGTCGGCCGGCCAGGCGCTGTCAGTGCGGCCTTCGATCGTGAAGGCGTGGGTGCAGCCGCTATCGAACCAGACATCGAGGATGTCGGTGATCTTCTCGTACTGGGCCGGGTCGTGCGCGCCGAGGAAGTCGCTGTCGGGGCGCGTGAACCAGGCGTCGGCGCCGCCCTCGCGGATGGCCGCCAGGATCCGGGCGTTGACCTCGGGGTCGTTCAGCGGATGGCCGGTGTGCTTGTCCACGAACATGGCCAGCGGTGTGCCCCAGTTGCGCTGGCGGCTGATCAGCCAGTCGGGACGGGTCTCGACCATGGCGCCGATGCGGTTGCGGCCGCCGTCGGGATAGAAGGCGGTGTCGGCGATGGCCTGCACGGCCACGTCACGCAGGGTCTTGCCACCCAGGCTGTCCACCGCGTGGTCCATGCGGATGAACCATTGCGGGGTGTTGCGGAAGATCACCGGGGCCTTGGAGCGCCAGCTGTGCGGATAGCTGTGTTCGACCCGGCCGCGCGCCAGCAGGTTGCCGGCCTCGATCAGCTTTTCCATGACCGCGCCGTTGGCGGGGCCGAACTTGCCGACCTTCTTGCCTTCGGTCTCCAGGACCTTCAGGCCAGCGAACAGGGCCACGTGCGGATAGTAGGCGCCATCGGGGTCGACGGTGTCGGGGATCTCGCGGTGACCGTGGGCCAGCCAGACCTGATAGTCGTCGGCGCCGTGGCCCGGCGCGGTGTGGACAAAGCCCGTGCCGGCGTCGTCGGTGACGTGGTCGCCCGCCAGCATCGGCACGGCGAAGCCGTAGTGGCTGTCCAGATCGGCCAGCGGGTGGGCCAGCACCATGCCTTCGCAGTCGACGGCCTCGACCGTCTTCCACGATGCGACCTTGGCGGCCTTGAAGACGTCGGCGGCCAGCTTGTCGGCGATGATCAGGCGATCGCCCGGCTTGGCCCAGGGCTCGAACTCCAGGCCCTCTTCCAACGCGGTGACTTCAAACACGCTGTAGGGGATGTCGGGATTGTACGAGACCGCGCGGTTGGCGGGGATGGTCCACGGGGTGGTGGTCCAGATCACCAGCTTGGCGCCCGTAGCCGCGTCAGAGCCCTGGACGACCGGGAACTTCACCCAGATCGTCGGCGAGACGTGGTCGTGGTACTCGATCTCCGCATCCGCCAGGGCCGTGCGCTCCACGGGGCTCCACATCACGGGCTTGGAGCCGCGATAGAGCTGGCCGGTCGACAGGAACTTGTGGAACTCCTCGACGATCTTGGCTTCCGAGGTGAAGTCCATGGTGGCGTAGCGGTTCCACCAGTCGCCCAGCACGCCCAGGCGCTGGAACTCGGTCTTCTGGGCCTCGATCCAGCCGCCGGCATAGGCGCGGCATTCGCGGCGGAACTCCTCGGCCGGGACCTCGTCCTTGCGGCGGCCCTTGGCGCGGAATTGCTCCTCGATCTTCCACTCGATCGGCAGGCCGTGGCAGTCCCAGCCCGGCACGTAGTCGACGTCGTAGCCCAGCGCGAAGCGCGAGCGGACCACGAAGTCCTTGAGGATCTTGTTCAGCGCGTGGCCGATGTGGATCGCGCCGTTGGCGTAGGGCGGACCGTCGTGGAACACGAACAGCGGCGCGCCGTCGGCCTGGCGCTTGGCGCGCACCGCGCCGTACAGGCCCTTGTCGGAGAGGGCGGCCCAGCCCTCCAGGATTTCCGGCTCCTTCTTGGGCAGGCCCGCGCGCATCGGGAACGGGGTGTCGGGAAGGAAGACGGTTTCGCGATAGTCGCGGGCGGTCGTGGCGTCGTCGGCCATGGGAATGGAATCCGGCTCTGGAAATTTCGGAAGAGGGCGGGAGAACCCGGCGCGCGCTGGAGGATCGTCCGGCGGCGTCACGCCGGGCGGATAATTCGCGACATCTTCCGAATGGAACTCATGGGGTGGGGATAGCAGAGGCGGGACGCGCGCGCAAAGGCTTCGGCGGGGTAAGCAACCCTCCCCCCAGCGGGGGAGGTGGTCGCGAAGCGACCGGAGGGGGAAGTCCTGCTGACCCTGCCTCTTCCCCCTCCGTCGTCCCTGCGGGCCGACACCTCCCCCGCTGGGGGGAGGATTTTCGGCCTGCTTAAGCCCCCGGCTTCCGCAGCCTCGGCGTCACGGTCACCTGCATCAGCCGCGCGTGGCGGATCAGGGTGAACACCGTCGGCTTGCCGATGCTGTGGTTGTCCAGCGCCCGCAGGAGGTCATCGAGGCCGGTCAGCAGCATCTCGCCGGCGGCGATCAGGAGGTCGCCTTCCTTGATGCCGGCCTTGGCCGCCGGGCCGCCGGCGTCGACATGGGCCACATAGACCGCATAGGGCTGGTGGACGCCCGTCGCGCGGGCCAGGGCCGGCGGGATCGGGGCCTGCTGGGCGACGAGGCCGATCGAGCCGCGCCGCACATGGCCATGGGCCAGAAGCTCGCCGATCACGAACTTGGCGGTGTTGGCGGCGACCGCGAAACACAGGCCCTGGTAGCCGGCGATGATCGCCGTGGCGATGCCCACCACCTCGCCGGTCGAGCTGACCAGCGGTCCGCCGCTGTTGCCCGGATTGAGCGCCGCGTCGGTCTGGATCAGGTCTTCGATCAGCCGGCCGCGCTCGGCGCGCAGGGACCGGCCCAGCGCCGAGACGACGCCGGTGGTCACGGTGGCCTCAAAGCCCAGCGGCGCCCCGATGGCGATGACCAGCTGGCCGCGCCGCAGCTTCTTGGAGTCGCCCAGCCGCGCTACGGGAATCTCGACAGCCTGGTCGACCTTGATCAGGGCGAGGTCGGTGTCGGGGTCGTCGCCCACGCAGCGCGCGGTCAGGCTGCGGCCCTCGGCGGTGATGACGATGAAGCGGTTGGCGCCCTGGACCACATGGCTGTTGGTCAGGATCAATCCGCCTTCCGCGATCGCAAAGCCCGAGCCGACGCCAGACATGCGCGGGTCCGCCAGCATCGGATGGATCCGCACCACGCTGGGGCCCACATGCTCGACGGCGCGGACCACGGCGTTGGAATAGGCGTCCAGCAAGTCACCGTCGGGCAGGGCGCAATAGCCACCCTCGACCTCGACCGCCTTGCCGGTGTCGAACACGAATTGCGCGCCGTCCGGATAGGCTAGGATCTCGTGCCGCCGCTGAGCGGCGGGCCGCCGGGCGCGCGCGAAATGATGATACTTGCGACCCTTGAGCATCCGGCCCCCAACCTAGACGTTCATCAAGGTTAACGGCTGGCGCGGCGCGAGGAAAGGGCTTCTCCCGTGGCGGGAGTGGGGGGCTTTTTTGAATCCCTCTCTCTAGGAGAGAGGGAATCCTACCCCTAGAACCCCGGCGCCACGATGGCCCGCGCCGCCTGCTCGTCGCGGCGGATCTGGTCGATCATCAGCTCCAGGCTGTCGAACTTCAGCTCCGGGCGCAGGAAGGCGATCAGTTGGGTCTCGATGATCTGGCCGTAGAGGTCCTCGTCGAAGTCGAACAGCCAGGTTTCCAGCCGGGTCTCGACGAGGCCCGTGGTCGGGTTGTTGCCCAGATTGGCCACGCCGGGCACCTCGCGCCCGTCGGGCAGGCGGGTGCGGGTGGCGTAGACGCCGAGTTTCGGGACCACATAGTCCTCGACCTCGACATTGGCGGTGGGAAAGCCCAGCTGGCGGCCCAGCTGCTGGCCGCGCCGGACCACGCCCTCGATGGCGAACGGACGGCCCAGGATGGCTGCGGCCTGCTCGGGCCGGCCGGCCCGCAGGGCGTCGCGCACGGCGGTCGAGGAGAACTTCTCGCCGCCCGCGCCGGCCACCGGCTCGGCGATCGAGACGCTGAAGCCGTATTCCTCGCCATAGGTCCGCAGCAGGTCGGGACTGCCGCTGCGGCCGCGCCCGAACGAGATGTCGAAGCCGGCGGCCACATGGGTGACGCCCAGCCCCTCGACCAGCACCTTCTCGACGAACTCGCGGTCGCCGTAGCTGGCCATCTCGAAGTCGAACGGCAGCAGGTAGAAGGTGTCGACCCCCAGCCCCGCGAGGGCCCGGGCCTGCTGGGCCTGGGTCATCAGCTTGAAGGCCGGCTCGCTGGGCCGGAACAGGCGGCGCGGATGCGGATCGAAGCTGATCACGCCCAGCGGGGTCTTGCCGGTAAGGGCGGCCTTCGCGGCCTGGGCGATCACCTGCTGGTGGCCGCGATGCACGCCATCGAAATTGCCGAGCGCGACGGACGCGCCACGCGCCTCAGGGGGCAGGTTCTTCCAGGCGTGAACAGTCTTCAGGGGCATCAGGCGGCCTTGCGGGGAACCATGACGACGGCCTCGCCGTCCGCCACCGCCTTGCCGCCCACCAGACAGGTGGTGGCGAGGGTGACGCGGGCCTTGGCTTCGTCGATTTCGGTGATGGTGGCGCGGGCGGTGACCGCGTCGCCGATCTTGACCGGGCGCTTGAAGCGCAGCGATTGGGACAGATAGATCGCACCGGGACCGGGCAGGGTGGTGCCCAGCACCGCCGAGATATAGCCGGCCGACAGCATGCCGTGGGCGATGCGTTCGCCGAAAGGGGTCTTGGCGGCGTAGTCGGCGTCCAGGTGGACGGGATTGTTGTCGCCCGTGACCTCGGCGAAAGCCACGATGTCGGCCTCGCCCACGGTGCGGACCAGTTCGGCCGATTGACCGACGGTCAGCTCTTCCAGGAATTTGCCCTGCATCACGCGTTCCCCTGCGGTTCTTATTGTGCGTTGCACACAGTGTAGCGTTTCAAAACGCTATCACCACACCAGATCGCCGATGGCGTGGGTCGCGCCCACGGCCTCGGCGTCCAGCAGGGCGTGGACGGCGTCGGGAACCAGCTGGCCGTCGGGACCCACGGCCTTGTCGCCATGGATGCCCTTGGCCACGAACAGGCAGGCCAGCTTCTGGTCGTGGGCGCCCTTGACGTCGGTGATGACGCCGTCGCCGACGCAGAGAATCCGCGCGCGATCGACGGGGCGGCCCAGGAGGCGCTCGGCCTCGGCGACCGCCAGGTCGTAGATCTGGCCATAGGGCTTGCCGGCCATCACCACCTTGCCGCCCAGGCTCTCATAGAGATCGGCCAGCGAGCCGGCGCAGAAGATCAGCCGATCACCGCGCTGCACCACGCGGTCGGGATTGGCGCAGATGAACAAGAGGCCCCGCTCGGCGGCGACCTTCAGGCGGTCGCGATAATCCTCGGGGACCTCGACCTCGTCTTCGTAGAGGCCGGTGCAGGAGATGAAGTCGGCGTCCTCGCAGCCGGCGGCGACCAGGTCGATGCCCTCATAGAGCACCTCGTCGCGGGCGGGGCCGATCTTCCAGACCTTGCCTGGGGCGTTGGCCTTAAGCAGCGCGCGGGTGGCGTCGCCCGAGGTGACGAAGCCCTGCCAGGAAGCGCGCGGCACGCCCAGGGCGTCCAGCTGCGCCACCACGTCGTGCGACGGGCGCGGCGAGTTGGAGATCAGCACCACCGGGCCCTTGGTCTGCGCCCACTGGGTCAGGGCCTCGCAGGCCTCAGGGAAGCTGGCCACGCCGTTGTGGATCACGCCCCAGACGTCGCTCAGCACCACGTCATAGCGGTCGGAAAGGGCGGAAAGGCCGGGAGGGAAGTCCATCATGGCTCGGCGGTAGCGGTCCGGGGGCTGGGCGTCAACTTGGGCGGGGTCCTTAGCTGAGCCCTTGGCGGCAGGATTCAAGGCCCCAGCCGCACCGCTATCGAAGACCGGCGTTCCGTGACTATCCTCCCCGCCAACGGGAGGGCGTCATGACGATTCTGCTTCTTGGCCTTGTGCTGTTTCTGGGAATCCACTCGGTGCGGATCCTGGCCGCGCCCCTGCGCGACGCCCAGGTCGCGGCCAACCCCAAGCGCTGGCGCGGGCTCTATTCGCTGGTCGCCGCCGCAGGCCTTGGCCTGATCATCTGGGGCTGGATCGTCTATCGCCCCGCCGCGCCGCAGCTCTACGACCCGCCGGCCTGGGGCCGTCACGCGGCCATGCTGCTGGTGTGGCTAGCCTTCATGCTGCTGCCCGTGGCCAATGCGCCGGCCGGACGGATCAAGGCCACCGTGCGCCACCCGATGCTGCTGGGCGTGATCCTGTGGTCGGCCGGCCACCTGCTGGTCAATGGCGACCAGGCCTCGGTGCTGCTGTTCGGCGCGTTCCTGGCCTGGGCGGTCGTTGACCTCATCTCGGCCATCCGCCGCAAGGAACCCGCCCCCGTGGTGGTCAAACCGCGCTCGGACCTGATCGGCGTGCTGGGCGGGACGGTGGCGTATCTGGTGTTCGTGTTCGGGCTGCACCGGCTGCTGTTTGGCGTTTCGCCGATGGGGTGAGGGGACACACACTCCCCGACCTCCCCAGTATTCGCCGGGGAGGTCGGATGAAGACCTACTGAGCATCATGAAATATCACCCCCAGCGTCCGCCGCCGCCCGGACCGCACCTCGCTGACCCCATGCCGCAGCACCCGCCGGTGCACGCCGCGCGTCCCTTCGGCTGGACGCTCCCGCACCGCGAAGATCACCCCCTCGCCCTGGCCTAGCGGCACGACCTGGGGCGCGGACTGCTGGCGCGGGCGCTGCTCGACGATCACGAACTCGCCGCCCTCGAAGTCGCGGCCGGGTTCGTCCAGCAGGAAGGCGGCCTGCAGCGGGAAGACGTGCTCGCCATAGAGGTCCTGGTGCAGGCAGTTGTAGTCGCCGGGGCCGTAGGTCAGCAGCAGGGGTGTGGGGCGCGTCTGCCCAGCGTCGTGGCAGCGGGCCAGCATGCCCTCGAGCGTCTCGGGAAAGCGGCGCTCATCGCCGAGGCGCTGCGCCCAAGCGTTGGCGATCCCCGACAGCGGGCCATAGAGGCCCTGGCGCAGGCGCTGCACGACGTCGGGCAGGGGATAGCTGAAATACTTGTACTCGCCGCGCCCGAAGCCGTGACGGGCCATGACCACGCGGCTGCGGAAGCCCTCGTCGCGCGGATAGAGGTCGGCGACGTCGGCGCAGGTCTCAGGCTTGAGCAGGGGACCGGTCAGGGCCCAGCCGCGCGCGTCCAGCTCGGCGGCGATGCGGGTCCAGTCCAAACTCACGCAGCCACCCGGTCGGGCTTGCAGCGCAGGCAGGCGCGGAAGCCGGCGGCGCGGGCGGCCTCTCGGCTGTCATGGAAGACGACGTTCTTGCGCAGCGGCCGGCCGGGGCAGCTGGCGATGCAATAGACGCCGGTGGTGCGCACGGCCACGAAGAACGCCCCGTCGGCGGCGCGGTCGCGCGCTTCCCAGGCCGCCCAGCGGGCGTCGTCGGTGTCGTAGGTCATCGAAAGGCTCCTTTCACGGGAGACCCTGCCGCCCGCGCGGGACGGCGTCATTCCGATGCTTGCTGTGTCTAGCGCTACCAGCCCACGGCGCGGCGACGCATCGGCGCGCGGATGAAGTCGGCGGGCGGGTCGGCCTCGGCCAGCACCGCGTCGCGGATGGCGCGCGGTTCGCCGAACAGGTGGCCCTGGCCATAGCCGATGTCGAGGTCCAGCACCTCGGCGACCTGCTTCTCGGCCTCGACCTTCTCGACGATCACCTCGATGCCGTAGCGACGGGTGAGGGCGGCGAAGTCGCTGGCGTTCAGGTCCGGCAGCGAGGTGATGACCAGCTTGCCGTCCTGCTCTTCCAGCTGGTCCAGCATCATCTGGGCGCCGACCTTGAGGAACTTCACGTCGGCGCGGGCCAGATCCTGGAAGTCGACGTCCAGGTCGGTCACCTTGTCGAGGCTGAAGCTGAAGCCGAGGCTGGCCAGGCGGGCCATGTGGCGGGCCTCGACCGGGCCGCGACGCTCGAACGCCGCCTGACCCAGCTCGAAGAACACCGCCCCGGCCAGGTCCTTGTTGCCCTGCATGAACTCGAGGAACTGCGGGAAGAAGCTCTCGTCGCCCAGGCTGGCCAGCGAGATGTTGCAGAAGATCCCGACCTTTCGGTCCTGCTTGGCCAGGCGACGGACGATCTGCACGCAGCGGAACAGCAACAGGTTGTCGATGGCCGTCATCAGGCCCTCGGGCTCGGCCACGGCCAGATACTCGGCCGGCATCATCACGCGGCCGGTTTCGTCGCGCAGGCGCGAGAAGCTCTCGTAGAACACCGTACGGCGCTGGGGCAGGCTGACGATCGGCTGCAGGTAGAGGTCGACCCGGTTCTCGGCCAGGGCGTCCTGCACCACCTGCAGCATGTGGCTGGCGTGCGGGGCGCGATCGCGGGCGCTGGTCCGGGCCGAGGCGGCGGCCACCTGGTGGGTCAGCTGGTGCTCCAGCCGGTCGTTCATTTTCTGGATCAGGTCTTCCAGCTGGTGGACTTCGCTGGACAGCTCCTCGGAGCGGCGCTGGGCGTCGGCGGCGACGGTGTCGACGAGGTCGGTGACGCGGGCGTCGACCTTCTCGATCTGGTCCAGCAGGATGGCGTGGGCTTCGCGGATGGTGTCGATGTCGAGGCGCAGGGCGGCGCCCATCAGGGCCTGGGCGATCAGGCCGTGGAACGCAAAACACAGGCCCAGCGTGCCGATGAACGCCGAGACGCCGACAGTCGGAGTCGCTCCCGTCCTCCAGAGGAAGAGGGAGACGATCAAGGCCAGACAGAGATAAGCGCCCGTCAGGAGCGCCAGCATCAGCCTACGCATAATCCGTCCACACGAATCGTTACACGCAATCAGACCGGTCCGGGCCTGAAGAGTCGAATAGATTAACGGCCCTGCGCCATTCCGTCCCAAGAAGCTTTGGCTCGCCAGCATAACGCACAACGTTGGGATCGCTGAATCGACACGAGCCGCTTCGACTGATAATCGTTCGCAATCCTAGAGCGTGACGCCGAAAGTGCGAGCCGGTTTCGGCGCTAGTCACGCTCTAAGTGTTTGATTTAGAGCCTTGTCATCGCGTCGAAACGATTTCGTTTTGACGCGCGAGGCTCTAGCGGAGCCATGATGTCCGAAGCGTTCGTTTTGTCGCCTGAATTCAACCCCGCCGAGAGCGCGTCGGGCGTGCGTTCCCTGGCCAGCGCCGATCGCGGCGAGCGCGGTGTGATCGTCAAGGTCACCGGCCACAGCGGCGCGGCCGAGGCGGTGGTCGCCGAGGAGCTGGAGCGCCGCCTTCTGGAGATGGGCTTCGTCGAGGGCGCGTCGATCGAGGTGCTGCACGAGGGCCTGTTCGGCCGCGATCCGATCGCCGTGCGCGTGGACGACGCCCGCGTGGCCCTGCGTCGCCGAGAGGCCGGCGCGATCAGTGTCAAATTCGACGGACGCTAAGACCTTGACCCCCGATTCCGGCGCCGCCGCGCCCCCCGTCATCGACACCGCCCGCATCGCCCTGGTCGGCAATCCCAATTCCGGCAAGACCGCGCTGTTCAACGCCCTGACCGGCAGCCGCCAGAAGGTGGCCAACTACGCCGGCGTCACGGTCGAGCGGAAGGAAGGCGTGCTGACCGCGCCCAGCGGCCGTCAGATCCGCGTGCTGGACCTGCCGGGCACCTACTCCTTGCGCGCCCGCAGCCCCGACGAGGTGGTGACCCGCGACGCGGTGCTGGGCAAGCTGGCCGGCGAGGACGCCCCCAGGCCCTGGTCTGCGTGGCCGACGCCACCAACCTGCGCCTCGTCTTGCGTCTGGCGCTCGAGCTCAAGCAGGTGGGCCGCCCGTTCGTGCTGGCGCTCAACATGTTCGACATCGCCCAGCGCCAGGGCCTGCGGATCGACGTCGAGCGCCTGTCGGCCGAGATCGGCGCGCCGATCGTCACTACGGTGGCCACCCGCAAGCGCGGCCTGCCCGAGCTGCTTGAGAAGGTCGAGGCCCTGGTCGACCGCGACGCCCTGTCCGGCGACAATGTCTGGCATGAGCCCAGCCCCGCCGAGATCCGCGCCGCCCACGCCGAGGCCCAGCGCATCTTCAAGCTCTGCGTGAAGCCGCCCGAGCGGCCCGACACCGTGACCGGCAAGATCGACGACGTGCTGCTGCACCCGGCGGCGGGCCTGGCCATCCTGTTGACCCTGCTGTTCGTGATGTTCCAGGCGGTGTTCACCTGGGCCACGCCGGCCATGGACGGCATCGACGCCGGTTTCGCGGCCCTGATCGAGCTGACCAACACCAGCCTGCCCCAGGGCCTGCTGACCAGCTTCATCGCCGATGGTCTGATCGCCGGCGTCGGCAGCGTGTTGGTGTTCCTGCCGCAGATCCTGATCCTGTTCTTCTTCATCCTGCTGTTGGAAGACAGCGGCTACATGGCCCGCGCGGCCTTTCTGATGGACAAGATCATGGGGGGCGCGGGCCTGCACGGACGGGCCTTCATTCCTCTGCTCAGCAGCTTCGCCTGCGCCATTCCCGGCATCATGTCGACGCGGGTGATCGACAACCGCCAGGACCGCCTGACCACGATCCTGGTCGCGCCGCTGATGACCTGCTCGGCGCGGATTCCCGTCTACACCCTGATCATCGGCGCCTTCATTCCCAACCAGACGGTCTGGGGCGTGCTGTCGCTGCAGGGCCTAGTGATGTTTGGCCTCTACGCCAGCGGCATCGTCAGCGCGCTCCTGGTCTCGTTCGTGATCCGGCGCGTGTTCTGGCGCGGCGCGGTCGAGCCTTTCATGATGGAGCTGCCGACCTACCGCTGGCCGGAGCCCCGCAACGTCTTGATGAACCTGTGGACCCGGGCTCGCATCTTCATCAGCCGGGCCGGCCGGATCATCATGCCGCTGATGGTTCTGGTCTGGGTGCTGTCGACCTTCCCCTATCCGCCGGAGGGCGCGACGGGGCCGGCCATCGACTATTCCATCGCCGGACAGCTGGGCCAGTTCCTGGCGCCCTTGATGGCCCCGATCGGCTTCAACTGGCAGATGACCGTGGCCCTGATCCCCGGCATGGCCGCCCGCGAAGTGGCCGTGGCCGTGCTGGGCACCGTCTACGCCGTCGGTGGCGAGGACGGCGAGACCGGCGCGCTGTCGACCCTGCTCAAGAACCAGTGGTCGCTGGCCAGCGCCCTGTCGTTCCTGGCCTGGTACGTCTTCGCCCCGCAGTGCCTGCCCACCCTGGGCGTGGTCAAGCGCGAGACCAACAGCTGGGTCTGGCCGACGGTGATGTTCGTCTACATGGTGGGCTTGGCCTACATCGCGGCGTTCGTGACCTATCACGTCGCTGTGGCGCTGGGGGCTGGATAAATCCCTCTCTCAAAGAGAGAGGGATTTATTCACAGCAAGCTCCCCACCCAGACAAACACGTCGTCCGGCCGCTCCAGGGCCGACAGGCCCTCCTGTCGCGCCGAGGCGCCCAGGCGGCGCAGGCGGCCCGGTGTCACGCCGAAGCGGGCGCGGAACACGCGGCTGAAGTGGGCGTCGGAGCGGAAGCCAAGGCCATAGCCGATCTCGGCCAGGGTCTTGCGCTCGCTCTGATCACGGATGATCTCGTCGAAAGCCTGGTCGAGGCGCCGCGCCTGGATGAAGGCGCTGACCCCGCCGGCGGGCTCGAACACCCGGTAGAGCAGGCTGCGCGAGACTCCCAGGTGCTGGCGCACCGCCTCGGGCGACAGCTCCGGGTCGGCCAGCCGGCCGATGACAAAGTCGCGGGCCGAGGCCAGCAGCATCTTTTCGATCGGCCGGGCGTCGGCGCCGGCGACTTCACCGTGGGCCAGGATCGCCGCGCTGAACAGCGTCGCCGCCGCCTTGGCCGCCAGCGCCGCCTCGGCGGTGGTGATCGTCTCGATGCTGTCCCAGACCGCTCGCATATGGGCGCCCAGAATCCGCCCGGTGGCGGTGTTCTCCGGCACCACGCGGCCATGAAAGTCGATGTGGTCGACCTGCTCGTCCAGCGTCGCGCGGGGGATGGCCAGGTTCAGGGTCTCGAAGGCGGCGGTGGTCATGTCGAACGGCCGCGACATGTCGACGAGGCGGATCGCGCCCATGCTGCTGTCGGCCGGTCGCCCGTCATAGATCCCGCTCCAGCCGCCCGAGCTGAGCTCCAGCACGGCCAGCACCGAGTCAGCGGTGTCGGCGATGATGTGGGCGTAGCGACGATCAAAGCGCTGGGGCACGCCCTTGCAGCGGGCCAGAACGACGCCGCCCAGATTGTAGCCGTCCATCCGATTGTGGAACGCGGTGTCGGGTTCCAGCAGGGTGACTTCGAACAGCTGGGCGCAGGCTTGCCGGTAGCGCTCGGCGGCGTCGGCCTGTTCGCGGGCGTCCAGGATCCATAGGTCTCTAGGCGGAGTTTCAGCGTCCATGGGTCCTCGACAGTTCGAGGAGCCTCTCGCCGATTCCGGACGGCGAGACAATAGAACGTGGACGTGCGGGCAATGACAGAGCGGCGCCGCACCGCCAAAAGGAGCGGGCTTTTTCGGGCGCGCCGGTGGGGTAGTTGGCGCGCTCGAGGGAGCGGTCGTCGACTCCTCCGCCGGGGTTCGGCGGTCTAGCCGGCGCGATTCCCCTATCGCGTCGGCCTCGGGGGGGCTCGATCTGAAGGCCTTGCGACAAGGCCTGATACCGGCGGAAAAGGAGGCGCGCCCCGGGGGGAGCGCGCCTCGACACCCTTCAAAGCCTAGGGCCTGTCGGGGTTGGATGAAGCCATCCAAAGCCAGAGGGCTCTTGCGATGTCAGGCCCCGCGCGCGAGCCCCTTGCCGTAGGCGAGGCGGCGCCAGATCCACTCCATCGGCCCCATCGAGAAGCGCGACAGCCACAGCGGCGACCAGATCAGCTGCAGCGCCCAGATGGCGATGACGCAGCCCCACAGTTCAACGCGGTTGAACTCGCCGAACAGGCCAAGGCCCCGCCCGCTCCAGAAGATCGTCGTCATGATCAGCGACTGGGTCAGATAGTTGGTGAAGGCCATCTGGCCCAGGCGCGCCACGGGGCTCAGCAGGCCCGCGAACAGCCGTGAGCGGATCAGCAGAATGGCCAGGGACGCATAGCCGAGCGTGATGGGCAGGCTGGCGAACTCATAGGCCATGTTGTAGCGACCCGTGGCCTGAGGCTCGGCGAAGTCGGTGGCCAGTTTCACGCTGCTCTCCCAGCCGGTCCAGGCCAGGCCCGCGCCGCCCAGGGCGATCAGCAGCAGATAGACCCAGGTCTTGGCCTTGCCGGTCAGGAAGCCGGTCTTGAACAGGGCCATGCCCAGAAGCATCAGGGCGCCGGTGCGCCAGATGAACACCATCAGGCCGGCGGGCTGCAGGATCATCCAGCTCTTGAAGTTCTCGCCCAGGGCCGCGACCAGCCCCCCGCGCATCGCCGCTGTCGCGGCCGCCACGTCGACCCCCGACCCGGGCTGGTTCATCTCCGCGATGATCTTCTGCTGCAGCTCGGCCGGGGCGCTCTCCAGCAGGATCAGCGGGACGATCGCCAGGGCCGAGCCCAGGAGCAGGATGGTCAGGCTGACCGTGAACAGCCGCCTGGGCGTCCAGGACCGCGCCAGCAGGGCGACAAAGCCGGTGCAGGCGTAGAGCAGCAGAATGTCGCCGAACCAGATCAGGAGACCATGCAGCAGGCCGATCACCAACAGCCAGCCCAGACGGCGGCGCAGCAGGGCGCCGCGCGCCTTGTCGCTGCGCTCGCCGCCGACCAGCAGGATCGACACCCCGAACAGGATCGAGAACAGGGTGATGAACTTGTAGTGGAAGAAGGTCTGGACCACCCACCAGGCCATACCTTCGCTGGCGGACATCCCGAAGGGCGACAGCTCCGGCGACATGTAGACCGGCATGGGCAGGCCGAAGGCCACAGCGTTGACGGCCAGGATGCCCATCACCCCTAGGCCCCGCAGGACATCAAGGCTCAGGTGGCGGTCATCCTTGGCGACGGGGCGCAAGGCCTCCGTCATCGGCGCGGTGGTGTCGGTCATGGCGTCCCCTTTTCGGAGACGCCGTCCGCTCATCTAGCGCGTGGGAACCGGCGTCTCGCCCCGGTAGTCATAGAACCCGCGTCCGGTCTTTTTGCCAAGCCAGCCGGCCTCGACATACTTCACCAGCAGCGGGCAGGGGCGGTACTTGCTGTCGGCCAGACCCTCGTGCAGCACGTTCATGATGCTGAGCACGGTGTCCAGACCGATAAAGTCGCCCAGCTCCAGCGGGCCCATCGGGTGGTTGGCGCCCAGCTTCATCGCCGTGTCGATGGCGTCGACCGTACCGACCCCTTCGTACAGCGTGTAGATCGCCTCGTTGATCATCGGCACCAGCACGCGGTTGACGATGAAGGCGGGGAAGTCTTCGGCGTTGCTGGTGATCTTGCCCAGCGACTGGGCGAAGTTGACCGCCGCCTCGTAGGTCGGGACGTCCGTGGCGATGCCGCGGATGATCTCCACCAGCTTCATCAGCGGCACGGGGTTCATGAAGTGCAGGCCGATGAACCGCTCGGGGCGGTCGGTGGCCGAGGCCAGGCGCGTGATCGAGATCGACGAGGTGTTCGAGGCCAGCAGCGTCTCGGGCTTCAGGTGCGGCTGCAGGCTGCGGAAGATCGACTTCTTGATCTCCTCGTTCTCGGTGGCCGCCTCGATGGCGAGGTCGGTGGCGCCGATCGCCTCCAGGCCCTCGGCGGGCTGGATGCGGGCCAGGGCCGCCTTCATGGCCGCGTCATCGATGATCCCACGACCGACCTGGCGGGCCATGTTCTTCTCGATGGCGGCGATGCCCGCGTCGATCCGCTCGCGCGAGACGTCGTGAAGTCGCACGTCATAGCCGCCCAGGGCGACGACATGCGCGATGCCCGACCCCATCTGGCCGGCGCCGATCACGCCAACCGTCTTGATTTCACTCATAAAAGCCAAGCCTTCGCTTGAATTCGCGCCGGACGTGACAGTCCGGGCCATCTGTTGTGACGACTTTTCTAGCACGAGAAACCCCGCGCTCGCCAAGGCTTTGCTGCGTCGCAACGCAAGCCTGGTCTCCGGCGGCCTTCAGGCCGTGGGCGGATAAGGCCGAACCGCGCCGTCCGGGTCCTCGACGGCGCCGTCCTCGAGGTAGGTCGGGCCGACCGGAACCTTGCCGTGGCCGCCCGGGATATCGAGGACGTAGGTCGGCTGGGCCAGGCCCGACAGCGTCCCGCGCAGGGCCCGCATGATCGCCTGACCCTCGGCGACCGTGGTCCGCAGATGGGCGGTGCCGGGCGCCAGGTCGCCGTGGTGCAGATAGTAGGGCTTGATCCGCGTCTCGACGAAGGCGCGCATCAGCGCGGCCAGGGTTTCGGGGTTGTCGTTCACCCCGCGCAGCAGCACGGTCTGGCTGACCATCGGAACGCCGGCGTCGACGATCCGCGCGCAGGCGGCGCGGGCGGCGGGCGTCAGTTCGCGAGCGTGGTTGGCGTGCAGGGCGACATAGACGGTCTTGGACGAGCGTTTCAGCGCCGCCACCAGCTCGGGCGTCACCGCGCCGGGATCAACGGCCGGGACGCGGGTGTGGAAGCGAACGATCTTGACGTGGTCGATCGCCTCGAGCCGGTCCATCAGGTCGGCCAGGCGACGCGGCGACAGCACCAGCGGATCACCGCCGGTGACGATCACCTCCCAGATCTGCGGGCGCTGCGCGATATAGGCTAAGGCCGCGTCCAACTGGGCGGGGGTCAGGTTTGACAGCCCCTCGGGCCCGACCATCTCGCGCCGGAAGCAGAACCGGCAATAGACCGCGCAGGTGTGGGTGGGCTTCAGCAGCACCCGGTCGGGATAGCGATGGACGATCCCCTCGACCGGGCTGTGGGCCGCGTCGCCGATCGGATCGCCGTCCTCGCCCGGACTGGCGATCAGCTCCTCGGGAGAGGGGACGAACTGCCGCGCGATCGGGTCGTTCTCGTCGCCGGCCTCGATCAGCGCGGCCATGGCCGGGGTGATCGCCACCGCATAGCGCGCCGCCACGGCCTCGAGCGCGGGCAGGCGCTCGGACGGGACCAGCCCGGCCTGCGTCAAGGACCGGGCGTCGCGAAGGGTCTGGGCGGGGGACATGAGGCGCGGGGATATGCGGGATTTTCCGCCGCGACGCAAATATCGTCCCTAGACCACGGCCCCGAACAGCTTGCCGATCACGGCGGTGACCCCCAGCGCCAGGGCGCCCCAGAAGGTGACGCGCAGCATCGGCTTCCAGGGGCTGGCCCCGCCAGCCCAGGCGCCCAGCCAGCCCAGCACCGCCAGGAAGACCAGGGTGGCGGCCGAGATGGTCGGGATGATCACCGGCAGCGGCGCCAGCATCGACACCAGCAGCGGCATGGCCGCGCCCACTGCGAAGGTCGCCGCCGAGGTCAGGGCCGCCTGCACGGGGCGTGCGGTGACGTGCTCGGAAATGCCCAGTTCGTCGCGGGCGTGAGCGGCAAGGGCGTCGCCGGCGTTCAGCTGTTCGGCCACCTGCCGGGCCAGGTCGGGCGTGAGGCCGCGCGCCACATAGATCGCGGTCATCTCCTCCAGCTCTTCCTCGGGCTGGGTCGCCAGTTCGGCGCGCTCGCGGGCCAGGTCGGCGGCCTCGCTGTCGGCCTGGGAGGCCACCGAGACATATTCGCCGGCCGCCATCGACATGGCGCCGGCCACCAGCCCCGCGCCGGCCGCCAGCAGGATCGGACCGCGGGTGGCCTCGGCCGCCGCCACCCCGACCACCAGCGAGGCGGTCGAGACGATGCCGTCATTGGCGCCCAGCACCGCCGCGCGCAGCCAGCCGATCCGCGACACCGCGTGCCGTTCGACATGGGTCTTCAGCCGCGTCATCTGTCGCTCCCTGTTTTCAAACACTCTGGCTCAACGCAAGGCGCGCGGCCTTGATCCGCGTCAAGCGCTCATAGGGTTCGGGGCGCCTTAAAGGGCGGAAGCCAAAGCCTCCGGCGCTGCAAGGACCAAACCGCTCGTCATCCCGGCCGCAGCGAGGCGGAGAGCCGGGACCCAGGGGCAAGCGATCGTGCGGTGGCCCCTCAAGTCCCGTCGCTACAGCCCGCTACGCGGTCTTACGGCCGGATGACGAGAGAAAATAGTCTCAGCAGACCGCATAGGGCCCCTAGGGCAGAACCCGTACGGGGTTCACGCCCAGCCAGGCGCAGATGTCGAGCACCGCGGCGCGCTCCTCGGCTTCCAGGCCGCCGTCGATCGACACCGCCACGGCGGCCAAGGCCACGCCTTCCGCCTCGGCGCTGCCCTTCAGGCGACGGATCATCAGTTCGGCCTCGACCCAGGTCTCTTCGGGGCGGGCGTCGAAGCGCGCGTCCAGCGCCTCGAAGGCCCGCAGGGCGGCCTCCAGGTCAGCGCCTTCCAGTCCGGCGTGGAGTTTCAGGCGTTCGACCATCCGGCCGCGCTCGTCGGGCGTCACGGCGCCGTCGACCTGGGCGATCAGCACGCAGGCGGCGACCAGGGCGTCCAGCTGTTCGCGATGATGCTCGTGAAGGTCCCCGGGCGGGATCACCGCCACCGCGCGGCTGTAGCGTTCATCTCCTGCGACCACAGCTGCTCCTTGAGCCGCTCGCGGCGCAGATCCCACAGTCGCATCAGGCCGCGATCGGGTGTCGGCTTGCGGGCTTCTTCATGCAGGGCGGTCGTCAGCCGCGCGATCTCGGCGCGCAGTTGTTGGGCGTTCAATAGGGTCAATGGGCGCTCCTCTCGTGTCGAGGGGTGCGCCCGACGCCGGGCGAGGGGTATGGCGAGAGGGGGGTAAGCCGCCAGGACCCAACATCGAGCGCACCCGATGCGGTCCGACATCACGTTCGACATGGGGGTGTCGACTACGTCAGAGGGGCCCGGCCCGCTTTCTCTATCTTGTGCGAACGCGTGCAATTCGCAAGAGGGGGCGTGCAATTTTTATATGCGGCGGGGGTTTTCACCCCGCGACCGGGGTCCAAACCACGTCCTCGATCCGCCGCGCGCCGGTGGCCAGCAGCACCAGCCGGTCAAAGCCCAGCGCCGAACCCGACGCCGGCGGCATGTGCGCCAGGGCCGCCAGGAAGTCCTCGTCGATCGGATAGCGCTCGCCGTAGATCCGCGCCTTTTCGTCCATCTCGATCAGGAACCGGCGGCGCTGCTCGACCGGGTCGGTGAGTTCGCCGAACGCATTGGCCAGCTCCACCCCGCAGGCATAGAGCTCGAAGCGCTCGGCCACGCGCGGGTCGGCGTCCTTGGGACGGGCCAGGGCCGCTTCGCTGATCGGATACTCGCAGAGGATGGTGGCCCGGCCTTCGCCCAGGCGCGGCTCGACCTTCTCGACGATGATGCGGCTGAAGATGTCGGCCCAGCCGTCGTCCTCGGCGACGCGGATCCCCGCTGTCCGCGCGGCGTCCGCCAGGGCCTCGCGGTCAGTCGACCCGTCCGCCGCCACGCTGGCCAGGAGGTCGACGCCCGCGTGGCGCGCAAAAGCCTCGGCCACCGACAGGCGCTCGGGCGCGGCGAAGGGATCACAGGTCATGCCCCGGAAGGCAAAGCGCTGGATCCCCGCCGTCTGCGCCGCCAGGGCCAGCAGGGTGGCGCAGTCGTCCATCAGGGTCTGGTAGGGGGCGCCCGTCCGGTACCATTCCAGCATGGTGAACTCCGGATGATGCAGCGGCCCCCGCTCGCGGTTGCGCCATACCTTGCCGAGGCTGAAGATCTTCTCCTCGCCGGCGGCCAGGAGCTTCTTGCAGGCGAACTCCGGCGAGGTGTGCAGATAGAGCGGGCTCGCCTCGCCGGCGATGGTCAGGGCCTGGGTGGCGAAGGCGTGCAGGTGGGCCTCGTTGCCGGGCGAGACCTGCAGGGCCGCAGCCTCGACCTCCTCGAAGCCTTCCGCCTCGAACCAGGCGCGGAAGGCCTTGGTGATGCGGTTGCGCGCCAGCAGGAACGGACGGCGATCGGCGTGGACGCCGGCGCGCCACCAGGTGGAGGAAGCTAGGGACAAGGCTGCAAAACCGAAGAGGCTGGAGATTTCGCCCCTTTCGCTATACGAGGGCGCTCACGGATCAATAGCACGAACGCGCCCGCGGCCTCGCGCGCGCTTTCATCCAAGGAACGTAACTACGTGAAGGTCGCAGCCAGCTCGCTCCGCAAAGGCTCTGTCGTCGACATGGACGGCAAGCTCTATGTCGTCCTGAGCGCCGAAAACATCCACCCCGGCAAGGGCACTCCGGTGACCCAGCTGAACATGCGCCGCATCTCGGATGGCGTGAAGGTTTCGGAGCGCTATCGCACGACCGAGCAGGTCGAGCGCGCCTTCGTCGACGACCGCAACCACACCTTCCTGTACAGCGACGGTGACGGCTATCACTTCATGAACCCGGAAACCTACGACCAGCTCGTGGCCACCGAAGAAGTGATCGGCGACGCCGCCCCCTATCTGCAGGAAGGCATGACCGTCATCCTGTCGACCCACAACGACGTGCCGATCGCCATCGACCTGCCGCGCACCGTGGTCCTCGAGATCGTCGACACCGAGCCGTCGGTGAAGGGCCAGACCGCCAGCTCGTCCTACAAGCCGGCCGTGCTCAGCAACGGCGTCAAGACCACCGTCCCGCCGTACATCACCGCCGGCACCAAGGTCGTCATCCTGACCGAAGACGGCTCGTACGTGGAACGCGCCAAGGACTAAGCGTCCCTTAGCGTTCGAAACGACAAAGGCCCGGCGGATCGCTCCGCCGGGCCTTTTTGTTGTTTAGGCCCAGTTTCCCTGCACCCAAAACCCCGACCTCCCCGGCGAAGGCCGGGGTCCAGTTTCATCCGCAAGGTTTAGGGTGGCCCGCCCACAGCCTCAGCCATACGCGGCGACGCCGGCGCGTTCGATCTGGACCCCGGCGTTCGCCGGGGGCGTCGGCGGGGGGAGGGGCTGAGGAAAACGGGAGGCCGCGCCCTCAACCCCGCGCCACCCGCGCGATCGTCGAGACCAGGGTCGACATCTCGATCGGCTTCTCGAGGAAGCCGTCCATGCCGGCCTGGACAGCGGCGGTGCGCTCGTCGTCCATGATGCCGGCGGTCAGGCAGACGACGGGCAGCTTGCGCCAGCGCGGGTCGGCGCGCAGGCGGCGGGTGGTCTCCAGGCCGCCCATCACCGGCATGTTGAAGTCCAGCAGCGCCAGGTCGACCTCGCGTTCGGCCAAGACGTCCAGGGCCCGCTGGCCGTTGTCGGCCTCGACGATCTCGCAGCCCAGCGGGGCCAGCATCATGGCGATGACCTTGCGGTTCACCGCATAGTCGTCGACGACCAGCAGCCGCAGGGGGCGCTCGCCGCCCAGGAGGCCGCCCAGCAGGCCACCTGTCTGGGTCGCCTCGGCGGTGGGCAGGCCGCAGGCGAAGGTGAGGGTGAAGGTCGAGCCCTTGCCCTCGGTGCTGCGCACGGTCACCGAGCCGCCCATCATCTGGGCCAGCCGCCGGGTGATGTTGAGGCCAAGGCCCGTCCCGCCCGTGCGGCGGGCGATGGTCGGATCGGCCTGCTCGAACGGCGTGAAAATCCTGGCCAGGACGGCGGGGCTCATGCCGACGCCGGTGTCGGAGACGATGATCTTGGCCAGCATCCGGTCAGGCTGGTCGCCGGCCTCGCAGGTCACCCGCACCCGGATCTGGCCGGCGGGGGTGAACTTCACGGCGTTGGAGACGAGATTGCCCAGGCACTGGCGCACCCGCAGCGGGTCGAACATCAGGGTGCGGGGCGTGGCCGGGTCGATCTCCAGCGTGATCTCCGCGCCCTTCTCGCGGGCCTGGGCCTGGTTGATCCGCACGACCCGTTCGGCGAGGCGCGAGAGGTCTTCCGGGGTCAGCGCCAGATCCAGCTTGCCCGCCTCGATCTTGGCCATGTCGAGCACGTCGTTGAGCAGGGCCAGGAGGGTGCGGCCGGACTCCTCCAGCAGCTCGACCTGCTCGCGCTCGCCGGGCTCCAGCGGTTCCAGCTTCAGGGCCTGGGAGAGGCCCAGCATGCCGTTCAGGGGCGTGCGCAGCTCATGGCTCATCAGGGTCAGGAACTCGGACTTGGCCTGGCTGGCGGCCTCGGCCTGGCTCTTGGCCAGCTCCAGGGCGCGGCCCTGCTGGCCGTTGGTCTGGGCGGCCTTGGCCGTATAGATGATCAGGATCAGCGCCGCTGCGCACAGGGCCAGCCGCTCGCCCGGCGGAAAGTCGTTGAGAACCCCGCACATCGTCAGCAGCACCAGAGACGTGCCGCCGCCGATGATCAGCAGCAGGGTCTTGGACCGCGCCGTGAAGGCCTGGGCATGGACCAGGAAGGCGCAGACCACGCACAGCGCCGCCATCTTCAGTGCGGGATGCTCCTGGCGCCACAGCATGATCGCCAGCGACCACCAGACGACGTTCATCCAGATCACCGCCGCCACATAGGCCAGACGCTGGGCGTGGCTGATCTTGCGCGCGGCGCGCTGGGGGCTGCTGCAGATGAATACCGCCGCCTCGGCGCTGGCCACGGCCAGGCCCCAAAGCAGGCCGCCCTTCAGATCGACCGCCAGCGCATAGATCAACGCCGTGGCCGCGCAGATGGCGAGGCGCACGCCCAGGGTGGGCAGGCTGCGCGCGGTCACCGAGGTGACGTCCTGGTCCAGCCATTCGGCGAATCTGGGCACGGGCGCGGCGGGTCCTCGGGAAAGCTTGTATACGATCAAGCCTCCTAGCCGCGCCTCCGCCGGTTGCAAAGGGACGCGAGGCCGTCGGCGAGGCAAAAAGGCGTCAGGGGATCCTTCTCCCGCAGGGGGAGAAGGGGCCTTCGACCAGCAAAAAAAGGCCCGGAGTCGCCTCCGGGCCTTTCGCATTCACGCTGTCGTCCGGCGGCTTACTTGCCGGCGGCGGCCAGGGCGTCCATCAGTTCCGGCACGGCCGACTTGTAGTCGGCGACCAGGCCGAAGTCGGCGACCTGGAAGATCGGCGCGTCGGCGTCCTTGTTGATCGCGACGATCACCTTGGAGTCCTTCATGCCGGCCAGGTGCTGGATCGCGCCCGAGATGCCGATGGCGACATAGAGCTGCGGCGCCACGACCTTGCCCGTCTGACCGACTTGATAGTCGTTGGGAGCATAGCCGGCGTCGACGGCCGCGCGGCTGGCGCCGACGGCGGCGCCCAGCTTGTCGGCCAGCGGCTCGATGACGCGCTGGAACTCTTCGGCCGAACCCATGGCGCGACCGCCCGAGACGACGATCTTGGCCGCAGCCAGTTCCGGACGGTCGGACTTGACCATCTCTTCGCTGACGAAGCGGGTCTTGGCCGCATCGGCGCCGCCGACGGTCTCGACCGAGGCCGAGCCGCCTTCAGCGGCGGCGGCGAAGGCGGTCGGACGCACGGTGATCACCTTCTTGGAGTCGCTCGACTGAACGGTCTCCAGGGCGTTGCCGGCGTAGATCGGGCGCGTGAAGGTGTCGGCGGCGACCACTTCGACGATGTCCGAGATCGGGGCGACGTCCAGCTTGGCGGCGACGCGCGGGGCGTAGTTCTTGCCGCCCGAGGTGGCGGGAACCAGGATGGCGTCATAGCCGCCGGCCAGGGCCAGAACGGCGTCGGCCTGAGCCTCGGCCACGCCGTGGCCCAGGGCGTCGGATTCAGCCAGCAGCACCTTGCGGACGCCGGCGATCTTGGCGGCCGCGTCGGCCACGGCCTTGGCGCCCTTGCCCAGCACCAGCACGTCCACATCGCCCGAGATCTTCAGGGCGGCGGTGACGGTCTTGTGGGTGGCGTCGCGCAGCAGCGCGTTGTCGTTATCGGCGACGACGAGAACAGCCATTACAGCACCCCCGCAGTGTTCAGCTTGGAAACCAGGTCAGCGGCCGTCTCGACCTTGATGCCGGCCGAGCGCTTGGCGGGCTCGGTGACCTTCAGGACCTTCAGGCGCGGCGCGATGTCGACGCCGTAGTCGGCGACCGTCTTGCTGACGATCTCCTTCTTCTTGGCCTTCATGATGTTGGGCAGAGACGCATAGCGCGGCTCGTTCAGGCGCAGGTCGGCGGTGATCACGGCCGGCAGGTCGACATCGACCGTCTGCAGGCCGCCGTCGACTTCACGGGTGACCTTGGCGCTGGCGGCCGAGACCTCGATCGCCGAGGCGTAGGTGGCCTGCGGCCAGCCCAGCAGGGCCGACAGCATCTGGCCCACGGCGTTGTTGTCGCCGTCGATAGCCTGCTTGCCCATCAGGACCAGGTTCGGGTTCTCTTCGGCCACCACGGCGGCCAGCAGCTTGGCCACGGCCAGCGGCTCGGGATCGGCGTCGGTGGTGATCAGCACCCCGCGGTCGCCGCCCATGGCCAAAGCCGTACGGATGGTTTCCTGGGCCTGCGCCGGACCGATGCTGACGATGACGACCTCGGTCGCCACACCCTTTTCCTTGAGACGCACGGCTTCTTCGACCGCGATCTCACAGAAGGGGTTCATGGACATCTTGACGTTCGCCAGGTCGACGCCCGTCTGGTCCGCCTTTACGCGGGCCTTCACGTTATAATCGATCACCCGTTTAACCGGGACTAGGACCTTCATCGGTTTCCACCGCCTCCAGGCTTGCGTTTCTCCTGCTTGGGCACCGACTTAGCGCTTCGGCGCCGCAATGCAAGTTTCCCTTCGCGTAAGCGTAAGGCTGAAAACGCTCCGGGCTTCAAACGGTTGTACGATTTTCGCGGTCGCGTGTCGCCGTAAGGCCTCCCCACGACAATTCCCTAAGGGGCCGAAAAGCGATAAGGGGCGGCCATGAACAAGACCATCAACCGTCTGAAGTACATCTTCATCGGCATCTTCTTCTTGGCCAGCGCCAGCGTGCTGGCCTACCACATGATGTGGGTGTGGCCGAAGGATCGCTGCGAGAAGAGCGGCGGCGCCTGGGCCGGAAAGTGGATGAAGTGCGCCACGGTCTATCCGATCGAGACCTGGACCCGCCGTCCGCGCGGGACCCCGCCGCTGAACGGTCAGAGCGCCGACGGCCCCACCGCCGACGCCCCGGCCAAGGCCGCGCCGGCTGAGGCTGACCAAGCGGCTGCGGCGACGGCGGCTCCGGCTGCGACCGAGAAGAAGTAAGTCCGCCAATCCCCGTCATCCCGCGCTTCATGCGCGGGACCCATCCGTCAGCCGCAGGTGCGGGGCGGGGTGGAACGCTCACGTGCAAGCTGAACCATGGGTCCTGTGCCTAAAGCACGGGATGACGGTTGGAGTTGAGCGCCGATCCGGGCGAGGTCAGCCCCCTAGCGCGTCGCGCCCGGCTTCCACAGCACGTCGGCCTGGCCCTTGTCGTTGGCCCAGCGGGCGGCGACGAACAAGAGGTCCGACAGGCGGTTCAGGTACTTGATCGCCGGCGTCCCGACGATCTCGCCCTCCATCTCCGACAGGGCCACGACCCCGCGCTCGGCGCGGCGGCAGACCGTGCGTGCCACATGCAGGGCGGCGGCGGCCGGCGAGCCGGCGGGCAGGACGAACGAGGTCAGGGCCGACATCTCGCCATTCAGCTGATCGATCTCGCGCTCCAGCCGTTCGACCTGGCTTTCGGCGACGCGCAGCGGCTCCCATTCGGGCTTGCCGTGCTGCTCGGGCGTGGCCAGATCCGCGCCCAGGTCAAAGAGGTCGTTCTGGATCCGCTCCAGAATCGCGTCCAGGACGGGATCGGCGGCCGTGTGCTGGCGGGCCTGGCCGATCGCAGCGTTGGTCTCGTCGACCCCGCCATAGGAATCGACTCGCAGCGAGGCCTTGCTGACAGGCGCGCCGGTGGCCAGGCGTGTCGTGCCGCCATCGCCGGTGCGCGTATAGATGCGGTTTAGCGTGACCATCGGTCGCGGAGTCCTGTTCGGCGAATAAGGCTAATGATTACGAGCCCTTCCGCCACCAGAAGGCGGCGGCGACCAGGACGATGACGGCGATGAACTGCAACAGCACGCGCAGCCGCATCAGCTTGTTCGACCATGACCTGCCGAAATCGCCCCCGCGAAACAGGGCGTAGAGGCCGGCCCCCAGGGCGATCAGAACCGCCAGAAGCGCGGCTGGGACGAGAAAGTCGAACAGCTGGGACATGTCCCAGAGAATAAGGCGCGCCTCGCGATCGCGCTATAGAGACCATAGCCGTAAGGGCGCGACCCGCTGAACGGGCGTGATGGTTTCTCGCGAATCGTTGTCCGTTGAGCAAATTCGCCGAACCTGTTCGGTGAGGGCTTTTGTCGCAGTGACACGATGACAGCGGTGGCATAGCTACGCCACAGGTCGTCGTTCGACGATTTTTGTTCCCTTTCGCGGTTGCTTTGGCGTCCCCCTGGCGTTAGAGCCCCCGCTTCCTATTTCTCAGTGCGCGTTCGTTGAACATGATCATCCTCCCCCACCGCGATCTGTTCAGCGCTTATCTCACCCAAACGGGGGACAGGAGACCACCGCATGAGCGCTCGCCTAGCGACCGCCGCCGCGCTCTCCGCGTCCGATCGCGAAGAAGCCATGGCTGAAGTCCGTCAACTGATCACCGACCTGCGCGACGCCGCGCAGGATGGCCGTCAGCTGGCCCGCCGTTACGCCGACGTCCTTCAGAACGTCGTCGATGAGTACTGTGTTGAGTTCGAGAAGCGCGCCGAGGCCGCTCTCGCCCGCTTGGAGGCCGCCGCATGAGCTTTGTGTCCGTCAATATCGACCAGGGCGCCGAGACCCCGGTGAAGCTGACCCGTCGCGCGCTGGCCAAGCAGCGCACCCGCGAACGCGTGCTGGCCGCCGCCCGCCGTCTGTTCAGCGAGCGCGGCTATGAGGGCGCCACCATCCGTGACATCGCCCAGGCCGCCGGCATGTCGACCGGCGCGGTGTTCGCCAGCTTCGCCGACAAGTCGGAGCTGTTCGAGGAAATCCTGACCGCCGACTACGAAGTCATCTACGCCCAGATGACCCAGGCCGCCCGCGCCGCCAAGACGGTGGATGAGGCGCTCCTGGGCCTGTTCGGCGTGGCCTACAGCTTCCATGTCGAGCAACTGCCGCTGCTGCGCGCCAGCATCTCGGTGTCGTGGACCCGTTCGGAAGCCGCCGAGCGTCGCGCCCGCAACGACCTGAAGCACATCTTCAAGCTGATCGGCGTGGCCCTGCAGCGGGCCGTCGACGAAGGCCAGCTGAAGAAAGATATCGACGCCAAGCTCTTGGCTGAAATCGTTTGGGACGTGTATGTCGCCAACTATCGCCGCGCCGTCTACGACGGCTGGTCGGTTGAGGCTCTGCTGGCGCGACTTTCGGATCAACTGAAGGTCATCTTCGCGGGCGCCCGCGCTTAAACACCCAGAGGGCGCTCCGTTCGGGGGAGTGGGGCGCCTTCGACTTTTTATTGATGACGCAGGCGTGTTCGGAGGGGGGCGGGCTTGGGCGTAAGAGACGAGCAGAAGGCGGCGACGCGCGAGAAGGTTCTCGTGGCCGCCCGGGACCTGTTCAACGATGTCGGCTATGAGGAGACCACCATCCGCGCCATAGCGGAGCGGGCGGGGGTCTCGGTCGGCAGCGTGTTCACCACCTTCGCCTCCAAGGCGGAGGTGCTCAGTCATGTCATGACGCACCGCCTGGACGAGCTCTATGCCGAGTTCGACCGGGTGATCCCGGTCCTGCGCGGCAGCACCACGGATCGGCTGTGCTCGATTTTCGCGATCCACTATGCGTTCGAGACCCGGCGGGTGAAGCTGTTCCTCGCCCACATCGCCGCCTCCTATAATCCCAGCAACGAAGCGGGCGTCACGCCCTACGGCCGCAATCCGCGCCTCAGCCAGATGCTGGTCGACGTGCTGGCGGAGGGCGTGCGCAAGGGCGAGGTGCGGGCCGATCTGGACCTGAACCTGCTGGTCGACACCCTGAAGGCCGCCTACGCCTGGAACTACCGCATGGCCGCCGCCGCGGGCGGCGACCTGCCGGCCGCCGAAATGTCGGCCGCCATGGACCGCCAGATCGCCGTCATCGCCGAGGGCTGGAAGCCGCGGTAGGGGGAAGCGCCCTCTCCCAAAGGGAGAGGGTTGGGGAGAGGGGGTACGGCGTCCGACGGAGCGCCGGCACGCCGTCAGACCTCGTAACCCCTCTCCCTCCCACCGCTTCACGGCGGGCCCCTGCCTCTCCCTTTGGAAGAGGGATTTCTGTCGGGCTCGTGCTCTATAATCGCCCGCGTCCGCCGCCCTTCAAACGGTCCAGCCTCCGCTCCGGCGGCGAATCCGACGCGGGCGCAGTCGCAGCGACGGCGGCGAGTGCGGCGTCCAGCGCGGTACCCACTGCCGCACGCGGCGCAGGCCCTCTCCGCCCGCTCATCGCCGCGATCTTGCGGACATTGGCGGCCATCTCGCCGCAGGCTTTCACCTTGTCGCGGGCCTTGCGGAGCACGGCGGGGTCGTCGCTGGCCTCGATCAGGGCCCAGGCGGCGTCGATCGCCGCCATCAGCTTGGCCTGTATCCGGGCGCACCAGGTTTCGGAGGTCGTCTGGGTCATGACGCCAGCATGGGGCCGAACGCCAGACCGGGGATAAGAAACCTGCGTTTTCCTGTAAGGCTCTGAATTTCCTTACCTCGGCCCGAAAAAGTACGGGGATTGAGCCAATCTCGGCCGCGCCCCTGTGGATAACTTTCGCCGCTTCACCGCCCCAACGGCAGGATTGCCAGCGCCGCTCCCCGGTCGCACAGTCGCCTCAAAGCTAAGGGGAGAGCGTCATGGGTGTCGGGGGTAAGGTCGCGCTGACGGCCGTGGGTCTGGTTCTGGCCGTCACGGCCGTCGTGGCGGTGCGGACCGCGACGTTCGAGGCGCCGGCCCAGGCCGATCCGGCCGCCGCCAAGCTGGCGCCGGCCCGCCCGGTCGACGTGGCCAAGGCCGCCGAGCATCTGGCGCAGGCCATCCGCTTCCAGACCATCAGCCACCAGGACCGCGCCGACGACCAGCCGGCCGAGTGGGACAAGCTGCACGCCTGGCTGCAGACCACCTATCCGCAGGCCCACCAGGCCATGACCCGCGAGGTCGTGGCCGGCCATGGCCTTGTCTACACCTGGACGGGCTCGAACCCGGCCCTGCCGCCGATCGTGCTGATGGCCCACCAGGACGTGGTGCCGGTCACGCCGGGCAGCGAGGGCCAGTGGACCCACCCGCCCTTCGCCGGCGTCGTCGCGGACGGCAAGGTCTGGGGCCGGGGGGCGATCGACGACAAGGGCTCGCTGGTCACCATCTTCGAGGCGCTGGAGAGCGTGGCGGCCGGCGGCTTCAAGCCGGTGCGCACCGTGATCATCGTCAGCGGCCATGACGAGGAGGTGCGCGGCGAGGGCGCCCAGGCCGCCGCCGCGCTCCTGAAGTCGCGCAACGTTAAGGCCCAGTTCGTTCTGGACGAGGGCATGGCGGTGGTCGCCGACCATCCGGTCACCAGCAAGCCCGCCGCCATTATCGGCGTGGCCGAAAAGGGCTATGCGACCTTGAAGGTCACCGCCCCGGCCGTCGGCGGCCACTCGTCGGCCCCGCCCAAGGACGGCGGCGGCGTCGTGACCCTGGCCAAGGCCGTGCAGGCCATTCACGACAACCCCTTTCCGATGAAGTTCCAGGGGCCGGGCGCAGACATGCTCAAGGCGATCTCGCCCCACGCCTCGCCGGTGGTGAAGATCTTCGCGGCCAACACCTGGCTGTTCTCGTCGCTCTTGGTGAAGGTCACGGCCAAGAGCCCGGCCGGGGCGGCCATGCTGCACACGACGATCGCGCCGACCATGCTGAAGGGGTCGCCGAAGGAGAACGTCCTGCCGCAGGACGCCAGCGCCTGGATCAACTATCGCATCGCGCCGGGCGACAGCTCCGACAAGGTGATGGCCAAGGCCAAGGACGCGGTCGGCGACCTGCCCGTCGAACTGGCCTTCGAAGGCCACCGCAACGAGCCCTCGGCCGTGTCGTCCACCGAGTCTGACGCCTGGAAGACCCTGGCGGGCCTGGCCGCCGACGAGAGCAAGGCCCCGGTCGTGCCGGGCCTGGTCACGGCTGGCACCGACAGCCGCTACATGGGCGGGGTGTCGGCGGACGTCTATCGCTTCCAGCCGCTGGTTTTGACCGTCGACGGCACCAAGGTGATCCACGGCACCGACGAGCACATCAGCCTCGACAATGTCGAGCGCATGGTCCGCTTCTATCAGCGCCTGGTGGAGACGGCGGGGTCGCGGTAGGCGGGCGGGGGTTTAGCGCCCCCTCCGTCACGCGGCTTTCGCCGCGCGCCACCTCCCCCGCAAGCGGGGCAGGAGGACGCCGACAGGCGACGTGACGGAGGGGGCGTTGCTAAGCTAAGAACGTCGTTATCCCCGCCGCCCAGCGTCGTGAAACCGCAATCAAGTTGATGCACAGCCAGGCCATGCCCGACGACGCTTCCAAACCCGCCAAGCCCGCCGCCGCCGACAAGTTCGGCGAGGGTTTCGTCTGGGACGCCTGGTACGTGGCGGCGTTGTCGCCTGACCTGAAGCCGGGAACCAAGTCCAAGCGCGAATATCTGGGCGAGCCGGTGCTCCTGGGCCGCACGCGGGCCGGAGAGGTCTATGCGATCCGTGACATCTGTCCGCACCGCGCCGCCGCCCTGTCAGCCGGCCGCCTGCATCGCGAGGCCGACGGGACCGACAGTATCGAGTGCCCCTATCACGGCTGGCGGTTCGGACCTGACGGCGCCTGCACGGCGATCCCGTCCCTGACCGCCGATAGCGACTTTGACATCTCCAAGGTGCGGGTGCGCCGCTATCCGACGGTCGAGGCGCAGGGCCTGGTCTGGATCTGGATGTCGTCCGATCCGCGCTTTGACGGCGCGCCGCCCGAGCCGCCGCCGGTGATCCCGGGCGTGGTGGGCGGCAAGCCCAAGCTGGTCGATCACCTCGACTACGACATCCATATCGACCACGCGGTGCTGGGCCTGATCGACCCGGCCCACGGGCCTTACGTGCATCAGCAGTGGTGGTGGCGGACCAAGACCAGCCAGCACGAGAAGAATAAGCGCTTCGCCCCCAGCGAGGCCGGTTTCACCATGGTGCGGCACGAGCCGTCCAAGAACTCCAAGGCCTACGCCATCCTGGGCGGCGAGCCGCTGACCGAGATCACCTTCCGCCTGCCGGGCCTGCGCTGGGAGCATGTGACGGTGGGTAAGAAACAGGTGCTGGCCCTGTCGGCCATGACCCCGATCAACGCCCACAAGACCCGGATGAACCAGATCATGTGGTCGGATCACTGGGCGTTCACGGCCCTCTATCCGATCATCCGCATCGCCGCCCGCGCCTTCCTGCGCCAGGACGGCAGGATCGTCGAGAACCAGACCCCGGGCCTCAAGTGCAATCCGCCCCTGATGTGGGTGGGCGACGCCGACCAGCAGGCCCGCTGGTACCACCAGTGCAAACGCGAGTGGAACGCCAGCCGTCGCGAGGGGCGGCCGTTCGTCAACCCGGTCAAGGACCAGACGCTGCGCTGGCGGACTTGAGGCGGGGCCCTACAGCGCCGCCTTCGCGGCCGCCAGGCGCCTGACCGCCTCGTCCAGCGTCGCGTCGGCCTTGGCGAAGCACAGCCGGACCACGGTGGTCACCGGATCCTCCGCGAAGAAGGCCGAGACCGGGATGGCCGCGACGCCGTGCTCGGTCACGCAGCGCTCGCAGAAGGTCACGTCGTCCAGTGCGATCCCCGAGGCGGCCAGATCGACATTGAGGAAGTAGGTGCCCTGGCTCTCCAGCACGACATAGCCGGCGTCGCGCAGGCCGGCGGTCAGGCGGTCGCGGGAGCGCTGCAGGCTCGCCGGCATGTCGTCGAACCAGGCGCGGTGGTTGTCGAGACCCCAGGCCACGCCCGCCTGCAGGTTGGGTGGGGTGGTGAAGGTCAGGAACTGGTGGGCGGCGGCCAGGGCCTTGGCCAGGGGCGGGGCCGCAATCAGGAACCCGACCTTCCAGCCGGTCATGCCAAACAGCTTGCCGGCCGAGCCGATCTTGACCGTCCGCTCGCGCATGCCGGGGAAGCTCATCAGCGGCCGGTGACGGCGGCCGTCGAACACCACGGCCTCCCAGACCTCGTCGCAGACGGCGACGACGTCGTGGTGCACGCAGACCTCGGCCAGCAGGGCCAGGTCCTCGTCCGGGGCCACCACGCCCGCCGGGTTCAGCGGGCTGTTCAGCACCACCATCCGTGTGCGGTCGGAGAACGCCGCCTCCAGCATGGCGCGGTCGAACCGCCAGTGCGGCGGCGACAGCTTGACCAGCCGAGGCACGCCGCCGGCCCGGCGGACCAGCGGCAGGTAGGCGTCGTACAGCGGCTGGAACAGCACCACCTCGTCGCCGGGCGAGATCAGCGACGTGAACGCCGCCGCCAGCGCCTCTGTGGCGCCGGAGGTGACGACGATCTCGCTCTCAGGGTCCAGGGCCAGGTCCTGGGTCCGGGCGTAGTGGCCGGCCACGGCGGCGCGCAGCTCGGGCAGACCCCGCATCGGCGGGTACTGGTTGGAGCCCTCGATCAGGGCCCGCGCGGCGGCTTCGCGCACGGGCAGGGGCCCTTGATCGTCCGGAAAGCCCTGACCCAGATTGATCGCGCCGTGCTGACGGGCCAGGCCGCTCATGCGCTCGAAGATCGTGGTGGGCAGGTTGTCGAAGACGGGATGAACCATGGCCGAGGCGTAGCATTCCGCCCGGCGGATCGACCATGAAAAAGGGCGCGGCCGAAGCCGCGCCCTTCGTCAGTCTTTCAGAAGGCCCGTCTTTAGAAGCGGTACTTCAGGCCCATGCCCACCGACCACAGGCTGGCGGCCTGGTCGACCGTCGGGGTGGCCAGGGTGGCCGGCGAGGCCGTGGTGTAGCTGTAGCGATAGGCCGCGCAGGTCGGGTCCGCCGAACCGGCGGCCGTGCCGTCGGCGCGGGCGCACTGGGCGTTGACCACCACGCCGCCGGAACGGCTGTTGGTGTACTCCTTCACCACGCCCCACTTCTTGTCGAGCAGGTTGCCCAGGTTCTGGACGTCCACCGTGAACAGCAGGCTGTGGCCGCGGATCGGCGAGGGGATCTCCTGGGCGTACTGGAAGTCGATCCGATCCACGCTCGGGTTCTTGCCGAAGCCACGCGGCACGATCTTGCCCATCGGCAGGCCGAACTGGTTGACCAGGGCCTTCAGCTTGTCGACCGAGGCCTGGCTGTCGAAAAACACCGTCGTGCCCGACGCGCTGACGAACTTCAGCGGGTTGGCCGCGTCCGGGCTGTTCAGGTTCGGGATATAGGCCAGGGCGTCGTCGCGTGACACGCCGAAGGTCGGGTTGCGACCGCCGGCCGGGTCGGTCATCAGGAAGCTGATCGGACGACCGTCGCGACGCTCGCCGAACAGGGTGAAGCGCGACACCCAGCCCGGACGCGGCTCGAACTTGTAGCTGAGGTTCACCTTCAGCGAGTTGCGCAGCAGGTTGTTCGACTTGCCCTCGGCGGCGCCGTTCGGATCCAGGTCAAAGCCTTGGTCGGCATAGTAGTTGCCGCCCGTGGAGTTGCCGCCGGCGGTGGTGCCGAACTCCGAGATGCCGCCGTACTGGCGACCGTCCTGCCAGGTGTAGGCGGCCCAGGTGTCGACGCCGAAGATGTTGCGGCGGGCCGACAGGGCGACCGTCCGGGTCCAGTTCTTGGTCGAGGGGTTATAGGCCTGGATGTCGCCGAACAGGCCCAGGTTGGCCAGGTCGGCGTTGGCGACGACCGGCAGGCCCAGGGCCGTGCGGCTGGCGTTGATCGCCGCGGCGTTGGCGCCCGGGATCACCAGACCATCGTAGCGGGCGCGACCGTCGGGCGTGTACTGCTGGACGCCGTTGACCGTCAGGCGACGGGCGCGGGCGTCGCGGAAGGCCACATTGACCTCCGACCAGCTGGCCACCGCGTCGATGCCCCAGTCGATGCCGAACTGGGTGGTCTTGAACGAGAGGTTGGTCTTCCAGTCGGCCGCCATCTTGAAGCCGGGGGCCAGCGAGTTGGTGTAGGCGTTGCGACGGCTGGCGCTGTCGGCGGTCAGCAGGGTCTGGGCGACGGCCGCCGGGTTGGTGATGAACGAGGGCGAGGCCTTGTTGATCGTCAAGAGGGCGTTGCCGGTCGCCGCGTCGATGGCCTGGTTGGTGGCGGTGTCGATGAAGGTGTCGTCCGCCGTCGAAAGCGTGCCGTTGGTGGCGCGGCGGATGGCGAAGCTGTTGGTCAGGGCGCCGGTGGTGCCGCCGTAGCTGTTGCCCAGGAACACGTCCGGCAGACCGCCCGAGACCAGGCCAAAGCCGCCCGACAGCTCGAACCAGTCGCTGTTGTACTTGGCCGAGACGCGCGGCATCACCACGTCGATACCGTCATAGGTGGTCTGGTTGGAATAGCCGTAACGGTTGACGAAGTTGGTGTTCAGCGTCGGCTTCTTGTCGGCGGCGTAGTGATCCCAGCGCACCCCGAAGTTCACCGTCAGGGCGTCGGTGACGTCCCAGGTGTCCTGGGCCAGCAGCGAGTGGACCTTGTAGTCCAGCACCGCGGCGGCGTCGGTCGTCGTGCCGGTCAGCGAGTTGCCGTACGACAGTTGGTTGGCTTGGCCCGCCTGGAACTCGGCGACGCTGTCGAAGTAGTAGACCCCGCGCGCGGCTTGCAGGAACAGATTGTAGATCTCCATCCCGCGGTACTGGTAGCCGAGCTTGATCTGGTGGTTGTCGAAGCCGGTGTAGTTGGCGACGAACGAGCCCGAGGTGTCCTTGGTCTTCAGGACGTTGGCCTGACGGAACTGGTCAGGGCCAAAGCCGATCGACGGCACGCCCGACGAGCACGAGAAGGCCGCGCCGGCGCCGAACGCCGGGTCGGTGCAGATCGAGACGTTGGCGAAGCCCTGGCCCACCGGCGGCAGCTGGCCGCGCTGATAGCCGCGGAACGCCACGCGCGCTTCGGTCGCCAGATCCGGGCTCCAGCGCGAGTTCAGCTGCAGGGCGTAGTTGTCCTCGTTCTCAGGCTGGACGTACCAGTTGGTGTCCAGGCTGATGGCGTTGGCCGAGGGGCTGCGCTTCCAGACCGAGCTGAAGGCGTGGCGATAGGTGGCCGAGAGGCGGTGCTTGTCGGTGATGTTATAGTCGATCTTGATCGACGACTTCTCGTCGAGGATCGGCTCGACCAGCGCCACCGAGCCGGGCTTCAGCAGCGACGAGGCCGCATAGCCGTTCCAGTTGGCCAGCACCGCGTCGATGTCGGCCTGGCTGGCGCCGGTTCCGGTCGAGACGCCCGGAATGCGGTTGAAGGTGTTGGCGAAGCCGGCGCCGATCGGGCCCGTCCCCGTGGTGTCCGAGCTGGAGAACTTTTCGTAGGAGGCCGCGAAGAACAGGCGGTCCTTGATGATCGGGCCCGACAGGAAGACGCCGTAGTTGGTCTCGGCGATCTGGTTCTTGACCTTCCGGAAGCCGCTCAGCGGGGCCTGCAGGACGTCGTTGCCGGTGAAGCCGACGATCGGCAGCTGGTTGCCGACCAGGCGGGTGGTGCGCTCGTTGGAGAACAGCGAGCCGTGGAAGTCATTGCCGCCCGAGCGCATGATCAGGTTCAGCGCGCCGCCGGTGAAGTCGCCGTCCTCGACGTCGAAGGGCACGGCCTGGATCGCGACCTGCTCGAGGGCCTCGAACGAGACCGGGCCGCGGTTGGTCGACAGGCCGCCGGTGTTCAGGCCGAAGCTGTCGGCCGAGCGCACGCCGTCGATGGTGATGCGGTTGGCGCGGGGCGCCGAGCCGGCGATGTAGAGACCGCCCGACGGACCGGTGCCGCGGGCCACGAAGTCCAGATTGGCCAGCGGGTCGCGGCGGCCGATGTCACGGATGTCGCGCTTGACCGAGACGACGGCGTCGATCTCGTCGCGGCCCAGGGTCGTGCGCGAGCCGACATTGGCCAGTTGGCTGGTCGTGGCTTTCTTCGCGGCGGTGATGACCACTTCCGACAGTTCGGTGGCGGGCACCAGGGCCAGACGAACGCGCTGAGCGTCGCCGACGTTCAGGAAGAGATCGCTGAGGGTCTGCGAGGCGAAGCCCTGACCGGCGGCGGTGATCTTGTAGGGACCGCCGACGCGCAGACCGCGCGCGTCGAACGCGCCGGCTTCGTTGGTGATGACCACCTGATCGGTGCCGCTGGGCACGTGGGTGACGGTGACGGTCACGCCGGCGATCGGCGCGCCCTTGTCATCGACGGTGACGCCGCGCACGGCGGCGGTGGTTTGTTGAGCATAGACGGCCGGCGCGGAAAACGCGAAGGCCAGCGCGCCGAACGCCGCTCCGGCGGCGAGCTTGCGGGCGAAAGACATGGAAACCCCCTCAGGTCGGTCGTCCCCGAGAGTCGGGACGCCTGCCTCGCCCCCTACTGCGCCAAGTATGCAGTTTGTTACTCTATTTGTGACAGTTTCAAAGCAGGCGGGCTGGAACGCGACTAGACCGCCGCCGCTTGCTCGCCGTCGCTGTCGTGGTCACGCCGCATCTGCCGCGCCAGGTTGGACATCAGGAAGCTTGGGATGTCGCCGACCGGCATCGGGCGGCCGAACAGGAAGCCCTGGAACTGGTCGCAGCGCATCTCGGCCAGCAGCTTGGCCTGGGCCTGTGTTTCGACGCCCTCGGCGGTGACTTCCAGGTTCAGGGTCTGGCCCAGGAGGGCGATGGTGCGCAGGATGTCGGCGATGGCCACATTGTCCTGCATCTCGGCCACGAACGAGCGGTCGATCTTGATCTTGTCGAACGGGAACCGCCACAGATAGGCGAGGCTGGAATAGCCGGTGCCGAAGTCGTCCATGGCGATCTTGACGCCCAGCGCCTTCAGGGCGGCCAGCTGCTCCAGGGTCTTGGCGCTGTCGTGCAGCAGCAGGCCCTCGGTGATCTCAAGCTCCAGCCGGGCGGGCGCCAGGCCCGAAGCTTTCAGGGCCGCGCGGACCTGATCGACCAGATCGCCGGAGGCGAACTGGTTGGGCGACAGATTGACCGCGACCGTCAGGTGCGAGGGCCAGGTGGCGGCCGTGCGGCAAGCCTCGTTCAGCACCCACTCGCCGATGCGGCCGATCAGGCCCCACTGCTCGGCGCACTCGATGAAGTCGGAGGGCGGCACCAGGCCCCGGGTCGGATGCTGCCAGCGCAGCAGGGCCTCAAAGCCCGTGGTCTCGTTGTCGCGCCGGCCGATCAGCGGCTGGAAGAACAGCTTCAGCTCGTCGCGGGCCAGGGCCTCGCGCAGGTCCATCTCGAGCGCGCGCCGCTCCTGGGCCCAGACGTCCATGGCGGTCTCGAAGAAGCGATAGGCGCCCCGGCCGTCGCCCTTGGCGCGGTAGAGGGCCAGATCGGCGTTCTTCAGCAGGCCGTCCGGGTCGTCGGCGTCGAAGGGGGCGACGGCGATGCCGACGCTGGCGCCGATCAGCACGTTGTGGCCGAGGATGTCGTAGGGGGCCGAGAGCGTCTCGACGATCGACTGCGACAGGGCCGACAGCGCCTCGTGGCCGGGGAGGGGGCGCAGACGACGGCGAACTCGTCGCCGCCCAGCCGCGCCACCATGCCGGTCTCGCCGACGCAGGACCGCAGGCGGCTGGCCACCTGCATCAGCAGGGCGTCGCCCACGGGGTGCCCCAGGCTGTCATTGACGCCCTTGAAGTGGTCGAGATCGAGGCACAGCACTGCACAGCCCGAGGTCTTGTCGCGGCCGTGATCCATCCAGGCCTTGCCCAGGTTCTGCAGCAGCGACAGGCGGTTGGGCAGCTGGGTCAGCACGTCGTAGTGCGCCAGATGCGAGATCCGCTCCTGGTCCTCGCGCGCCTGGGTGATGTCGGCGCCCACGCCGCGGAAGCCGACGAACAGGCCGTCCAGATCGTGCACCGGCTTGGCCGACAGCGCCCACCAGTGGGTGGCGGGCCGGCCCGCGTCATCCGCAACCGTGATGGAGACGACGACGTCGCGGAAGGTCTTCTGCTCGGCGAACAGGGCCGACAGCGCCGCGACGGGGCCGCCGGGCGCTTCGGCCGCGCCGCAGAGGTCCGACATCGGCTGGCCCAGCAAGGCGTCCTTGTCGACGCCGGCGGCGGCGGCCATGCGGTCGGAGACGTAGGTCAGGCGACCCGCAGCGTCGACCTCCCACAGCCAGTCGCTGGCCCCTTCCTCGAAGTCCGACAGCAGCAGGCTGACCACCTGCTTCTGCTTTTCCAGCTCGTCGGCGGCCACCAGGCGCTCGGCGAAGATCCGGGCGTGCGACAGGCACGAGACGATGACGACCGCGTAGCAGAACACCAGCAGGCCGCCCAAGGCGTACAGGATCGGATCGCCGCTGGTGCCCAGCATGTAGAGCGAGCCCAGGACCATCGGGGTCGAATAGGCCAGGGCGGCGGCCGGCAGGGTCAGCATGGCGAAGCCGCCGCAGCCGATCATGCCGGCGATCACCGAGGCGACCAGCATCGGCATGGCGCTGGTGTCGCCCAGGCGGAAGGTCATCAGCGGCAGGACGCCCCACAGGCAGCCCAGCAGGCCGGCCTGCAGCGCGATGCGACGCACGCCGCGCGCCGAGACAGCTGCCTTGCCGGTCTTGCGATTCTGCGCCGAAACCCAGCCGCGCAGACCCAGCAGGGCGTAGCTGATCACCAGGGCGGCCCAGATCCCGATCCCGACGCGATGCGGATGCGTCAGGCCCGCCAGCGACACCAGGAAGGCGATGGCGATGTTGGCGCTCATCATCACCGGCGTCATGCGCAGGATGCTCTGCACCTGCTCCATGCGCACACGGCCCGCCAGGGACTCGGGGGCGTCGGCCAGCACCTGGGACGGAAGGACCGCGACAAGGCGGTCAAGCAACGAGCTGGCGATAACGCGCACGCGCGATCCTATGGTGTTCCGGAGCGGAGATCCCCCGGCGACCATCGTTCTCTTGGGTAAACCCAAGGTTAAGCATGTTCCTGGCGGTCAAGATGACGCGGCCATGAAAAAGGCCGCCGTTCTGGTGAACGGCGGCCCTTCAGATCGGGGGTAAGCCCTAGTCTTCCTTCGTGCGCTTCTTGCGGAACGAGGGGTTCAGGACCTGCTTGCGCAGGCGGATGTTCTTCGGGGTCACCTCGACCAGCTCATCGTCCTCGATATAGGCGATGGCCTGTTCCAGGGTCATGCGACGCGGCGGGGTCAGGCGGATCGACTCGTCCTTGCCCGAGGCGCGGACGTTGGTCAGCTGCTTGGCCTTCATCGGGTTGACGTCCAGGTCGTCCGAGCGGCTGTTCTCGCCGATGATCATGCCCTGGTAGGTCTTCTCGCCGGCGCCGACGAACATCACGCCGCGCTCTTCCAGGTTCCACAGGGCGTAGGCCGCCGTTTCACCGTCCGAGTTCGAGACGAGCACGCCCTTGCGCTGCTGGTCGATCGGGCCCTTGTGCGGCTCGTAGTGGCTGAACACGCGGTTCAGCACGCCCGAACCGCGCGTGTCGGTGAGGAACTCGCCCTGATAGCCGATCAGCGAGCGCGACGGCGAGAGCAGGGTGATGCGGGTCTTGCCCGCGCCCGACGGACCCATGTCCTTCAGCTCGGCCTTACGGGCCGACAGCTTTTCGATGACGATGCCGGTGAACTCGTCGTCCACGTCGATCATCACGTCTTCCATCGGTTCCAGGCGCTCGCCGTTCTCGCCGGTCTGATAAACGACGCGCGGACGGCTGATCGACACTTCGAAGCCTTCGCGGCGCATGTTCTCGATCAGCACGCCCAGCTGCAGTTCGCCGCGGCCGGCGACCTCGTAGGCGTCGCGTTCCGAGGTCTCGGTGACGCGGATGGCCACGTTGCTCTCGGCTTCCTTCAAGAGACGGTCACGGATGACGCGCGACTGCACCTTGTCGCCTTCGCGGCCGGCCAGCGGGCTGTCATTGACCGAGACGGTCATCGAGATGGTCGGCGGGTCGATCGGCTGAGCCGGGAGGGCTTCGTTGACGTCCAGGGCGCAGAGCGTATCGGCCACGGTGGCCTTGCTCAGGCCGGCGATGGCGACGATGTCGCCGGCTTCGGCGCCGTCATCGATCGGCTGACGCTTCAGGCCGCGGAAGGCCAGCACCTTGGTGATGCGGCCGCGCTCGATTTCCTTGCCGTCGCGGTCCAGGGCCTTGATGGCCATGCCGGGGACGGCCTTGCCGCTTTCGATGCGGCCGGTCAGCAGGCGGCCCAGGAACGGGTCGCTTTCGATCAGCACCGACAGGATCTGGAAGGGCTCGTCCTTCTTGGCGATCTGCTTGGGCTCGGGCACGTGGCGCACGATCAGGTCGAACAGCGGGGCCAGGTTGTCGCTGGGCTGGTTCAGGTCCAGCGTGGCCCAGCCGGCGCGGCCCGAGGCGTAGATGTGCGGGAAGTCCAGCTGCTCGTCCGTGGCGCCGATGGCGGCGAACAGGTCGAAGGCGGCGTTGTGGACGCGGTCCGGATCGGCGTGGGCGCGGTCGACCTTGTTGATGCAGAGGATCGGGCGCAGGCCCATCTTCAGCGCCTTGGTCAGCACGAACTTGGTCTGCGGCATGACGCCTTCCTCGGCGTCGACCAGCAGGACGCAGCCGTCCACCATGCCCAGGATCCGCTCGACCTCACCGCCGAAGTCGGCGTGGCCGGGGGTGTCGATGATGTTGATGCGGGTCTCGCCCGCTTCACCGTTCCAGAGCACCGAGGTGCACTTGGCCAGAATCGTGATGCCGCGCTCGCGCTCCTGGTCGTTGGAGTCCATCGCCCGTTCGGTCGTGGCTTCGTTGGCGCGGAACACGCCGGACTGAGCCAGCAGCTGGTCGACGAGGGTGGTCTTGCCATGATCGACGTGCGCGATGATGGCGATATTTCGCATGGACATGGGGGCGGACGGACTTTCGGGAGGAATAGGAGATGACGCTGCGGGCGTCAGGCGCGCGGCTTTTACGCGAATGCGTTCAATTTATCCACCCCCGACCGTCAGGAACACTTGTCGCACGACACCGGTGTCAACGCGAAAGTCTTGTCTGGCTTGGGTTTGCGCCTCGATCTCATACGAGACGGTTTCAAACGCAACAAATTGTGCAGTGCAATATGCCTATAATTTGGGCGCTTTGGGAGAGCGTTGTTCTCCTTCCCCTTTAGGTAAAGGGGTTTTGCGAGGGTGGGCTTCAAAAAAATGACGTCGAACGCTTGTTTTCCGCTTGCCTAATTTTGCGCCGCACTCTAAAAACAATCCTGTGAGGCGGCGCTGCCGCTTCTGCCCTTCCTGGGCGTTTCCTCCCTAATGAACTGGCCCGGCGGTCTCGCCGGGCTTTTTTTTGGATTCGACCCTGGGGGCCGGTTCCCATAGCGGGGCGGCGCGCTCCCCGCCGGCCTGAAGTCTGTTTGACACCGGCGGCGCCATCGGCGCTACTCGCGGTGACGAAGCCCACCGGGGGGGAGAGCTTTGGGTCGAAAACGCGGAATCACCGCCGTCGTTCTGGGGGGCCTGGCGCTGTACGGCGCGCCCGTCGGCGCCCAGGCGCCGAAGGCGGGCCTGCCGCCGCTGAAAATCCTCAAGGCCCCCAGTCCCGAGCTGCTGGCGCGTCTGTTCCCGGCCACCGCGCGCCGGGCGGGCGTCGAGGGCGCGGCGACGGTGCAATGCACGATCCGCCGGGACGGAACCCTGGGCGACTGCGTGGTCACCGGGGAAAACCCGCAAGGCCTTGGCTTTGGCGGCGCGGCCCTGATCGCCATGACCTACTATCAAGTCGATGTCAGCGGGACCAACGCCGTTCAGGTCTCGCGGCGTCTGTCGGGAATCACCATTCGATTCGCCCTGCCGCCCGTCGAGACGCGGTCGCCCTAGAGCTTGAGGCCGAAAGTGGGAACCGGTTTCGGCTATTCTCACGCTCTAAGTATTTGATTTAGAGCCTGTTTATAGACTTAGAGCGCGTTCGAGCGGTTTAACCGCTCACACTTAAACCTAACGCGCTCTAGCCTTCCTCTTGCTTCAGCGCAGGGCGCTCAGCTCCATCCCGGCCAGCGCTCGCGTCAGGGTCTCGGCGTCGGCGGTCAGCCGCGCCAGGCCGTCGGTCGGCTCGCGCGTCGTCTCGTCCATATAGAGCGCTCGGTTGATCTCGATCTGCAGGGCGTGGGTGCGCTTGGCGGGGCGGCCATAGTGTTCGGTGGTGTAGCCGCCGGCATAGGGCGCGTTGCGGGCGACATTGTAGCCCAGAGCCTCCAGTTCGCGCTCGACCAGGGCCGTCAGCTTGGGCGAGCAGGCTGCGCCGAAGCGGTCGCCCAGCACGATGTCGCAGACGCCGCCGCCCTTGGTCCGCTGCCCGCGCGCGGCGGCGGCAGGCATCGAGTGCCAGTCGATCAGGATCGCCGCCCCGTGCGCCGCGCGCGCCGCCGCCAGCTGTCGGTCCAGGGCGTCATGATAGGGGCGGTGGGCCAGTTCGACCCGGGTCCTGGCCTCGTCGAACGACAGCTTGCGGCCATAGATCGGCCGACCCTCGCCGGCGACGCGGGGAATCGTACCCAGCCCCGCCGCCACCCGCGCCGTGCGGCCCTGGGCGTACTCGGGCAGGTCGCCGTCGAACATCGCCGGGTCCAGCTCCCAGGGCTCGCGGTTCAGATCCACATAGGCGCGGGCGAAGCGGGCGCGCACCACGGCGGCCCCCAGGGCGGGCGCGCCGCCGATGATGCGGTCGACAAACGCGTCCTCGGACGCGCGCAGGGTCTCGACCGGCAGGCGGACCGCGGCGACCATGTCCTCGGGATAGAGGTCGCCCGAGTGGGGCGAGGCGAACACCAAGGCGGTCGGCGGCGGCGCCCCGGCCGGGACCGCGCGCAGCACCTCGAACGCTGGCCCGCCAAAGGTCTCCAGCGGCGGGGACGAAAGCTCTTCGCTCGAAAGGGGCCGCCACGCGCTCATGCCGCATCATCGAAGCGTCGCGGCGCGCGGTCAAATCTCAATCGCCGCTGTCGAAACATCCCCAGCCGCGACGTTTAGGTTCATCCCCGATTTACGGACGGGGCGATAAGGTGGATCCTCTATCGACGATCTTACTCGGACACGTGACCCCATGGCCCGCATCCTCCTCGCCGAAGACGATGATTCCCTGCGCGGCTTCCTGGCCCGCGCGCTGGAACGCGCCGGCTTCGAAGTCCAGGCCTGCGCCGACGGCGAAGAGGCCGTCCAGCACCTGGATCATCCCTGGGACCTCTTGCTGACCGACATCGTTATGCCCGGCATGGACGGCATCGAGGTGGCCCGCCAGGCCGCCGCCCGCGACCCATCCCTGCGCATCATGTTCATCACCGGCTTCGCCGCCGTGGCCCTCTCGGCCCAGGACCGCGCGCCCGCCGGCGCCAAGGTGCTGTCCAAGCCCGTGCACCTGCGCGACCTCGTCGCCGAGGTCGAAAAGATGATGGCGGCCTGATCCCACAAAAAGTTTCGACAGGCGGCTTGCGCACTCCGCGAGCCGCCGCTATACCCCCACACCTTCCCGGCCGGGACGTCTTCACGGAGACGCTTCGGATCGCTTCGGCGGACGCGTAGCTCAGCGGGAGAGCACTACGTTGACATCGTAGGGGTCACAGGTTCAATCCCTGTCGCGTCCACCATCCTCTTCCTGAAAATTCAGACTTCCACGGCGATCGCGCACGCGATGGCCGCGTTTGCGCGCCCGATTCCCCGAGGCGCGGGGTGCGCGCCTCGGGGTTCGTGGGGCTCGCCTACTTCAGCAGTCCGCCCGGCGGGGTGTAGTGGACCTGCGCCGCCGGGCCCAGCGGCCAGTCGAAGGCCACCCAGGCCAGGGTCATCAGCACGCCGGCGACCATGAAGGCCAGGGCGTAGGGCAGCATCAGGGCCAGCAGCGAGCCGACGCCCATGCTGGGATCCCAGCGCCGCGTCATGGCCAGCACCAGCGGGAAATAGCTCATCAGCGGCGTCATCAGGTTGGTGAAGCTGTCGCCCATGCGGTAGGCGGCGGTGGTCATCTCGGGCGAGATGCCCAGCAGCATGAACATCGGCACCACGACCGGCGCCAGGGCGCTCCACTTGGCCGAGGCCGAGCCGATGAAGAGGTCCAGCACCGAGGAGAAGCCCAGCACGCTGACCAGCAGCAGGGGCGCGGGCAGGTTCATCGCCTTCAGAGTCTCGGCGCCGTGGATGGCGGCGATGGGGCCCAGGCGCGACCAGTTGAACATCGCCACGAAGTGGGCGGCGAAGAAGGCGAAGACGATATAGGGGGCCACCGAGCGCACGCCGTCGGCCATCATGGCCACGACGTCGCCCTCGGTTTTCACCGTGCCGACGCCGACGCCATAGGCGACGCCGCCGGCCAGGAACAGCATCATGAAGCCGGCGATCAGCGCGCCGTAGAACGGGGTCAGCTGGGCGGGGCCGGTCTTGGTCTCGTCGATCAGCGGAGTGAAGCCAGGGATCAGGCTCAGGGCCGCGAACAGGGCGACCACGGCCAGGGCGGCGAGACCGGCGAACTTCAGGCCGCGCTTTTCGTCAGGCGTGACGGCCGACTTGGCCAGCTCGGCCTTCAGGGCGTCGTCGGCCTGGCCGCCCCAGGGGCCAAGGCGCGGCTCGACCACCTTGTCGGTCAGGAACCAGGCGATGGGGGTGAAGACCACCACGATGGCCAGGATGAACCACCAGTTGCCCAAGGGGTTCATGGTCCAGGTCGGGTCGATGATCCGCGCCGCCTCCTGGGTGAATCCGAACAACACGACGTCGAACTGGCCCGGCGTCAGATTGCCGGCGAAACCGCCCGAGACGGCGGCGAAGCCGGCGGCGATCCCCGCCAGCGGATGCCGACCCACCGCGGCATAGAGCAGGCCGGCCAGCGGGATGAACACCACATAGGCCGCGTCGGACGCATGGTGCGAGACCATGCCGATGATCACCACCAGGGGGGTGAGAATGCTTTTGGGCGCCTCGCGAAGGCTGGCGCGGATCAGGGCGCTGAACAGGCCCGAGCGTTCGGCGACGGCCGCGCCCAGGATCACCACCAGCACCAGGCCGAGCGGCGCGAAGCTGGTCAGGGTCTTGGGCATTTCGGTGAACAGGCGGGCGAGGTTCGCCTCGGAGAACAGGCTGCTGGCCGCATAGGTCAGGACGCCGTTCTCAAGCTCGCCGAACTGCGGGGCCTCGTCGCCGGCATAGGTGATCGAGGCCGACCAGCCCAGGGCCTGACCGATGGCCGACAGGACCATCAGGCCCAGGATCAGCCAGACGAAGATCATCACGGGCTCGGGAAGGAGATTACCTAGTCGCTCGACGGCGCCGAGGAAGCCCTTCTGACGGGGGGGCGGAGACGAGACGGGGGGCGCAGCGTCGCTCATTCGGCGTCCTGAACAGTTTTTTGGAGCCCCCTCCGCAGACATGGCTAGCGGGCGCTGCAGCCAAGGTAAAGCTGCACGTTGGTCCAGAGCGCCTTGTTTGGTCGTCTGCGCGCCGGGTGGGCTGCCGGGCGCTGAACGTAGCGTTGTATTTGCGTCACGCTAAACCGCATTCTGGGTATTTTGGGCTTGCTAGTCGCGGCCGCCTGCGGCTAGCTCTGCGTCCCCTTCACCACCCCACCGGTGAAGCAACTCGGGCGGCGACCTTTTCGGGGGAGGGCCGCCCGCCCTTGCTCCCTTCAAATCGCTGTCTGGACCTTTGTCGCCGCGCCCTTCGCACGGTCAGATGAGGTTGTATTCCGGCTTGGCGTAGACGCCGATCAGATCCACGCCATAGACATTCTTGGTGGCCTGGTCGGCGAAGAAGGCCCCTGCCGACTTGGCGTAGACGCCGATGTCGGCCTTGCCCGCCTCGGCCATCAGCCAGCCCACCATGGCCGCCTTGGTTCCCTGACCGTTTGGCCCGTCCTGGCCATAGGCGGCGAAATAGTCGGTGCGGCCGTCGATCAGGGCGCGCACCTTGTCGTCGGTGGGCGTCAGGCCAAAGATGGTCGCATAGGCCTTGCGCGTGGCGTCAAACAGGCTGAGGGCGCCATAGTCGGCCAGAAACTGGGTCGCCCCCTCGCCGATCTTGCCCAGATTGACCGCGAAATTGATGTAGCGGTTCTCGAGATTGAACGACTGATAGTAGGCGCTGTTGAGGTTGTTGGCGTTCACGCCGTCCGGATTGACCAGATAGTCCATGCCGGCCGCCGTGGGCGTCTTGCCGGTGAAGAACTGATAGGCCAGCACCGCCACACCGCTGGTCGACAGCGCGGTCTTGGACACCTGGCCGATGGCGTCGGTATGGCTGGCGCCGGCGGCCATCGAGGCCGCCAGGCTCTTGGACAGCGGTTCGGCCGAGGCGCTGAAGGTCTGCAGTCGCAGGATATTGCTGATCGCGGTCGCGACGCGGCTGTCGACGAGCGTCACGGTCCGATCGGTAAAGGCCAGGAACTCGATGTTCGCCAGCGTATCGGTGGCGTCCGTTCCCACCCGGTCGAGCACCGACCAGGCGCCGTTCGTGGCGGCGGTCAGGGTGTAGCTGCCGTAGGCGCCGGAGAAGACGGCGGTGTCGACGCCCCGGCCGCCGTCCAGGATGTCGGCGCCCGCGCCGCCGGTCAGCCGGTTGTCGACAGCGTTGCCGTTGATGGTGTCGGCCGCCGAGCCGCCGATGGCGTTCTCGATCACCGCGTTCATGGCGATGGTGACATTGCCCTTCAGGCCGCCGACGCTGGAGAAATAGCCCGAGCGCAGGTCGATGGTCTGGGCCACGCGATAGCCGGAGAAGTCCAGGGTGTCGACGCCGCCGGCGTCCCAGACGGCGAACACCAGCCGGGTCGAGGACGAGGTCGCCGCGAACCACTCGCGGCCGGCGGTCGAGTTGAAGCCGTACACCGTGTCGCCGGTGCGCGTGGTCATGTTGGCGCCATAGGCCAGCTGGGCGGCGGCGATGTCATCGAGCAGGGGCGAGGAGGCGTAGGCGCCGCCGAACGAGCCGCCGGTGTTGGCCTCGCTGAAATAGGACATCACCGTGTACTGGCGGCTGTCCTGATAGTAGGTCGCGCTCGCCGCATAGGTCAGGGTGTCGTCGGCGCTGGCGTTGTAGTCGCTGGGGTGGGCGATGCCGATGGCGTGCCCCAGCTCATGAACCAGCACCATGCCGCCGTAGTTGGAGCCGGTCGGGTTGGTGTTGTAGCCGGCCGTCGACTTGATCCAGACATCGCCGGATCGGCTGCTGGCCGCCGGGTTGCCCGGATAGTAGGCGAAGCCCGCCGAGCCCTCGCTGCCGGTGCTGAAATTAGCGAACAGGATCGAGGCGTTGTCGCTGTAGGCGGCCTCGCCCGACGTGCCTTCGCCCACGCGGACAAAGGTGATGTTGGCGACGTCGGACCAGGCCTGCAGCGCCTTCTCGGCCCGAAGGATCTGGGCGGCGTTGAACTGCGAAAAGCCGCCCGAATCGCTGGGCATGCTCGCCGGTGCGGTCGCCCGGAACGCATAGGTCACGGTCGCGGGGATCAGGAACTGGTTCGACCAGCCCGGCTCGCTGCGCAGCAGTTGCAGGGCGGCTTCTGGAACCGTGAGGCTCTTTTTTCCGTCGACGGTTCCCACGCGCGAGTCGGCGTCGACAAACGCGTAGGGACCCTCGCCGCCCGAGACGGCCGGGGCGACATCATCCCCGTGGAGGTTCAGTCCATACCGCTCGCACTGACTACACACCGACGCGCTCCACTCACGTGACAGGAGTATGGAGAAGCAGAATTTCTTCCGCAATCTTGGCTATTTGCGACAAGTTCGCACAGCGAGCGAAAGCTCGCCCAACGAAAAGACGCTCCCGATGGGGCGTCGGGAGCGTCTGATCCGGCGGGCCAAGAGGGCGGCGGTCCGCCGTCACGTGGCCGGCTATGAAGGGGGCGCCGGCCAGATGTGTTTTCGTGGGGCCCAGAGCGTTCCGCCGTCGCCGGTGAAGCTCCGATAACCGTGTTCAACTATACGCGGCTACGCGTCACAGGCGAGTCGAAACGCGTCAGTTTGAGCAGGTGCGACAATTGGCGCGGCAGCGGCGAGGGGGCGTCCAGCAGGCGGGCGACCAGATGCTCGGCCAACAGCGGCGCCAGACAAAAGCCGCGCGAACCCAGGCCTGTCAGCACGATGACGCCGTCTTCTCGAAGATCGGCCAAGGGAAGGCGATCAGGCGTGGTGGCGCGGACCGCAGCGCGGCCTTCGAAGGTGGAGTCCGCCAGCCGTGCGGCCAGCGCCGGCAGGCCCTTAGCCAGCGTCGCAAGGTTTCGCGCGTGGTCTTCGGAACGCACGTCGGTCTGGGTGTCGTCGCGGTCATGCGTGGCGCCGAACAGCAGGCCCTCGCGGGTCGGGATGGCGTAGCCGCCAAAGGCCGTCGCCGGGGCGCCATGACCACGCGTCCAGCTGGCCTGTCCCCGGACCGGGCGCAGGGGAGCCTCGGCCAGCAGATCCGCCCCCGCTGCGCCGCCGGCCAGGGCCAGCCGGTCGGCGCGCATGATGGTCTCACCCGCCGCGTCTAGGAGTCGCCAGCCCTCGCCGTCGCGTTCGGCCTTCGCCACCCGACGACGTACGACAGAACCCGCCCAGGCGGCCGTCACCTCGGCCGGCGCGATCACCCGCGCGCCCGCCATGGCCAGCGCAGGGGTGGGCGTTTCCAGGCGAGCGCGGGTGTCCTCGGCCTCCAGCGTCCGCATGTCTCCGGGCTCGAACAGGTCCTGGTCCGCGACTGTGGCGAAGCGGGCGGGGTCGCGCTCGCCGGCGGCCAGCTGCAGCACCCCGCAGGCGATCACGGCGTCGGGCTGCGCCTCGTACAGCGTCACGGCGCGAGACAGGGCCTGGGCGTACAGCGCCGCGCGCGGACCGCCGCCCGCATCCAGCGCCGGGGTCACCAGGGCGGCGGGATTGCCCGAGGCGGCCACCGCGTCCGCATCGTCGATGACTGTGACCTCGAGACCCGCCGCGCGGGCCGCGCGCGCCAGCGCGGCGCCGGCGATCCCGCCCCCGATGATCGCCAGGGTCTCGGGGCGCTGCGCCACCCGCCGCATACCCGGTCGCCAGGCCTCAAGACGTTCGCGCTTGCGACCAAAGCCCGGCCGCTTGGCGATCTCGAACCCGGCTGCCGACAGGCCGCGACGCACCGCGCCGGCCACCGTGAAGGTCGCCGCCCGCGCGCCGGGGGCCGAGCGCGCGCCGACCGCCGCCAGCACCTCATCGCGCCACATCGCGGGGTTCAGAGCGGGCGAGAAGCCGTCCAGGAACCAGGCGTCCGCCAAGCCGTCCCACGCCTCCAGCGCCTCGACCACATCCATCACCGCCAGGTCCAGCACGGCGTCGAAGCCGGGCAGGTCGACCCGGTGAAAGCCTCGCGCGCGGCCGGGCCAATGATCCAGCAGCACCTGCGCCGCTTCGCCCAGTTCAGGCCAGTGAGCCAGGATCCGCGCCGCTTCGTCGCGCGACAGCGGATGGGCCTCGATCGAGAAGATGTGCAGTCGGCCGCCCGCCGGCTTTTCGCGTCGCCACAGGTCGAGCAGGGCGGCGATGTTCAGCCCCGAGCCGAAGCCCAGCTCACCCACCACGAAGTCGCGCCGCTCGGCGAAGCGCTCGGGCAGGCCGCAGCCGGCCAGGAACACCGCCCGCGTCTCAGCCAGCCCATCGACGCTGGAGAAGTAGACGTCGCCGTAGAGGCTCGACTGCGGCAGGCCGTCGTCGCGCCAGACCAGCGGCGAGCCTGGAGGCGATCCGTCGGAGGGGGCGGTGGTATCCATGCCGCTGCTACAGCGCTTGCGGGGGCGGGGCGTCAACGAAAAAGGGCCGCTCTGTGGAGCAGCCCTTTCAAACCTTGGCGGGCCGCCCGTCCTTGCCCTTCGACGGGCTCAGGGTGAGGACGATTGTGAGCCGGCGGTCGAAAGCCTCACCCTGAGCTTGTCGAAGGGCGAGGTTTTCGAACCTAGTGCGCGGCCTTCTTCTCTTCCGGCTTGGCGGCCTCGGCCGGCGCGGCCGCTTCGGCGGGGGCGGTCGTCGAGGTGGCGCCGGCGGCGGCGGCGTCGGCCGGATCGACCGGCGCGGCGGCGGCGTCGGCGGCGGCCTTGTTGGCGTCGGCGGCGGCCTGGTCCTTGGCCGAGGCGGCGTCGGTCACGGTCGAGGCGTCAGCGGCCGCGGCCTTGGCGGCGGCGTCTTCGGCGCCGGCTTCTTCCTTCTTGCCGCAGGCGGCCAGCGACAGGGCCGAGACGGCGACGCCGGCGATCAGCAGCTTGCGGATCAGGGTGGAGGTCATGAGGTTTCCCCTTCGATTGGCCGCGTCGCCTTGGCGGCGACGTCTTCGGCTCGGAAAGGAATACCGGTTCGAGAGGCCGCGCAAGTTACGAGTCGGTAGGGTGTCCCCGACCTATTCGTTGGGCATTTGCGACAGGGCTTCTTCCAGCTCGGCGAAGCTGGGCTGGTAGGCGCTGGGCACGTTGCCGCGACCGATCTCGACCGAGATCTGGGCGGCGTTGCCGTGCAGGTGGGCGACCAGAACCGCCTGGATGATCTTGTAGAAGTTATGGTCCTCGTCCAGCACCCCGCCCAGGCGCGTGGCCATCGGGCCGACCAGGCCATAGGCCATGAACACGCCCATGAACGTACCGACCAGCGCGCCGCCGATCATGGTGCCCAGCACCGCCGGCGGCTCGGTGATCGAGCCCATGGTCTTGATGACGCCCAGCACGGCGGCCACGATGCCCAGGGCCGGCAGACCGTCGGACAGCTGCGTCAGGGCGTGGGCGGCGCCGTGCGCCTCGTGGTGGTGCTTTTCGAGCTGCTTTTCCATCGCGTCTTCGACCTGGTGGGGATCTTCCAGGTTCATGGTCATCATCCGCAGGGTGTCGCAGATGAAGTCGACGGCGAAATGGTCGTGGGCGATCTTGGGGTAGCGCGAGAAGATCGTGCTTTCGTGCGGCTTTTCGATGTGCGCTTCCAGGGCGATCACGCCCTTGGACTTCATCGTCTTGGTCAGCAGGAACAGCAGGCTGAGCAGGTCGCGATAGTCCTGCGCCTTCCACTTGGGACCCTTGAAGATGGTGCCGAAGCCGCCCAGCGTGGCCTTGATCACGGTCACCGAGTTGCCGATCAGGAAGGCGGCGACGCCGGCGCCGCCGATGGCCATCAGTTCGTGCGGCGCGGCGTGGATGATCACGTCCATCTTGCCGCCAGCCATGATGTAGCTGCCGAACACCATGGCGAAGAGCAGAACGATGCCGATGATCTGGAACATAGTGTGGCGCGCCCCGAATTTATCGGCGCATCATGCCGATTAATGATTAATCCAAGGTTCTCGCCCGTCGAGACTTCGCGGGCGAGCCTGCGACACATTGCGCGGGCGGGAACGCGGGTCTAACGGTTGTTTGATGACTGGGGACACTCAAGACGGCCGGACCAACCGGCGGGCGTTCGCCATTCTCTTCGGCGTGTCGGTGGCGACCGCCCTGGGGAACACCGGCATGTTGTCGGTACTCCCGGCGATCGGTCGCGAGATCGGCATTCCTGACGCCCTGGTCGCGGGGATCTTCTCGCTGTCGGCGGTGCTGTGGGCGGTGACTTCGCCGTTCTGGGCCCGGCAGTCGGACCTGCGCGGGCGCAAGCCGCTGATCATGCTGGGCCTGGCGGGCTTTGCTGTGTCGATGACCCTGTGCGCGATCGTGGTCTCGGCGGGTCTGCACCATCTGGCGCCGCCGATGGTGATCTTCGTGCTGTTCCTGCTGGCGCGGGCGCTGTTCGGCGGTTTCGGCTCAGCGGCCAATCCGGCGACACAGGCCTATCTGGCCGAACGGACCAGCCGCGAGGAGCGCACCCAGACCATGGCCAGCCTGGCCGGCGCCTTTGGCCTGGGCACGGTGGTCGGGCCGCTGCTGGCCCCGCTGTTCGTTCTGCCCGGCGTCGGACTGGCCGGACCGATGGTGGCCTTCGCGGCCCTGGCGGCGGGGATGCTCGTGGTGGTGCATCGCGGTCTGCCTGAAACCTTCACGCCCGGACGGGGCGACACGCCGCCGCGCCGGCGCGGCATGGGTCTTCCCTGGCGCGGCGAAGGGGCGGCCCTCTGGAAGGACCCGCGCCTGAAGCCCTTTCTGATCTACGGGTTTCTGGTCGCCACCTGCCAGACGGCCCAGACCCAGACCCTGGGGTTCCTGATCATCGACAAGCTGGGCCTGTCGCCGATCAAGGCCCAGGGCTTCATCACCCTGGCCATGGCGGCGGGCGCGGTGGCGGGGCTTCTGGCCCAGTGGGGCCTGATCCGCATGTTCCGCATGGGGCCGCGCGAGCTGATGCGCTGGGGCGTGGCCGCCGCCGCCCTGGGTAACATCGTCGTGGCTTTCGCACCCGACTATGCGGCCGTCGCCATCGGCTATGCGATCGCCAGCCTGGGCTATGGCTTCGCCCGTCCCGGTTTCACGGCGGGGGCGTCGCTGTCGGTGGAGGCCAAGGACCAGGCCGGCGCCGCCGGGGCGATCGCCGCCATCAACGGCCTGAACGTCGTGGTCGCCCCGCTGTTCGTGCTGCTCTACGAGCAGATCGGCTGGGCGCCGTTCGTGCTCAACACGGTGATCCTGCTCGCCATGCTCGTCTATGCGATGCGGCAGGTCATGCTGCGCTCGGTCAACCAGGGCGACGCGGATAAGGAAGCGACGATCGCGGGCCTGGAGCGGTCCGACGAGGGCGGCGTCTAGAGCCTTTAGCCTGAAATCGGAATCGATTTCAGGCGTAAAAAGGCTCTAAATCAAATACTTAGAGCGTGAGAATAGCCGAAACCGGTTCCCACTTTCGGCCTCACGCTCTAGCTTTAAGCCACCAGACGCTCCAGCGCGCGGCGGTCCTTCAGCACCATGTGGCGGACGGTCGGCAGGGCGATCAGGCCCTCGTCCTGCAGGCTGGTGAGGGTGCGCGACACGGTCTCGATCGTCAGGCCCAGATAGTCGGCCATGTCCTGGCGGCTCATCGGCACGTCCAGTTCGGCGTCGGCGCGGGTGCGGGTGGCGATGTCGAGCAGCAGACCCACGACCCGTTCCTGGGCCGAGCGGCGGCCCAGCATCAGCACGTGGTCCTGGCAGCGCTGCAGGCCCTCGGCGGTCAGGCGGAAGAGCGCCCGGGCCGCATCGCCGCGCTGGGCGGCCAGGTCGCTGAGCGCGCCGCGGCGGATCATCCGCACGGTGGCGTCCGACATGGCCTCGGCGTTGATCCGGTGGGTTTCGGTCATCTCCAGGCCGAAATAGTCGCCGGCGAAATGGAACTCGTCGATCTGGCGGCGGCCATCGCGCAGGATCCGATAGGTGCGCACCGAGCCCGACACCACCTGATAGACATAGTCGGCGGCTTCGCCCTCGCCGAAGATCTCTTCGTCACGGTGGAAGCGGGCGCAGGCCCCCGGGGCGGGCAGGACGGCGTCGAGCAGGTGGTCGCTTTCGAAAGCCTTGGCGCGGATCGGAGACAGCATGGGAAACCCCCTCATTTGTTGTGGGTTTTTTGCGCCATCTCAAACGGGTCCGAAATTCGGGGCATGCGCCTAAGGAGCGGTCCGCTAAGGGGAGTCCCTTAGGCGGCGATGCTGAGGGCGGCGATTTTGACGCCGATCAAGGCGCGCCGCCTGCCCTTGTGGCGGCTTGCGACGCATGTGCGACCGGCCCGACCTGTCGGACGGCGAAACCGACCGTCCCATGATCCTCCTCCTGGTGGAGGACGAGGCCCTGCGCGACGCGTTGCGGTTCTCGCTGGAAACCGACGGTTATGCGGTGCGCGCGCCCGCCGACACGGACGGCTGTCTGGCATGTTCCGACTGTGGGGCGGCGGCGTGCGTGGTCATCGATGACGGCGACGCCTCCGTACCGCCCCCGACCGCCGGGCGTCCGACCATCGTCCTGACCGGAGACGCCCAACGCCTGACGCGGCGGGGGGTCACCGGGGTCACCCTGGTGGAAAAGCCGCTGCTGGACGACAAGCTGGGTCGCGAGCTGTCGGCTCTCCTGGCTCGCGCGGCGCCGGGCCTCTAGACCTAAGGGGCGCCGGCTGACGGGGCGTCGCGCGTAATCCGCTTGGCCAGATGCCGCGCCAGTGCGACGGCGCCCAGGATGACGATGACGCCCAGGTGCATCAGCAGGGTCGCCAGGGCCAGCGCCGCAAGCAGCACCGCCACCGGGGCCTGCGGACCCAGCAGGAAGACCATCAGATTGCCGAACACCAGGTCCTTGTTGGCCAGCAGCGGAATGCGCGACACCAGATAGCGAACGGCCATCAGCACCAGCCAAAGCTGGGCCTCGACCTCGGGCAGGGCCATGCGCCAGATCATCACGGTGAGGGCGGTGGAGACGATGATGCGCAGCGTATGGGCGCTGGTGACGAACAGGAGAAGACGGGGCGACAGTGAGAACACCCAGCGTCCGAACGCCACCAGTCCGATCGAGATGGCGATGGGGATCAGGCCGGACCACAGCGCCGGTCCGAGCTGCTTGACGAGGCCCAGTTGGGTGAGCTGCGTGACGCTGACGGCGGTCAGCACCAGGGTCAGCAGGTTGCCCAGCAGCGCCGATATGATGCTGGCGTCCTTGATCGCCGCAAACGGGGCGACATCCGCGCCGCTGACGCGCCGGGCCCACACATAGAGATAGGCCTGGCCGCTGTAGCCCAGCACGATCTCGTTGATCACGTTCTTGCGCAGCAGCACCCCAAAGCCCGACAGGGGCAGGTTCCAGGTCCGCCGATAGACGGCGAAATCGCAGATCGGCTGGGTCAGATACAGAAGGACCATGGCCGGCCAGATCGCGATCGGCAGCTGGACGATCATCTTCATCCCGTCGGCGGCCGCGCTGTCCAGCTGGAACAGGATCGCCGCCACCAGTCCCACCGAGACGGCCACGCCCAGGACATTCCACCAGAGCGAAGGCGCCTTGGGGCTCCAGGCCTCTTGCGGGGGCGAAGCGGTCATGGCCTCGCCTCTCCGCCGGCCAAGGCGCGGTCCGCGATCGTCCGATAGTGATCAAAGAGTTCGGCGAAATGGTCGACGTCGGGCCTGACGCCCGCCGCCGCCTGCAGCGCCGCGGCCCGGAGCTGCGCAGGATCGCGCGCCAGCAGCCGCAGGAGGGCGGCGGCGGCGGCGTTCGTATCGCCGGAGCGATAGATCTCGGCGCTCTCGGGTCGGGCCAGATCGGCGAAGCCGCCGCGATCAGGGCCGACCAGGGGCAGGCCACTGGCCATGGCCTCGGCGGGCAGCAGGCCGAAGGTCTCCGAGTCGCAGCCGTGCACCAGCACGTCCGCGCTGGCCAGATGGGCCGCAAGAAGGGGGCGATCGCGGATCGGCGGGATCAGGTGCACGTTCGGCTGACCGGCGGCGGCGCGCCGCACGCGGGCGCGGTCGATGCCATCGCCCACCACCACCAGGCCGATCGGCGTGGCTTTGGACGCCTTCACCGTCGCCTCGATCACCATCGGCCAGCGCTTCTCGGGATGGAATCGGCCCACCGCCAGAGCCAGTTTGGCGTCGTGGGGCATGGCGCAGGCCTCCAGCAGCCGCGCGCGCAACGCCTGATCCCGGAAATCGGGCGAGAAGGCGGCGCGATCAATGCCCAAGGGGATGCCCGCCACAGGGGCCAGGCCATGCTGCTCGAAGCGTTTGGCCAGCCAGTGTCCGCCGGCGACGGTGGTGTCGAAATGGCGACGCAGCGAACGGAGATAGCGCCAGAACCATTCGAACCACCGGTCGACGCGCTCGGGGCTGGCCACTCCGCCGAACCAGCGCTGCGGATAGATCGCCACGGGGTCGGCGTGCATGAACATCGACCGCGCCGCGCGCCCGCGCCATCGCGCGACGACCCAGGCGCCGCGCCAGGGCGATGAGGCTTCCACCAGATCGGGCGCCAGGGCGTCCAGATGCTTGTGCACGGGCGCGGTGTCCCAGAACATGTAGTAGTTGGCGTCAAACGGCAGGCGCGGCGCGCGCACCCAGATCACGCCGCCCGATCGACGGGATTCGAATCGGTCTTCGGGCCCCGGGGCGATGACGAACAGCTCGTGGCCCAGCTGCTCGGCCACCTCGAGCTTGCGGTCGATATAGGTCCGAACGCCCCCGCCGGTGGGTGAATAGAACTCGGCGACGTCCACGATCCGCATCCGGCGGCCCCCCAAAAGAACACGTCCGCCACCGGTAAATCAGTACCGTGACGGTCGTGCGTAGAGCGCCTTCACAAAAACGACGGCGTTGCCTGCTCTAAGTCATGGACTGAGCCGCTTCCGGGGGGAAGCGAAGCCGCCCGGGCCAGGCCCGAGGCGCTCACGGGAAAGCATGGCGATGGATTCTAAGGCCTCGATGTTCACCCATGGCGCGCGTCCGGCGCGGATCGCCCTGTTCTCGGGGAACTACAATTACACGCTCGACGGGGCCAACAAGTCGCTGAACAGGCTGGTGGACCACGTGCAGCGCACGACCGGCGCGCAGGTGCGAGTCTATTCGCCGACCTCGCCCACGCCGGCTTTCGCCCCGGTCGGCGATCTGGTGTCGGTGCCCTCGGTCACCATCCCGTTTCGCAGGGACTATCGCTTGGCGCTGGGTCTTCCGGCGGCGGTGCGGCGCGATGTCGAGGCGTTCGCGCCGGACCTGATCCATCTGTCGGCGCCGGATCTGCTGGGCGCGGCCGCGCTGAAGCTGGGCCGGCGCCTCAAGACGCCGGTCGTCGCCAGCCTGCACACGCTGTTCGACTCGTATCTCGACTACTACGGGCTGGGCGGCCTGCGCGCGCTCGCGCGGCGGCGGCTGTGGCAGTTCTACGGCGCCTGCGATTTCGTCATGACGCCGACCCCGGCGATCGGCGAGGAACTGCGCGCGCAGAACCTGGGCGTGCAGGTCCGGACCTGGGCGCGCGGCGTGGACGCCGACCTGTTCAATCCGGCGCGACGCAGCGCGGCCTGGCGGGCGGCGCAGGGCTTTGATCCGGATCGCCCGGTCATCGTGTTCCTCGGACGTCTGGTGATGGAGAAGGGGCTCGCGGCGTTCGCCGATACGATCGATCGCCTGGCCGCCTCGGGCCCTTCGCCGCAGGTGTTGATCATCGGCGATGGCCCGGCGCGCGCCTGGTTCCAGGAACGGCTTCCGATGGCGACCTTCGCGGGCTTTCTGGCCGGCGAGGCGCTGGCCACGGCCCTGGCCAGCGGCGATATCTTCCTCAACCCCAGCACCACCGAGACCTTCGGCAACGTCAATCTCGAGGCCATGGCGTCGGGCTTAGCCATTGTCTGCGCCGACGCGCCCAACACCCGCGCGCTGCTGCGCGATGGTCGTGACGCGATCCTCTGCGCGCCGAGCGATCCGGCCAGCTACGCCCAGGCGCTCCTGAGCCTTTGTCAGGACCAGGATCGCCTGCGCCAGATGGGCGCCAAGGCCCTGGATCGCAGCGCGGCCTATCGGTGGACCGAAATTCTCGACGAGGTGGTGGACATCTATGCCGAGGCCCTGGACGCGCGGGCCTCGGCGCCGAGCCGCGCCGAGGTCAGCCCGCATGAACTGCGCGCCCGGACCGGACGGCGCGCCGGCCTCATCGACGCCCAGGCCGCCGCGCTGTCGACGCCCTAGCGCGCGGTGGTCGGATCGCCGCGCTCTAAACCTTTGAAATAGCGTCTTTTCGCCGAGCTGACGGGTCAGATCGGATTGGCAAAGGGCGCTCGGTACGACGAGTTCCGCCTTGATCTTTCCCAACACGCTCGATCGCTACCTGCTGCGGCGGACCCTGGCGCCGATGTCGGCGGTGCTGATCAGTACGATGGTGGCGTTCCTGATGGAGCGCCTGATGCGATCGTTCGATCTGCTGTCGCAGACGACGGAGGGTTTGCGGTATCTCGCCGAACTGCTGGTCAACCTGACGCCGCACTATGTGGGGCTGACCTTGCCCGGCGGCTTTTTCATCGGCCTGTTCGTGGTCGTCAACGGCTTGAACAAGAGCTCCGAGATCGACGCGATCCTGGCGAGCGGCACGTCGCTGACCCGCTTCACAGCGCCGTTTGTGGCGATGGGCGTCCTGCTCATGGTGTTGAGTGTGATCCTGTTCGGCTTCGTGCAGCCCTACAGCCGCTACGCCTATCACGCGGTGCTGCACGCGGCCGAGAACGCCGGCTGGAACGGCGATGTGCGGCCCAAGGCGCTGCTGTCGGCGGGCTCCGACTTTTTCCTCACCGCCGATCGGACCGACGCCAGCGGGCGCTATCTGCAGCAGGTCTTCATCCGGCGCATCGATCCGAACGGGCGTGAAGACATCCTCACCGCCGTGTCAGCGGTGGTCCACAAGAACCCGGCCGACAGCCAGATTGCGCTGGAGCTGACGAACGGACGTCAGATCAGCACCGTGGCCGGCGCCCAGAGCTATGTGGTCAATTTCTCGCGCCTGATGTTCGACGTGCCCTCCGGCGATGCGGGGCTGCTGCGGTTACGCGGCGAGGACGTCAGCGAACTGACGCTGATCGAACTGGCGCGCCAGGGCTTTGGTCTGGAGCCCGCCGCCTTGCCGCGTGAGACCTTGCTCGCGGCGCTCTACGCGCGTCTCGCCCGGGCGCTGATCCTGCCGCTGTTGCCGCTGATCGCGGTGCCGTTTGGCCTGAGCGCCAAGCGCGCGGGCTCGGGCGCGGCGGTCGCCGCCGGCGGGGTGCTGTTGTTCGCCTTCGAGATCCTGATGGTGCTGGGACAGGCCACCGCCCCCCGCGTCACCGCCCTGGTCGCCATCGCCCTGCCGGCGGCGATCTTCGCGGCGATCTGCATCGCCACCTTCGGGGTCAGCCAGAGACGACCGGGCGAGAACCCGGTCAGCTGGTTCATCGAACAGGTCGCCGCAGTGGCGCAGGCCGTGATCAAGACGGTCCGTCGTCGGCCTGCGCTTCCAGGCTGAGCTCAGCCGCCCCGCACCGACAGGGTCATGCGCACCAGGGCCGCCAGGTTGTCGGCCTGCATCTTGGTCATCAGCTTGGCGCGATAGATCTCGACCGTGCGCGGGCTGATGCCCAGGTCGCGGGCGATCACCTTGTTGGCGTGGCCGGCCACCACGCCGTCCAGCACCTGGCGCTCGCGCTCGGACAGGCTCTCGATCCGCTTCAGGATCACCTGCTGGTCGTCGGAGATCGGCGCGGCCTCGACGGTGGCGAAGGCGCGCTTGAGCGCGTCCAGCATCCGCGACTCCGAGAACGGCTTTTCCAGGAAGTCGATGACGCCCGAGCGCATGGCCTCGACGGCCATCGGGATGTCGCCATGGCCGGTGATCATCACGATCGGCATCTTGACCTTCAGCGCCGACAGGCGGGCCACGAGGTCCTGGCCGCTCATCTCGGGCATGCGCACGTCGGTGATGACGACGCCGGGCTTGGCCTGCGGCAGGGCGTCCAGGAATGCGGGCGCGCTGGCGTAGGCGACGACCTCGAAGTCGGCCGACTCCAGCAGGAACGCCAAGGACTCGCGGGCGCTCTCGTCGTCATCAACCACGTGGACCACGGGGGCGTCAGTCATCGATGGTCTCCTTCTCGCCGGCCACAGACTCGGCTGGGGGCAGCGTAAATCGGAATAGCGCGCCGCCGCCAGGATTCGCCTCGGCCCAGATGCGGCCGCCGTGCGCCTCGATGATCGAGCGCGAGATCGACAGGCCCACCCCCATGCCCTGCGGCTTGGTGGTCATGAACGGCTGGAACAGGCGCTCCAGCACCTCGGGCGCGATGCCGGGACCGGTGTCGGCGACGCTGACTTCGGACCAGCCTTCCTCGGTCAGGCCGGTGCGGATCAGGAGGGCCCGCTTGCGCGGCTCCTGGGCTTGCATGGCGTCGATGCCGTTGCGGATCAGGTTCAGCAGCACCTGCTGGATCTGGACCCGGTCGGCGAACACGTCGTCGGCCTTCGGATCAAGCTTCAGGCGCACGTCGACCTGACGCTCCTTCTCGCCGATCAGGGCCAGGGCCGAGGCTTCCTCGATCAGCTTCGACAGGCTTTCGGCCTCGCGCTCGCTGGCGCCGCGCCGGGCGAAGTCGCGCATGCGGTGGATCACCTCGCCGGCGCGCAGGGCCTGGGCGGCGGCGCGGTCGATGGCGTCGCGCACCTTGGCCTGGTCGGCTTCGCGGCCGCGATCGATCAGGCGGCGCGAGCCGGTCAGCAGGTTGGCGATGGCCGACAGGGGCTGGTTCAGCTCGTGCGCCAGGGTCGAGGCCATCTCGCCCATGGCCGTCAGGCGCGAGACGTGAACCAGCTCGTTCTGCAGCTCCTGCAGGCGGGTCTCGGTCTCCTGGCGCTCGGTCAGATCGCGGATGAAGCCGGTGAACGAGGGCGTCGGCCCCCGGGTCTCGCCGACCGCCAGCTCCATCGGGAAGGTCGAACCGTCCTTGCGGCGGCCGACGACGACCCGGCCCGCGCCGATGATCCGCTTGTCGCCTGTGCGCGCATAGCGATCCAGATAGCCGTCGTGGGCCGACTGATAGGGCTCGGGCATCAGCAGGCTGACGTTCTTGCCGATCGCTTCGGCCTCGCTCCAGCCGAACATCCGCTGCGCGGCGGGACTGAACGAGGTCATGATCCCGGCGCGGTCGATGACCACCACCGCGTCCGGCACGGTATCGAGGATCGAGCGCAGGTGGTCGTTGACCGCCGCCGCCCGTCGCCGCGCGGCATGGAACCAGCCGCCGCCCACGGCCATGCCAAAGCCCACCGAGAGGAAGATCGCCGCCGACAGGCCGCTGACCAGGTCGAACGGGATGTCGCGCGTCACCCACCACACCGCCGCCCAGGCGAAGGTGGTGCCGAACACGCCAGGACCCACGCCGCCCAGCGCCGCGCTGATCAGGACCGCCGGCACGAACAGCAGGAAGGACGACGGGGCTGTGAACGCCTCGGGGAGGTAGAGCCGCGCCACCGCTGTCGCCATCACCGCCGCAAACGCGGCGAGATAGGCGGCCGGGTGCGGGTCGCTGAACAGGCTGGCGGACAGGCTCCGGGTCGGTTTCATCGTCGGGGGCGGCTTCCTGAATGTCACGCCGTTATAGCCGCGCCCGTTTGAGCCAGGTCAAGGCGGGCGCTTCGAGCTTCGGCCAGCTTGGCGTCTCCAGCAAAGGAGACTGTCGATGTCGGGTGGACAAACGGCCTATCTGGCTCTGGTGATCGGCGCGTTCGCGGCCTTCGCCGTCGCGCTGTTCACGACCCATATCCGGGTCAATCTGAAATAAGCGCCAGTTCATAGGGTGGGAACGAGGCTCGGCGACACGGTCGTCGGGCCTTTTTCTTGCGCGCCGAGCTGAACCCTCCGCGGGCAGATCGCTAGGGGCGCAGGGCGGTGACTGACCAGGACGAGGCCCTGTCCGGTGCGCTGCAAGCGCGCATCCAGCCGCGCCACGACCGCCGCCTCGGTGGCCGGGTCCAAGCCCTCGGTGGGTTCGTCCAGCAGCAGCCAGGGCGCGTCGCGCAGATAGGCGCGGGCCAGGGCCAGACGCCGCCGCTCGCCGCCCGACAGGCGCTCGCCGTCATCGCCGACATAGGCCGACAGACCCTCGGGCGCGGCGCGCACGCGGTCGGCGAGGCAGGCCTCGTCCAGCGCGACCCACAGGTCCTCGTCGCTGGCCTTGGGCGCGGCGAGGCGCAGATTGTCGCGCACCGTCCCTGCCACCAGACCCGCGTCCTGCGGCAGCCAGGCGAAGGCGCCGCGCGGCGTCTGGGTGTCGGCCTCGCGCAGGCCCAGCAGGGTCTCGATGGCGGTGGTCTTGCCACAGCCCGACGGTCCCGAAACCGCCAACCGCTCGCCGGGGCCCAGCGTCTGGCCCAGCAGCGTCAGGGGCTGGGGCGTCGCAGAGGTCGAGGCCGGCCTTGGGCGATGGCGCAGCACGGCGTTCAGCCGCTCGCGCGCCTCGCGCGCCGCGCCGTCCTGGTCGAAGGCGCTGGCCAGGCTGGTCAGGGCGTCGAGGCTCATCACCGCCGCCAGGCCGGCCAGAGCCGCGAGGGCCGCGCCGGCGGGCGCGGCGCTGGCGACGGCGGCGGCCACCGCGAGCCCCGCGATCACCGCTTGGCTGGCCACGATCAGGCCCTGGGCGCGTGCGGCGGCGCGTCGGGCGTCCTCCAGGCTGGCGGCGCGGGCGTTGAGCGTCTCGCCGGCCCAGTCGGCCAGACCGTAGGCGCGCAGCTCGGCCGAGGCCGAAACGAGGGCGGCCACGGAGTCCTTGAGGGCGCCGGTGCGTGCCTGGATCGCGGCCCGGGCGGGGGCGGAGCAGCGCCGGGCCAGCGCGCGGGCCAGCAGCGTCGCCGCGCTTGCGGCGGTCAGGATCGACAGGGCCGGGATCCATCCGGCCAGCAGGGCCAGCGTCACGCCCGCGCCCAGGCCGGCGGCGGCGCTCCACGGCGCGGACAGGCGCACGAAGCGGGTCTCGATGGCGTCGACGTCCTGGACGAGCCGCGCCGAGGCCTCGCCGCGCGAGAGCGCCAGCGACTCGGCCGGCGGTGCGGCGGCCAGGCTCTCGAACACCGCCGGGCGGATGGCGGCTAGGGCGCGCAGGGCCGCGGCGTGGCCTGACAAGCGCTCGCCATAGCGGGCGGCGGTTCGCAGGATCGCCAGGAAGCGGATACCGGCGCTGGGCAGCAGGACGTTGAACGCATGGGCGGCGGCCAGGCCCGCCGCGCCGGCCGCCGCGCTGGCCACGATGAACCAGCCCGACAGGCCCAGCAGCAGGGTCGAGGCCGCGCCCACGGTGACGGCGCTGAGGGCGGCCAGGCGCAGGCCGGCGGCGCGCTGGCGCTTCTGGGCGCGGATGAGATCGTCGAGCGGAGTATTGGAGGAGGGCACTAGACCAGGCCTCCAAACCCTACCGTCGTCATCCCGCGCTTCATGCGCGGGACCCATGGTTCAGCTTGCGCGTGAGTACTCGTCCGACACCGCCCCTGCGGCGGACAAATGGGTCCCGCGCATGAAGCGCGGGATGACGATCGGAGCTGCAACTGAGGTGCAGAGATCACGTTCATAGCCGCACCACCTTGTCCGCCAGAGCGGCGACCGCCTCGGAGTGGGTGGCGATCAGGGTGGTGCGCCCCCGCGCGGCCTCGCGGATGGCCTCGACCATCGCCGCCTCGGCCTCGGCGTCGAGATTGGCGGTCGGTTCGTCCAGCAGCAGGATCGGGGCGGGCTTGAGCAGGGCGCGGGCCAGGGACAGCCGGCGACGCTCGCCGCCGGACAGGCCCGAGCCGCGCTCGTCGAGCACGAAGTCCAGACCGCCGGGACGGGCGGCGAGGGCCGGGCCAAGACCGGCGCGTTCGGCCGCCGCGGCGATTTCGCCCCGGCTGGCGTCGCGGCGGGCGAGGGCGATGTTGTCAGCGATCGAGGCCGGCAGGATCAGTGGTGACTGTCCCGCCCAGGCGGCGTCGCTCGAAATATCCGTAAGCGGATTATCGTTGACGGAAATCGCACCGGCGGTCACCGGCGCCAGGCCCAGCAAGGCGTTGAGGATCGAGCTCTTGCCCGCGCCGCTGGCCCCGACCAGGGCCGTGATGGAGCCCGCCGGCGCGACGAGGTCGAAGTCACGCACGGCCGGAGCGTCGGTGTCCGGATAGCGGATCTCGACACCGTCAAAGCGAAGCGACGGCGCGGCCGCCAGCGGGGCGCGGGCGGGGCAGGGGGCGGGGCCTCGAAGGTCGAGAGGCTTTCGGCGGCGGCTTCGGCCGCCTGGCGGTCGTGATAGGCGGCGGCGAGGCGGCGCATGGGGGCGTAGACCTCGGGGGCCAGGGCCAGCACGAAGAAGGCGCGCGCCAGGTCCAGCTGTTCCGGAACCGGGAACGGCAGCAGCCGCAGCAGGTTGAAGCCGCAATAGACCGCGACCAGGGCCACCGACAGGGCGGCGAAGAACTCCAGCGCCGCCGAGGACAGGAAGGCCACGCGCAGCACGCGGATCGTACGCTCGGCGAGGTTGGAGGCCGAACGGGTCAGGGCCACTGTGGTCGCGCCTTCGGCCTGGAAGCCCAGCACCACGGGCAGGGCGCGGACCCGGTCGAGGAACAGGGCCGACAGCCGCTCCAGGGCCTGGAACTGGGCGCGCGCCTCGCTGGCGGCGGCGCTGCCGGTCAGGATCATGGCCAGGATGAACGGGATCAGGGTTCCCAACATGATGGCGGCGGCGATGGGACTGGCGACCGCGGCGGCGGCGATCATCACCAGCGGCAGGACGCCGGCGGAGAGGCGCGTGGGCAGAAAGCGGGCGACGTGGCCGTCCAGCGCCTCGACGCCCTCCACCAGGGCGGTGGCGGCTTCGCCGGCGGGGCGGCGCGGGCCGGCGAACACGGCGCGCGACAAGGTCAGGCGCAGCACGGCCTTGGCGTTGGCTGCAGCACGGGCGCCCAGCACGCCGGTCGCCATCGCCAGGACGCCTCGGACCGCCAGGGCGAAGGCGGCGACGGCCAGCCAGATCGCCAGTGAGGCCGGTCCACGCCCCTGCGCGATCGCGTCGACGCTCAGGGCCAGGCCGGCGGCGAAGGCGATAGCGGCGACGCCGTCCACCAAGCCAAGCAGGCTCGCGCGGCGGACCGTCGGCGCGACGGTCCGCTCCCACTGCTTGAGCCAGGTCTTGGCGAGATCGCGACGATCGAACTGCACTATGCGGGCGCCCATCAGTTGAGTGTAGGGTGGCGATATCCGCTCGCCTTGATCCGGATCAAGGAACGGAGGGTTGGGTGGGTCTAGAGCAAGCCTCTCGATCGGCCTGATCATCGGCCGTTCGCCTCGGAGCTGTCCATGGACCCCGCTGTCGTAGACCTGTCGCGACTCCAGTTCGCGCTCACCGCCCTCTACCACTTTCTGTTCGTGCCCCTGACCCTGGGGCTGTCGTTCATGCTGGTCATCATGGAGAGCATCTATGTGATGACCAAGCGCCCGATCTGGCGAACCATCACCCGGTTCTGGGGGACGCTGTTCGGCATCAACTTCGTACTGGGGGTGGCGACCGGGATCACCATGGAATTCCAGTTCGGCATGAACTGGTCCTACTACTCGCACTATGTCGGCGACATCTTCGGGGCGCCGCTGGCGATCGAGGGCCTGATGGCCTTCTTCCTCGAAGCGACGTTCGTGGGCCTGATGTTCTTCGGCTGGGACAAGCTGTCCCGGGTGGGCCACCTGTTCGTGACCTTCATGGTCGCCCTGGGCACCAACCTGTCGGCGCTGTGGATCCTGGTCGCCAACGGCTGGATGCAGAACCCGGTCGGCGCGGTGTTCAACACCGACACCATGCGCATGGAGGTCGAAAGCTTCCGTGAGGTGCTGTTCAATCCGGTGGCCCAGGCCAAGTTCGTGCACACGGTCAGCGCCGGCTACGTGATCGCCGCCGCCTTCGTGTTGGGCGTCTCGGCCTTCTATCTGCTGAAGGGCAAGTATGCGGGCGTGGCCAAGCGGTCGATGACCGTGGCGGCCGCCTTTGGCCTGGCCTCGTCGCTGTCGGTCGTGGTGCTGGGCGACGAGAGCGGCTACGCGCTCACCGATAACCAGAAGATGAAGCTGGCCGCCCTGGAGGCCATGTGGGAGACCGAGCCCGCCCCGGCGGGCCTGGCCGCCTTCGGCATCCCCAGCATGGCCGACCGCAAGACCCACTACGAGGTCAAGATCCCCTATGTGCTGGGCCTGATCGCCACGCGCAGCCTCGACAAGCCGGTGGAAGGCATTTTCGAGCTGGTCGCCAAGGCCGAGGACCGGATCGAGTCGGGCGTCATCGCCTATGGCGCGGTCGAGGCCCTGAAGGTCAATCCCAACGACATGGCCGCGCGCGCCACCTTCGAGCAGCACCGCCGCGACCTCGGCTATGGCCTGCTCTTGAAGCGCCACATCGCCGATCCGCGTCAGGCCAGTCCCGAGCTGATCAAACAGACCGCCTGGGATGTGGTGCCGCCGGTGCCGGTGATGTTCTGGGCGTTCCGGATCATGGCCGGCATCGGCTTCCTGATGATCCTGCTTTTCGCCACGGCCTTCGTGCTGGTCACCCTGCGCAAGCACCAGACCAAGTGGTTCCTGGTCCTGGCGGTGGCGGCCATTCCGCTGCCCTGGATCGCCGCCGAGATGGGCTGGGTGCTGGCCGAGGTCGGTCGTCAGCCCTGGGCGGTGGAAGGCGTGCTGCCCACCTTCCTGGGCGCGTCCAGCCTGACGGTTCCGCAACTGCTGATCAGCATCGCGGTCTTCACCCTGCTGTACGGCGCGCTGGCTGTGGTCGAGGTCGGCCTGATCCTCAAGACCATCAAGCGCGGCCCGTACGCCCTGCACGATCCCGCCCCCGACGGTTCGCCCGAACCCGAAGCCGCCGTCGCCTAAAGGAGCGCCTCACAATGGAAATCCCCGTCGATTTCGCCACGCTGCGCGTGATCTGGTGGGCCCTGGTCGGGATTCTCCTGATCGGCTTCGCCCTGACCGATGGCTTCGACATGGGCGTCGGCGCCCTGCTGCCCTTCGTCGCCAAGACCGATGAGGAACGCCGGATGGTGATCAACACCGTCGGCGCCACCTGGGAAGGCAACCAGGTGTGGTTCATCCTGGGCGGCGGCGCGATCTTCGCGGCCTGGCCCTTCGTCTACGCCATCAGCTTCTCGGGCTTTTATCTCGCGATGTTCGTGGTGCTGACCGCGATGATCCTGCGGCCGGTGGGCTTCAAGTACCGCTCCAAGCGGCAGGACCCCCGCTGGCGCGCGTTCTGGGACTGGGCGCTGTTCGTCGGCGGCTTTGTGCCGGTGCTGTGCTTCGGCGTGGCCCTGGGCAATGTGCTGCAAGGCGCGCCCTTCCGGCTGGATAGCGACCTGCGCGCCTTCTATGACGGCACGTTCCTGGGTCTGTTCTCGCCGTTCGCCCTGCTGTGCGGCCTCTTGTCGGTGTCGATGCTGGTGCTGCACGGCGCGGCCTGGATCACCGTCAAGGGCGAGGAAGGCCCCGTGGCTGAACGCGCCCGCCGCATCGGCGAGCTCGCGGGCCTGGCCAGCATCGTGCTGTTCGCGGCCGGCGGCTTCTGGGTGGCGTTCGGCGGCATGGGCTTCCGGATCGAGGGCCTAGCTGATGCGGCGGGGCCCTCCAACCCGCTGCGCGGCGCCGCCGCCGTGCGAGAGCCCGGCGCCTGGCTCGACAACTATGGCCGCCACGGCTGGATGATCCTGGCCCCGGTGCTGGGCTTCGCCGGCGCCGCCCTGGCCCTCTTGGGGCTGCGCGCCAAGAGCGCCTGGATGGCCTTCACCGGCTCCTCGACCTCGGCGGTGGGCATCATCGCCACGGTGGGCCTGTCGATGTTCCCGTTCATCCTGCCCAGCAGCGTGGACCCGCGCTCGAGCCTGACGGTGTGGAACGCCTCGTCCAGCCACCTGACCCTGTTCATCATGCTGGTGGTGACGATCGTCTTCCTGCCGCTGGTGCTGGCCTACACCGCCTGGGTCTACAAGGTCCTCTGGGGCCGCAGCACCACGGCCGCCCTGGCCGTCAATCCCGACCTCTACTGATCCGAAGGAAACGAACCGATGTGGTATTTCACCTGGATCCTGGGCCTTGGCCTGGCCGTCGCCTTCGGCGTGCTGAATGGCATGTGGTACGAGTTCGCCCTGTCCGACGAGGGCGATGAAGGCCTCGACGAAGGCTGAGCCAGCGTCCTCATGGACCCGAATTGAGGGGGCGCGACATTGCAACGCGCCTCCTTCGTTCACCAATTAACGGTTGTTAAACGCGATATGGGGTTTTCTGGCATTGACCCAGAGCGCGTCGATCGCGGCTCCGGGTCGAACCATTCGTATCGGGGTACCGTGATGACCGACAACGCCGCGCCCGCGCTGGAACTGATCTCGTTCTGCATCGGTGAGCAGGAGTTCTGCATCGACGTTAAGACGGTGCGGGAAATCCGAGGCTGGACACCGGCCACGCCGATCCCGCATGCGCCCAACTACATGCGCGGGGTCATCAACCTGCGCGGCGCGATCATGCCGGTCATCGATCTGCGCAATCGCCTGGGCCTGGGCGTCACGATCCCCGAGACCCGCCACGTGATCGTCGTGGTCGAGTGCCGCGACCGTCTGGCCGGCATCCTGGTGGACGCCGTGTCGGAAACCTTCACCGTGCCGCGCGAGAGCCTGCAGCCCGCGCCGGACGTCGGCGTCGAGGAACTGCGTTACATCCAGGCGATCATCTCGATGGAAAACCGCCTGATCACCTATCTGCGCATGGACGACGTGTTCCCGGCCCAGGTCAGCGAAGCGGCCTGATCGGTTCAGACATCGGAAAAGAAAAAGGCCGCCGGGGCGATCCCGGCGGCCTTTTTCTTTAGCTGTATTCGCGTTGAGTGTGGGCGCTAACGCGGCTGGAAATCCTCGTCCTTCGACAAGCTCAGGATGAGGATTTTGTGCGCACCGAGGCTGACAGTCGTCCTCACCCTGAGCTTGTCCCCCGGGACCGACCGAAGGTCGGCCCGAGGATAAACTCCGGGCGAGGGCGGCCGCCGCGAGCCGATCAGCACCTGACGTCAAAACAGCCTTTTTCTTTGGTCTCAGCCCTGGCTGACGATCCGCGCCGCCTGGGCGTGGAAGCTGGCCTCGGCCTCGGCGGCGTCGGCCACCGCGCCATGGCGGTCGGCTGCGACGCTCATATGGCTCTTCGCGTAGCTCTCGGAGACCTTGCGCGCCTCCTGGGCGCGGAGGGAGGCGTTGGCGGAGGCCGTCTCATGCCAGGCCGCCAGGTCCTTGGCGGTCAGGGCGCCCTCGGACGGCGCGGTCGGGTGGGTCGGGACGTCGCCGAAACCGATCGCCACGAAGCCGTGGATAACGCCGCCATAGTCTTCTTCCGACAGCAGGAAGGTGATCTGACGCTCTTCGAACTGGCCGGTATAGGTGTCGGTGGCCGGATCGAACTCGCGCAGGACCAGGATGTCGCCGACCGCGAACTCGCGATCGTTGCGGCGGATCTCGAAGCGCTTCTGGCCGGCGCGGACGGCGGCGAAGTACTTGGGCCAGGTCTTCAGGTCGTGGCGGTTCATGGCTGGCGGACTTTTCTAGGAAACAGGAAGCCGGGGGTTCTGGCGTGCGAACCCTAGCGTGGGGTTAATTGACGACAGTAAAGCTGTTTGGATCAGACGACTTCTCAAAACATGTGTCATCCCGGCCGGGCCCCGGCGAAAGCCGGGGGAGAGCCGGGACCCAGGGGCGGTGCGCACCGCGTTCCTTCACCCCCTGGGTCCCGGATAGCCTCTGCGAGGCTTCCGGGATGACACCATGTTGAAGCGCGAGACCTAGCTCACTCGTCGATGCAGAGCCGCACGATCTCGGCGCGCAGTTCGGGCATGCCCAGGCCCTTCTCCGAAGAGGTGGCCAGCACGCGCGGGAAGGCCGCGGCGCGCTTGGCGATGGCCTTGGTGGTCTCGGCCACGACCTTGTCGACTTCGGCCGGCTTGATCTTGTCGGCCTTGGTCAGGACGATCTGGTAGGAGACCGCCGCCACGTCCAGGGCGTCCAGCGCCTCCAGATCGACCTTCTTTAGGCCATGGCGGGCGTCGATCAGCACGTACACGCGCTTGAGGTTCGGACGACCGCGCAGATAGGCGCGGCCCAGGTCCTGGAACTTGTCGGCGACCGAACGCGAGACCCGCGCAAAGCCGTAGCCGGGCAGGTCGACCAGCCGCACCTTCTCGGCCAGCAGGAAGAAGTTGATCTCCCGCGTGCGGCCCGGCTCGTTCGAGGCGCGGGCCAGGTACTTCTGGTTCACCAGACCGTTGATCAGGCTGGACTTGCCGACGTTCGAGCGACCGGCGAAGGCCACCTCGGGCAGGTCGGACGGCGGCATGGCGTCCATGCGCACCGCCCCCATGATGAACGAGACCGGCTGGGCGAAGAACACGCGCGCCGTCTCGATCTGCTCCTCAGTGAAATCCGCCGCGCCCGGCAGCAGGACCGGCGGTTCTTTCGGGAGCTTCTGTTCGTCGCTCATCAGGTCGCGCCAGCCGTCTTGCCCCGCAGGCGCGCGATGATCTGGTCGATCGGGTTCTCGACCTTGTAGCGGCGCATGATGATGTACTGCTGGAAGATGGTCAGAACGTTGGACCAGCACCAGTAGATCACCAGACCCACGGCGAAGCCCGACAGGGTGAAGGTGAAGATCACCGGGAACCACTGGAAGATCTTCTGCTGGATGGGGTCGCCGGCCGGCGGGTTCATCGCCGTGGTCAGCCACATGGTGAAGCCGTACAGCAGCGGCCAGACCCCTAGGTGGGCGATCATCGCGCCGATCAGCGGCAGCGAACCCGGATCCCAGGGGATCAGGCCAAACAGGTTGAACATCGTCGTCGGATCCGGCGCCGAGAGGTCCTGGATCCAGCCGAAGAACGGCGCGTGGCGCATTTCGATGGTGACGGTCAGCACCTTGTACAGGGCGTAGAAGACCGGGATCTGGATCAGCATCGGAAGGCAACCCATCATCGGGTTGATCTTTTCCTTCTGATACAGCGCCATCATCTCCTGCTGCTGCTTGGCCGGATCGTCCTTGTGCTTGGTCTTCAGCTTTTCGACCTCGGGGGCGATCTTCTTCATCTTGGCCATCGACTCGTAGCTCTTGTCGGCCATCGGATAGAGGACGAGCTTGAGCACGACGGTCAGCAGCAGGATGGCCAGGCCGAAGTTGCCGACCAGCTTGTAGAAGACTTCCAGGATGTTGAAGATCGGGCGCGTGAAGAAGCGGAACATGCCCCAGTCGACGGCGTCGTCGAAGCGCGGGATTTCCGCCTTGGTCCTGTTCCAGAACTCCCAGATGGCGGGAGCCGGGGTCGCGCCGTACTCGTACTTGCGCAGCAGCGGCACGGTCTTGGCGCCGGCGAACAGGCGGGTGGTCTGGCTGACGGTGGCGCCGGGGTTCAGCACCTGCACCGGGCCCAGGAAGTTGACGTCGTAGACGTCGATGCCCGCCACGTTGGTCACGCGATACTGGGCCTTGATGGCCTGGTCCTGACCGGGGATCAGCGCGGCCAGCCAGTACTTGTCGGTGATGCCGGTCCAGCCGCCGACCGAGTCGAAGGACTGCAGCGGCTTGTCCTTCTTCCACTTGCCGTACTTGGCCATTTCCAGCTTCTGTTCGTCGGCCGCGCCCAGGACGCCGATCGCGCCCTCGTGGACGATCTGGTTCTTGCCCAGGGCGTCGCTGATGCCCTGGCGCTGGACCGTGGCGTAGGGGGCCAGTTGCAGGCCGTTGGTCCCGTTGTTCTTGACGCTGTCGGTGACGGTGAACATCGCCTGGTCGTCGACGGCGATCACGCGCGTGAAGGTCAGGCCCAGGCCGTTGTCATAGGTCAGGGTCACCGGCGAATTGGGACGCAGCACCTGGCCCGGCGCGGCGGTCCAGACGGTGCGGCTGTCGGGCAGGCCCGGCAGGTTGGCGCCGGCCCAGCCGAAATCGGCGAACCAGGCGTGCTCGGCGCCCTCGGGGCGGAACAGTTCGACCGGCGGCGAGTCCTTCTTGGTGGTCTCGTCGTACTTGCGCAGGAACAGGTCGTCGATGCGCGCGCCCTTCAGGGCGATCGAGCCCGACAGGGCCGGCGTGTCGACCTCGATGCGCGGGCTCAGCGCCTTGGCCGCGTCGCGCGACAGGCGCAGCGGCGCGGGATTGCCGTTGGCGTCCAGGGTCACGCCGGCCTTGGCGGCCGACTGCTGTTCGGCGGCCTTCTTGGCGCGGAACTCGGCTTCGGCCTTCTTCTGCTGCGGACCCAGGACGAAGAACTGGTACCCGATCAGGATCGCGAACGCGCTGACGATGAACATCAGCGTGTTTTTGTTGTCGTTCTGCATGGAGCGCTTAACCGGAAACTGTGGGATCGGGTTGTGATGAAGGGGCGGCGTCGTGAAGAGCGCCGGTCGAACGCCGGGAAACCTTGGTTCCCCCGCGATCTTGGTCGGCGGCGAGGCTTATCAGCGCGGTTTTGACATCGTCAAGCAAACGCGCCCATTCGCGTGTCCCCGTGCCGCCTCTGGCAATGAATACATAGTCATGCGACGGGCGGGCATGAAGGGGCAGGACCAGCCGGGCGGCTTCGCGAAGCCGGCGCTTGGCGCGGTTGCGCTCGACGGCGCCGCCGATCTTCTTGGTGGCGGTGAAACCGACGCGCACGGTGGGGTCATCGTCGGCGCGTTGGCGCATCTGGATGAACACCGCGCCGCGCGACAGGGCCGGGGCCTTGGCGGCCAGCAGGAAGTCGGGGCGCTTGCGCAGCCGCTCGAACTTCAGGGTGTGCGGCGCTTCAGCCATGAAAAAAGCCGCCTTTCCGGCGAGAACCTGAAGACAGGTCTGTGGAAAAGGCGGCTTTGATCATCGTCTCGCCTCCCGAGGGAGGAAAGAGAATTAGGCGGTCAGGCGCTTGCGGCCCTTGGCGCGGCGACGCGCGACGACCTTTTGGCCGTTCTTGGTGGCCATACGCGCGCGGTAGCCGTGACGGCGGGCACGCACGAGCTTCGACGGCTGGAAGGTGCGCTTCACGACGTGGCTCCGAATAATAAACGTTGAACGCGGGCCGGGTGGCTCGCGAGTGAGGCGCGGTGGATAAAAGAACGTCGCAGGGATGTCAACCTGAGTCGGTTCAGGGGCCTGTCATCCCGGCCGGAGCGCAGCGAAGAGCCGGGACCCCCACAGGCTCAGCGCATCTGGCGGTCCCGGCTCGGCGCGCTTCGCGCTTGGCCGGGATGACAGCCTTTACGGCGTGATCACCGCCTTGCCCACCACCTTGCGCTGCGCCAGCAGGTCAAAGGCTTCGCGCCAGCGGTCCAGGGGCAGCTCGGCGTGGACGTGCGGCCGGATCACGCCTTCGTTGGCCATGGTCCAGATCGCGTCCGCGTTCTCGCGGCCCTTCGCGGGGAACTGGCGGCCATATTCGCCGGCCCGTACGCCCATCACCGAGAAGCCCTTGATCAGCGGCATATTGACCGAGACGTTGGGGATCCGCCCCGAGGTGAAGCCGATCACCAGCAGTCGCCCGTCGAAGGCGATGCAGCGCACGCTCTCGTCAAAGACGTCTCCGCCGACGGGGTCATAGATCACGTCGGCGCCGTGGCCGCCGGTGATGGCCTTCACCTGGTCGCGGAAGCCCTCCGTGACATTGACCACGGCGTCAGGGGCGTAGAGCGCCTTCACCTGCGCCAGCTTGGCGTCGGAGGCCGAGGCGGCGATCACCCGGGCGCCGAGCGCCTTGGCCAGGTCCACGGCCGCCAGACCCACCCCGCCGGCCGCGCCGTGCACCAGCACCCACTCGCCCGGCTCCAGTCGCGCGCGGCGCACCAGGGCGACATAGGCGGTGAGATAGGCCGCGCCATAGGCGGCGGCTTCTGCGAAGGACAATCGGGCGGGCTTGGGCTTCAACGCGCCGGCCGACAGCACGGCGTACTCGGCGAAGCCGCCCAGCCGCGCCCCGCCGACCACGGCGTCACCGAGCGCCAGGCCGCTCACGCCTTCGCCCAGCGCCACGGCCTCGCCGGCGAGATCAAGGCCTGGCGTGAAGGGCAGGGGCGGTTTGAGCTGATACTCGCCCCGCGTCATCAGGAGGTCGGGGAAGTTGACGCTGGCGGCCCGCACGCGGACCAGCGTCTCGCCCGGTCCCGGCGTCGGCGTGGCGACCTCGCGGACCGCGCAGCCGGCGTAGTTCGGGGCGAGGTCCTCGACGACGAGGGCGCGCATGGTGGGTTGCGTGTTCAAGCTTCCATCCCAAACAAGGGTGTCATCCCGGCCGGACCCCCGGCCTCGCGCCGGGGGCGGAGCCGGGACCCAGGGGTGACGACGCGCCGCGCTTGCCGCCCCCGGGCCCCGGATAGCCTCTGCGAGGCTTCCGGGATGTCACGGGCATTAAGGGGCGATCACAGCGTCCGCTTCTCGAACGCCTCGCGCACCAGCCAGGCGATCTCGCGGCAGGCGTCGTCGGCGGCGGGGATGGCGCCGGTGAAGGCGGTGAAGCCGTGGGCCAGGCTGTCATAGCAGCGGTAGCTGACCGGCACGCCGGCCGCCTGCAGCCGCTTGGCGTAGCCTTCGCCCTGGTCGACCAGCGGATCAAAGCCGGCGGTGGCGACCACGGCGGGGGCCAGGCCCGTCAGGTCGGCGGTCTTGTCCGGCGACAGGCGCGGATCGGCCGGGTCGGCGTCGGCGCCGATATAGTGGCCCATGAACCAGTCCATGGTCGCGCGGGTCAGCGGATAGGCGTCGGCGTAGGTGGTCATCGACGCGGTTTCGCTGGCGACGTCCACGGCCGGATAGATCAGGATCTGGAGCGCCGGCTGAGGCTCGCCCGTGCGCTTCATTTCCTGGGCGATGATGGCCGAGAAGTTGCCGCCCATGCTGTCGCCGCCGATCGCCGGCGGAACGGGCGCCGCGCCGAAGCGGGCGGTGTTGTCGCGCGCCCAGCGATAGGCCGCCAGCACGTCCTCCAGGCCGGCCGGGAACTTGTGGTCGGGAGCCAGGCGATAGTCGACCGAGATCACCGTCGTGCTGCAGATGCGCGACAGGATCGAGCAGAAGGCGTGGCAGGTCTCCAGGTCGCCGATCACGCCGCCGCCCATGTGGGCGTAGACGATCAGCGGCGCCTTGGCGTCCGTCTGCGGCGGGCGATAGGCGCGGCAGGGGATCGGGCCGTTGGGCCCTTCCACCGACAGGCTCTCGGTGCGCACGCCCGTCTCCAGCGGCCCCTGCACGGCGGCCAGGCCCTTGGCGCTGCCGGCCACGGCCTCGGCGGGCGACAGGCTGGTCATCGGCGGCAGCTTCTTGGCCGCATTGGCGAAGAACTGGAAGCGCGGGTCCAGGGTGCGCCCGCCCTTGTAGACGACCCCGCCGCCGGACATGGCCCGCAGGATGGGGCTGGGCAGGGACAGGATCAGTTTCAGGATCGTCTTCTGGGCGGCGTCGGATGCCATGGTTTTTCCCTGCTTCTTTGTTGTTCTTACGCGCTCGATACACGTGTCATCCCGGCCGCAGCGCATAGCGCGGAGAGCCGGGACCCGGGGGCGGCGTGTACGGCGCTTCTTCACGCCCTGGGTCCCGGATAGTCTCTGCGAGGCTTCCGGGATGACACGATGATGTGCGGGTGTAGCGGGTCATGTGACCCTACAGTCTCGGCAGGGCGGGAAGCCCGCCCAGGATCAGTTTGACGGCGAAGTCGGCCGCGCTTTCGGTGTCGACCGGACGGCGCTCCAGCATCTTCTCGCCGATCTCGCGGGCGACGGCGATGCAGGCGGTGGTCAGATAGTCCAGATCGACCGGCGGGGCGTGCTCGCGCTCCAGAACCCGGGCGAAAGCCTCGCGCACCTCGTCGAACACCGCCACCACCTCGGGCGTCGAACGCGCGTGCGGCAGCGGCTCGCCGGGCGGCCGGTCCAGGCGCCAGGCTTCCTGCTCGTTCGCGACGAAGTTGAAATAGGCCAGGATCGCGCCGCGCACGAACGACTCGAAGTCGGTGGCCTTTTCGGACTCCGCTCGCAGCAGCGGACGGAAGCGCCGGGCGCCGTCGTCGGCCAGGGCCTCGAACACCTCCTCCTTGGACTTGTAGTAGTTGTAGAAGGTGCCCGAGGCCAAACCCGTGCGGCGGATGATGTCGCGGACGGTGGCGGCGTCATAGCCCAGCTCGCCGAACACCTCGCGCGCCGCGTCCAGGATCGCCTGGCGGTTGGCGGTCTTGGTGCGCTCCCGCTTGCCCGGTCGCTGGTCGATATGGGGCTTGGGGAAATAGGCGATGTTCGACATGGAAAACGACTCAAGCTCGGGGCGATCGTGACGCCCCGTCATGATCGTGGCCCTACTCTGGGTCGGGATGCAAGCGTTTGGCGAGCGCTCCCTATACGTCCGACCTTCCCGGCGAACGCCGGGACCCAGATCATAAGGCTTTGAGGGAGCCGGCTGGAGCACCGCTCAGGCCTTCATCTGGACCCCGGCGTTCGCCGGGGAGGTCGGAAGGGGGAGTACTGTCACAACGGCTTCACCGGCTGTTCGATGTCCCACACCGCTTCGGTGATCGCCTCCAGCTTCTCGCGGTACAGGGCCGCAGCGTCGTGGAGGCCTTGGTTGTAGTAGTAGGGGCCCAGCCGCTGGCTGATGAAGTCCAGCAGGAACTCGGCGTCGAAGCCCTTCACCTCCAGATCGAGCTCCGTTCGCAGATAGTCGGAGAGGCCGCCGACCAGCTTGGCGCGGGTGTCCTTGTCGAAGGTGATCTTGGGCATGGGGGGTTCTATCTTTCAGCGTGTCATCCCGGCCGCAGCGTAGCGGAGAGCCGGGACCCAGGGGCAACCGCAATGCCGCCGGCCCCTGGGTCCCGGATAGCGCTGCGCGCTTCCGGGATGACACCTTTTTTATTCGGCGGCCAAGGCCTGCCCCTCCGCCCGCGCCGGCACGGGCAGGTTCCCGCCCGCGTTCCGCGCCCGGGCCTCGCCCTTGGCGATCTCCTTTTTCAGGTCGGCGCAGTAGACGTTGAAATCCACCTGGATGGTGTGCCGCGCCGAGTCATAGAAGTGGCCGGTGTGGCGGTGCTCGTCCTTGGCGGTGATGCGGGCCATCTCGGCGGGCGGCGGCGGGGCGTACTTCCCGGCCAGATAGGCGGCCGCCAGCTTGGCCTGCTGCTCGGCGAAGTTCACCAGGGTCGGCAGCGGCTGGGCCAGGCCCATATAGAAGAGGTTGGGGATCTCCGGCTTCATCATCCGCTTGAACAGCGGCAGGCGGTGGTCGGCGTCGGGCAGCAGGCCCGGGTCGTCGAAGAACGGGAAGCTGATCTTGTAGCCGGTCGCGAAGACGATGGCGTCCACCTGTTCGACGCTGTCGTCAGTGAAGCGCACGCAGCTGCCCTCCAGCGCCTTGATCGCCGGCTTGAACTTGATGTCGCCGCAGCCGGCGCGGGTCAGGAACTCGCCGGAGACCGACGGGTGGGCCTCCAGCGGCTCATGGTCGGGCTTGGGCAGGCCGTAGTCCTCCATGCGGCCGATGGTCTTTTTCAGCACCGAGCGGGAGAGCGCCACGCCCAGCTTGCGCGGCATCCAGGCGGGCAGGGCGGTCTTATCGGCGGGCTTGCCGTTCAGATATTTGGGGAACACCCAGACCCCGCGCCGGGCCGAGACCCAGAGGTTCTTGGCGATCGGCCGCTGGGAGAGCTCGCTGGCGATGTCCATGGCCGAGTTGCCCATGCCCACCACCACGACGTTCTTGCCGCGCATGTCCACGGGATCGAACGGGTCGCAATAGGCGTGGGCGTGGAAGGCCGGACCGTCGAACTCGCCGGGATACTCCGGCACGCGCGGGTCCCAGTGGTGGCCGTTGCAGACGAACAGCACGTCATAGAACCGCGTCTCGCCGCTCGACAGCGTCACCGCCCACAGGCCGTCTGTGGTGCGCTTGGCGCGCTCGACCTTGGTGTTGAAGGTGATGGTCGGGCGCAGGCCGAAGTGGTCGACATAGTCCTTGAAGTACTGAAAGAGCTGCGCGTGATGCGGAAAGTCGGGCCAGTCCTTCGGCACGGGGAAGTCCTCGAACGCCAGCCGCCACTTGCTGGTGTCGATATGCAGGCTCTCGTAGCAGGCCGATAGGCCGTTGGGGTTCTTGTAGTACCAGTTGCCCCCGACCTCGTCGGACATCTCAAAGCAGTCGTACGGGATCCCGTAGTCCTTCAGCCGCTTGATCGTGGTGAAGCCGCTGCAGCCCGCGCCGATGACGCACGCCTTGGGGAGCCTGCCGGTCATGTCCCGCCCTCTGACTTATCGTTGTTCAGGTGAGCGTATCAGCGTTATGCGATGCGGCAAGCGGCCGTTGCGGAAGGGGGCGCTTTCGCCCTACCGCCCGAGCCGCGCGGGGGAATAGGTCGCCGTGCAGGCGGCGTTGCACTGGGCCCAGCGGCCGCCGCAGCTGTCGTCGTCCGACGACTGACAGAAATACAGCGTCCTGGCGCAGGTGGCCTTACACTGGGTGACATCGCCGCCGGGACGCCCCACGGCCAGCGGGATCGGCGCGGGCAGGACGACGCTGGGCGCGGCGATCGGCGTTTGGACCACGGCGGCGGGCCTAGGCTTGGGCGCGGTGGGCGGCGTCGCGGCCAGAGTCGGGAGGGCCGTGGCAAGAACCAGCAGGGCGAGGACGGCGCGGCGCATGGAGGGATCATGCGCGATCAGGGTAAAGGGCCGATTAACCATAAGTCTTGTCATCCCGGCCAAGCGCGAAGCGCGCCGAGCCGGGACCGCCGGACGCTCTGAGCCTGTTGCGGTCCCGGGTCTCCGCTGTGCTCCGCCCGGGATGACAGGTGAGCCTAACCCCGCAGCATCTCCCGACCCGCCCAGACGGTGTGCGTCCCGCTGCTCAGCTTGTGCGGCAAGGCCACCCGGCAGACGACCTCGAAGGCTCGCGCGTCGACGATCAGGCACTCCGAGGTCCCCTTGTTCTCGTCGATGATGAAGCTGACCAGATAGCCGTCGTCCTCGTCGACCGCGCCCACCTTGGGCGCGAACGGCGCCTCGCTGGCGTAGCGGCCTTCGGGCAGGCTGATCGACCAGCTCTCGCCCGTTTCCAGGTCGTGCTTGACGAAGCCGTTGAACAGGAACCAGCCGGGCTTGGCGGTGGTGGAGTAGGCGTAGCGATAGGGCTTGCCGGCATATTTCTGGTTGAACATGCCGAACTCCAGCACCCGGTCATCCAGGTGCTTTTCGGTCGTCTCGCCGGTCTTCAGGTTGAAGCGCCAGCGATGGAGCTTGGGCAGAAAGCTGTGCTCGTCCAGATAGGCCATCAGGTGGCCGTGGCCGTCGGGCGCGCCCTCCAGCGGGCGGGGGATCGGCTTTTCCTGGAAGTAGCCGTCCAGCACCACCTCGTCGCCGTCCTCGTACGCATTGAGCCAATGCAGCACATAGGTCGGCTCGGCCTCGAACCAGCGCGGCTCGCCGCCCTCGCGCGGCACCAGGGCAAAGCGGCTCGGTATGCCCTTGTGCAGGCGCACGGCGTGGATGTCGCGCGCCATCAGGTCCTGGTCCCAGAACACCGGCAGGTCGTTGAGGATCGCGTACTTCGACGAGAACGCCATGTCGTGCGGCAGGCGCGGCCCCGGCAGCGGCACGCCCTGATAGAGCTTACGCTTCCCGTCGGCGCCGACCACGCCATAGTGCATGTAGGGCCAGGCCTTGGAGTAGTTGAAGAACATCAGCTCGCCCGTGGCCTCGTCGACCTTGGGGTGGGCCGAAACGCCCTCCAGCGGCGCCCAGCTGGCGACGCCCAGGTTCTCCAGGGTCAGCGGGTCCAGGCGATAGGCCTCGCCGCACTGGTAGAAGGTGGCGATCGCCTCGCCGTTATGGACGACGATGTCGGTGCTGGCGCTGTCCTTCAAGGACCCGTGGGCGCCGAAGCCCGGACGCTTGGAGACGCCGGGTCCGTCCATCAGGCCGCCCCACAGGCCCTCATTGACCTCCTGCTCGGCCTCGAAGCAGCGGGTGCGGACGAAGCGGTTGCGATAGGTCGCCGCCCCGCCCTTGAACTCGATCTGGTGGATCATCCCGTCGCCGTCGAACGGGTGGTAGCGGCCGACCGGGTCATGCACCGGGTTTTCGGTGTTGCGCAGATAGACGCCGTCGAGATCTGCTGGAATGGCGCCTTCCAGCACCTCCAGGTCCCAGGCGTTGACCTCCTCGTGCTGCGGGGTCCACGGGCCGGTCATGTACGGGTGGTTGGTCGGCCCCAGCGAGGTCCGCACGGGCGGCAGGCGTTCGACTTTCATGGGCGGATCCTCCTGTTTGAACGGAGCTTACGGCTAGTCAGTCTTGTTACGCAAGTTTCCCTTTGGGGTGGGGCAACGGATTCCCTCTCCCAGAGGGAGAGGGCGGGGCCCGCCGCGAAGCGGTGGGAGGGAGAGGGGTTACGAGGTCTGACGGCGTGCCGGCGCTCCGTCGGACGCCGTAAGCCCTCTCCCCAACCCTCTCCCTCTGGGAGAGGGTGCTTGAAACGCCCCCTACCGCCCCGCACTCACCCGCCAGACCACGTCGCCCACGTCATCGGCCACCAGCAGCGCGCCGCCGTTGTCGACCGTCACACCGACCGGCCGTCCCTGGGCCCTGCCTTCGCTATCGAGGAAGCCCGTCAGGAAATCCTCGACCCCGCCCGCCGGCTTGCCGCCGCTGAAGGGCACGAAGATCACCTTGTAGCCGGCCTGCGGATTGCGGTTCCACGAGCCGTGCTGGCCGACGAACACGCCGTCCTTGTATCGGGCCGGGAAGCTGGCGCCGGTGTAGAACGTCAGGCCCAGAGAGGCGGTGTGGGCGCCCAGGGCGTAGTCTGGGACGATGGCGCGCGCGACGAGGTCAGGGCGGCGGTCCTTGTCCTTGATCCGCTTGTCGACGTGCTGGCCGAAGTAGCTGTAGGGCCAGCCATAAAAGCCGCCGTCGCGGACCGAGGTCATGTAGTCGGGCACCAGATCATTGCCCAGTTCGTCGCGCTCGTTGACCGAGGTCCACAGCTGGCCATTGGCCGGGTTCCACGACAGGCCCACGGGGTTGCGCAGGCCTGAGGCGAAGACCCGCTTCTGGCCCGTGGCCAGGTCGACCTCGAGGATCGCGGCGCGGTCGACCTCGTTCTCCATCCCGTTCTCGCCGACATTGCTGTTGGAGCCGACGGATGCGTAGAGCTTGGTCCCGTCGGGGCTGGCGATGATGTTCTTGGTCCAGTGGTGGTTGAGCGGCCCGCCGGGCAGGTCGGCGATCTTGCGGGGCCCGGCGGCGATCGTCGTCGCGCCCTCGGTGTAGGGGAAGGCGACGATGGCGTCGGCGTTGGCGACGTAGAGCGTGTTTCCGACCAGGGCCATGCCGAACGGCGAGTGCAGGTTGACCAGGAACGGGGTCTTCAGGTCGGCGATCCCGTCGCCGTCCTGGTCGCGCAGCAGGCTTATGCGGTCCGCGCTGGGCGCGCCCGCGCCGGCCTTCTTCATCAGCAGGGTCTCGGCGAAGGCGCGCAGGCCCTTGGGCTTGTCCTTGCGGGCGGGCTTGTTGCTTTCGGCGACCAGCACGTCGCCGTTGGGCAGGACGAGCAGCCAGCGGGGGTGATCAAGACCGGTCGCGAACGGCTGCACCACAAAGCCGGCCGGCGCGCGCGGCTTGGCGTCCTTGGACCAGCCGACGACCTTGGAGATCTTGACCGTCGGCAGCAGGCTGCGGCTGGGCTCGGGCAGGGTCGGGTTGGGGCCGTAGCCGACCGTCGTGTTCGGCGCGCCCGGGCTCTGGCCGCAGGCGGCGAGAGCGCTGACCGCCACGCCGATGACCAAGATGTCGCGAACCTGTCGACGCATCGGCGTTTCTCCCCCTTCAGCCTGCGTTCAACGCGCAGGGTCATGATTATGGTGCCAGCCAGAACGATACGGGTTGCCCGGGGTGATGTCCCGGCCCTTGTTCGCCCGTCCTGCGCCCTGCGCGCGGGTCGTGACCCCGGCGTTGCCGGGGGAGGGGCGGCTACAGGCTGGGCGGCCCGTCCTGCTGGGCGAGCTGGGCGCGCAGGAAGGCCGGCCGCTCGCGCATGCGGGCCCAATAGGCGGCGACGGCCGGTGGAAAGTCGCTGTCCAGCTTCAGCGACTGGGCCAGCAGCAGGGCGTAGGCCACCGAGATGTCGGCGCCGGTGAAGCGGTCTGCAGCCACGAAGGGCGCCCGGTCGAGCAGGGTCTCAAGCCCCCGCAGCCGCGCCAGGAACCAGCGGGCGTAGTCGCTGGCGACCTGCGGCTGGCGGCGCTCTTCGGGCTCAAGCCGTGTGTAGCGCAGCACCAGGGTCTGGGGGAATGTCAGGGTCGCTTCGCCAAACAGCAGACCGTTCAGATAGGCGCCGTAGCCGGGCTCCTCGGGCCGAACCGAGAGATGGCCCTCGCCGTGGCGCATCGACAGGTACTCGATCATCGCCGAGGACTCGGTCATCCGCGTGTCGCCGTCGACCAGCAGCGGGATGGTGCCCAGCGGGTTCTCGTCCAGATACTCCCGCGCCAGGAAGCGCGGCGGGAAGGGCAGGAGTTTCAGGTCATAGGGCAGCTCCAGCTCCTCCAGCGCCCACAGCGGGCGGAAGGAGCGGGCGTCACGGCAGTGCCAGAGGGTGATCATGGGGTCGTCTTCTGGGCGGACATTTGCCCCCTACGGGCCTCCGGCCCTCCTCCCCCGGAGGGGGAAGAAGGATTGGCGCGCGCCTGAATCTTCTTCCCCCTCCGGGGGAGGAGCGCGCAGCGCGGAGGGGGCGAGTATCTCACTACAGCCGCTCGACGATCGTCACATTAGCCAGGCCGCCGCCTTCGCACATGGTCTGCAGGCCATAGCGCGCGCTGCGGTCCTTGAGGGCGTGGACCAGGGTGGTCATCAGCTTGGCGCCGGAACCCCCTAGCGGGTGACCGAGTGCGATGGCGCCGCCGTTGACGTTCAGCTTGTCCGGATCGCCGCCGGTCACCTGCAGCCAGGCGGTCGGCACCGAGGCGAAGGCCTCGTTGACCTCGTAGAGGTCGATGTCGTCGATCTTCATGCCGGCCCGCTCCAGCGCCTTCTGGGTGGCGGGGATCGGGGCTTCCAGCATGATCACCGGGTCATGGCCGATGACGGTCATGTGGTGGATGCGGGCCAGCGGCTGGACGCCGAGGGCCTTCAGGCCGCGCTCGTTGACGATCATCACGCCGGCCGCGCCGTCGCAGATCTGGCTGGAGGTGGCGGCGGTCAGGCGGCCGTCCTCGCTGAGCAGCTTCACGCCGCCGATCGACTCCATCGTGGCGTCCCAGCGGATGCCCTCGTCGGCGTCGTGGGTCTCGATCGAACCGTCGGGCAGGGTCACCTGGATCGGCACGATCTCGGCGGCGAACTTGCCGCCCTTGGTCGCGGCCATGGCGCGCTGGTGGCTGGCCAGAGCGAAGGCGTCCAACTGCTCACGCGACAGGTCATACTTCTTGGCCAGCATCTCGGCGCCGGCGAACTGGCTGAACTGGATGCCGGGATAGCGCTCTTCCATGCGCGGGCTCTTGTAGGTCCCGAAGCCGTTCTTGTAGGGCAGGGCCGAGGACAGGCCCATCGGCACGCGGCTCATGCTTTCGACGCCGGCGGCGATGACGATGTCCATCGCGCCCGACATCACGGTGGCGGTGGCGAAGTGGATCGACTGCTGGGACGAGCCGCACTGGCGGTCGACCGAGGTGGCCGGCACGCTCTCGGGCAGCTTGGAGGCCAGCACCGCGTTGCGAGCGATGTTGATGGCCTGCTCGCCCACCTGGCCCACGCAGCCCATGATCACGTCCTCGATCAGGGCCGGATCGGCGCCGCTGCGATCGACCAGGGCGTTCAGCACCTCGCCCGCCAGATCGGCCGGATGCCAGCCCGAGACCCGTCCGCCCTTGCGCCCGCCGGCCGTGCGCGCGGCCGCCACGATATAGGCTTCGCCCATCAGTTCCTCCTCTTGGTTGACGGGAGAAAAACAGGCGCTTGCGGCTATGTCAGCCGTGACGCGGCGTCAGGCGCTGGCGGCTTGCCGCCAGGCTTCTGACCCAGCGCGCCGAGGAACAGGGACAGCATGGTCAGGTAGCTGAACACGCCGCTGGCGATGAAGCCCGAGCGGCTCCAGACCCTGGGATCGGCCAGCATGGCCAGGGCCAGCACGACCGTAAGTGCGTGGAACGCGCAGGCCCACATCGGCCACCAGCGATCCGATTTCAGGGCGATGCCCAGCAGCACCAGAAAAAGGGCGAGGTCGACCGCCATGATCAGGCCCTGGGGGCCATGGAGCTGGTCAGCGTTGTGCAGGACCGCGCTGGCCGACCAGGCCAGGATCATCGCGGTGGCGGCCGCCCGTTCCGGCCAGCGTCCGCGCCAAAGGGCGACGCCGGTCGAGAGCAGCAGGGCCACCAGATTGGCCCATTGGTAGAGTGCGCCGAAGGTCATCGCCGACAGGTTGAACCCTGGGCGCGGAATTGCAACTCCCCTCCGACGGTGTCGGAGGGGAGCGCAGAGGTTCAGGCCGCGTCGACCACGGCCAGGCGACCGGACGGGGGCGCCTTGGGCTTCTCGCCGCCCGTGCCGAAGGACACCGCGCCCAGGCCGATGTCGTGCTGGGCGATCGACAGCTGCTTGTGAGTGGCCACGATGTTCTGGCGGGCCAGGGCCAGGGCCTGCATCGTTTCGATCGCGCCCATCAGCGCCTCCTGGCCGACGACGGCCGAAAGGTTGGCGGACTGGCGAGTGGCGGGCATCAGACCCGCCAGGGCGGCGGTCTGGGTGATGGCCGCGTCGATGGCCTTCTCGGCGGCGAACAGAGCTTCGGCCACGGTCTCGGCCGCTAGGCGACGTTCCTTAAGCATGCGCTGTCTCCTCGCGCCGAGCGATGTCGGCGCGTTGCAAGGGTTCATGTGCGGGGTGAAGCCCGGCTCCCGGGGGCGAACGCTGATTAGGGCCCTTTTTGTCCGATCTGATTTGTTCGATCAGATCGGAAAGGACTCTAGGGGAACAAACCTTCGAGCGCGTGGAGCCCTGCCAGGATCGAACCGAAAGCCAAAGCGGTCACGATCATTACGGTCGCGATGAAGGCTAGTCGTAGGGGAAGACTTAGATGGTTCGGTCTTCCGCCTCCGAGTCCGACGAGGAGGAGTCCGGCGGGAATGTCTCGTCCATCACCGCGCTGGCGATGCACAGGATCTCCCGCACCAGCAGTTCGGTGGGTTTGAACGTCGCCTGCTTGCGGGTGGCCGCCACCAGGTCGTGAACCATGGACGCTCCAACCGGCGTCGCCGACAGGCTGCTGAGCTGTCGCTCCAGCTCGCTCCAGGTGATGGGCGGCAGCAGGTCGGCCGAGTTCAGGCGCGGCCAGTCCTGCTGAAAGCTCATTACTTCTCGGCGCAGATGGGCCGCCCTGCCAATGGCGTCCTTCTGGCGCGGCGTCAGGTCGGTATGCGGCGTCTGCTGGGTCATGGGAGGCTCCTTCCTCAACGCCCCCAGCAGAGCGTGCGAAAGCCTCAGCGCCTAGCCAGATCGGATCGGACCCCGACGCGATCGGAGGGGGGGCTAGCCCCTGATGAGCGCGCGCGAAAACCCGCCGCGCCGCATCGTAGCGATCGACCGCGCCCAGGCGACGGCGAGCCTTGTCCAGGTGCCAGTCGACCGTGTGCTTGGACAGGCCAAGCTCGCGCGCGATTTCCTTGGAGCTCATATGGCGGTCGACGAGGCGAAGGCACTCGCGCTCACGCTCGGTGAGGCGATCAAGGCCCTCGACCTGATCCGACAGGGTGGGTTCGCCCTTAGCCATGCCGAGAACCTTATGCGAGCGCTTCAGTTCGGCAAGGCGCCGGAACATTAAACCTTGGCTATGAAGTCCGGCCCCGGGCGCCTTACGCCTCGCGGCGCGCCGCCTCGCTCTCGGTCGCGGGCGAGGCGGCCCGGATCAGCTCCAGCACGTCGACGATGATCTCGCGCATCACCGCCGCAGCCCGCTCGCAGTCGCGCGCCGCGATCGCGTTGTAGACATCCTCGTGCGAGGGGATCGACGCGGTGCGGCCCTTGATGCGGTTGGTGAAGCGGATCGAGATCCGCAGGGCGGTGTTCACCAGCTCGTGCAGCTCGCGATAGAACGGGTTCTTGGTCGCGTTCAGGATCGCGATGTGAAAGGCGATGTCGGCCGACAAGGGGTCGTCCTCGCCCTCGGCGGCGGCCTTCATCCGGCGCAGGCCCTTGCGGATTTCCTCCAGGCCCGCCTCGTCAGCGTGCCGGGCCGCCAGGGCGGCGGCCGTGGGCTCGATACCCATCCGCATCTCGGTGAAGTCGGCCAGCAGGCGCAGCGAGAACTTGCGCTCCAGCAGCCAGCGCAGAACGTCGGGGTCGAGCATGTTCCACTCGGCCTCGGGCTCCACCACGGTGCCGTGCCGGGGGCGGGCGCTCAGCAGGCCCTTGGCGGTGAGCATCTTCACCGCCTCGCGCGTCACCGTGCGGCTGGCGCCGAACTGCTTGGACAGCTCCCCCTCGGTCGGGAAGCCGCCCTTGGCGTATTCGCCTGTGACGATGGCCTGACCGAGCTGCTCGACCAGACCATAGGTCAAACTCAGGCCGGGCTGAGTGCGCATCTGCGGCTCTTCTTTCCTGCGACGGCGAAGCGAAAGGGCGCTCGCTGCTGTGTAGCTTGGTTTGCTCCATCCGCAACGGGACGATTGCGGTGAATACAGCCGTCGCCGTGGCGTTCGGCAAGCGTGTTTGGGGCGAAGGCCGCCCGGCGCCGCGAAAAGGGCTCAGCCATGCCAGGCGGCCACCAGACGAGCGGCGCGTTCGGCGACATCGGCGGCGCGGTCGCCTGGGCGATAGAGCTCGCCGCCGACGCCGATCCCGTCAACGCCGACGGCCCGCCAGGTGTCGAGATTGCTCGCGCCGACCCCGCCCACGGCATAGACCGCCACGTTGCGGGGCAGCACGTCCTTGACCGCCTTGATGTGTCCCGGGCCGAAGGTCCCGGCCGGAAACAGCTTCAGGGCGCGGGCGCCGGCCTTGATGGCCGCAAACGCCTCGGTGGGCGTCGCAAAGCCGGGCATGACCGTCAGGCCGCGCCCCACCGCGTGGGCGATCACGGCGGGATCGGTGTTCGGGGTGACGATCAGCCGGCCGCCGGCCTCGGCCACGGCGTCCACCGCTTCGGGCGTCAGGACCGTGCCGGCGCCGCACAGGGCGCGGTCCCCGAAGGCGTCGCACAGCCGGCGGATGCTCTCCACCGGGTCGGGGGAGTTCAGCGGCACCTCGATCGCGCCGACGCCGGCCTCGACCAGCGCCGCGGCGATATCGACCACCTCGCCGGGCTTCACCCCACGCAGGATGGCCACAATGGGGGGCAAGGGAGAGAGGTTCACGACGAGGCGTCCTGGTGTCTGGTGATCATCGAAAGGCCCGCCAGCACCGCAGCGTCGCCGTCCACGGCGGATGCGGTGACGCCGGTGGCGGCCAGGGCCTGGACATAGAGCGCGGCGAGCGGCCCGTCGCCGATCACGGTCACGGCCTCCATCGGACCGTACCAGTCCCGTGCGGCGGCGACGTCGGCGCCGATCAGCAGGCCCGACAGGAAGCCCATGGCGTCAGCGGGCGTCATCGCTTCCAGAAGCTGGCGGGCGCGGGTCTCGAACATCAGGTGCGTCAGGCGCCCCGCGCCCTGTTCGGCGATGCGCGTCAGGCCACAGGCGAAACCCGCCGCCGAGCCCTCAGCCAGGCCGCCGCCGCCGGCGCCCAGGGTGGAGTGGGCCTTGAGCAGGGCGAAGGTCTCGCCGATCGGCGCGGTCAGGAAGGTTGTGATCTGGCCGTCCTCGACCACGGCCCATTTGTTGTGGGTGCCGGGCAGCACCAGGAGATGGCGGCCCGATCGCAGCGCCGCGTCCAGCGACATTGCGCCGAGGATCTGGGTTTCCTCGCCGCGCATCACATCGGGTCCGCCCAGCGGGTTCACGCACGACAGGCCCGGAACGATCCGCACCGGCAGGCCGGCGGCCTCGATGCGCACGGCGCGCGCGGCGATCTCGCCCGTCGTGGCGGGGCAGGGCGCGTAGGGCGCCTCGGTCCAGCCTATCCGGGATCCGACCATGCCGCACAGGATCGCATGGTCGGGACCGGCCTCGCGCCAGTCGCCGACCAGATCCAGGAAGGTCTTTTCCGGGCTGTCGGTCAGAGCGGTGACGCCAGGGCCGTCCCGGCGGTGGATCACGCTCTTGCCCTGGCGAAGCCAGAGGCGCAGCCGCGAGCCGCCCCAGTCGCCGACGATCACGATGCTCTGGTCCATCAGGCCGATTCCAGTCTCACGGCCCGTGCGAAAGCGCCAAGCGGGAAGTCCGTCAGGGATCGTTTATAGTACAATATGCAGGGCAACAATCGGGGGCCCGGCGCGCCGGGGGGGGAGGCGCTTTCGTTCCCCTGCAAGGAAGCAACCGGTGTCAAAGCGGTGGTGTGTCCAAAACGGCGCCGTGTAGCGCGAGAAATGATAGCGCTATCAAATTCGACTTGAAGGTACCAATTATACGATTATAGGTTCCGCTCTGAGCAGCGGCGAGGGGCCGCGCGTAACCGGTCTCCGCAGAACGGACCGGGACGGCTCCTGAACAGGGGGAAGGGAACGGCCATGCAGCGCCTTGATTCGTCTCATCGGAAACTCATGCTGGCCGGCGCTTCTGCGCTGGTGCTGTGCCTCGCCGCGCCCAGCGTCGTGTTCGCGCAGCAGGCGGCGCAGGACGACCAGACCGTCGAAGAAGTGGTCGTCACCGGCCAACGCGCGGCCATCCAGTCCGCCCAGAAGATCAAGCAGAACGCCGAGCAGCTGGTCGACTCGATCACCTCGACCGACATCGGCGCCTTGCCCGACCGTTCGGTGACCGAAGCCCTGCAGCGCGTCGCCGGCGTGACCATCGCCCGCACCTCGTATGGCCGTGACGTCGACCGGATCTCGGTCGAAGGCTCGGGCGTCCAGGTCCGCGGTCTCTCGTGGGTTCGCGGCGAACTGAACGGCCGTGACAGCTTTTCGGCCAAGAGCGGCCGCTCCCTGAGCTTCGAGGATGTCCCGCCCGAACTGATGGCCGGCGTGGACGTCTACAAGAACCCGTCCGCCGATCTGGTCGAAGGCGGCGTCGGCGGTACGGTCAACCTGCGCACGCGTCTGCCGTTCGACAGCGCCAAGCGCATCATGGCCTTCTCCGCCGACATGAGCATCGGCGACATGTCCAAGAAGTGGAAGCCGACCGGCTCGGCTCTGTACAGCGACCGCTGGGACACCAATATCGGCGAGCTGGGCTTCCTGGTCAGCCTGTCGGAGTCGCAGCTGGCCAGTCGCACGGACACGATCTCGGTCGATCCGTACTTCGCCCGCACCGACCTCGTGGCCGGCAGGACGGTCTATGTGCCCGGCGGCTTCGGCTACCGCAGCCTTGATTTCGAACGCGAGCGCAAGGGCGTCGCCGCCGCCGTGCAATGGCGCCCGAACGATCAGTGGGACGCGGCTCTGACGTTCCTGCGGTCGTCGGCCTCGCAAGCCTCGACCGAGCGGGCCGTGGGCTTCAACCCCGGCTCGAGCAACGGTCCGGCCGCCGGCACGACGTTCACCTATGACTCGGCGGGCCATTTCCTGAAGGGCACGCTGGCCCAGTCGCCGGGCGGAAACAGCCTGGGCTCGTCGACCCTCGACACCCGCTTCGCCGACCGCAGCTCGGTGACCTCGGACTACGCGCTGAAGGTCAACTACAATCCGAACGACAAGTGGGCGTTCTCGGCGGACATTCAGTACATCTACGCCAAGACCAAGACCGTCGATTTCACGGTGTTCAACGCGCTGGGTTCCGACGCGGCTCCGGCCACGCTGGACCTGACCGGCGACCTGCCGGCCATCACCATGAACAACGACAAGGCCTACACGTCGAACCCCGCCAGCTACTATCTGAGCGCGGCCATGGATCACCATGACCGTAACGACGCCAGCGAGTGGGCCCAGCGCTTCGACGGCGCCTACACCTTCGACGAAAGCGGCTGGCTGCGCTCGTTCCGCTTCGGCGTCCGCAACACCTATCGCGAATCCACCACCCGCGAGACGACCTACAACTGGGGCGCCGTCGCGCCCAGCTGGTCGGCGCCGTCGATCAATAATCTGGCGTCCTATCAGGGCTACTACGAGCTCTATCCGTTCACGAACTACTTCCGCGGCGCGACCAACCTGCCGGCCACCTTCATCCTGCCGACCGCGTCCCTGGTCCAGAACTACGCCGCCGGCGGCGCTCTGGTGGCCAAGCTGGCCGCTTCCAATGGCGGCTGGTGGGGCACCTTCAACGGCGACTACGACAGCCTGACCGCCGGCGGCAGCGGCGGCGGCGTCAACCGTCAGAAGGAAAAGACCCTGGCGGCCTACGCCCTTCTGCGCTTCGGCAACGAGGTGTCGTTGTGGGGCGAAGAGCGCGAGATCGACGGCAACATCGGCCTGCGCGTCGTCAAGACCGAGAGCGAGGGCAAGGGCATCCAGTTGTTCTCCCGGAACAATACGCCCACCGTGCCGGCGGCTGACCTGGCCTTTGGCAACGGCGCCAAGCGGGACCTGACCGGCGGCCGCGACTATGTCAGCGTCCTGCCCAGCCTGAACGCCCGCCTGAAGATCACGCCGCAGATGTTCCTGCGCTTCGCGGCGGCCAAGTCGATCGTCCGTCCGGACTTTGGCCAACTGCAGCCGTTCTTCTCGATCAGCGCGACCAACGGCTATCTGAACGGCTCGGTCTGCTCGACCTCCATTCCGGACGGCGCGCAGGGCAACTGCGTCTATCAGTACACCGCCACGGGCGGTAACGCCGAGCTGAAGCCGACCCGCTCGACCCAGTATGACCTGGCCTATGAGTGGTACTTCGCCTCGACCGGCAGCCTGACGGCGACGGTGTTCTACAAGGACGTCTACAACTTCGTCACCAACGGCGTGAACACGGTGAAGTTCACCAACAACGGCGTGACCCGCGACGTTCTGGTGACGCAGCCGTACAACGGCGGCCATGGCAAGATCAAAGGCTTCGAAGTCGCTTACCAGCAGTACTTCAGCTTCCTGCCGGGCGCGCTGAAGGGCTTCGGCACGCAAGCCAACTTCACCTATGTCGACAGCGAGGGCGCCCGCAACGCCGCCTCCAACCCCTACGACTCCAGCCAGGTGTCGAGCCTCGTGGGCGGCGCGCGCGATGACCTGCCGCTCGAGGGTCTGTCGAAGACGAGCTACAACGTCGCGGCCCTGTACGATCTGGGCAAGGTCTCCGCGCGTCTCGCCTACAACTGGCGTGAACGCTTCCTGCAGACGACCTCGGCCGCCAACAAGAACATCCCGGCCTGGTTTGATGACTATGGTCAGTTGGACGGCTCGATCTTCTACACGATCGACGACAATCTGAAGGTCGGCTTCCAGGCGGTGAACCTGACCAACACCAAGACCAAGGTGCTGGTCAGCTATCCGGGCAACAAGGCCATCGGCCTGACCGACACCAACTGGGTGGTGGCCGACCGTCGCTACTCGATCGTTCTGCGCGGCACCTTCTAAGGTCTCGTCAGGTCTGATCAACGTCGGCCCCCGTCGCCCCGTCCGCCTGGATGGACGCGGCGGGGGCCTTCTTGTTTTCGGGACCGGAGGCTAGCTTCCCGGTCCGAGGAAAGTTCGAGGCGTCGCGTGGACGGAAACCCTTATCGCAAGTTCGTCGTGGTCGGCGGCGGGACGTCGGGCTGGATCGCCGCGGCGACTCTGATCCACGCCCTCAAGGGCAAGCTGGCGGAGGTGGAGCTGGTCGAGTCCGACGAGATCGGCACGGTCGGGGTCGGCGAGGCGACGATCCCGCCGATCCAGTTCCTGAACAGCATCCTGGGCATCGACGAGTTCGATTTCATCCGCAAGACCCAGGCGACGTTCAAGCTGGGCATCCAGTTCCGCAACTGGGGGCGCCAGGGCCACGAATACTTCCACCCCTTCGGGCCCTACGGTCAGTCGATCGAGGGGGTCAGCTTCCATAACTACTGGATGCGGCTGCGGGCCAATGGCGAGGGCGGCGAGCTCGATTCCTACGCCCTGGCCACCGTGGCGGCCAAGGCGGGCAAGTTCGCGGTTCCGCCCAAGGACCTGCCGCCGGGAGTGCCGGGTCTGGGCTACGCCTATCACTTCGATGCGGGTCTCTACGCCCGCTACCTGCGCGCCTACGCCGAGGCGCGGGGTGTCAAGCGCACCGAGGGTAAGATCGCCAAGGTCGAACAGCGTCCCGAGGACGGCTTCGTCTCGGGTCTGACGCTCAGCGACGGCCGCCGGGTCGAGGGCGACTTCTTCATCGACTGCTCGGGCTTCCGGGGGCTGCTGATCGAGGAGGCGCTGCAGGCGGGCTTCGAGGACTGGTCGCACTGGCTGCCCTGCGACCGCGCCCTGGCCGTGCCGTGCGAGAACGCCGCGCCCCTGACGCCCTATACGCGCTCGACCGCCCATGCGGCGGGCTGGCAGTGGCGGATCCCGCTGCAGCATCGCACGGGCAATGGCTATGTCTATTGCAGCGCCCACATCAGCGACGACGAGGCCGCCGCCACCCTGCTGGCCAATCTGGACGGCAAGCCGCTGGCCGATCCCCGTCCGCTGCGCTTCACGGCCGGTCGCCGCAAGAAGAGCTGGAGCAAGAACGTCGTGGCCCTGGGCCTGGCGGGCGGCTTCATGGAGCCGCTGGAGTCGACCAGCATCCATCTGGTCCAGAGCGGCGCCATGCGCCTGTTGTCGCTGCTGCCGCTGGGCGGCTACGACCCGGCCGCCGAGGCCGAGTACAACCGCCTGACCCAGATCGAATACGAGCAGATCCGCGACTTCATCATCCTGCACTATTGCGCCACCGAGCGGGACGATGCGCCGCTGTGGAACCACTGCCGCACCATGGCGATCCCCGACAGCCTGACCCACAAGATCGAGCTGTTCTGCAACCGCGCCAAGATCGCCCGCTTCGACGAGCAGCTGTTCGCCGAACCCAGCTGGCTGGCGGTGTTCCTGGGGCAGGGGATCGAGCCCAAGGACTATGACCGCTTGGCCGATGCGCCGGCCTATGACGAGGTGGTCGCCGCCGTCCGCCGGATCGGCCAGACCAACGCCAATCTGGTCGCGCGCCTGCCCACGCACGAGGCCTTCATCGCGGCGACCTGCAAGGCCGAAGCCCTGGTCTGAGGTCACGCGTCTGCTGACAACGCTATCAAATCTGCTTGCTGGTCTGAATTATATGATTATAGTTTCGATCACTGCCGGATCGGGGCCACTTACCGGTTCGGTGGCGCGAGGAGGGCCTCATCGGCCTTCGAGCGCTTCGCGCGGCGCCTCTCCCCGAGGTCGCGCGACGTCCTCCCCCGCGCATCGTCACCTGCGACGGTGCGCGGATTTTTTTGACCGGTGAGCAAACCCGGACTTGCCGACGCGTCAGAGCCCGGCGATCGTCCATCAATAGCTGGTAGCGCTACCAAGTAGAGCGCGCCATGAGTGGAGGAGACCATGGGGATGTCACGCTTCGCGACGGCGGTCGGATTGGCCTTGGCGCTGGTCGGCGGCCCTCTGGCCGGTGGGGCCCATGCGGCCGACGCCGCCATGCCGCAGCTGGTGACCAAGGACGGCCGACACGCCCTCATGGTCGACGGCGCGCCTTTCCTGATGCTGGCCGCTCAGGTCAACAACTCGTCCGCCTGGCCCTCGCAGATGGCCAAGGTCTGGCCGGCCATCGAGAAGGTCGGCGCCAACACCGTTCAGGTCCCGATCGCCTGGGAGCAGATCGAGCCGGTCGAGGGCCAGTTCGACTTTTCCTATCTCGACCTGCTGCTGGAGCAGGCGCGCGAGCGCAAGGTGCGCCTGGTTCTCCTGTGGTTCGGCACCTGGAAGAACTCCTCGCCGTCCTATGCGCCCGAGTGGGTCAAGCTGGACGACAAGCGCTTTCCCCGGCTGATCAAGGACGACGGCGAGCGTTCCTATTCGATGTCGCCGCTGGCGAAGTCGACCCTGGACGCCGACCGCAAGGCCTTCGTCGCCCTGATGACCCATCTGAAGGCCAAGGACGCGGCGCAGAAGACCGTCATCATGGTCCAGGTCGAGAACGAGACCGGCACCTATGGCTCGGTGCGCGACTTCGGTCCGGCCGCCCAGAAGGTCTTCAACGGTCCCGCGCCCGCCACTCTGGTCAAGGCGGTCGGGGCCAAGCCCGGGACCTGGGCCCAGGCCTTCGGCAAGGACGCCGACGAGTTCTTCCACGCCTGGCATATCGGCCGCTTCGTCGACCAGGTCGCCGCCGCCGGCAAGGCGGTCTATCCGCTGCCGATGTACGTCAACGCCGCCCTGCGCGATCCGATCAAGCCGGGCGACCCCAAGAGCTATTCGGCCGGCGGCCCCACCGACAACGTCATCGGCGTCTGGCAGGCGGCCGCGCCCTCGATCGACCTGATCGCGCCCGACATCTACATGAAGGAGTCGGTCAAGTACGAGGCGGTGCTCAAGCACTACGCTCGGCCAAACAACGCCCTTTTCGTCGCCGAGACCGGCAACGATCCGGCCTACGCCCGCTATGTGTTCTCCACCCTGGGCAAGCAGGGGATCGGCTGGTCGCCGTTCGGCATGGACTACACCGGCTACGGCAACTACCCGCTGGGCGCGGCCAAGGTCGACGAGGCGGTGATCGAGGCCTTCGCCGCCAACTATCGCCTGCTGGCGCCGATGGCCCGCGAATGGGCCAAGCTGTCCTTCGAGGGCAAGGTCTGGGGCGGCGCCGAGCCCGATGACCGCGCCGCGCAAACCACGACCATGGGCGACTGGACCGTCAGCCTGCGCTACGGCAAGTGGCAGTTCGGCGCCTCGGACTGGGCCTGGCTCAAGGATCGTCCGGTCAATCCGCAAGGTCCCGACGGCGGCGGCCTCGTCGCCCAGCTCTCGCCCAACGAGTTCTTGGTCACCGGCCGCAATGTCCGCGTCGAGTTCGGCCGCGCCAAGGCCGACGGCAAGCCGATGATGATGGCGCGGGTCGAGGAGGGCCACTTCGAAAACGGCCAGTGGGTCTTCGACCGCCTGTGGAACGGCGACCAGACCGACTACGGCCTCAACTTCACCGGCGGCTCGCAGATCCTGCGGGTCAAGCTCGCCACCTACTGACGGGAACAGCCATGCGTATTCTTGCCCTCTCAGCCTTCGGGCTGGCCCTCCTGGCCTCGACCTCGGCCCTGGCCCTGGATGGAGGCTTTGAGAAAACCGCCGACGGCGTGGTCATCACGCCCGCCAATGGCCCGGCCAAGAAGGTCCGTCTGCAGGTGATGAGCGACCGGGCCATCCGCGTCACCGCCTCGCCGACCGACACGATCAGCGCCCCGCCCAGCCTGCAGGTGATCGCGGCCCCCAAGACCAGCGGCTTCACCGTCGAACAGGTCGGCGGCAAGGTCGTGCTGAAGGCCGGCAAGGCGACGGCCGAGGTGACCTTGGCCACCGGCGCGGTGTCGTTCAAGGACGCGGCCGGCAAGACGGTCCTGACCGAGCAGGCGCGCTCGAACTTCAAGCCGCTGAGCATCGACGGCAAGGGCTTCTACGCCATCAGCCAGCGTTTTAATCCGAATACGGACGAAGGCTTCTATGGTCTGGGCCAGCACCAGAACGGCCAGATGAACTACAACGGCCAGGACGTCGAGCTGGCCCAGTACAATCGCGCCATCGCCATCCCGTTCGTGCTGTCGACCCGCAACTACGGCCTGCTGTGGGACAACAACGGCATCACCCGCTTCGGCGATCCGACGCCCTACGCCCTGGCCTCGCGCGACCTGAAGATCTTCGACGCCAGCGGCAAGCCGGGCGGCTTCACCGCCAAATACTACATCAACGGCGAGCTGAAGCTGACGCGCGTCGAGCAGGACATCGACTACCAGTATCTGGAGGACCTGCCCAAGTGGCCGGCCGAGCTGACCGGACCGGACAAGAAGCCGCTGCGCGGCGCCAAGGTCGTCTGGGAGGGCTCGGTCGAGGGGAAGGTCGGCGGCCTGCAGAAGTTCCAGCTGTACTCGTCCAGCTACGCCAAGCTGTGGATCGACGGCCAGCTGAAGATCGACCGCTGGCGCCAGAACTGGAACCCGTGGTTCCACAACTTCACCGCCCCGATGAAGGCCGGCGGCCGTCACAAGGTGAAGGTCGAGTGGGAGCCCAACGACGGCTATATCGCGCTTCTGCACAACAACCCGATCCCGGCGGCCGAGCAGAAGTCGCTGACCCTGACCTCGGACGTCGCCCACGCGGTCGACTACTATTTCGTGGCGGGCGAGACCCTGGATCAGGTGGTCAGCGGCTATCGCGACCTGACCGGCAAGGCCCAGGCCATGCCGCGCTGGGCCTATGGCTTCTGGCAGAGCCGCCAGCGCTATGAGACGCAGGACCAGCTGGTCGGCGTCGTGAAAGAGTACCGCAAGCGCAACGTGCCGCTGGACAACATCGTGCTCGACTGGCGCTACTGGAAAGACGACAGCTGGGGCAGCCACAAGTTCGACGAGACCCGCTTCCCCGACCCGAAGAAGATGCTGCAGGACGTTCATGGCATGAACGCCCGCTTCATGATCTCGATCTGGCCGAAGTTCTATCCGACCACCGACAACTTCAAGGAGCTCGACGCCAAGGGCTTCATGTACAAGCGCAACATCGAGCAGGGCGCTCTGGACTGGGTAGGCCCGGGTTATCTGAACTCGTTCTATGACCCGTACGCGAAAGAGGCGCGCGACATCTACTGGCGCCAGGTCAAGGACAACCTGAAGGGCCTGGGCGTCGACGCCTGGTGGATGGACGCCGATGAGCCTGACATGCACTCCAACCTCGACGTCCCAGAGCGCACCCTGCGCATGGGACCGACGGCGATGGGGCCGGGCGCGGAGTTCTTCAACTCCTACCCCCTGATCCACACGACCGGCGTCTTCGAGGGCGAGCACGAGCTGGATCCGAACAAGCGCAGCTTCATCCTGTCGCGCTCGGGCTTCGGCGGCATCCAACGCAACGGCGTGGCGCTGTGGAGCGGCGACGTGGTGGCGCGCTGGGACGACTTCCGCGACCAGATCTCTGCCGGGGTGAACCTGTCCATGTCGGGCGTGCCCAACTGGACCACCGACATCGGCGGCTTCTCGGTCGAGGATCGCTATATCCGCAAGGAGGTCCAGCACTGGCCCGAGTGGCAGGAGCTGAACCTGCGCTGGTTCCAGTTCGGCGCCTTCAGCCCGCTGTTCCGCAGCCACGGCGAAGAGCCGTTCCGCGAGATCTGGAACCTCGCCGACGAGGGGACGCCGGTCTACGAGTCGCTGGTCTGGTACAACAAGCTTCGCTACCGGCTGATGCCCTACACCCTGACCCTGGCGGGCGAGACCTATCACCGCGACGGCAGCATGATGCGCGGTCTGGTGATGGACTTCCCGCAGGATCTGAAGGTCCGCAACATCGACGACCAGTACCTGTATGGTCCCTCGTTCCTGGTGGCGCCCGTCACCCAGTTCAAGGCGCGCTCGCGCTCGGTCTATCTGCCGGCCGGGACCACTTGGTACGACTTCGAGACCGGCAAGGCCCACGCCGGCGGCCAGACCATCCAGGCCGCCGCGCCGCTGAACCGCATGCCGCTGTTCGTGCGGGCCGGCGCGATCGTGCCGACCACCGAGGTCCAGCAGTATGTCGGCGAAAAGCCCAACCTGCCGATCACCCTGGTGATCTATGCGGGCAAGGACGGCAAGTTCGAGCTCTACGAGGATGACGGCCTGTCGACGGCCTATCAGCGCGGAGCCTACAGCCGCATCCCGATCAGCTATGACGACGCTTCGGGCCGGGTCGTGATCGGCGCGCGCTCGGGCAAGTTCGACGGCATGCAGGACAAGCGCGTCTTCAAGATCCGCTTCATCGGCGCCAATGGGGTCGGGGGCGCCAAGCCGACCGACTTCGACGCGGCGGGCGACGCTACGGTCGAGTACGCCGGCCAGCCGGTGGTGGTCGTGGCGCGGAAGAAGTAGCTGCCGAAGCCGGAAAACCTCGCCCTTCGACACGCTCAGGGTGAGGTTTTCTGCAGCGGCTAAGCCATCCTCACCCTGAGCCTGTCGAAGGGCGAGGATGGCCGCCTGTCACCCCGCCTGGCCCCGGAACCGCTCGATCAGGAACGCCGTCGCCGGACCCGGCGGTGTGTCCGTGCGATAGACCGCGTGCAGCGGATAGATCGCCTCCTTCAGGTCCGGCATGTCCAGGCGCTTGAGGCGGCCGGCGGCGAGGTCGTCGCGGACCATGGGCTCTGGCATGTTGCCCCAGCCAAAGCCCTCCTTCAGCAACAGATGCTTGGCCCCAAGGTCGGCCAGTCGCCAAGTGTGGGCGCTGGCTACGGCGAAGTCGCGGCCCTCGGTCAGCTTTGAGCGGTCGGTGAGCACCAGCTGGGTATGGCCGCGCCCCGCGCCCGGCGCATTGGGACCTTGGGCCAGCGGATGGTCGGGCGCCGCGACCGGGATCAACCTGGTCGAGCCGACGGCGATATAGTCCAGCTCGTCGCCGCCATGGACAACCTCCAGCGGCCCCGCCACGCCCAGAGTCGCGGCGCGGTCCAGCACCATCTGGGTCACCGCGCCCAAGCCCTCGACATGCAGGCGCAAGGTCACGGTCGGGAAGGTCTCGCGAAAGGCCCGCAAGGCGTCGACCACCCGGGCGGTGGGCAGCATGACATCCAGCACCAGATTGACCTCGGCCTCCAGGCCCTGGGTCAGGCCCTTGGCCTTGGCGCGCAGGCTGGCCACGTCGCCGGCGATCATCCGAGCCTGGGCCACCACCACCTTGCCGGCCTCGGTCAGCACCGGCCGCTTGGCCGCGTCACGATCGAACAAGACCAGACCCAGCTGGGCCTCCAGATTGGCGATCGCATAGCTGATGACCGAGTTGGCGCGGTTCAGCCGCCGTGCGGCCGCAGCGAAGCCGCCGGTCTCCACCACGGCGAGCAGAACGTTCAACTGATCCAGGGTCGGCGCGCCGGGTTCGTTCAAGACCGTCTCATCGTTCGAATTTATCGAACATAATAGACGATTTTATTCGGCTGTTTCGCAAGGACGTTCCGGCGCAAAACCTTCGCCAACGCCGGGACGTTTCGTCTCGCCCACCGTTCAAACCCAAGGGAGGCCCTCATGGCCAAGGTTCTGGTTCTCTACTATTCGTCCTACGGCCACCTTGAAGTCATGGCCAAGGCCATCGCCGAAGGCGCGCGCGAAGCCGGCGCCAGTGTCGACATCAAGCGCGTTCCCGAAACCGTGCCGCTCGAAATCGCCAAGGGCGCCCACTTCAAGCTCGACCAGGAAGCGCCGGTCGCCAAGGTCGAGGACCTGGCCGACTACGACGCGATCATCGTCGGCGCCCCGACCCGCTTTGGCCGGATGGCCTCGCAGATGGCGGCCTTCTTCGACGCCGCCGGCGGCCTGTGGGCGCGTGGCGCGCTGCACGGCAAGGTGGCCGGCGCCTTCACCTCGACCGCCACCCAGCACGGCGGTCAGGAGACGACGCTGTTCTCGATCATCACCAACCTGCTGCACTTCGGCACCACGATCGTGGGTCTCGACTACGGCCATGCCGGCCAGATGACGCTGGACGAAGTCACCGGCGGCAGCCCCTACGGCGCCACCACCATCGCCGGCGGCGACGGCTCGCGTCAGCCCAGCGAGAACGAACTGACCGGCGCCCGCTACCAGGGCCGCAAGATCGCCGAAACCGCGATCAAGCTGCACGGCTGATCCGGCGCTCGCCGGTCACTCAGCCTCCCCCCCATCGACTGACCGGCGACAGGGCCGGCTGGCTCCTTCCCCCTCCCAGGGAGCCGGCCGGCCCTTTCTTTACGGAGAAGGGCAGGCCCTGCGCGCGACGGCCTCAGGTCGCCGAGCGCGAAATGACTCTATTCCTGTCGAGCATGGGCGCTGTCGGCGTCGCGAGGGTGTTCTGCTGAATCATTGGCGCGTCACCGAGTGTGCCATTTTGAGACAACTCGGCTCTCTTTAGGCTCATCTCTATTTATTGATGTTCATTTCATCATTAACAAAATAGTTTCAATTCTTAATTTTGTTTCAGTTTTTCCTCAACGAACTGGAAAGCTAGTTGCGGGATATTGCGCGTGGGCAAAACGCCCACCGACAGTCAAAATGACGTCGGAACACCTCGAATAGGAGTTGTTTCGTTATGGCGCTGAACAGCATCAACACGAACTCGGGCGCTCTGATCGCCCTGCAAAACCTGAACTCGACGAACGCCGAGCTGACCCAGGTTCAACAGCGTATCAACACCGGCAAGAAGATCGGTAGCGCCAAGGACAACGGCGCCATCTGGGCGACCGCCAAGAACCAGTCGGCTACCGCCGGCAGCATGAACGCCGTGAAGGACTCGCTGCAACGCGGTCAGTCGACGATCGACGTCGCGCTCGCCGCCGGCGACACCATCACCGACCTGCTCGGCAAGATGAAGGAAAAGGCCCTGGCCGCTTCCGACACCTCGCTGAACACCGCCTCGTTCAACGCCCTGAAGTCGGACTTCGATTCGCTGCGTGACCAGATCACGAAGGCCGCTTCGAACGCCAAGTTCAACGGCGTCAGCATCGCTGACGGCACGACCACCAAGCTGAGCTTCCTGGCCAACTCGGACGGTTCGGCCTTCACCGTCACCGCCAAGACCCTGACCCTCGGCGGCCTGGGCCTGACGGCGACCTCCAGCTTCACGACGGCGGCTGCCGCCAAGACGATGATCGGCACCATCGACACGGCGCTGCAGACGGCCACCAACAAGCTGGCCTCGCTGGGCACCAGCTCGACGGGTCTGGACACTCACCTGACCTTCGTCGGTAAGCTGCAAGACAGCCTGGACGCCGGCGTGGGCAACCTGGTGGACGCTGACCTGGCCAAGGAAAGCGCCAAGCTGCAGTCGCTGCAAACCAAGCAGCAGCTGGGCGTTCAGGCGCTGTCGATCGCGAACCAGTCTTCGTCTTCGATCCTGAGCCTGTTCCGCTAAGCCGGACTTCGACGCGTTCGTCGTCGAGAAGGGCGGATCTTCGGATCCGCCCTTTTTCTATGGGGCATGCCTGGCATGTTCCGTGAGTCATTCCGGGCTGTTCGCGAGCGCTTCTGCTTTGGCGCTCTTTGAAGATGCTAATCTTCAGTCTGACTGTAGAGTAAACATGTATTATGGTTAAAATGTAAGTTATCTATATCTGTATTTGATGAACGTCGCCTATACTATGCTTGTGAAAAATATAGAAAGGGCAATTAGGTACTGGTGCGGTGGGCAAAACGCCCACCGGTCGTCAAAACGACACCGGCAACCTCCAAAGGAAGCGTTTCGTTATGGCGCTGAACAGCATCAACACGAACTCGGGCGCGCTAATCGCCCTGCAAAACCTGAACTCGACGAACGCCGAGCTGACCCAGGTTCAACAGCGTATCAACACCGGCAAGAAGATCGGTAGCGCCAAGGACAACGGCGCCATCTGGGCGACCGCCAAGAACCAGTCGGCCACCGCCAACAGCATGAACGCCGTGAAGGACTCGCTGCAACGCGGCCAGTCGACGATCGACGTCGCGCTCGCCGCCGGCGACACCATCACCGACCTGCTCGGCAAGATGAAGGAAAAGGCCCTGGCCGCTTCCGACACCTCGCTGAACACCGCCTCGTTCAACGCCCTGAAGTCGGACTTCGACTCGCTGCGTGACCAGATCACGAAGGCTGCTTCGAACGCCAAGTTCAACGGCGTCAGCATCGCCAACGGTTCGACCGCCAAGCTGACCTTCCTGGCCAACTCGGACGGTTCGGGCTTCACCGTCACCGCCAAGACCCTGACCCTGGCGGGCCTGGGCCTGACCGCCACGTCGACCTTTACGAGCGCCAGCGCCGCCAAGACGATGATCACCACCATCGACACGGCGCTGCAGACGGCGACCAACAAGCTGGCCTCGCTGGGCACCAGCTCGACGGGTCTGGACACTCACCTGACCTTCGTCGGCAAGCTGCAAGACAGCCTGGACGCCGGCGTGGGCAACCTGGTGGACGCTGACCTGGCCAAGGAAAGCGCCAAGCTGCAGTCGCTGCAAACCAAGCAGCAGCTGGGCGTTCAGGCGCTGTCGATCGCGAACTCCTCGAGCTCGGCGATCCTGAGCCTGTTCCGATAGGCCGGACTTCGACGCGTTCGTCGTCGAGAAGGGCGGATCCTCGGATCCGCCCTTTTTCTATGGAGTTTGAGGTTTCATATCGAGACGCAAGATTTTCAGCGCTTCCAAAGTCGTATCTGAAATATCGTTGTCTCGCCTGTACGTCCGGATCGGCGCGCTTCATTAAATGCGAGTTACGGCAGGATTTTTGTAGAGTTAAGAGAGTCTTGTCGCGTTAATCGAATAACGACGTTTCGTGAACTATATCGAAAGCGGAGCGTCATATTGTCGCGGTGGGCAAAACGCCCACCGGTCGTCAAAACGACACCGGAAACCTCCAAAGGGAGTGTTTCGTCATGGCGCTAAACAGCATCAATACGAACTCTGGCGCGCTGATCGCGCTGCAGAACCTGAACACCACCAGTTCTGAACTGAACACCGTCCAGCAACGCATCAGCACCGGCAAGAAGATCGGCAGCGCCAAGGACAACGGCGCCATCTGGGCGACCGCCAAGAACCAGTCGGCCACCGCCAACAGCATCAACGCCGTCAAGGACTCGCTGCAGCGCGGGCAGTCGACGATCGATGTGGCCCTGGCCGCCGGCGACACCATCACCGACCTGCTGGGCAAGATGAAGGAAAAGGCGCTCGCGGCGTCGGACACCTCGCTGAGCACCGCCTCGTTCAACGCCCTGAAGGCCGACTTTGAGTCGCTGCGCGATCAGGTCACCAAGGCCGCGACCAACGCCAAGTTCAACGGCGTCAGCATCGCCAATGGTTCGACCGCCAAGCTGACCTTCCTGGCCAACTCGGACGGTTCGGGCTTCACCGTCACCGCCAAGACCCTGACCCTGGAGGGCCTGGGCCTGACGACCGGTTCGACCTTTACCGACGCCACGGCGGCCAAGGGGATGATCACCACCGTCAACACCGCGCTGCAGACGGCCACCAACAAGCTGGCCTCGCTGGGCACCAGCTCGACGGGTCTGGACACTCACCTGACCTTTGTGGGCAAGCTGCAGGACAGCCTGGACGCCGGCGTGGGCAACCTGGTGGACGCCGACCTGGCCAAGGAAAGCGCCAAGCTGCAGTCGCTGCAAACCAAGCAGCAGCTGGGCGTTCAGGCGCTGTCGATCGCCAATTCGTCCAGCTCGGCGATCCTCAGTCTTTTCCGATAGGCTGACGACCGGACGGGCGGATCCCTCTGCGAATCCGCCTCAACGGTTGCGGCGTTAGACCTGGAAAGGGACGGCCCTTGTGGTCCGTCCCTTTTTCAGACCAGGGGGCTTCAAGCTAGGCCTGGCCCCTCGATCCGCAGCGCCGGCGTGAAGGCCGGGCGGTGATCGGGCAGCCGAACGACCAGAGCGTCGGCCTCATGGCGGAAGGGCAGGGCCTGATCCCCGCCGACCAGGCCGACCCGCCGCACCTGGCCTTCTGTCCCGCCCAGGCTCTTGATCCGCATCTCGCCCTGCGGCCAGTCCATGGCCAGGGCGTAGAGCGCCCCGCCCTTGGTGGTGAAGCGGATGTCGGCGGCCTCGAACGGCTTTGCCGCGCCTTCGCCGTGCATGCCCTCGACCAGCCGCGTCGGCCCTTCGCCGAAGACACGCCAGGGGCGGGTCCCATGGATCGTCTCGGCGTTCACCGCCATCCAGCCGGCCATCTCCGCCAGCACCTTTTTCTCCAGATCGTCGATCGAGCCGTCGCCGCGCTGGGGGATGGACAGCAGCAGGCAGCCGTTCTTGCTGACCACGTCGATCAGCCGCTGGATCACCGCACGCCCGGACTTGTAGCCGCCGCGCTCGTACAGCGGCCGGTCATAGTGCCAGCTGCCGATGCAGGTGCAGGTCTGCCAGGGCTCCTCGCGCAGGCGGTCGGAGAAGCCGCGCTCGACATCCTCGACGATCGCGCGCCGCTGCAGGGGCGACAGCTTCTTGCCGGTCACCACGGCGTCGCCGCGCCGCAGGTTGTAGTAGTAGGCGGTGGCGTCCAGTCCCGCCTGGCCCAGCGGCAGGCCGTAGTTGTCGAAATAGACCATGTCGGGACGGTAGCGCTCGACCAGGTCGTTCTGCCGCGCCAGCCAGTTGCGCACGAAGCCTGGATTGTTCGGCGGCGGGGTCTCGAGCCACTGACCGTCGTTGGCGTCATGCCAGGCGTTGGCGGCGGCGATGCTGTCGATCCCGTCGGGGATCACCATGTTGCGGCCGGTATAGAGGTCCTGCGGATCCAGGCCCTCCCACCACTGGCCCTTGCCGTCGGCCTTGGTCAGGCGGAAGGCGTCGTAGCGCTGGCCCTTGCGCGGGCCCTCGGCGTCGTAGCCATAGGCCGTCTGCCACCAGTGCCAGGCGTGGGCGCCATGGTTGGAGACGCCGAACCTCAGGCCATGGGCCCGGGCGACCTTGGCCCAGGTTCCGACGATGTCGCGCCTGGGGCCAACGCGCGTGGTGTTCCAGGCGTGGTGGCGGCTGTCGAACATGTCGAGATTGTCGTGATGGTTGGCCATCGACATGAAGTACTTCGCGCCCGCTCCGACATAGGTCTTCATCAGACCTTCGGGGTCCCAGTTCTCGGCCTTCCAGCGCGGGATGAATTGCATGAAGCCGAAGTCGGCCGGGTGGCCGTAGGTCTTTACGTGGTGGTCGTAGAAGGGGTTGCCCTGCTGGTACATCTGGCGGCCGTACCAGTCGCCGAACTCGGGCACGCACTGCGGGCCCCAGTGCGACCAGATGCCGAGCTTGGCGTCCCGGAACCAGTCGGGAACCTTGTAGCCGGCCGCCAGCGACTCCCAGCTCGGCTGGAAGCGGGGCGCGGAGAGGGCGGGGGAGGCGGACAGGGCGGCGGCGCCCGCCAGCAGCGTCCTTCGGGTGTAAGTCATCGTCGATCCTAAAGCGCCGGTGTGAGGCGAACGACGCCGCCGCCGCTGGGCGCCAGCTTCAGAGAGAGGGTCTGGCCGGCCTTCACCGACTGGGTGCGGGTCTTCAGCGCCGTCGGCTCGGCGCCGTCCTCGCGGATCTCCGCCGAGAAGGCTCCGTTCCCGAGGAAGCTCAGCGGAACCCTCACCGTCCGCCCCGCCTCGTTGGTCATGGCCCCGACCCACCAGTCCGCGCCCTTGCGGCGCGCGATGATGATGTACTGGCCGATCTCGCCCGATAGCACGCGGGTCTCATCCCAGCTGGTCGGAACCGCGCTGATGAAATCCAGCCCGGCCGGCGAGGCGGCGTAGGTCAGCGGACTGTCCGAGACCATGGTCAGCGGGCTGTCATAGACGACGTACATGGCCAGGGCCTGGCCGCGGGTGGTCTGCACGGTGGGCAGGATGAACTGGCTCTTGAAGTCCTTGGGGGCGACGTTCCGGAAGCCGCCGGGCGTATAGTCCATCGGCCCCAGCAGCATCCGCGTGAAGGGCAGGGTGACATTGTGGGTGGCGGTGATCCGCCGACTCCACTTGTTGTACTCCGCGCCCAGCACGCCCTCTTGGGTCACATAGTGCGGATAGGGGCGAACGAGGCCCGTCGGGCGATAGGCGCCGTGCAGGTCGACCATCAGGCGGTGCTCGCCGGCCTTGGTCAGCAGGCGGTGGTAGAAGTCGACCATCTGCTGGTCGTTGCGGTCCATGAAGTCGACCTTGATCCCCTTGATCCCCCAGGCCTCGTAGGCGGCCAGCGCCTCATCCATCTGGGCGTCCAGCGCCTTCCAGTGCACCCAGAGCATGATCCCGACGCCGCGCTCGCGGCCATAGGCGATCAGGTCGGCGATATTGATTGCGGGGATCGGCCGGGTGACATCCGTGCCCGGAAGAACCTTCGGGGCCTGTCCCGAACCGACGTACCAGCCGTCGTCGATCAGCATGTATTCCAGCCTGTTGGCCGCCGCGAAGTCGATGAAGCCCTTCATCGCCGCGTCGGTCATGCCCTCGGCCCCGGCGACCTTGCCGCCGTTCCACCAGTCCCAGGCGGCCTTGCCGGGCTTGATCCAACTGGTGTCGGTCAGGGCCGTCGGTGGGTTCAGGCTGGTCATCAGGTTCGAGGCCACCAGGTCGCCCGGCGCCTCGCCGACCATGACCACGCGCCAGGACGAGACCGTGTCGGTCCCGATCCGTGTCAGCACGGCCTTGTTCGGATCATCCAGGCGCGGCGCCAACTGGGCCTGCAGGCCAAGGCCGCCGTCGCCGCGTCCGGTCAGGTAGAGCCCGGCCCAGTTGCGAAGGTCCGCCTCGGCCAGGGCGAAGGTCGCGCCCTTCGCGGTCTGGCAGACGACGGGCAGCTCATACAGGGCCGAGGCCCGGAAGCCGCGGGCCATGACCGGGTCGTACTCGCCCTCGTGCGAGGTGCCGAACCGCCCCAGATTCAGCGCCCAGCAGCGATCGTCGCCGGCGAAGTCGAAGCGGGTTTCCTCGCCGACCACGGCGACGCCCGCGAGATCGGCCTGGTCGGGCAGCACATAGCGGAACGCCACCCCGTCGTCATAGGCGCGGGCGATGATCTTCAGCCGCCGCTGCAATCCGCCCGTTTCGAGAAATTCTACGGTGGTCTCGTTGTAGCGGTCGCGGACAGTGCGGGTTTTGCCGACGACCAGCTCATAGGTCTCGTCCGCGCTGCGCTGCGTGGCGCCGGTGATCTTCATCCCGCTCGACAAGGCGCCGCCCTTGTCGAGCACAAGCCCCAGCGGCGAGGGGGTGATCAGCGTCTGACCCTTGAACTGCAAGGTGAAGTTGGCTTGGCCGCCTTGATCCGAGAGGCTGATCCGGGTCCGGCCATCGGGCGAGGCGATCACGTGATCGGCGGCGTGGACCGGCGCGGCGGTGGCGCTGATAGCGCCCAGCGCTGTCAGCGCTGTCAGAAAGTGGCTTGGGGCCCACATTTGAAGTTTCCAACCCGATCTTGTCTGTCTATTTGTCATACAAACTAGACGACCTCTGGATCGCCGTCGAGGGGTATGACAACGTTGTCGACGCGGCGCGTGGCCGTCGAACGAAGAAGAGTTGGGGAGTATGAACACCAAGACCCTTTGCATCGCCCTCTTGGCGTCCACCTTCCTGGCCGGCGTCGCGTCGGCCGAGAGCGCGGCTCAATCCACCGCCCAGCCCGCCAAGTGGCCTGCGGCCAAGAGCCAGGGCCTGATTGATCCGGCCACCGAAGCCTTCGTCGACTCGGTGCTGGCCAAGCTGACCCTTGAAGAGAAGGTCGGCCAGCTGATCCAGGCCGATATCGGCTCGATCAAGCCCGAGGACCTGAAGATCTATCCGCTGGGCTCGATCCTGGGGGGCGGCAGCTCGCCACCGCTGAACGCGCCCGACCGCTCGCCGCAAAAGCCGTGGGTCGACACGGCCAAGGCCTTCCGCGAGGCCGCGGCCCAGCGCGTGGGCGGGACCCATGTGCCGCTGATCTTCGGCATCGACGCCGTGCACGGCAACAACAACGTCGTCGGCGCGACCCTCTTCCCGCACAATATCGGCCTGGGCGCGGCGCGTGATCCCGAGCTGATCCGCCGCATCGGCAAGGCCACGGCGCTGGAAACCTCGGCCGCCGGCTTCGATTGGGCGTTCGGCCCGACCCTGGCCGCGCCGCGCGACGACCGCTGGGGCCGCACCTACGAAGGCTATTCGGAAGATCCGGCCATCATCCGCCAGTACGGCGGCGAGATGATCCTGGGCCTGCAGGGCGCGGTCGCGCCGTTCACCGGCGGCAAGGGCGGGGTGATCCAGCAGGGCCTCGTCGCGGCCAGCGCCAAGCACTTTCTGGGTGACGGCGGCACCGACAAGGGCGTCGACCAGGGCGACACCAAGGTCTCCGAGGACGAGCTGGTCCGCATCCACGCCCAGGGCTATGTGCCGGCCATCAACGCCGGCGCCCTGACCATCATGGCCTCGTTCAACAGCTGGAACGGCCAGAAGATGCACGGCAACAAGAGCCTGCTGACCGACGTCCTGAAGGGCAAGATGGGCTTCGACGGCTTCATCGTCGGCGACTGGAACGGCCACGGCCAGGTGGCGGGCTGCAAGCCGACCGATTGCCCGCAGTCGATCAACGCCGGCCTCGACATGTTCATGGCCCCCGACAGCTGGAAGGGGCTCTACGACAACACCCTGGCCCAGGCGAAGTCGGGTGTGATCCCGATGGCTCGCATCGATGACGCCGTGCGCCGCATCCTGCGCGTCAAGGCCAAGATGGGCCTGTTCCAGGCCGCGCGTCCGTATGAAGGCCGCGAAGGCGTGATCGGCGCGCCCGAGCACCGCGCTATCGCCCGCGAGGCGGTCCGCAAGTCGCTTGTCCTGCTGAAGAACGACGGCGTTCTGCCGGTGAAGGCTTCAGCCAATGTGCTGGTCGCCGGCTCCGGCGCCGACGACATCGGAAAGCAGTCGGGCGGCTGGACCCTGTCGTGGCAGGGCACCGGCAACACCAACGCCGACTTTCCCAACGCCGAGTCGATCTGGACCGGCGTGAAGTCGGCGGTCGAGGCCGGCGGCGGTCGCGCGACGCTCAGCGTCGACGGCAAGTTCGACAAGAAGCCGGACGTGGCCATCGTCGTCTTCGGTGAAAATCCGTATGCGGAAGGTGTCGGCGACCTGAAGTCCACGCTCGAGTATCAGCCGGGCGACAAGGCGGACCTGGCCCTGCTCAAGAGCCTGAAAGCCCAGGGCGTGAAGGTGGTGTCGGTGTTCCTCACCGGCCGTCCGCTGTGGGTCAATCCCGAGATCAACGCCTCGGACGCCTTCGTGGCCGCCTGGCTGCCGGGCTCGGAAGGCGGCGGCGTGGCCGACGTGCTGATCGGCGACAAGGCCGGCAAGCCGCGTCACGACTTCCACGGCAAGCTGTCGTTCAGCTGGCCCAAGACCGCCGGCCAGTTCCGCCTGAACAAGGGGGAGAAGGGCTATGATCCGCTGTTCGCCTACGGCTATGGCCTGTCCTACGCCAAGCCGGGCAAGGTCGGTCGGTTGTCCGAGGTCTCCGGCGTCAAGGTGGTGACCGAGAACACCAGCAACTACTTCGTGGGCGGCAAGACCCCCGAGCCGTTCGCCTTCCAGGCCGCGCCGAGCACGTCGGTGCGGATTGCGCCGGTCGACGCCGGCAACGTCCAGGAGGCCGGCCGTCAGATCACCTTCGCGGGCGACACGCCGGCGACGCTGTCGATCGTCGGCGACAAGCCGATGGATCTGTCGTTCCAGACCAACGCCGACATGGCGCTGTCGTTCTCCTACCGTCTGGACGCCCAGGCTGCGGGGCGCGTGACCCTGGCCATGGGCGAGGGACGTCTGGACGTCACGCCGCCGGCTGGTTCGCCGACCGGGCAGTGGGCCGGCGTCAAGATCCCGCTCAAGTGCTTCCAGGCCGCCGGGACGGACGTGACCAAGGTCACCGCGCCGTTCGAACTGGCCTCGACCGGCGCCTTCCAGGTGTCGATCGCCGAGGTGAAGCTGACCGCCGATCCCGCCGGCGCGGTCTGCCCGGCCAAGGCGCAGTAGGACGCTCTCAAACCTCGATCTCCCCGGCGACACGTCAGTGCGGCGAAGCCAACGCCGGGGAGATCGGGGGGAGGGGATCCGTGCTCAATCAGCTCAGATCATTCTCTCTTGTCATCCCGGCCGGAAGACCGCGCAGCGGGCTGTAGCGCCGGGACCCAGGGGCGACCGCACTGCGCCGGCCCCTGGGTCCCGGCTCTCCGCTTCGCTGCGGCCGGGATGACGAGAGATTTAGTTGTCGCGGTATCGGGGGCTTTGGCCTCCGCATTTGAGTCCAGGCCCTAGAACCGGAAATCCCCATGTCGCTGAAAGCCCTGATCCTGGCCACCGCCATGGGTCTTTCCACCCCGGCGCTGGCGGCGCCGCTGGCGTCGGTGTTCAGCGACCATGCGGTGCTGCAGCGCGATCAGCCGATCCGCGTCTGGGGCCGTGCGGCGCCGAACGCGAGCGTGGCGGTCGACCTGTCGGGACAGGGCGTCACGGCCAGCGCCGACGCGGAGGGCCGCTGGAGCGCGGTGCTGCCGGCCCGGCCCGCCGGTGGTCCTGCCCTGACTCTCACGGTCCAGACGGGCGCCGAGACCCAGACGGTCTCGAACCTCGTCATGGGCGATGTCTGGCTGTGCTCGGGCCAGTCGAACATGGAGTACCCGCTGCGCCAGGCGCTGAACGGCGACGGCGAGGTGGCCTCGGCCGGCGATCCCGATATCCGTCTGCTGCAGACGGGCAAGATCAGTCGCCCCGCGCCGCAGGACAGCCTGCCGGCGGGCGTGGTCTGGAAGGTCTCGACGCCCCAGACGGCGGCCCATTTCAGCGCCGCGTGCTTCTTCATGGGCCGCGAGCTGCGCAGGACCGCCGGCGTTCCCATCGGCCTGATCGACGCCACCTGGGGCGGTTCAGTGATCCAGGACTGGATCAGCCGCGAGGGCCTGACCGCGCTGAAGACCTATGACGAGGGCCTGTCGGTGCTGTCCGACTACGCCCGCGACCCGGCGCTGGGCGTCGCCCGCTGGAGCCAGTCGCTGGGCCGCTGGGCGGGCGCCAAGATCCCCGCCGCCAAGGGCCGGGAGAAGCCTGATTTCGACGACCACGCCTGGAAGCCCATGCCCACTGAGGGCTTCTGGGAACAGGCCGCGCCCGACCTCGCCGGCTTCGACGGGACGGTCTGGCTGCGGCTCGAGCTGACCCTGACCAAGGCCCAGGCCGCGCAGGGCGCGACCCTGTCGCTGGGGCCGGTGGACGACATCGACACCACCTTCCTCAATGGCCACGAGATCGGCTCGACCCAGGGCTGGGACACGCCCCGCACCTATCGCCTGGCGCCCGGCGCGCTGAAGGCCGGCCGCAATGTCCTGGCCCTGCGCGTGATCGACATGGGCGGCGGCGGCGGCGCGTGGGGCAAGGCGGCGTTGAAGGGGCTGACCCTGGACGACGGCAGCGTCGTGCCGCTGCCGACCGCCTGGCGCTACAAGATCGCCGCGCCGCTGTCGGAAACGGCCTTGCCGCCCAGCGCGCCCTGGCTGGGCGCCAGCGGGCTCACCACCCTGCGCAACGGCATGATCGCGCCGCTGGTCCCGTTCGGCGTCAAGGGCTTCGCCTGGTACCAGGGCGAGGCCAATGTCACCGAGGCCGCTGAATACGCCCGCCTGATGCCGGCCTTGATCGCCGACTGGCGCGCGGCGTTCGGCGGCGGAAACCCGCCGTTCCTCCTGACGCAGTTGGCCGCCTTCGGTCCCGAGGTCGACCGACCCGTGAACTCCGCCTGGGCCGCGCTCCGCGACGTCCAGCGCCAAGTGGCGGCGGCCGACCCGATGGTGGGCATGGCCTCGGCCGTCGATGTCGGCTCGCCCTATGACATCCATCCCGCCGACAAGCTGCGGGTGGGGCAGCGGCTGGCCCTGCACGCGCGCAGGCTGGCCTATGGCGAGGCCGTCGCCGCCTCGGGGCCCGCGCCGCTGTCGGCCCGTCGCGACGGCGAGACCGTGGTCGTGACGCTGGACCAGCCCGGCGTCGTCCATGCCGGTAACCGGCCGATCGGCTTCGAGCTGTGCGACGCCGCCGCCTGCCGCTTTGTCGACGCCACGGTCGAGGGGGGCAGCGTCCGTCTGGCCACGCCCGCCGGGATGACGGCGACCAAGGTCCGCTACGCCTGGGCCGACAGCCCGATCATCAACCTGTTCGGCGCCAACCGCCTGCCGGCGACGCCGTTCGAGTTGGTGGTTCCCTAGCCGCGCGTGCGATCACGTCCCGAACTGCGTGAACGGCACGCGGTTGAAGAACTCGCGCTCGACGCCGCGCGGGTCGTCCTCCAGCCGCGAGACGGTGTCGAACACCATCGTCTGGCGGCGGGGCAGGGTGTAGGGCTCCCACTTGGGCAGGCTTCCGCCGTTCGGGTCGCCGGTGCGGGCGAAGGCGATGAAGGCGTCGCTCATGGTGTTGGACATGGCTGCCGACTCCGGCCCCGTCCCGACGATCGAGCCCTTAGCGTCCAGCGTGCCGAACACCAGGCCGATGTCGATGGTGTGCGGCGCGCCGAAGATGCCGCCCTGGATCGGCGAGCGCCAGTTGACCTGATAGGCGTAGGCCGGCGCGCCGGCCTTGGCCCTCTCCTCGTCCTGGATGATCGCGGCCTTCCACGAGCGCCCCGCCGTCGAGGCGGCGAAGAAGACGTCGGCCGGCGAGTAGTTCGGATAGGTCTGGCGGTAGAAGGCCACCACCGTCTCGGGATCGATGTCGATGCGCGCGGCGAACTGCCCCGGCAGGCGGGCGATCACCTCGTCCCAGGTCTGGGGGAAGGCCTTGGCGTCCCAGCCGATGAAGCCCTTGGTCTCGTCGTGGGTGTTGCCGACCATCATCGGGATCGACAGGCTCTGGGGCGCGGCGTCGGGGAAGAACGGGTGGCGGGTCAGCGACCGCTGGTCCAGCACCGGGCCCATATAGACCCCGCCGGCCCCGGCGATCGGGTCGACCGCCTTCAGCCCCGCCAGCATCTCGGCGGCGGGCAGGGCGCGCAGGGCGGCCAGGTCCTTGATCCCCAGCTTGTCGAGGAAGGCCTTGGCGCGCTTGGTCGCGTTGAACGGGCCGCCGACCGTGACCTGCTGACCGCTCATGGTGGCGGCGCGGTGGAAGAGGCCCTTGGCGGCGGGCATGGCCATCAGGGTGGCGATCTTGGCGCCACCGCCCGACTGGCCAAACAGCATGACGCAGTCGGGATCGCCGCCGAACCTGGCGATGTTGTCGCGCACCCACTGCAGGGCGAGCACGAGGTCCAGCTGGCCGACATTGCCGCTGTCAGCGACCGACGGGTCGTTGAACAGGCGGGCCAGATACAGATAGCCGAAGGCGTTCAGGCGGTGGTTCACGGTCACCACCACGACATCGCCGCGCTTGGCCAGCTTGGTCCCCTCGTACCAGGGGCTGCCCCCGGAGCCGCCGTTGTAGGCGCCGCCGTGGATGTAAAACATCACCGGCCGCTTGCCGCCGTCCGCCAGACCGGTCTTCCGCGACGCCTTGGCCGGGGTCCAGACATTGAGGAACAGGCAGTCTTCCGAGAGGGTCTCGCCGTCCTCGCCCTTGCCGGTCTGCATCGAGGCCGGACCATAGACCAGGGCGTCCTTCACGTCGGTCCAGGGCTCGGGGTTGACCGGCGCCATGAACCGCCGCGCCCCGCCGGTGTCGGCCCCGTAGCGCAGGCCCTTGAAGACGCTGACCCCGTCCTGGACATAGCCGCGCACCTTGCCGTTGGTGGTCGCCACCACGGGCGAGCGCGGCGCGGCGGCGAAGCCCGCGCGGGGCAGGGCGGCGTAGGCGGCCAGGGCGGCGGCGCCGGTGATCAGGGTGCGGCGGGTGGCGGGCATCGGGTTTCCTCCGGCGCTTTCTGACGAGCGGTCCGAAGCGGTATCACGGGTGACACCGGTGACAATCCCTTTATCGCCTGGTGGCTAGCCCAACCCCTTCACCGCCGCGGCGTGTTCGCGGATGACGGCCAGGGTCGAAGCGTCGGCGTCGAAAACGCCGAACAAGCCCTGTTCCTCCTGGGGCGGATCGCCGACATAGCTCTTGTCGCCCTTCTTGAACCAGGCGTCCGGCTGCTGGGCGCGGCCCTCGCCGTTCCAGGCCCAGAAGTTGACGCCGGCGGTCGGCCCCCCGGCCTTCATATCGGCCAGGGCCATGTCCAGCATCGTCTTGTAGAAGCGGTCGCGATAGGTGGTCGGCGAGCCCGGCGCGAACTGGCGGCCGTCGCGGATCAGGCCGAACTCCTCGATGGTCAGGGGCTTGTTCAGGCGCTTGGCCAGGGCGATGTGCTGGACGACATAGTCGCGGCACTTCTGCTCGCCCGCGTCATAGGTCGAGGGCTGGTCGGTCATGCTGATCCAGCCCCAGTTGTTGGGCCAGATGTGGAGGGTCATGTAGTCGATGACCGGCGGGGCGTGGGCGTCGAGGACGCAGGACTCCAGGCCCAGGCAGCCCATGGTTCCCTCGCTGCCGGTGCTGACCAGATGCTGGTTGTCCAGGCGCTTGATCAGGCTGGCGGTGTCCCGGATCCAGGCCTGGTAGGCGGGCATGTTGCTCTGGCCGAACGCGTCCGAGCCACCGGGGCGCGGCTCGTTGGCCAGCTGCCAGGCCATGATCGTGGGATCATCGCGATAGGGCTTGCCGGTCACGGTGCTGACTCGGCCGACCAGGCTCGTCACATAGTGGCGGAAGAGCGCGTTGGCCTTCTGGTTGGCGTAGAACCGCGCCGAATAGTCCGCATACTGAGGCCACGGATAGGCGGGGTCGCCCTGCTGGAACCAGGGGCCATCGCCCACCCAGTTCAGATAGGCCGGCATGCCGCCTGACCAGTCCCAGAAGTTGTTGACGTAGATGACCGCCTTCATGTCGCGCTGGGCCATCTCGGCCAGGGTGATGTCGAGGCCCTTCAGCAGGTCGGCGTTATAGTCCTCGCCCGGGCCGCGGAAGGTCGGGTCCATGGCCACCTTGGCGGGAGACTGCTCCCCCGCGCCCAGGATCCGCAGGTTGGTCACCCCCATGGCCTTCAGGCGATCCAGCTCCCGGCGCAGACGGCCAAGGTCCCCATAGCCGGCCGGCGCGCCCAGCCACGCGGCGTACCAGACATTGGTCCCGGCGAAGCGATAGGGCTTGCCGTCCAGATGCAGTCGGCCGTCCTTGACGGTGACGAAGCCCTTCGGCGGCGTCGGCGCTCTGGCCGCGCCGATCGCAGGCAGGGCCGCTGCGGCGGCGATCAGGTGGCGGCGGGAAAGGGTCATGGCGTCCTCCGGCGAACCTCTACGGGGTCTCGGGTCGCACCATGCCGCGTGCTGATAGCGCTAACAACTCACTTCTACCGCTGCTCAAGGCTATGCCAGATTCGGGTGACATAGACGTTGGAGCCGCTGAGACGGTAACGCATCACATAAGCGCTCTGACCAAAAGGAATGCTGATCTCGCGGGTGGTAGGACCAACCGGGCGGCCTCGTGATGGCGCTTCGGTCAAACTATCGATAGCGCTCTCCAGAAGCGGGCCCAGTCTCGCCGCCGCCCGGGCGTCACGCTCGAAAAGCCAGACGATGAGACGGTTGAAGTCTCTCTTGGCCCTGACGGATACCGAAACCGTATAGGTCAACCCAGGCCTGCGGTTACGCGACGTATGTGAGCGCGGAATTCATCGTGCGAGATGACCGGCTCGTCGCCCCGTTCGATGGCGTCCGCGATGGCCTCGTCGATGGCGGGGTCAGGATCGATCGTTTTAGGAACCGCGCCTGTGAGGCCTGCGTCGATCAACGCCACGGCGCACTCGGCCACGGTCATGCCGAGGCGGTCGGCCACGACCTTCAGCCGGGCGGCCTGCTCTTGATCGATATGAATGTCGAAGCCATCGGCCATGGGCGGAGGGTCCCGCCGATGGCCGATGGCGTCAAGGGCTACAGGTTCAGCAGCGCCGGGTCGCCGCCCTGGGCGGTGATGTTGACGCTGAGCGCGCGCTCGACCGCGAAGCGGAGCAGGGCGTGGGGGCCGCCGGCCTTGGGGCCGGTGCCCGACAGGCCCTCGCCGCCGAACGGCTGGACGCCGACGACCGCGCCGGTCATCGAGCGGTTCACATAGGCGTTGCCGGCCGGGACCAGGCGCTGGACGTCGGCGGCGAAGCTCTCGATCCGCGAGTGGATGCCCAGCGTCAGGCCATAGCGGCGCGCCGCCAGGGCGCCGGCGACCTTTTCGAGGTTCTCGGGCTTGTAGCGCACCACGTGCAGCACGGGGCCGAACACCTCGCGCTCCAGGAAGTCGGCGGTCGGGATCTCGGCCAGGACCGGCGGGAAGAAGGTCCCTCCGGCCGGGGCTTCGAGCGCGTGCAGCACCTTGGCCTCGCGTGTCAGGCGCTCCAGGTGCTTGTCGAGCGCGGCCTTGGCCTCTGCGTCGATCACGGGGCCGACGTCGGTGACGGCCAGGGCCGGATCACCGATCACGAGGGCGTCCATCGCGCCCTTTAGGCCTTCGATGATGTGGTCGGCGGTGTCTTGCGGCAGGAACAGCAGGCGCAGGGCCGAGCAGCGCTGACCGGCCGAGCCGAAGGCGCTGACGATCACGTCGTCGATGACCTGCTCACGCTGGGCGGTGGTGTCGACGAACATGCCGTTCAGACCGCCGGTCTCGGCGATGAAGGGCGCGATGGGCCCTTGGCGTTGAGCAAGTACCTGGTTGATGCGCCAGGCCGTGTCGGTGCCGCCGGTGAAGGCGACGCCGTCCAGGCCCTCATGGCTGGTCAGGGCCGCGCCGACTGTCTCGCCGCGTCCGGGCAGCAGGGCCAGCAGCCGCGGGTCGAGGCCGGCGGCGTGGTAGAGCTTCACCGCCTCGAAGGCGATCAGCGGCGTCTGCTCGGCCGGCTTTGCCAAGACGGCGTTGCCGGCGGCCAGAGCTGCGGCGATCTGGCCGGTGAAGATGGCCAGCGGGAAGTTCCACGGGCTGATGCAGACGAAGACGCCGCGACCAGCCAGGCGCAGGCTGTTGGTCTCGCCGACCGGACCCCTGAGGATCTCGGCCTCGCCGAACTGATCCTCGGCCAGCATCGCGTAGTAGCGGCAGAAGTCGACCGCCTCGCGGACCTCGGCGACGCCGTCCGACAGGGTCTTGCCGGCCTCGCGCGACAGGATGGCGATCAGGCGCTCGAGATTGGCTTCCAGGGCATCGCCCATGGCGCGCAGCACCTTGGCGCGGGCGACGCCGCCGGCGCGGTCCCACGAGGCTTGCGCGGCGCGGGCCAGCTTGAAGGCCTCGTCGATCTGGCCGGCTTGGGCTTCCGAAACGACGCCGACCGTCTTCTGGGTGTCGGCCGGGGCGATCACCGGCAGCGGCGCGCCGCCGGCCACGACCTTGCCGCCGACCAGCGGGCCGGCCGACAGGGTCACGCCGTCCAGGGCGGCGACGGCCGCCTCGAGGCGGGCGCGGTCGGCCTTCACGGAGAGGTCTAGGCCCGCGCTGTTCCGGCGACGCTCGCCATAGACATGGATCGGCGTCGGGATCTTGGCGTGGCGGTCGGGGTGAGCCTCGACGGTGTCGATCGGATCGGTGACGACCTTCTCGACCGGCACCCGCTCGTCCAGCAGGGCGTGGACGAACGATGTGTTGGCCCCGTTCTCCAGCAGGCGACGGACCAGATAGGGCAAGAGGTCTTCGTGGCCGCCCACCGGGGCGTAGGCCCGCAGGGTGATGCCGTCATAGAGGTCGTCGGCGGCCTTGTAGAGAGCCTCGCCCATGCCGTGCAGGCGCTGGTGCTCGATCTTCACGCCGGCGTTCTTGGCCATGCGCACCACGGCCGCCAGGGTGTGGGCGTTGTGGGTGGCGAACTGGGCGTAGAGGTGCGGGGCGGCGTCGATCAGGGCCTTGGCGTTGACCAGGTAGGACAGGTCCGTAGCAGGCTTGGTCGTAAAGACCGGATAGTCCGGGCGGCCGGCGACCTGGGCGCGCTTGATCTCGCTGTCCCAGTAGGCGCCCTTGACGAGGCGCACCATCAGGCGACGGCCGGTCTCTTCCGAAAGGGTCTTCAGGCGGGCGATCACCTCGCCGCAGCGCTTCTGATAGGCCTGGACGGCCAGGCCCAGGCCGGTCCAGTCGCCCAGCTCCGGCTCGCGGCACAGCTTGTCCAGGAGCTTCAGCGACAGGGCCAGGCGGTCGGCCTCTTCGGCGTCGATGGTGAAGTTCAGATTGTGACGCGCGGCGATCTTGGCCAGGCGCAGGGTGCGGGGATAGAGCTCTTCCCAGACGCGGTCTTCGTGCGTGGCCTCGTAGCGCGGGCAGAGCGCCGAGAGCTTGACCGACACGCCGTGGCCGGCCTCGGGACCCGCGCCGTTCGACAGCTTGCCGACCGTCTCGATCGCGTCCGCGTAGGACTTTTCGTAGCGCGCGGCGTCGGCGGCGGTGCGGGCGCCTTCGCCCAGCATGTCGAAGCTGCACAGGTCGCCTTCGGCGGCGGCGCGCTTGATGGCGGCTTCAATCGTCCGTCCAAGGACGAACTGCTCGCCCATGATGCGGATGGCCTGGCCGACGGCGGCGCGGATCACCGGCTCGCCCAGGCGTCCAGCCAGCTTCTTGATGAAGCCGGGCAGGTCCTTCTGGGCCTCGGCGTCGGGCTCGACGATCTTGCCGGTCAGCATCAGGCCCCAGGTCGAGGCGTTGACGAACAGGCTGTCGGAGCCGCCCAGGTGGCTGGCCCAGTCGGCCGAGCCGATCTTCTCGGCGATCAGTTTGTCGCGAGTTTCGTCGTCGGGGGTGCGCAGCAGGGCCTCGGCAAGGCACATGAGCGCAAGGCCCTCGCGGGTGCCCAGGCTGAACTCCTGCAGGAAGCTTTCGACCACGCCCTGCTTGCGGACGCTGCGGCGGGCGCCGCGCACCAGCGCCTCGGCTTCCGCGCGGACGGCGGCGCGGTCCTCGCTGGAGAGCGGCTTGGCGGCGAGCAGGTCGGCGATCACCGCGGCTTCGTCGCGATACTTGCCGGCGTCGAGGCTGTCCCAATCGGTCATGGTCGTTTCCGCTTGTTGGTATATCGTCGGTCTAACTTGCCCCTGACGGAAGGTGCTTCGTTTGTTTTATGGCGGAGCCGAAACTTGTTCGGTCGAGCGGCGAAAAATCGTCGTCTGCTCCAGCGCGTTAACGCGCGGGCGGACGCGATCGACGCGCAAGCATGCGCCGAAGACGGCGATAAGGAAAAGGGGAGGGAGGAAGGGACGCGTTCAGGGGGGGAGACGCTCGCGTCCCTTCCTCTCTAGCGCGACGCCCGGTTAGGGGGAGAGGGCGAGCGTCGCGTCAGTTCCAACCTACGGCGGCTGGCCGTGTCCGTCGGCGCCATCAGGAGGAGGAAAGCGACGCCAAACGGGGTTGGAATGAGCGAGGGTATAACGCTGGCTCTCCCGAATGTGCTACGTTTGTGTTCCTAAATTTTCGAAGCTTCTTCGGTAAGAACTCGATATGGCCATTTCTGCTCTAGATGACACCGATCGCAGGCTGTTGAAGGTTCTGCAGGCCGACGGCCGGATCACCAACGCCGAGCTGGCGAAACGCTGCAACCTGTCGCCGGCCGCGACCTTCGACCGGGTGCGGCGTCTGCGCGAGCGCGGCTTCATCACCGGCTACGCGGCGCTGCTGGATCCGGCCAAGGTCGACCGGGCGCTGCTGATCTTCGTGGAGGTGGTGCTGGAGCGAACGACCGGCGACGTCTTCGAGGAGTTCGGGGCCGCCGTCCGTCGCGCGCCCGAGATCCTGGAGTGCCACATGGTGGCCGGCGGGTTCGACTACCTGATCAAGGCCCGCGTGCGCGACATGGAGGCCTATCGCAGCTTCCTGGGCGACATCCTCGTGAAGATGCCGGGCGTGCGCGAAACGCGGACCTATGCGGTGCTGGAAGAGGTCAAGAGCACGGTGCAACTGCCGCTCTAGAGCCTTTAGCCTGAAATCGGAATCGATTTCAGGCGTTAAAAAGTCTCTAAATCAAACACTTAGAGCGTGAGAATAGCCGAAACCGGTTCCCACTTTCGGCCTCACGCTCTAGGGACGGCGTTACCGCTCAGATCAGCCCTAGATTTCGCCTTGGGCGGAATGGGCGAGCATGCGCGCCCGCTCGGGCGTCAGGTCCTGCGGCGGGCAGACCGCCGCCAGCACGACGGCGGTAAGGGCCAGGATCGTCGCCGTGGCGATGCCCATCAGATGGAGGACTTGCTCTCTTTCTTGCGAAGTCGACATAGGCCGTTTCCGAGTCAGTACAGATGCAGGTTGTAACACAATCGTTTGCATAATTGTGATCACGGCGAGCCTGTCGTCCCCGTTTTGAGGAGGCGTACGCATCCTCGTCTGCGGGTTGGGTGGAACGGGCGGCTCAGGGGGGGGAGGAGCGCGCCCGTTCCGTTCGCGGCCATCGGGGGGGATGATGGTCGTCGAACTCCCCCGGCAAGGCCGGGGAAGCCGTTTGGCCTCAGGTGGCGGGCGCGCCGCCGCCGAGGGTCTTGTAGAGGGTGACGAGGTTGGTCACCTGGGCCAGACGCGCGCTGATCAGACCCTGTTGCGCGGTGTAGAGGCTGCGCTGGGCGTCCAGCAGGGTGAGCGCGCTGTCGAGGCCGGCGTCGCGTCGCTGCTGGGACAGGCGGGTGCTGTCGGCGGCGGCGGCGGTCAGGCGCTCCTGGGCGGTCAGGCGATCGGCGACCGTGGCGCGCACCGACAGGGCGTCGGAAACCTCGCGGAACGCGGTCTGCACCGTCTTCTCATAGGTCGCCACGGCGATGTCGCGGTCGGCCTTGGAGATGTTCAGGTTCGCCACATTGGCCCCGCCGGCGAAGATCGGCAGGCTGATCTGGGGCGTGAAGCTCCAGATGCTGGTCCCGCTCTTGAAGAGGCCGTCCAGATCGGTGCTGGCCGAGCCCGCAGAGCCGGTCAGGCTGATGCGCGGAAAGAACGCCGCCCGCGCTGCGCCGATATTGGCGTTGGCCGCTTGCAGCTGGCGCTCGGCGGCCAGCACGTCGGGACGACGCGCCAGCACGTCCGAGGGCAGTCCGGCCGGCAGGTCGGCCAGCACGGCGTCGGCGTCCAGGCTCCCCGACGGCAGTAGGTCGGCGGGCGGCTCGCCGCCGACCAGCAGAGCGAGAGCGTTGCGATCCTGGGCGACCTGGGCGGTGTAGACAGCGAGGTCGGCCCGCGCCGTTTCGGCCAGGGTCTCGGCGTTGCGCAGGTCGAGCAGCGAGCCTGCGCCGCCGTCGACCCGCTGACGCACCAGACGCAGGGAGTCCTCGCGGGTGGCCAGGGTGGTCTTGGCCAGCGCCAGGCGCTCCTGGTCGGCGGCCAGGGTCAGCCAGGCGTTGGCGGTCTCGGCGATCAGGCTGACCCGCACCGAGCGGCTGGTCTGCTCGGTGGCCAGATAGCTCTGCAGGGCGGCGTCCTTCAGGCTGCGGACGCGACCGAACAGGTCCAGCTCATAGGCGGTGAAGCCGATGGTGGCGTTGAACACATCGGTCTCGAAGGGCTGGCCGGTCGGCGAGGTCGAGGCCGGGGTGCGGCCGCGCTGTTCGGAGACCGTGCCGCTGACGCCCGGGAACAGCGCCGAGCGCTGAACGCCGTACTGGGCGCGGGCCTTCTCGATGTTCAGCACCGCCACGCGCAGGTCGCGGTTCTGCCGGAGGGCCAGATCGACCACGCCTTGCAGGCGCGGATCGACCAGCACCTGGCGCCAGTCGAGATCGGCGGCCGAGACGGTGGTCGCCGCCTCGGGCGCGGGCGTGGACCAGGTCTGGGCGACCGGGAGAACCGGCCGCTCGTACTGGGGCGCCAGGGTGCAGGCGCCGACCGCCGTCGAGGCGACCAGGATCAGGGTGAGGTTACGCAGCATCTCAGTGAGCCTCCGTCGACGACACTTGGCCTTGGGCGGCGTCGTGACCGGTGTGCTTGGGTTTGAAGATCTTCTCGACCACCACGAAGAACAGCGGGACGAAGAAGATGGCGAGCAGGGTGGCCGAGATCATGCCGCCGATGACGCCGGTGCCGATCGCGTGCTGGGCCCCCGATCCAGCCCCGTTGGAGATCGCCAGCGGCAGCACGCCGAAGACAAAGGCCAGCGAGGTCATGATGATCGGGCGCAGGCGCAGGCGAACCGCCTCCAGCGTGGCCTCGATCAGGCCCATCCCCTTCTCGTAGAGGTCCTTGGCGAACTCGACGACCAGGATGGCGTTCTTGGCCGCCAGGCCCATGGTCGTCAGCAGGCCCACCTGGAAGTAGATGTCGTTGCTGAGGCCACGGGCGAAGGTCGCCAGCAGCGCGCCGATGACGCCCAGCGGGATGACCATGATCACCGCCAGCGGGATCGACCAGCTCTCGTAAAGGGCGGCCAGCAGCAGGAACACCACCAGGATCGAGATGGCGTACAGGGCGGGAGCCTGATTGCCGGCCTCCAGTTCCTGGGCCGACAGGCCGGTCCACTCATAGCCGACGCCGGGCGGCAGCTTGGCCGCGATTTTCTCCATCGCCGCGATCGCGTCGCCCGAGCTCTTGCCCGGGGCCGGGGCGCCCTGGATGTTGACCGACGACAGGCCGTTGTAGCGTTCCAGGCGCGGCGAGCCATAGGTCCACGACGCCGTGGCGAAGGCCGGGAAGGCGACCATCTGGCCCTGGTTGTTGCGCACGTACCAGCGGTTCAGGTCCTCGGGCGTCATGCGGAACGGGGCGTCGGCCTGCATGTAGACCTTCTTCACGCGGCCGCGGTCGATGAAGTCGTTGATGTACGAGCCGCCCCAGGCGGCGCTGAGGGCGCTGTTGATGTCGGCGGTGGTCAGGCCCAGCGCGCCGGCCTTGGCCTGGTCGACCTCGATCTTCAGCTGCGGGGTGTCGTCCTGGCCGTTGGGGCGCACGCCCACCAGGCTGGGATCCTGCGAGGCCATGCCCAGCATCATGTTGCGGGCGTTCATCAGGGTCTCGTGCCCCACGCCGCCGACGTCCTGCAGCTGGAAGTCGAAGCCGGACGAGTTGCCCAGCTCGGACACGGCCGGCGGCACGACCGCGAACACCATGGCGTCGCGGATCTGGCTGAAGGCGCCCATGGCGCGACCGGCGACAGCGGCGGCCTTGAGATTGGCCGCCTTGCGGACGTCGAAGTCCTTCAGGCGAACGAAGGCGAGACCCGCGTTCTGACCGGCGCCGGCGAAGCTGAAGCCCGAGACGGTGAACACCGACTGGACCGCGTCCTTTTCGCCGACCAGGAAGTGGTCGCGCACCTGGTCGAGCACGGCCAGGGTCTTTTCCTCGGTCGCGCCGGCGGGCAGCTGGACGAGGGTGAACAGGGTGCCCTGGTCCTCTTCCGGCAGGAAGGCGCTGGGCAGGCGGACGAACAGCAGGCCCATGGCCACGATGATCGCGGCGTAGATGGCCATCCAGCGGCCGCTCTTGCCCAGGATCTTGCGGACGCTGCCTTGGTAGCGCGACGACATGTCGTTGAAGCTGCGGTTGAACCAGCCGAAGAAGCCGGTCTTCTCCTCGTGGTGGCCGGCCTTGACCGGCTTCAGCATCGTGGCGGTGAGGGCGGGCGTCAGCACCAGGGCGACGACCACCGACAGGGCCATGGCCGAGACGATGGTGATCGAGAACTGGCGGTAGATCACGCCCTGCGAGCCGCCGAAGAAGGCCATCGGCACGAACACCGCCGCCAAAACGAGGGCGATGCCGATCAGGGCGCCGGTGATCTCGTTCATCGACTTGCGGGTGGCTTCCTTGGGCGAGAGGCCCTCCTCGCTCATCACGCGCTCGACGTTCTCGACCACGACGATGGCGTCGTCGACCAGAAGGCCGATGGCCAGCACCAGGCCGAACATGGTGAGCGTGTTGATCGAATAGCCGAAGGCGGCCAGCACGCCGAAGGTGCCCAGAAGGACGACCGGCACGGCGATGGTCGGGATCAGGGTCGCGCGCCAGTTCTGCAGGAACAGGAACATGACGATGAACACGAGGATGATGGCCTCGATCAGCGTCTTGACCACTTCCTCGATCGACAGCTTCACGAACGGGGTGGAGTCATAGGGAACGACGTACTCGTAGCTGGCCGGGAAGGTCTTCTCCAGCTGGGCCATCTGGGCCTTCACCGCCGCGGCGGTGTCGAGCGCGTTGGCGCCGGGGGCCAGCTTGATGGCCATGCCGGCGGCCGGATAGCCGTTGAACTTGGCGGTCGAGATGTAGCTTTCCGCGCCCAGCTCGACGCGCGCCACGTCGCTGAGGCGCACGGTGGCGCCGCCGGCGGTGTTCTTGACGATGATCTGGCGGAACTGTTCCGGCGTCTGCAGGCGCGACTGGGCGGTGATCGTCGCGTTCAGGCCCGTGCCCGGCAGGTTCGGCGTTCCGCCGATCTGGCCGGCCGAGACCTGGGCGTTCTGGGCGCGGATCGCGGTGGCGACGTCGGCCGGGGTCAGGCTGAAGCTGGCCAGCTTCTGCGGATCCAGCCAGATGCGCATGGCGTACTGCGCGCCGAACAGCTGGATGTCGCCGACGCCGTCGACGCGGCTCAGCGGATCCTGGATGTTCGAGGCCAGATAGTCGCCGAGGTCGGCGCCGGTGGTCTTGGGGTCCTTCGAATAGAGACCCACCACCATCATGAAGTTGCGCGCCGACTTGGCGACGGTCAGGCCTTGCTGCTGCACTTCCTGCGGCAAGAGGGCGGTGGCGGTCTGCAGCTTGTTCTGGACCTGGACCTGGGCGATGTCGATGTCGGTGCCGGCCTTGAAGGTCAGGGTTACGGTGGCCGAGCCCGAGCTGTCGCTGCTCGAGGACATGTAGTCCAGACCGTCCAGGCCCTTCATCTTCTGTTCGATGACCTGGGTGACGCTGTCCTCGACGGTCTTGGCCGAGGCGCCGGGATAGTTGGCCGAGATCGACACCTGGGGCAGGGCGATCTCAGGATATTGCGCGACCGGCAGGGTCCGGATGGCGAGCGCTCCGGCCAGCATGATCACGATGGCGATGACCCACGCGAAGATGGGCCGGTCGATGAAGAAACGCGAGAGCATGGGGAGCTGGCCTTAGCGCTGAGCGTGGGCGGCCGGCGCGACGCCGGCGGGGACGGCCTTGATCGGCGCGCCGGGACGCACCTTCATCAGGCCCTCGACGATGACCTTGTCGCCGGCGTTCAGGCCGCTGGTGACCAGCCACTTGTCGCCGACCGTCTGGCCCAGGGTGATCGGACGCGGTTCGGGGCCCTTGGCGCCGACCAGCATCACGCTCGCGCCGCCCTTCGGATCGCGGTTCACGGCGGTCTGCGGGATCAGGATACCGCTCGGGGCGACGCCCTGGCTGAGCACCGCGCGGACATACATGCCGGGCAGCAGCACGCCGTTCGGGTTGTCGAACACCGCGCGCAGGCCCACCGCCCCGGTGCCCGGGTCGACGGTGATGTCGGAGAACTCCAGGCGGCCGGGGATCGGATAGGTCGAACCGTCTTCCAGCTTCAGCGTCACCTGGGCCGAGCCGCTGCGGCCGACCTTGCCCGAGGCGAACTGCGCCTGGAGCTTCAGGAGTTCGGCCGAGGTCTGGGTCAGGTCGACATAGACCTTCGACAGGTCCTGCACCGTGGCCAGGGCGCCCGCCTGGTTGGCGGTGACCAGGGCGCCGGCGGTGACGCTGCTCTTGCCGATGCGGCCCGAGATCGGGGCGGTGACGCGGGCGTAGTTCAGATTGATCCGGGCGCTGTCCAGCGCGGCCTTCTGCACGCCGACGGCGGCGGCGGTCTGCAGGGCGGCGGCCTGGGCGTCGTCATTGTCCTGTCTGGAGACCGCGCCGGTCTCGACCAGGGCCTTGTAGCGGTCGGCCTTCAGCTTGGCGGCGGTCGCCTGGGCCTGGGCCTGGGCGAGGGCAGCGGCGGCGCTGTTGTAGGCGGCCTGATAGGTAGCGGGGTCGATCTGGTAGAGCGGCTGGCCGGCGCGGACGACCGCGCCTTCCTCGAACAGCCGCTTCTGGATGACGCCGCTCACCTGCGGGCGGACTTCCGAGACCAGATAGGCCGAGGTGCGGCCGGCCAGTTCCGTGGTGAGGCCCACGGATTGGGACTGCGCCACGATGTAGCCGACCTCGGTCGGCCCACCCATGCCCATGCCCATGCCGCCGCCCGGCTTCTGGCCGCAGGCGGAGAGGGTGAGCGCAATAGCGGCGAGTCCCACGGTCGTCGCCGCGACCGAGCGTTGGAAGTGCATGTTTGACCCCGGGAGGCGAGGGTCGCGTGGGCTGTTACCCTTGACGCGGCCGACATGATGAACAATGTGAGAATGAACGTTCATTCTCAAGTGGGCTGGACATAAGAGCTGGAGTGTCGCAAGTCAACACCCCGGGCCGACAGTTTGGCTTACCCTACGGAAATATGATGCCGATCAGGATTTCACATGGCTGACGAGACACACGCGGGTCGCCCCTCGCCGGAAACGCGCCGTCAGCAAATCCTGGATGCGGCGTGCGAGCGGGTGCGCCAGTCGGGCTTCCACGCCGCCAGCATGGCCGACATCGCCAAGGTGGCCGGCCTGAGCGTCGGCCAGATCTATCGCTATTTCGAGAACAAGGAGGCGATCATCGCCGCCATCGTCGCCCAGGACCTGGCCGAGATGCGCGACAAGTTCGCCGAGATGGAGAAACAGCCGGGTACGCTGCGCGACTCCATCGACGACCACCTGCCCGAGGCCATCGACAAGTGCTTCGACCCACGCCGCGCGGCCCTGGCGCTCGAGGTGGTGGCTGAGGCGGCCCGCAACTGCAAGGTCGCCGCCATCGTCCGTTCGGCCGACGAGCAGGAGCGCGCCCTGGCCCGCGCCATGATGGAGCGCGACCGCAAGCCCGAATGGAGCGAGGCCGAGTTCCACGCGCGCTGCGAGGTGGTCGGCCTGTTGTTCGACGGCCTGCTGCTACGGGGCGTGAACCACCCTGACCTCGACCGCGACGCCCTGACGGACGTGCTGCGATCCACGGTGCGGCATCTGCTGAGCTAGACGCCCGTCGGCAGCTTCAGGCCGCAGGCCACCAGCTTGTCCCAGACGCCTTCCGCATCATCCGCGAAATGGACCAGCTCAAGGTCCGCCGGCGCGATCATGCCGTGCTCGACCAGGGCCTCGAAATTGATGATCGAGCGCCAATAGGCCTCTTCGAACAGCACGATGGGGATCGGCGGCGCCTTGTCGGTCTGGCGCAGCGTCAGGATCTCGAACAACTCGTCGAAGGTGCCGAAACCGCCGGGGAACACCACCAGCGCATTGGCCCGCATGGCCAGATGCATCTTGCGCATCGCGAAATAGTGGAAGCGGAAGGTCAGCTCCGGCGTGCAGTAGGGATTGGGGACCTGCTCGTGGGGCAGGGTGATGTTGAAACCGATCGACGGCGCGCCGACCTCGAAGGCGCCCCGGTTGGCGGCCTCCATCAGGCCCGGGCCCCCGCCGGTGGCGATGACATTGTCGCGGACCTTGTGGCCGTTCTGATGCTTGGCCCCGCCACGCTCGGAGACGATGCGGCCCAGGCGACGGGCCTCGGCGTACCAGCGGGCGCGCTGCGGCGGTCCGTCCTCGCGCACGCGGGCGCTGCCGAACACCACGATGGTCGAGCGCACGCCCCAGCGGCGCAGCGCCTCGTCGGCCTTGGCGAACTCCAGCAGGAACCGCACGCCGCGCATCGAGTCGCCGAGCAGGAAATCCTGGTCCAGCGCCGCCAGCCGATAGGACGGCGAGGCCAGTTGGGCGGTGTTGTCGGGGGCGTCGGTCACGATGGTGGCTCGCAAGGGTTTCTGGGCGCAGACTATCGGGCGATCGCCGCACGGACTTGACCTAGATCAGGGCGCGGGCGGCGCGCGCAAGCCCTGCTGCGGGGCTGTGACCCTCGGGAAGGCCTACGAATGACCATCAGCTTGACCTTCCACGGCGCGGCCGGCTGCGTGACCGGCTTCTGCGCCCGGCTTGTCACGCCGCGCACCACCGTGCTGATCGACTGCGGCATGTTCCAGGGCTCCAAGACCCTGAAGGCCCTGAACTATCAGCCGTTCCCGTTCGACGCGGGACAGGTCGACGCCGTGCTGCTGACCCACGCCCATATCGACCATTCGGGCCTTCTGCCCAAGCTGATGCTGGCCGGGTTCGAGGGGCCGATCCACACCACGGCCGCCACGCGGGACCTCTGCGCCGTCATGCTGGTCGACGCCGGCGGCATCCAGGAGAACGAGGTCGAGAGCCTAAACCGCCGTAACCTGCGACGCGGCTTCCCGCCGGTCGAGCCGATCTACACCGAGCGCGACGGCGAGCGGGTGGCCAAGCAGTTTCGCAAGGTCAAGCTGGGCGAACCCGTTCGCATCGCCGAAGACATCGTCGCCACCTGGTGGCCGGCCGGGCACATGCTGGGCGCGGCCTCGATCTCGGTCGATGTCGGCCCGGAGGGGAAGACCAAGCGCATCCTGTTCTCGGGGGATCTTGGCCCGGGCGGCAGTCCGTTCCTGGACGATCCTGACGCCCCGATCGGCGTCGATCACCTCGTCATCGAGTCGACCTATGGCGACCGCGACCGCGTGGGGATCGACAGCGCCGCGCGCAAGCAGCAGCTGGCCGACGAGGTCCGCGCCGCCCATGCGGCCGGCGGGCCCCTGCTGATCCCGGCCTTCGCGGTCGAGCGCAGCCAGGAGCTGCTGATCGACCTGCTGGACCTGATGGAGCAGGGCGAGGTTCCCCGGGGCGACATCTTCCTGGACTCCCCGCTGGCCATCGAGGCCACCAAGGTCTTCCAGGAACGCGGCTGGAACCCGCGCACCCAGACCAATCCGTTCGAAGCGCTGCGGCCCTCGCAGCATCTGCGGTTCCTCGACTCGCCCGCCGAGAGCGATGGCCTGGACCGGCTGAAGGGCTGGCACGTGATCCTGGCCGCCAGCGGCATGTGCGACGCCGGGCGGGTTCGCAAACACCTGCAACGCCTGTTGTGGCGGCGCGAGGCGACGGTGCTGCTGTGCGGCTATCAGGCCACCGGCACGCTGGGCCGCCTGCTGGCCGACGGTCGCAACCGGGTGACGATCCGGGGCGACGAGATCAGCGTCCGCGCCCGCATCCGCCAGCTGGACGCCTATTCCGGTCACGCCGACGCGACGGGACTGGTGCGTTGGGCCAGGGATCGCCTGCCGATCACGGGCTCGGTCTTCCTGGCTCACGGCGAACCCGACGCGACCGAAGGCTTGCGGCGGCGTCTGGTCGAGGCGGACTTTCCGGCCGAGCGCCTGGTGATCCCGGCGCTGGATGAGAGCTTCGCGCTCGACGGCGTGGGCGCGGCGCGACCGATCGGCGACGGACCGCCGCGCCTGCCGGCCGGCGCGCCTGGCAAGCTGGACTGGCACAATCAGCGGGTGGCGTTCCAGGTGGCCCTGGGCCAGGCGCTGGCCGCCGCGCCGGACGACCGCGCGCGCGAGGCCCTGCTCAAGGCGCTCACGGCGACGCTGGAGGGCTTAGGTTAGGGCAAGAGGTTGCGCCGCAGCTCCGGCGCGACGTCCGCCAGCGCCTTGGCGACCATGGTCGAGAACAGCGCCGCGCCCTCGGGGCCCAGGTGAGTGTAGTCGAACACCGGCTTGAAGCTGCCCATCGCGCCGGGCGGGGAGGGTGGCGCGGCCGGCGGACGGGGCGGGGCTGCGGCGCCGGGCAGGACCGGCTCATAGAACATCGCCCCCGTGGTGGTTCCCGACGCGGCCGCGGCGGCGACCTCAGGCGGGGGCGCCGCCTGGGCCAGGGCGAGCGCGGCCACGGGCCCCATGGCCTGGACGGCGTCGCGGCTCAGCGCATGCAGGTCCACCAGCGGGGTGTTGGTCTCGGCGGCCAGCTGGCGGATCGCCCGCGCCCAGGGGGCGAGGTCGTCGAACACCTGGCCGTTCTTGAACTGCCGGCGGATCAGGGGCGTGACCAGCACGGGCTTGGCGCCGGCCGTGCGCGCCTCTTCGACGAAGCGGCGCATGTTGACGGGAAACTCGGTGGCCAGGTCCGTCGAGCGCTCGGGGCGGCCGGGCTGGTCGTTGTGACCCAGCTGGATCAGCACGAAGGTCTGCTCGAACCCGCCCGTGCTGATCTCCTTCAGGGCCAGGGCCCAGGAGCCTTCCTCGCGATAGGTACGGCTGGACCGGCCGCCGCGTCCCAGGTTCACGCAGGCGATGTTCGAGGTCACATGCGTGGCGCAGAACGCCCCGCCCCAGCCGCTGTTCACCGCCATGGTGGAGTCGCCCACGAGCACGATCTTCGACGCCTTGAAGATCGGTTCCTGGGCGTGGGCGGCGAGGGGGAGGACGAGGAGGGCGGCGGCGATGAGGAGGGGCTTCAGCATCACAACTCCGCAGCTCCAGCAACGCTTGTCATCCCGGAAGCGCGAAGCGCTACCCGCGATGACAAGGATTTTCGGATGTTCGGGAGCTAGTCCAGCGCCCGGTACTTGAAGTTCCGGAACCGCGCCGAGCCCTTGCCGGCGGCGTAGATCCCCGGCTTCAGCATCAGGAAACCGCCGCGCACATTGTGGTGGTAGCCGCTGACTTCCATGCCGCGATCAAAGCGCTTCCAGGTCTTTCCCCCGTCGCCGCTGGTGTGGAAGGCGACGATGTGGCGGTTGTTGCGCAACCGCATCAGCATCTTGGCGCCGTGCGGGTTGGCGGGGCGGCCGCGCTCGATGCCGTACTGGTGGGTGACGAAGTTCTTCGCGTCGAACCCCAGGCCGCAATAGAGCTGGCGATCGTAGAACAGGATCAGGCCCGCGCGGGTCTCGGGCTCGATCTCGATCTCGCATTCGATCTCATAGGCCTGGTCGCCGTTGACGAAGATCAGCGGCGAGCCCGTGGACGGGGCTTCGCCCGCGCCCTTTAGGATCAGGGCGCCGCCCTCGCGCTTGATGCGGTCCTGCTCGCCGGGCTCGGGATCGAAGAAGTTCCACTGCACGCCGTACTTGTCGGTGGAGAAGTCGTCCGACAGCGCCATGCCGTGCGGGCCGGGCTTGCCGCCCTTGGGCTTGGGAATAGGCTGGGAGAGGTCGCCGCCGCCGATGTCGAACCAGCCGTCGGCCGTCCAGGTGACCGGGGCCAGCAGGGTCTGGCGGCCCAGGGTATAATAGCCGTTCTCGTAGCCGTGATAGACGGTCCACCAGTCGCCGGGCGTCGGGCCCTCGACCAGGGTGGCGTGGCCGCGCGACCACCACTTCTCGGCGTTGTCGACGGTGCGCACCAGCGGGTTGCGCGGATGGTCCTCCCACGGGCCGGCCAGAGACTTGGCGCGGGCGGCGATGACCATGTGCCCGGTCGGCGGGCCGGCCGTGCCGCCGACGGCGGTGATCATGTAGAAGTATTCGCCCCGGCGCATCAGCTTGGGGCCCTCGGGCGAGAAGCCCTCGACCTCCCAGTCGTCCGGATAGCGCCAGGGGTCATAGACATGCTCGGGCTTGCCCACGGTCGACAGGCCGTCGGGCGCCAGCTTGATGCGGTCGCCGCCCGACAGGAACAGCCAGCGCTCGCCCTTCTCGTCGACGATGTGGCCCGGATCGATATAGCGCGGCAGCTTCAGGTCGATCGGCTCGGACCACGGCCCTTCGATCTTGTCGGCCCAGATCACGTAGCTGGTGTTGTTCCCCGGGAACTTGGCCGGCAGGTAGATGTAGTAGCGGCCCTTGTGCTTGCAGAGCTCGGGGGCCCAGATCGAGCCGACATTGGTCTTCAGCGTCGGGGCGACCGGCGTCCAGTTCACCAGGTCGCGGCTGTGCCAGATCAGCAGACCCGGATAGGCGTCGAACGAGCTGTGGGTCATGTAGTAGTCGTCGCCGTCCTTCAGGATGGACGGGTCGGGCCGGTCGCCGGTCAGGATCGGATTGAGGAAGGTGCCGTCGCCCAGGTCGGCCTTGCGCTGGCCTTCGATCCCCTTGGTCCAGGTCGGACCGCTGGTGGGCTTGGCGGGAAGGAGGCCCATTTGGGCGGGGGCGGCCTGGCCGGCGGCGGGCAGGGCGGCCAGACCGGTACCGGTCAGCAGCGCGCCCAGAGCGCCTCGACGATGGATATCGACCATAGTGTTTCTCCCTAACGCGAACTTATCTTGTTGAACCCAAGATAGCGGTAACATCGATTTTGTCTACCGGTGTCATCGTCGTTTTGAGCGAAAGAAAACGCCCGGAAGCGTAGCCTCCGGGCGTCTGATCTTTCTAGATCCTCCCCCGCTGGGGGGAGGATTATCGGTCACCCCTGCATCGCTTCCAGTTCCTTGCCGCGCGTTTCGTGGACCAGCTTCTGGACCAGGAAGAACGAGACGACGGCGCTCAGCGCATAGAAGCCGTAGGTCATCGGCAGGCTGGCCGCGGCCAGGGCCGGGAAGCTGACCGAGATGGCGAAGTTGGCGATCCACTGGGCGAAGCCGCAGACGGCCAGGGCCGAGCCGCGCATCTGGTTGGGGAACATCTCGCCCAGCATCACCCACATGACCGGACCCCAGGAGAGGTTGAAGAAGATCACATAGAGGTTCGCCGAGATCAGGGCGATGAGGCCGACCTGGTCGCCCAGGGTCAGGGCGCCGTTGACGGTGGTGGCGGTCGAGAAGCACCAGGTCAGCACGCCCAGGGTCACGGCCATGCCGGCCGAGCCGATCAGCAGCAGCGGCTTGCGGCCGATCTTGTCGATCAGGCCGATGGCCAGCAGACAGGCCAGGATCGACAGCGTGCCCGACAGAATGTTGATCTTCAGGCTGTCGTCCTCGGTGAAGCCCACCGACTGCCACAGCACCGAGCCGTAGTAGAAGACGATGTTGATGCCCACCAGCTGCTGGAACACGGCCAGGACCAGGCCCGCCCACAGGATGACACGCAGCTTCTTGGTCGTCGGATCCAGGAGGTCCGAGAACTTGGGCTTGTGGTCAGCCGACAGCGAGGCGCGGATCTCTTCGACCTTCTTGGCGCCCTGGCCCGCGCCGAACAGGCGCGAGAGGATCGCCTCGGCCTGGGCGTCCTTGCCCTTGGCCACGAGGTAGCGGGGGCTTTCCGGAATGCCCAGCAGGCACAGGAAGAACACGCCGGCGGGAATGATCTGCATCCAGAACATCCAGCGCCAGGCGGGCAGGCCCAGCCAGAACTCGGCCGTCGAGCTGCCGGCGCTGTGGGCCAGGGCGTAGTTGGCCACGAAGGCGCCGGTCAGGCCGGTGATGATCATGATCTGCTGCACGGACGACAGACGGCCGCGGATGTTCGCGGGCGTCACTTCCGAGATGTAGACCGGGCACAGCACGCTGGCGGCGCCGACGCCCAGGCCGCCGATCAGGCGGAAGATGATGAACACGATCGAGCTCTCGGCCGCGCCCGTGCCGATGGCGCTGACCACGAACAGCAGGGCTGAGATGATCATCACGGTGCGACGGCCCCAGACGTCGGCCAGACGGCCGGCGGCGAAGGCGCCGATGGCGCAGCCGATCAGAATGGCGCCGACGTTCAGGCCGGTGCCCAGCTTGCTGAGGTTGAAGGCGCTCTCCAGGCCCTCTTGCGTGCCGTTGATGACGCCGCTGTCGTAGCCGAACATGAAGCCGCCGATCGTGGCGACGGCGACGATCGCGGCGACGAAGGTCATGTTGACCTTCCCGCCGTCCGCGCTCATGCCGGCGCTGGGACCGGCGTTGGATACTGAAGCCACAGGTGTCCTCCCCATGGGGCCGTACCGGCCCGTTGATGCCCTACTGGTCCTTGTCGGACCTCTGGTTGCCGGCGACATTAGTGTTACCGGTATCAGCGCGCAAGCGGTGGTTCTGACGACCACATCGCCGACGCGCGGGACTCACCCTGCGGCCGTATCGATAGCAGAGGGGCGGTGGTTTCCGCGACGGCGGAGTTGTCCGGCCCCCGGCGTTCCCAGCGCCCTGCGTTTATGTTAGCTATATCTAGCTAAGTGGAGCGCGAGGATGACCACGGTCAATATGCACGACGCCAAGAGCCAGCTCTCCAAGCTGGTCGAGGCGGTGGAGAAGGGCGAGATCGACGAGGTGATCATCGCCCGCCATGGCCGTCCCGCCGCGCGGCTGACGGCGTTGGAGCCTCGGCGCAAGATCGAACGTCGGATCGGGCTGGCGGCCGGCATGTTCGTCGCGCCGGCCGATCCCCAAGCCGACGACGCCGAGGTCGCGGCGCTCTTTCTTGGACCGAACGGGTGAAGCTTCTGCTCGACACCCACATCGCGCTCTGGTCGCTGACGGACGATGCGCGTCTGTCCGACGCGGCGCGCGCACTGATCCTGGATCCCGACAACGACATCTATGTCAGCGCCGCCACCCTCTGGGAGATCGCGATCAAGCATGGCTTGAACCGCAGCGGCCCCAACGCCATGCCGATCGGCGCGGCCGATGCGCGGCATCTCTTCGAGGCTTCGGGCTATGGGGTGATCCCCATCACGCCGGAGCAGGTCCTGATGGTCGAGCAGCTTCCGAAACGGCACGCCGATCCGTTCGACCGCGTCCTGATCGCCCAAGCCCTCACGGACGCCTTGCGCCTGGTGACCCATGACGCCGTCGTGGCGTCCTACAATTCTCAGGTGATCCTAGTCTGAGATATTCGGGTGTGGCGCGAATGCCACCCAGAGTCCTCGACCGGCAACATTGCCGAAAAGAAATTTGTTCCCGCGCGCCGGAGGGTCTTTACGGCTGGGGGTCGAGACCGCGCGGACGTCCGCAGCGTAACGCTCGACGCTTGAAGTTGAGGTCTCCCTTGCGACTGAAGTTCGCTCTCCTCGCCGCCGCTGCGGTGATCGTTCCCCCGACCCTCGGTCTGGCCCAGACGGCCCCCGCCCAGACGGCCCCCGCCCAGACCGCGCCGGCCAAGCCCTCGGATGCGCCGACCGCCGTCGAGGGCGTGGTGATCCGCAGCGACTCCACGGCCATGCGCACCGACATCGACCGCCGCAGCTACAGCGTCGCCAATGATCTGAGCGCCAAGACCGGTTCGATCAGCGACGCCCTGCGCAATGTTCCCTCGGTCGAGGTCGACGTACAGGGCAATGTCAGCCTGCGCGGCGATCCGAACGTGACCATCCTGATCGACGGCAAGCCCTCAGGCATGTTCAACGGCGACAACCGCGCCGACGCGCTGCAGCAGCTGCCGGCCGACCAGATCGACCGCGTCGAGGTGATGACCAACCCCTCGGCCGCCTATCGCCCTGACGGCTCGGGCGGCATCATCAACCTGATCACCAAGAAGACCCAGAAGCCCGGCGTGACGGGCACGGTGCGGGCCAATGTCGGCCCCGACGGTCGCTTCAACGGCGGGGTCAGCGCCACGCGCCGTGAAGGCAAGGTCACGCTCTCGGGCGACGCCAGCTATCGCTACGACCGCCAGGAAGTGACGATGATCGTGGACCGCCAGTCGCTGAACGCGGCCGGCGCGACGGTGCTGGACGCCGACCAGACCGCCGAGGTGCTGAACAAGGGCGGGGCGCTGTCGCTGCGCACCGGCGTCGACTACGACCTCGACAAGAAGACCCGCCTGTCGGCCGAGCTGCGCTATCGCGGCATGGACTATGAAGGCGACGGCCGCGAGACCTATCTGTCGCGCAACGGCGCGGGCGTCATCCAGCAGGCCTATCTGCGCGACAGCACCGGCGTCATGATCCGCGACAATTCGGCGATCGCCGGCGACTATCGCCGCCAGTTCACCGGCGCCGGCCACGAGCTGACCTCGCGCGCCGAGTACGAGATCACCCGCTTCAAGCGCGGCGGCGACGCCTTCGCCGACTACTCGGCGGGCGCCTCGGACTTCTATGAGGCCTTCAGCTTCGGCTCGGAGCAGAAGCGCGCCAACTGGAAGCTGGACTACACCAAGCCCCTGGCCAACCAGTCCAAGCTGAAGACGGGTCTGGATTTCGAGGGCGCCGACAACGACTACAACAACTACGGCGCCCGGGGCGCGACGCTGCGTGGCCAGAGTATCGACCCGGCCCGCACCAACCGCTTCGCCTATGACCAGGACGTGTTCGCGGCCTATGTCACCTATGAGCGGCCGTTCGGCGACCTGACGGTCCAGACCGGTCTGCGGGCCGAACAGGTCGAGATCCGCACCGACCAGATCACCACGGGTCAGAAGGGCTCGAACGACTATCTGCGGCTCTATCCGACGCTGAACGCCGGCTACCGCCTCAATGACGCCAACAGCCTGAGCGCGGGCTTCAGCCGCCGGGTGGCGCGCCCCGGCCCGCAGGACCTGAACCCTTATCCGATCTATCAGGACCCCTATAACTTCCGGGCCGGCAATCCGGACCTGAAGCCGCAGGTCACCGACTCGTTCGAGTTGGGCTGGCAGTACCGCAAGGGTCCGACGACCTATCTGGCCACCGCCTTCTATCGCGACACCCGCGACGGCGTGACCGACGTGGTCAAGGATCTGGGCGGCGGCGTGTTCCTGACCACCCGCGAGAACCTGGCCAAGAGCCGCAACGGCGGTCTGGAGTTCGTGGTCGTCGGCCGCCTGACGCCCAAGCTGACCTACAATGTCAGCGGCCAGGCGTTCTGGAACGAGATCGACGCGGCCAGCCTCGGCTTCACCGGCAAGCGCTCGGACACCGCCCTGTCGGGCCGGGCCAATGTGAACTATCAGGCCACCCCGAAGGACTTCTTCCAGGTCAACGCCTTCACCTCGGGCCGGCGCATCACGCCGCAGGGCTACCGCGAGCCGGTCCAGATGATCAATCTGGGCTATCGCCGCAAGGTCAACGACAAGCTCAACTTCGTCGTGACGGTCAATGACGTGGTCGACAGCTTCAAGATCGCCGGGGTGACGAACACCGCGCGCCTGCGCGACCGCAACGAGACCAAGGTCAATGTCCGCACCGCGTTCATCGGCTTCAGCTACGCCTTCGGCGGCGGCAAGCCCCGCCCCGAGCAGTTCGACTTCAGCACGGGCGGCCCGAACTAGGAGAGGCGCGGGCGGGGCGCGGAGGGGTGCCTATGCGCCCCCTCCGTCACGCCGCCTATCGGCGTCGCGACACCTCCCCCGCTCACGGGGGAGGAGGAAGCCGCTCCCCTCCTGCCCCGCGACGCGGGGGAGGTGGATCGCTGCGGATACGCAGCGAGACGGAGGGGGCGCTTCTGCGACCGCCCCTCGTCCGGTCGGCTCAATCCCCAACCAACCCCAGATGCCGCTCGGCCTCGGCCAGCCCGGCGGCGATGTCGAGTTCGGCATAGAGATCGCCCGCCTCGCGCCAGGGCTGAAGCGCGGGGCGGCCCAGCGCTTCCAGCGCCAGGGCGGTCAGCCGCAGGGCGTTGGCGAGATCCAGGCGATGCTCGCGTCCTAACCCGCCATAGAGCGTGGCGGCCTCCTCGGCGGCGGCGAGGGCGGCCTCAAGGCGGCCCGCCTCGCGGTCCATGTCCGAGACATGGCGCAGGGCCTTGGCCAGGCCCTCGGTCTCCCCCGTCGCCCGGGCCTTTTCCAGAGCTTCGTCATAGAGCGCCCGCGCCGGATCAAGCTCGCCGCGTTCGCGCAGCGCATGGGCGTCGGTCAGCAGCCAGTCGATGTCGCGCATGGGCCCTCCGTCGGTCGTGCGCATAGTGGCCGGGCCCCTGGGACGCGCCAAGGTCTCAGCGGCGGGGGGCGCGCCGGATGTTCGAGCGGCGAAATGCGCCGCGCGCCGATGTCACGGCCAGCATCGTTAATGCCGCCAGCGCGGCGGGGACCAGCGCCACAAGCCAAACCACAACGACGAGGCCAAGCTGGAGGATCGTGGTGGCGATCACCAGGCTGGGCGACTCCGGTCGCTGATCAAGGGCTCGGCCCACCGACAACATCCTGTCCGCGCTCAACAACTGGCCCGACACCTCATCAATACACCCGAAATGAGTTTCAACCCAGAGAAGAATTTTACAATTCGTAACGTTGTTCTTAACGTTTTCTAAACCTTCGTTGATCGGAGCGGGCTTGTTAACCAGAGCCGAGCCCTAGCTGTAGTGCATCACGTCCGTCCCGTTCAGGACCAGCCAGGCGAGCAGGAGCGCGGGAACCAGCGCGCGATGCACGATCGGTCGCTGCAAGAGGATCAGGACCACCAGCGGCAGGCAGTAGACCGGCAGCTCCCAACCGAACGTCCAGAACCATGCCGACAGGCTCGCCGGATCGTTGATGCGCAGGAAGACCGAGGCGGCGGCGAACGCCGTGATCATGCCGATCAGGGACGCCCAGACGAACCGGTTCTGCGACCAGTAGTGAGCCATCAGGTCGACCTCTTCGGCGTCGCTGTCGTCCGGCAACACGGCCTTGGCGGCCAGGAACAGGCAGGTCAGCTGAACAAGGATCAGCAGGAACTGCCACATCGGCGTGTTGATCCAGTCGGGCTCCCAGGCGATCCACCAGCTTCGGACGATCACGACGAAGACCAGGGCGGCGGCCGTCAGCGGCAGCCAATCCCATCGCACGCGGCTGACGCGCCGTAGCAGGCCGTGCACGCTCAGGATCATGTCGGTGATCGCCAGGCCGGTGATGATGGCCAACAGGCCTAGAAAATATTCCTTGAGTTCCATGGCACCCCCCCAGCCCCGTCGCATTTCAGCGTTTGGCGACGGAGAAAATGCGATTCTGCAGGGTGTTGTGAAGCGGGGGCGAACGACCGGGAGCGCAAGGAAAAGGGCCTCCGGATCGCTCCGAAGGCCCTTCGCATCAGTGGTTGTGGCGGGGCAGCTTGGCCGCCAGGTCCTGGTACTTGACCGCGAACTCCAGCACCCCGCCGGTGTCGAGCTGGCTGGCGTGAGCGCGGTAGATTTCCTGCCAGGGCGTCATGGTCGCCGGGACGGCGGGGATGCCTTCCTTCTTGCGTTCGGCGATCGTCGCCTCGTCCACCAGGGCGTCGCAGCGGCCGGTGTTGAGGTCGATGCGGATGGTGTCGCCGGTGCGCAGCCATGACAGCCCGCCGCCGATCGCGCTTTCGGGCGAAGCGTTCAGGATCGAGGGGCTGTCGGCGGTGCCCGACTGACGGCCATCGCCCAGGGTGGGCAGGCTCATGATCCCCTTCTTCAGCAGGTGATCCGGCGGCTGCATGTTGACCACCTCGGCCGAGCCGGGCCAGCCGATCGGACCCGCGCCGCGGATGACGAGGATGCAGCGCTCGTCGATCTCCAGCGCCGGATCGTTGATCCGCTTGTGATAGTCGTCCGAGCCGTCGAACACGACGGCGCGGGCCTCAAAGACGCCTTCCTGGCCGGGCTGCGACAGGTAGCGCTTGCGGAACTCCTCGCCGATCACGCTGGACTTCATGATCGCGAAGTCGAACAGGTTGCCCTTCAAAACCAGGAACCCGGCCTTCTCGGCCAGCGGCTGGTCGTAGGGGAAGATCACCTCGCGGTCGGAGGTCTCGCGACCCTCAAGGTTCTGCGCCATCGTCTTGCCGGTCACGGTCAGGACGTCGCCGTGCAGGCGGCCCTGCTGCAACAGCTCCCACAGCACCGCCGGCGCGCCGCCGGCCCGGTGGAAGCGCTCGCCCAGATACTTGCCGGCCGGCTGCATGTTGACGATCAGCGGGATGTCATAGGCCGCGCGCCAGTCGTCGGCGGTGATCTCGACGCCGGCGTGACGGGCCATGGCCACGATGTGCGGCTGGGCGTTGGTCGAGCCGCCGGCCGCCGCCACCAGGGCGATGGCGTTCTCGAAGGCCTTCTTCGTGAGAATGTCGAGCGGTTTGACGTCCTCATAGGCCAGGTCGACGATCCGCTGGCCGGTCTTGTAGGCCATCTGGCCGCGCTCGCGGTACGGGGCCGGGATGGCCGCGCAGCCGGTCAGCGACAGGCCCAGCGCCTCGGCGACGGCGTTCATGGTCGAGGCCGTGCCCATGGTGTTGCAGTGACCCGCCGACGGCGCCGAGCTGGCGGCGCGGTCGATGAACTCTTCCTCGGTGATCTCGCCGGCCGCCAGCTTGCGGCGTGAGCGCCAGATGACGGTGCCCGAGCCCACGAGCTCGTTCTCGTGCCAGCCGTCCAGCATCGGACCGCCGGAGAGGACGATGGCCGGGATGTTGACCGTGGTGGCGGCCATGATGCCCGCAGGCGTGGTCTTGTCGCAGCCGGTGGTCAGCACCACGGCGTCGATCGGATAGCCGTGCAGGGTCTCGACGAGACCCAGATACGAGAGGTTCCGGTCCAGCGCCGCCGTCGGGCGACGGCAGTTCTCGAAGATCGGATGGACCGGAAACTCCATGGGGATGCCCCCGGCGTCGCGGATCCCGTCCCGCACCCGCTGGACCAGGTCCAGGTGGATGCGGTTGCAGGGCGAGATGTCGCTGCCGGTCTGGGCGATGCCGATGATCGGCTTGCCGCTGCGCAGCTCCTCCGGCGTGATCCCGTAGTTCATGAAGCGCTCCAGATAGAGCGCGGTCATGTCGATATGGTCGGGGTTATCGAACCAATCGCGGGACCGGAACCGGCGGGGCGTGCGGTTAGACAAGGCGGACCTCATGCTGGGGTTGGCCGGCGACATCGACCTGGATGGCGAACAGGCCGCCGGCCAGCGGATACTGGGCCAGGGTCTCGTCGCTCAGGCCCTTGCGGGCGGTGGTGAAATAAAGGGTCTTCAGGTCAGGCCCGCCGAAGCAGGGCTTGGTGACGTTGGGGGCCGGCAGTGCGATGCGCGCCACGGCCTCGCCCGTGGGAGCGAAGCGGATCGCGCCGAAACCGCCCCACAGGGCCGTCCACAGATAGCCTTCGGAGTCGACGACCGAGCCGTCCGGATAGACGTCGTCGCCCACGGCGAACTTCACGAAGGCGCGCTTGTTCGACAGCAGGCCGTCCTCGGACAGGTCGAAGGCGTAGATCGTCTTTTCCAGGGTGTCGGTGTGGTAGAAGGTCTTGCCGTCGGGCGAGACGCACGGGCCGTTGGTGATGCAGATGTCGCGGTCCATTCGCGCGACGCCGGTGGCGTCCATCCGGTACAGCGAGCCGCTCTTGTTCTCTTCCCCGTCGTGCATCGTGCCGAACCACAGGCGACCTTGCGCGTCGACCGTGGCGTCGTTCGTGCGGTTGTCCAGTTCGGGCGCCTCGACAGTCACGATCGGCAGGAAGCCGCTCAGCGGGTTGAACCGGTAAAGACCCGATTTCAGGCCCGCGACGAAGCCGCCGCCATCGGCCAGGGGCGCGAGGAAGGTGACCTGTTCCGGCGCCGCGATGGTCAGCACTTCGGTGGTGGCCGGGTCATAGCGATGGATGCTGTGGCCCTTGATATCGACGAACCAGAGCGCGTTGCCCGTCCAGATGGGGCCTTCGCCGAGGGTGGCTTTCAGATCCCAGACGCAAGTGACGGCGGTCATGCTCAACCGTTCTCCGTAAAACTGATGTTGGCCGTTCGATAAGACGTGGAGCATTCCCAGGGAAGCCCCCGCGCGTCGCTCGGCCGACCTCAGCCTCCTAACGCCAGCCCGCGTCGATCCAGTACTCATGGCCGGTGCACAGCGCCGCATCGTCCGAGGCCAGGAACAGCACCAGCGAGGCGACGTTTTCGGGCAGGATACGGCCCTTCAGGCACTGGGCCGCGACGATCTGGGCCTCGCCTTCGGGCGTGTACCACTTCTCCTGGCGCTTGGTCTTGACGTTGCCCGGCACCACGCAGGTGACGCGGATGTCGTCGGGACCCAGCTCCCGGGCGAGAGCCCGGGTCATGCCCTCGATGCCGGCCTTGGCGGTTTCGTAGAGCACGAGGTCCTCAAGGCCCAGATGCCAGCTGATCGAACCGAAGTTGATCACCGCGCCGCCGCCGCGCGTCTTCATGCCCGGCGCGACGGCTTGGGTGCAGAACAGCATGTGGCGCAGGTTGACGTTGATCCGCTCGTCCCAATAGGCGCCGGTGACGTCGCCCAGGCTGTGACGGTCGTCATTGCCGGCGTTGTTGACCAGCACGTCGACGTCGCCGATCTCGGCGAAGGTCGCCTTGATCGCGTCGAGGTTCATCAGGTCGCAGCGCTTGTAGACCGGTGGGATCGGCGAGCCGGCCAGCTCGGCCTCCAGGGCCTTGGAGTCTTCGTCGGCGATGTCGAGGAAGATCACTTCCGCGCCCTGGCGCGCGAAGCCGGCGGTGAGGCCGGCCCCGATGCCCGAGCCGCCGCCGGTGATGACGACGCGCTTGCCCTTCAGGCTGGGATAGATGGCTGAGGACATGCTGCTTACGACCACGAGTAGGAGGTTTTGGTCTGGGTGAAGAACTCGACCGCCGCGAAGCCCTGTTCGCGGGCGCCGTACGAGCTGCTCTTCGTGCCGCCGAACGGCACGTGATAGTCGACGCCGGCCGTGGCCAGGTTGACCATGGTCATGCCCGCGCGGGCGTAGCGCTGGAAGTGGCGGGCGTGCTTGAGCGAGGTGGTGGCGATGCCGGCCGACAGGCCGAACTCGACGCCGTTGGCGATCTCCAGGGCCTCTTCGTAGCTCTTGACGCGGATGGTCGAGGCGACGGGGCCGAAGACCTCTTCGTTGTTGATCCGCATGCCGGCCTCGGTGTCGGCGATCAGGGTCGGACGCACGTACCAGCCCGGATTGTCGAGCTTGATGCGGTCGCCGCCGGTGACCACGCGGCCGCCTTCGGACGTCGCGATGTCGATGTACTTGTAGCTCGTCTCCATCTGGTCTTCGGAGACGGCCGGGCCGATCTGGGTGTTGGGGTCGAGCGCGTCGCCTACGCGCAGGGCGGCGACCTTCTCGGCCAGCAGGGCCACGAACTTGTCGTGGATCCCGTCCTGGACGATCAGGCGCGAGCTGGCGGTGCAGCGCTGGCCGGTGGCGAAGAACGAGCCGTCGAGCGCGATGGCGACGGCGCGTTCCAGATTGGCGTCGTCCAGCACGATCAGCGGGTTCTTGCCGCCCATCTCCAGCTGCACGCGGGCCTGGCGGGCCACGGCGGCGGCGGCGACCTGTGCGCCCACGCCTTGCGAGCCGGTGAACGAGATCCCGTCCACGTCCTTGTGCTTGATCAAGGCGTCGCCCATCGAGCCGCGGCCGAACAGCATGTTGAACACGCCCGCCGGGGCGCCGCACTCGGCCATGATGTCGGCCAGCACGTTGGCGGTGGCGGGCGTCGGGCCGGCCGGCTTGATCACCACGGTGTTGCCGAAGGCCAGCGCCGGGGCGGCCTTCCAGGCCGGGATGGCGATCGGGAAGTTCCAGGGCGTGATCAGGCCGTAGACGCCGACCGCCTGGCGGTAGGTCTGGATCTCGACGCCGGGGCGGGTGCTTTCCAGGTTCTGGCCGTGGCGGCGAAGGGCCTCGCCGGCGAAGTACTTGAAGATGCGGCCGGCGCGGACGGTCTCGCCGATCCCTTCGGCCAGGGTCTTGCCCTCTTCGCGGGCCAGCAGGCGGCCGATGTCGGCGCTGCGGGCGATGATGGTCGAGCCGACCTTGTCCAGGAGGTCCGAGCGCACTTCCGGCGAGGCGTCGGCCCAGGCCGGGAAGGCCTTGCGGGCGGCGTCGACGGCGGCGTCGACCTCGGCCTGGCCGCCCATCGGGACCTTGGCGACGACGTCGTTGGTGTTGGACGGGTTCAGGCTTTCGGCCGGAGCGTCGGCGGCGACGCGTTCGCCGCCGATATAGTGGCGCAGGGTGTCGGTCATCGCGCTGTCTTTCGGATTAGAGGAGGCCGCGACCGGCCAGGTTGCGGATCAGGGCCGAGATGCCGAACGTCCACGGCTTGGCCTTGTCGCAGGTGGTGACTTCGTTCTCGAGCACGCCCAGCTTGGGGGTCGAGACGCGGACGCGGTCGCCGACCTTGTGGGTGAAGCCCTGACCGGGGGTGTCGCGGTCCTGGATCGGGGCGAACATGGTCCCCAGGAACAAAGCAAAGCCGTCCGGATACTGGTGCTGCTTGCCATAGGCCTGGCCGGCCAGCACGGCCGGGTCACGGCTGATCAGGCTCATGTTCGACTTGCCGTCGAGCACGAAGTTGTCGCGGCCGGTGATCTTCAGCTCGACCTCGGCCGAGCGCACGTCGTCCAGGCCGAAGGTCTCGTCAAACAGGCGGAAGAACGGACCGATGGCGCAAGAGGCGTTGTTGTCCTTGGCCTTGCTGAGGAGCAGGGCGCTGCGGCCTTCGAAGTCGCGCAGATTGACGTCGTTGCCCAGCGCCGCGCCGCGGATCAGGCCCGAACCGTCGCACAGCAGCACGACCTCGGGCTCGGGATTGTTCCAGTGGCTGTCATAGCGGACGCCCACCTGGTCGCCCCAGCCCATCGAGGACAGGGTCGGGCCCTTGGTGAAGATCTCGGCGTCGGGGCCGATGGCCACTTCCAGATACTGCGACCACAGGCCGTCCTTGATCAGGGTCTGCTTCAGGCGCTCGGCGCCTTCCGAGCCTGGGTTCACGCTCTTGAGGTCGCCGCCCATACTGGCCGACAGCTGCTCGCGGATCTTCAGGGCGGCGGCGGCGTCGCCACGCGCACGCTCCTCGATCACCCGCTCCAGGGTCGAGACCGCGAAGGTCACGCCGGCGGCCTTCAGGCATTGCAGATCGACGGGGGCCAGGAGCTTGACCGGGGCGGCGCCGTCCGGGTCTTCCCAGACGGGGCGGATGTCGAGGGCTTCCAGCGGACCCTTGTCCTCGCCGCGCGGGATCACCGCGCCGGGCTGGAAGGCGTTCATCAGGTCGGCGACAGTGGGGGCGATCTTCGACACGTCCTCGACGCGGCCGCCGCGCACCAGCACGGGCGTCGGGCCTTCGCCAAAGTCGATGCGTCCCAGCAGGGTCGCGGCTTTCCAATCTTCCGGCAGGAATTCACTCACGCCCACGGCGTCGTCTCCCCAAAACTCGAGCGTCTGAAGCGCCGACACCGTCGGCGGCGCGCGTTCGTCGGCACTTGGTAGCGCTAACATGTGGGGACGGCAAGTAGGTTGTCTGACCAGCGCGAAATCCTCGGCCTCACGGGCGCGGGCGGTCCATGCTAGAAGCCGCCGACAAACCACGACCTGGACCTCTTGCCCATGACCGACCTGACCCCTGACCAGGAAGCCGCTCTGCTGGCCGCGCTCACCGACACCTGCCGCACGGCCGGCTATGTCGTCGAAGCCATCGACCGGGGGCTGGAGGTTTCGGGCGAGGATCAGGACGAGGGCGCCTTCTACCTGCTGCCCGACCACGGCTGGCTGCAGATCCGCTGCCTGGTGCTGGACCACGACGACCTGGACGCCGCCCGCGACCTGACGGCCCTGTTCGAGACCATGGCCCGCGCCCAGTTCCGCCTGATCGGCTGCCGCTTCGCATTCGATCCCGGCACGGGCCTGTGGCTGGTGGAGGACCTTTATCCGGGCTTCGACCCGGCCAGCGTCCCGACGATCATGGAGCAGATGGCCTTCATCTGGTCGTCGCTGGAAGACCTGTTCGACGCCGCCCTGGAAGGGGCGGTTCCTGGCGACGACGCCTTCGACGCGGCCTTCGACCTGGAAGCGGGCGGCCCGCCGAACTAGAGGTTCTTACCCAAGCGCTTAAACCCGTGTCATCCCGGAAGCGCGGAGCGCTATCCGGGACCCAGGGGGTGACGAAGCGCCTCGCGCGCCGCCCCTGGGTCCCGGCTCTCCCCCCGGCTTCCGCCGGGGTCCGGCCGGGATGACACGCTTTGGGGTGGCGATGGGTCGTGCACAGACCTTAGAGTTCGCGCTGAGGGACTTGCAGGCGGGAACCGGCGCCGAGGCGTGCCGTTCCCGCTGTGTGTTTTGTCGGGAGGGCGCTTTCCATGCCGAAGAACCTGTTGATCCTCGCCGGGGCCGCCGCCGTGCTGCTGGCCTCGACGGCCCACGCCCAGGTCAAGCCGCCGGCCAAGCCTGAAGAACCGTCCGGCCGCTGGGGCGAGGCGGGCAAGAAGGCCGTCGACATCGGCACCCAGCCGGTGCGCGACGTCGGCCTGTCCAAGCGCGAGGTGCCGCCGGTCCTGGCCAAGGCCTTTGACGACCCCTACAGCCTCGCGGGTCTGAAGTCCTGCCAGGCCCTGGCCAATGAGGTGAAGGCGCTGAACGCGGCGCTGGGTCCCGACTACAAGGTCGGCGCCGAATACGCCGAGAACCGCGCCGGCAAGCTGGCCGAGGCCGGCGGCAAGACCCTGATCAACAGCATCATCCCGTTCCGGGGCCTGGTGCGCGAAGTCACCGGCGCGGCTCCCGCCGACCGCCAGATGAACGCCGCCGTCGACGCCGGCCTCGCCCGCCGCGGCTTCCTGCGTGGGGTGCATCTGAAGCAGGGCTGCAAGACGAAATTCTGAGGGCGTCTCTCGACGTTACGAGAGAACACGCTCGATCAAAGGCCAGCCGCACTCCAGGATTGGCAGTCCTTCGCTGGGCGGAGGAGTGTCACCCACCCACTGTGACCTGCCGTCATCAGCTAACAGATAGACTGTCTCGGATGGACGAAGCACTTCCGCTATGTTGTCGACGAGCGGGGGGCCTCTAACAAGGAATGTCAGAGCTACAGACGCTGAAATGCTCTGGTGGGGTATGCCTGCGAGTTCGCAAATACTTGATGCGGTTCTACCGGCGCTAGATGCCGGGTAGAAAAGAGCGATAGAGCACATGGTGGCTCTCCTTGATGAATTTCAGGAGTAGCCTTCGGAGCAGGTCCCGCAGTTGAGCCAACCCGCCGTATCCGGCGACTTGGAGATGGTTAGTGTGGTGCCGCATTCAAGGCGCATTGGCGCGTACTACCCGTTGCTGGGGTTCAAAGCTGCCCACCGCCCTCAGTTCACCTCGGTCTTCTTCGGCGGTCCCGGCGGCAGGGGGGCGACCTTGACGCCGTCCTCGACCAGCGCCTTGACCTCGGCGGGCGAGGCCTCGCCGTAGATGCCGCGTTCTTCGGACTCGCCCTCGTGGATCGCGCGGGCCTCCTTGGCGAAGGCGTCGCCGACATAGTCGAAGTTCTCCTCGACGTGGCGGCGGACCTCGCCCATGGCCGTCATCATCATCTCGCGCATCTTGGCATCGACGGCGGGCTCGGCGGAGCGCTGGGCTTTCGTGCCGGCGACGGCCGGGGCCATGATCTGCTTGGACACGCCGGTCGAACCGCACACGGGGCACTCGACCAGACCGCGCGCGGCCTGATCGTCATAGTCGGCCGACGAGCCGAACCAGCCTTCGAACTCGTGAGTCCGGTCGCACCGGAGCGCGTACTTGATCATGCTGTTAAGATGGGGACGCTCACGGGCCGGTGAAAGCCCGGGCGTTCTTCAGGGCCGGGATCGCCGCGCGCGCCTTGTCGGCGGCGGGCAGGTCGAGATCGGCCAGCAGCACGCCGGGTTCGTCATGGTCCAGCGTGGCGATGATCTCGCCCCAGGGACCCACCACGATCGAGCGGCCCCAGGTGCCGCGCCCGTCCTCGTGGAAGCCGCCTTGCGCGGCGGCCAGCACGAACGAGCCGGTCTCGATGGCGCGCGAGCGCAGCAGGATCTCCCAGTGGGCCTCGCCAGTCGGGCGGGTGAAGGCCGCCGGAACCGTCAGCACGGTGGCGCCGGCCAGGGCCAGGGCCCGGTGCAGGGCCGGGAAGCGCATGTCATAGCAGATGGTCAGGCCAAGCTTGGCCCAAGGCGTATCTACCACCACGGCGGCCTCGCCGGGCTCATAGGCCGAGGACTCCCGCGCCGTCTCGCCGGTGGGGAGGTCGACGTCGAACATGTGCAGCTTGTCGTAGGTCGCCACGATCGCGCCGGTCGGGTCGATGACGACCTGGCGGTTGGCGGCCTTCTCGCCAGCTTCGCGCCGCACCAGGGCCGAGCCGATGGCGATCCAGGTCCCGGTCTGGGCGGCGATCTCGCGCAGGCCCAGCACCACCGGATCCTCGTCCAGAGTCTTGAGCGCCGGCAGCAAGAGGCTGCGGTCCTTCTGGACGACGTTGGTGCATTCGGGCGTCAGCACGACCTTCGCGCCGCCCGCGATCGCCTCGCGCACCAGCGGCGCCACGTGGTCGAGCGCGGCGGCGTGGGTGGCGGGGGTGCGGGTCTGGATCAGCCCGACGCGGAGGGGCGCGGGCGGGCTCATGCGTTCAGCAGCGCGTCCAGCTTGCCCTGATCTTCAAGGGCCATCATGTCGTCGCAGCCGCCGATGTGCTGCTCGCCCACGAAGATCTGCGGGAAGGTGTTGCGGCCCGAGCGCTGCATCATCTCCTGGCGGAGGGCCGGATCCATGCCGGCCTCGATCTCGGTGAAGTCGGCGCCCTTGTCGTTCAGCAGCGCCACGGCGCGCGAGCAGTAGGGGCAGAAGGGGCGGGTGTAGATGGTGACCTTGGCCATGAGGTGTGACTCGCTGGTGTTCCGACATCCTCATATAGGGCGCGCCTGCGTTTCTGTAACGCGCGCGACGACGGCCAGGGTCACGCGGGCCGCGCCGGCGGCCAGCAGCGCCCGCGCGCAGCCCTCGGCGGTGGCGCCGGTGGTCAGGACGTCGTCAATCAGCAGGACCTTGCGGCCCACGACCTGGCGTCGCCGAGACGGCGGAACGACGAAGGCTGCGGCCACGTTGCGTCGCCGCCCCGAGGCGGACTTGCCGCCCTGGCTGGCGGTGTCCCGCCGTCGGATCAGGGCGTCGGGCAGGTAGGCGCGTCCGGCCATCCGCGCCAGAGGGCGGGCGATCTCGGCGGCCTGGTTGTAGCGCCGGGTCAGCATCCGGACGCGGTGCATGGGGACGGGGGCGATGGCGTCGGCCTCGTCCAGCAGCTCGCCCGCCGACCGCGACAGCCAGCGCGCGAACAGGCCCGCCAGGTCGACGCGGTCGGCGTGCTTGAGCATCAGGACAAGATCGCGCGAGTGCTCGTCATAGACGCAGGCTGCCCGGGCCCGGGCGAAGGCCTTGGGCTTGGCCCGGCAGGCGGGGCAGCGCTCGGCGGCGGCGTCGACATAGGGCATGGCCAGACCGCAGCCGTCACAGACCGGATCGTCGATGAAGGTCACCTTGGCGAACGCCGCCGGCGTCAGGCCGCCGCTCAGGGCGGGACCGCCGTCCAGGCTGGCGGGCGGCAGGACCAGGTCCAGCAACCCGCGCCCCAGGCCGCGCAAATGAGGGACAAGGCGCTCTGTCGCGGCTTTCCATGTCGGTTCGAAATCGCCATGTTCCGCGCGCATGACCGCTTCTCCGCTCCTGTTCGACCGCGCCCTGCTTCGCCGGCGCCTTGACCGCGCCGCGCCCGAGTTCGGCGCCGCCGACTTCCTGAAGGCGCGCGCCGCCCAGGACGTGGTGATGCGGCTGGAGACGATCCTGCGACGCTTTCCGGTCGTCGTCGACCTCGGCGCGAGAAATGGACATTTTTTCAAGGCCTTGAGCGAGAGCGACGCCCGCGCCAACATCGATACGCTGATCGAGGCCGACCTGTCGGGTCGGATGCTGGCGGGCCGCGACACCCTGCGCCTGGTGGCCGACGAAGAGCGCCTGCCGTTCGGCGACCACAGCCTTGATCTGGTGGTCTCGACCCTGTCGCTGCACTGGACCAACGACCTTGTGGGCGCGCTGATCCAGATCCGGAGGGCGCTGCGGCCCGACGGCCTGTTCGTCGGCGCGCTGTTTGGCGGGGCGACCCTGACGGAACTTCGCCAGTGCCTGCTGGCGGCCGAGGCCGAGCTGACCGACGGCGCCTCGATGCGGGTCTCGCCGTTCGCCGACGCCATCGACGCGGCGGGCCTTTTGCAACGCGCCGGCTTCGCCTTGCCGGTGGCGGACGTCGATCGCGTGAAGGTGCGCTACGCCCACCCGATCGCGCTGCTGCGCGATCTTCGGAAAATGGGGGAGACCAGCGTGCTGCTGGACCGCTCGCGCAAGCCCTTGACCCGCAAGGTGCTGTTCCGGGCGATGGAGCTGTATGTCGAACGCTTCGCCGAGGCTGACGGCAAGGTGCCGGCGACGTTCGAGATCGTCTCGGTCACCGGCTGGGCGCCGCACGACAGCCAGCAAAAGCCGCTGCGGCCGGGCTCGGCCAAGATGCGCCTGGCGGATGCGCTTGGGACGAAGGAGCAGTCCACCGGCGACAAGGCGGGGTAGGGGCTTTTAGCTGCCCATCGCGTCGGCGGACTTGGTGAAGGCGGTCTTGATGCCGTCGCTCAGCATGGTGATGGCGCTGATCAGGGCGATGCTGATCAGCACCACGATCACGCCGACCTCGACGGCCGTGGCGCCCGACTGATCGCGCCAGAACGCGCTCAGAGGACGTCGCGCAGCCAGGCTACCAGGGGCTCGTCGGCCGGCGGCATCGGATAGTCGCTCAGCTTGTCCGGTTTTACCCATGCCAGCGCCTCATGCTCCTTGCGCGTCACTTGGCCTTCCCAGCGACGTAGCAAGTAGAGTGGCATCAGGAGGTGAAAAGACTCGTAACTGTGAGACGCAAAGACGAACGGCGCCAGGCAGGTTTGCGCCACCTTGATCCCGAGTTCTTCTTGCAACTCGCGGATCAGGCAGTCTTCCGGCGTCTCGCCGGCCTCGACCTTGCCGCCGGGAAACTCCCACAGGCCGGCCAGCTGCTTGCCTTGCGGGCGCTGGCAGATCAGCACGCGCCCGTCGACATCGATCAGGGCGGCGGCGGCGACGAGGACGATGGGCTTGGTCATGAGCGCGGTTTGGCGTGGAGCGGTTGCGTTGTCCAGATGCTCCCCCGCGTTGCGGGGGAGCTGTCGCAGAGCGACTGAGGGGGCTAGCCGAAGAATAGCCGCGTTCGCCCCCTCCGGCCCTTTGGGCCACCTCCCCCGCGTTGCGGGGGAGGAACTGGCCGGATTTTCCGCAAAACTTGACTTTCCTAGTCGGATAACCGATACGGGCCCTGCGCCGCTTCGGCGCTATTGGCGCTCCAGCCGCGTGAGGGTCCGTTTTCGGACCAGCCTGTCGAGCGCCTTGAGAGCTTTTCTCACCGATCGCCCGTGCACGCGGGGCGCTCCCCGAACGACAGCCGATGGGCCAGCCGTGCGAGGAACGCATGCGCTGTTTTTCGGCGCATGAAAGACACAACACACGTGACTCAATTTTCCGACCTTGGCCTGGCCAAGCCGCTGCTGAAGGCGCTTGCTGAAAAGGGCTACAAGGAACCGACCCCGATCCAGGCCCAGGCCATTCCGGTGGTGCTGCAAGGCAAGGACCTCTTGGGCATCGCCCAGACGGGCACCGGCAAGACCGCCGCCTTCGCCCTGCCGATCCTGCAACGCCTGGCCGAGGACCGTAAGCCCGCGCCGCGCCGCGGCTTCCGCTGCCTCGTTCTGTCCCCGACCCGCGAGCTGGCCACCCAGATCGCCGAGAACTTCAAGGCCTACGCCGTCCACATGGGCCTGTCGGTCCACACCATCTATGGCGGCGTGAAATACGGCCCGCAGATGAAGGCCCTGGCCGGCGGCATCGATGTGCTGGTCGCCACCCCCGGCCGCCTGATGGACCACATGGCCGAGAAGTCGGCCATCGTCTCGGGCACCGAGATCTTCGTGCTCGACGAAGCCGACCAGATGCTGGACCTCGGCTTCGTGGTGCCGATCCGCAAGATCGCCGCCCAGCTGACCAAGAACCGCCAGAACCTGTTCTTCTCGGCCACCATGCCGAGCGAGATCGGCAAGCTGGCCGGTGAGCTCTTGAACAACCCCGTGCAGGTCTCGGTCGCGCCGCAGGCCACCACGGTCGAGCGCATCGACCAGCGCGTGCTGTTCATCGAGGCCCAGCGCAAGCGTCCGCTGCTGGCCGAGCTGTTCGCTGACACGAGCTTCTCGCGCACCATCGTCTTCACCCGCACCAAGCGCGGCGCCGACCGGGTGGCCAAGTATCTGAACGCCGCCGGCATCGAGGCCGCCTCGATCCACGGCGACAAGACCCAGGGTCAGCGCGAACGTGCGCTCGCGGCCTTCAAGGCCGGCGAGATGCGGGCCCTGGTGGCCACCGACATCGCCGCGCGCGGCATCGACGTCAACGACGTAAGCCACGTGATCAACTACGAGCTGCCCAACGTGCCGGAGGCCTATGTCCACCGGATCGGCCGCACGGCCCGCAAGGGCAAGGACGGCATCGCCATCAGCTTCTGCGCCGATGACGAGCGTAACCTGCTGAAGGACATCCAGAAGGCCACCCGCCAGACGATCCCGTCCTTCGACCGTCGCAATGACAAGCAGCTGGCCGCCGCCGCCGCCGTCGCCGACAAGCTGGTCCCGGCCGAGAAGTATGTCGACCCGCGCAAGGCCGACCCGCGCAACAACGTCCCGTCGGAGCTGCGCCGCAAGCGCAATCGCAATGGCGGCGGCGGGCGCGCCGAAGGCGGGCAGAAGGCGCAAGGCCGCGGTCCTGGCCAGGGCAAGGGCCCCGGCAAGCCCGGCCAGAAGTCCGGCGAGGGCCAGAACGCCTTCCGCGGTCCCAAGCGCCAGGCCGCCGCGCCGGAGAAGCGCTGGTCGCCTATCGACTAATTTATAATATAAACAATAGGTTGTAGTGGCCGGGCGAAGAGGCTCTCTTCGCCCGTTCGCCGTGCCGTTTCGCCACGGCGACGCTTGAATCCGCCTGAACTATAGGGTCACCTTGTGGCCAAGCCCGGTCGGGGAGCCGGATGGGGGATCTAGCGAATGGGCGAGGGCGGCCAGCGAGCCACGCCTGCTGTAACCAAGATCGTGGGCGGCGAGATGGCCGCGCGCGTGCGGGCGTTCGACTGGTCCCAGACGCCCCTGGGGCCGAGCGCGGCGTGGTCGCCCGCCTTGCGCATGGTTGTCGATATCGTGCTGGCCAGCAACTTCCCCATGGCCCTGCGTTGGGGGCCTGAACTGGTCCTGATCTACAATGACGCCTACGCGCCCGCGTTGCACGAGCGCCATCCGGAGGCGCTAGGCCAGAGCTTCTACGACACCACGCCGGGGTTCCAGACGGCGCTTCGCGGGCTGCACGAGGACATTCTGGCCGGGACCAGCGGCGGCTTCGCGTTCGAGCGCCTGCCTTTGAAGGTGCTGAACCACGGTGTGCTGGAAGACGCTTATTTCACCGTCAACTACAGCCCCGTGCCAGACTCCAGCGCGCCCAACGGCGTGGGCGGCGTGCTGGTGGCGGCCGTCGAGATCTCCCAGTCGATCAAGGCCGAGCAAACCCTGAGGGCGACGCAGGAACGCTACCAGATGGCCCGTGAGGTCGCCGGTCTGATCGGCGCCTGGGAATGGGACATGAAGGCCGACAAGGTCTATGCCGACGCCCGCTACGCCGAACTGCATAACGTGGATCCGGTCCTGGCCGAAGCGGGTCTTCCGGTGGCGGCCTTCATCCCAGCGCTGCATCCTGACGACCGTGACCGTATCCGCGCTGTCGCCCAGGCGTCCGCCGCCCGTGGGGAGTCGTTCTCCGAGGAGTACCGGCTGACGCAGGCGGATGGCTCGATCCGCTGGGTCTATACGCGCGGCCAGGCGTATCTGGACGCCGACGGCCAACCGGCCCGCAACACCGGCGTCATCATTGACGTCACCGAGCGAAAAAAGGCCGAGGCCGAACTGGCGGCCGCGCGCGTCGACCTGGACCTGGCCGCCCAGGCGGCGGGTCTGGGGCGCTGGGTGTTGCGGCCCAATGTCAACCAACGCCACTGGGACGCGCGCACGCGGGCGATCTTCGGGCTTACCGAGCACGAGCCGCCCAGCACCGCGCGCTTCCTGTCGCTGGTGCATCCCGACGACCGCGACGCGGTGCGGGACGCGATGGCGGCGGCCACCGATCCCGGCGGACCAGGCACGATCAATCTCGACTACCGGATCCACCGCGCCAATGACGACGCCCTGCGCTGGATCGAGGTGTTCGGTCAGGCCTTCTTCGAGAACGGGGTCTGCACGCGCTTCGTCGGGGTGGTCTCCGACGTCACCGATCGCCGGGAGGCGGTCGACCGTCTGGTGCGCCAGGAAGAAACGCTGCGCCTGGCCATCGACGCGGCGGATGTCGGCACCTGGGACCACGATCTGGAGACGGATGACATTCGCCTCTCGGACCGCTGCTATGCGATGTTCGGCGTGACGCCGGGGGAGCCGATCACCCGGGAAACGCTGACGCCGTTCGCCCATCCGGCCGATGTCCAGCGCGTCCAGGATGCGGTCGAACGCGCCTTGGATCCGGCCGTCAGGGCCGACTACGCCATCGAGTTCCGGGCCAATGGCCGCGACGATCATGTCGAGCGCTGGCTGTCGGCCAAGGGCAAGGTGATTTTCGACGACGAGGGCAGGGCGCGTCGCTTCCTGGGGGCGGTGGTCAACATCACCGAGCGCAAGCGCGCCGAGTTGCACCTGCGCCTGCTGGTCAACGAACTGAACCATCGGGTCAAGAACAGCCTCGCCACGATCCAGGCCATCGCGGCGCAGAGCTTCAACGGCCAGCGCGATATGGACGAGGCCAAGGAGGCGTTCTCCAATCGCATCGTCGCCCTGGCCGAGGCGCACGACCTGCTGACCCGCGAGAACTGGGAGGGCGCGGAGATGCACGATGTCGCCTCCCGCGTCGCGGTGCTGCACGGCGGATCCGCCCGCTTCGAGCTGAGCGGCCCGTCGATCCGCCTGTCGCCCAAGACGGCGCTGTCGCTGTCCATGGCGCTGCACGAACTTGCCACCAACGCCGTCAAGTACGGCGCCCTGTCCACGCAGGATGGGCGTATCCAGATCGCCTGGGATCTGGCGCCGGAGACCGGCGCGCCGCGCCTGGATCTGACCTGGACCGAGCGCGGCGGACCGCCCGTTACGCCGCCGCAGAGGCGAGGCTTCGGCTCGCGCCTGATCGAGCGAGGTCTGGCCGCCGAACTGGCCGGGGCGGCCGTGATCGACTTCCAGCCCGAAGGCGTGGTCTGCCGTATCCGGGCCTTGCTCGAGGCCTGAGCTAGTTCGAGGCCGCCGAGGCCGCGCGCAGGGCGGCGGCGATCTGCTCGTCCGTGCGCCGCAGGGCCATCATCAGAGCCCCGGCGACGATCAGCGGCATCACCGCCCAGACCAGCAGCCCGGCCACGGCCATCGCCGTCGCTCCGCCGATCAGGCTGGCGATCACCAGCTCGGCGAAGCCCACCAGGAACGAGGCGCCGCGGCGCTGCTTGAAGTCCGCCCGCTTGCCGGGTTTCTGATGCCAGACGCCGATCAGACCCGCCGTCCAGGCGCACAGCGCCGCGCCGAGCGCCGTCCACAGCCCGGCCAGCGGGGCGTACCAGGTCAGGGCCGCGATGGGGACGATCAGCAGTCCGGCCACCGGGATCAGGGCGGCGGCCAGCTTGGCGCGGTTCAGCACGCGCATGGGGGTGGGGGAAATGGCCAGAAGATCGGGCGTGTCCTCGGCCGAGACGGTGATCCAGATCAGGCTTCCCGCCACCTGACCGGCTAGGAAGGTGACCGCCGCCGCCGGCCCCGCCAGCGCCCAGGCGGGCAAACTCTCGGCCCCGCGCACCATCACGAAGGCCAGCGGCACCATATAGAGAACGCGCAGCAGCACCTGCGACAGCAGCGCCGCGTCGCGGCTGACCAGGCGCAGCTCCTTGCGCAGCGTGGCCTGGAAAGCCCCGGCGGCGAAGGCCCCGACCGGCCCCTTGGCCGCCTTGCGGGTCTCAGCCCCTTGCGTGGCGGCGGCCGCGTCGGCGAAGCGTTTGCCCAACACCCGGGCCGCGAACAGGAACAGGCCAAGGCCGATGGCCATCAGAACGAGCAGCGGAATCGGCTCGCCCACCGCCGCGCGCAGCGGAAGGTCGGCGAACGGCGGCGGCTGGATGCGGCCGTCCTTCACGTCCAGCGCGATACGGGCGAACAGGCTCTCGGAGGCCTGCTCGCCCATCAGGGTGCGATACTGGCTGGCCAGGAAAAAGGCCGCACCGATCAGCGCCGCCAGGACCTGGGCCACGGTGCGGGTGCGGCGCGGGCCGATCAGCGCAAACAGCGCCATGGCCAGCAGCAGGCCTATCCCCGACGCGCCCAGCGCCGCAGCGACCAGCACCCCGAACACGCCCGCCCAGTGCGGATGGCCCATGAACAGCGACGGCGTCAGGACCAGCACCGCCGGCAGCACGAACCAGAAGCCCGCGCCGACCGCCAGGCCCAGCGCTCTGACGAACAGCACCTTGCGCGGCGACAGGGGCGAGGAGAACAGCAGGTCCAGATCGCCGCGCTCGTAGAGCGCGTTGGCGGCGGCCGCCAGGGTGTTGGCCAGCATCAGGGTCAGGATCACCGCCAGCACCAGGTCGACGATGATCACCGTGAACGGCGTGATCGGGACCTCGTGGCCTCGGGTCGCCAGCGCGAGGAACACCCCGCCTGCCAGGACGACGGCCCCCAGGATGGCGAAGGTGATGATCGTGCCGACGCCCGTCGCCTTTTGCCCCCCCGAGACGCCCCGCCAGGCCAGGCGCATCTCGTGGGCCAGGAGCCAGGGCGTGCTGGCCGGCTTGAACGGCAGGCTCACGCGGCGGCCTCGGCCGTCAGTTGCAGGAAGACGTCTTCCAGGGTGCGGCCGCTGGCCTCGCCGGCCCGGCTGCGCAGCTCGTCCAGCGTGCCCTCGGCCAGCAGACGGCCGCCGGCGATGATGCCGATGCGGTCGGCCATGCGCTCGGCCACGTCCAGAATATGGGTGGTCAGGATCACCGTGCCGCCCGCGTCGACGCGGGCCTGCAGCATGTCTTTCACGAGACGCGCGGCGGCGGCGTCGAGGCCCGTCAAAGGTTCATCGAGGATCAGCAGCTTGGGATCGTGGATCAGGGCCCCGGCCAGGGCGACCTTCTGCTTCATGCCGCGCGAAAAGCCTTCGCAGCGGCGGCGCGCCTCGGAGGCCAGGCCCAGGGTCGCCAGCAGCTCCTCGGCCTTGGCCTTGGCGGTGCGGGGATTGATGTTCCAGAGCCCGGCGACGAACTCCAGATATTCCAGCGGCGTCAGCTTGTCGTAGATCATCGCCTCGTCGGGGGCCCAGGCCAGCAGGGCCTTGGCCCCCCGACGAACTCCAGATATTCCAGCGGCGTCAGCTTGTCGTAGATCATCGCCTCGTCGGGGGCCCAGGCCAGCAGGGCCTTGGCCCCCGCCGGATCCTTGCGGGCGTCGACGCCGAAGATGGCGATCTCGCCCGCGTCGGGCTGGGTCAGACCCGCCACCATCCGCAAGGTCGTGGTCTTGCCCGCGCCGTTGGGGCCCAGCAGCGCATAGAGCTCGCCCGCCCGGACCGTCAGGTCCAGGTCCGACACCGCAGGCTTGGCGAACGTCTTGTTCAACCCGCGAACAACCAAGGCTTCCGTCAACACCGCCCCCAAAGCACACCGCAGCGGCGGCTATTGAGCCTGATGCGGCGCAGCAGGCAAGGCAAACAGCCAAAGGGCGTCGGCCTCGTGTCCGACGCCCTGGCTGGCCTTCCGAGACGCCCGCGGCTTAGCGATCGCGGTGCTCGTCGTGGCGCGTCTTCTTGCTCTTGCCGATCTCGTGGCCGATCACGACGCCGCCCGCGCCTCCTCATGCGGACAGGCCCATCTCCTTCAAGCGCTCTGGCGCGTACTGGCAGATGATCGCCTCGTTGCCTTCGGTGTCGGCGAACGGGCGAAGCTCGCACACGGTGGGGATCGCATGTTTCGGACCCAGAAGCCGGCCGCCGGCCGCCTCGATCAGGGCGCTGGTCGCATCGATGTCGCTGACCGCGAAAGAGCACTCGAAGCCCTTGCGGCCGGCCGGCGGCGGTTCACGGCGTTGCTGCAGCGCCGCGTGTACGCCCGCGCCGTCGATCAAATAGAAGCCCGGCGGCCCCCAGGGCGAGAACCGCCAGCCGAAGACGCTCTGGTAGAAGCCGAGGGCGCGGTCGACATCGTCGGCCTCGATCGCGAAATGAGCCAGTTTGTTGGGCATGGCGTGATCTCCTTGATGTGACCGTGCCACGCACGGCCCTTGTCGCCTACGCCGAGAGCCGTCATTTCTGTCGGATCATGCGACAGAGACTGGATCGAGCCGACGAGCCCTATCTCTTCATGCGCTCGCTCGCCGTCGACTATGCGGCCGGGGGACGCGAGGAAAGCCATACGCACGCCTGGCCGCAGTTCCTCTACGCCCGCAGAGGCGCGATCCGGGCCGAGATCGACGGCCGCCACTGGATCGTCCCGACGCGGCGTGGCCTGTGGATCCCCGCGCGGACGCCGCACCGGTTTTCGATGTCGTCGCGTCTGCAACTGCGAACGCTGTACTTCCGACCGGATCAGGCGGATCCGGAACAGGGCGCGGGCGTCGTTCCGGTCAGCGGGCTGCTGCACGAGGCCATCCTGCGGGTCTGCGATCGGGGTGCGCTCGACGAGCGGGTCGACTATGACCGCTGTCTGGGAACCCTGATCCGGGGCGAGATCCGGTTCGATGCGCCTGCGCCGGTGACGTTGCTGCAGCCGGCGGATCCGCGCGCGCAAAGGCTGGCCCGGATGTTCTTCTCGCCGGCCGAGGCCCATGTTCGCCTCGAGGCGTTGTGCGCCCGCGCCGGGCTCAGCCGGCGAACGGCCGAGCGGCTGTTTCAGGCGGAATGCGGCCTGTCGCCCGCGCATTGGCGGCGGCTGGCGGTCTTGTCGGAAAGCCTTGTGGAGATCGCCGGCGGCCTGTCCATCGATCAGGCGGCGGTCAAGGCGGGTTACCACAGCCGCACGGCCTTCAGCGAGGCGTTCTCCCTGGCGTTCGGCTTCCCGCCCAGCGCAGCAAAGCAGGGCCCGCTCAGTCCTTCGTGACCGTCATCATGTAGTTGATGTCGGTGTCGGACGAGCGGCTCCAGCGGCCGGTCAGCGGGTTGTAGGCCACGCCGAACGGGCCCTGCATAGCCACCGGCTCGCCGGCCAGGAAGGCACGCAGCTCTTCGGGTTTCAGGAACTGCTTCCAGTCGTGAGTGCCCGGCGGCACCCAGCGCAGCACATATTCGGCGCCGATCTTGGCCAGGGCCAGGGCCTTCAGCGTACGGTTCAGGGTGGCGACAAACATGATCCCGCCGGGCTTCAAGAGCTTGGCGCAGGTGCGCAGGAACTCGCCCGGATCGGCGACGTGCTCGATGACCTCCATGGTCAGGACGACGTCGAACGGCCCCGCGCCCTCGGCCAGCAACTGCTCGGCGGTGGCGGGGCGGTAGCCGATTTCGAGACCCTGTTCGGCCGCGTGGGTGGCGGCGGTCTTGATGTTCTTTTCCGAGGCGTCGATCGCGGTGACCGCAAAGCCCAGCCGCGCCATGGGCTCGCTCAGCAGGCCGCCGCCGCAGCCGATGTCCAGCAGGGTGAGGCCCTCGAACGGCGCGCGGGCGGCGCCGTCGCGGTCGAACCGCGCCAGGGCCTGCTCACGGATGAAGGCCAGGCGGCAGGGGTTGAACACATGCAGCGGCGCGAACTTGCCCTTGGGATCCCACCACTCGGCCGCGATGGCCGAGAACCGCGCCACGTCGGCGGGGTCGATGCTCCAGGAGGGGGCGGCGGAGGCGGCTTGTGTCATGGTCCGTGTCTATCATGGCGTCGCGCGCGCGCCACGCCCCGACCTCCACACGTAAAAAAGACACCCTCGCGACATTGCCGTTGCGCCATCGCGCCGCTAGAAGGCGCATCGCTTGCGCGGCGGGGAGCGATCCGGCCGCGCGGGCGCAAGAAATAACCAAGTGTCGAGGTACCTGGGACGTGTCACGTCTGGTGATGAAGTTCGGCGGCACGTCGGTGGCCGACCTGGAGCGCATCCGCCGTGTGGCGCGCCTGGTCGCCGCCGAGGTCGCCACGGGAAAGCAGGTCGCGGTGGTCGTCTCGGCCATGTCGGGCAAGACCAATGAGCTGGTCGCCTGGACCGACGGCGCCGGCCGCGCCGCTGCGGGCCTGTCGGAGTCGGACGACGAGTACGACGCCGTCGTCGCCTCGGGCGAGCAAGTCACGGCTGGCTTGCTGGCCATGACCCTGCGCAACATGGGCCACAAGGCCCGCTCGTTCCTGGGCTGGCAGGTGCCGATCCTGACCGACGAGGCCCACGGCCGCGCGCGGATCGAGGAGATCCCGCCGGAGAACCTCGAGGAATGCTTCGCCAACGGCGAGATCGCCGTGATCGCCGGCTTCCAGGGCGTGACCCCGAACCGCCGCATCACCACCCTGGGCCGGGGCGGCTCGGACACTAGCGCCGTGGCCATCGCCGCCGCCGTGAAGGGCGACTGCGACATCTATACGGACGTCGACGGGGTCTACACCACCGACCCCCGGATCGAGAGCAAGGCCAAGCGCCTGGCCAAGATCTCCTACGAAGAAATGCTCGAAATGGCCTCGTTGGGGGCCAAGGTTCTGCAGACCCGCTCGGTCGAGATGGCCATGGCCCATCGCGTCCCGGTGCGGGTGCTGTCCAGTTTCGTCGAACCGGGCGAAGCCCCGGGCCAAGGTACGATCGTCTGCGACGAGGAAGAAATCATGGAAAAGCGCATCGTCTCGGGCGTCGCCTACAGCCGCGACGAAGCCAAGATCACCCTGCTGGGCCTGCCCGATCATCCGGGCGTGTCCTCGCAGATCTTCGGCCGCCTGGCCGACGCCAATGTGAACGTCGACATGATCGTGCAGTCGCGCGCCCGCAGCGCCGACACCGCCAACATGGAGTTCACGGTCGGCAAGCGTGACGCCACGCGCGCCGTCGAGATCGTCCAGGCCGCCCAGAAGGAGATCGGCTTCGAGGCCGTCGCCGTCAACGAGGACGTCGCCAAGGTGTCGGTCATCGGCGTGGGCATGCGGTCGCACGCCGGCGTGGCCCAATCGATGTTCCAGGCCCTGGCCGAGAAGAACATCAACATCCAGGTCATCTCGACCTCGGAGATCAAGATCTCGGTGCTGATCGACGCGGCCTACACCGAACTGGCCGTGCGGGCCCTGCACGCGGTGTACGGGCTGGACCAGCTCTGATTTGAGACGGAGGGGAGCGCCCCCTCCGTCACGATGCTTCGCATCGCGCCACCTCCCCCGTTTCACGGGTGAGGAAGGTTTTCATCCTCCCTCGCGAGGCGGGGGAGGTGGATCGGCGCCGACAGGCGACGAGACGGAGGGGGCGCTCTCCATCTTGCAAGAAAACGTCGCGTTCGGACGTTATGAGGGCGTCAGCCCAAGAGAGTCCCATGCCCGACGTCTTCAAGTTCGACCCCGACGCCAAGACCGTCACCTTCCACGGTGATGCGGGCCTGGAGCTGCTCTACGACCTTTTGCTGCGCGCCAAGTTCGGCGACGGCTATGAGAAGCCGCTGCTGATCAGCCCGTGGCTGGCGGCGCTGTTGCGGCAACTGGACCAGGCCCTGCCGGACGATGGCCAGTGGTTCCCGGAAAAGCCCGGCCAGCCGATCTTCGACACCGACGACCTGCTGGCCATGGGCGATGCGGTCATCGAGGAAGGCCACACGGTCGGCTGGTGGACCATGACCCCGCTGGAAAAGCGCGACTACCTGCGCAAGGTCATCGCCGCCCCGCACCCACTGACCGATCTTGAGGTCGCGTTCATCGAGAACGACATCGACGCGGCCCTCGAACAGGCCCGCCGTCTGGTCGCCGACGCCGACGAGCACCTGGCGACGCCCGGCCACGGCTGAGGTCGCCATCTCCCAGAAGCGCCCCTTAAGGGTGCGCGAGGCGGCCGTTAACGCTGCCTGGTTACCCGCCGACAAGCACACCTGGAATATTCGCCGCTCAATGAATTTTGAGCACGAGTGACCCATGGATTTCGACGCCGCCATCGCCGCCCACGCCGACTGGAAAGTGAATTTCCGGATCGCCCTGGCCACCCACAGCACCGTGGACGCCCAGCGCGCGTGCTCGGACAAGACCTGCGCCCTGGGCCACTGGCTGCATGGCGAGGCGAGGACCAAGCTGGCGGGCGACAAGACCTATCTGCAATGCGTCGAAGCCCACCGTGACTTCCACGAGGCCGCCGGCGAGGTGGCGGGCGCCATCAACCGTAAAGACTTCCAGCGCGCCGCCGACATGATCGACGTCGGCTCGAAGTTCCATGACGCCTCGATGCGCGTGGCCGTGGCGGTGCGTCGCCTCAAGACCATGGCGCCAGCCTAGAGCCTCGCGCGTCAAAACGGAATCGTTTTGACGCGATAATGAGGCTCCAAATCAAAGACTTGGAGCGTGACTAGCACCGAAACCGGTTCCCACTTTCGGCGTCACGCTCTGAACGCTACTTCGCCGCCGGCCGGGGCTTGGGATACCAGAGCGCGTTGACGATCACCCAGCGCTCGCCGAATCGGCCGAGGCTGAGGTGGTCGACGAACCACGGCGTCTCGACGCGTGCGATCGCCACATTGCCGGCCACGTCCAGCACCCGGACGGTGCGGTCCCACTGGTCGCGCGGGGTCTTCAGGGCGCCTTGCCGGGTGAGGTCGATCAGCTCGTCGCGGCTCATCCGGCGCAGGGCCAGGACCTCGTCGGGATCGGCCTTGGCGCGGACGGCGCGCTTGGCCAGGTCCGGGTGCAGGGCGCGGGTGACACGCGCGGTGTCGCCTTCCAGCTGGCCGTCGACATAGTCGAAGGCCACCGCCTCCACCGCCTTGACGGTCGCCGGATCCAGCGCCGGGGGCGGGGCGGCTTGCAGGGCCAGGGCGGTCAGCAGGGCGGCGATCATGCGCGTCTCCGGTCGAATCGAATGCGGAGCCGCAACCTCGCGACGAATCGTGACGCTGGCGTGGCGAACCGGCGTTCAGTGAAAGGGGGCGGCTTAGCGGCCGTCCCGCCGATAGCGCGAGACGAAAGCCCACAGGGCGTCGTTGTCAGCGAGCCAGACGTGGCCGCCGCCGACGGTCATGCGCCCCACCACGTCGGCGTCGCCCTGACAGCCCGAATAGCGCTCCTCATAGACGCCGGGCGCGACCCATCGGGTGACGGGCGGGGCCTGACAGCTGTTCAGCGCCGCCCAGCGCTGCTCGGCCGCGTGCATCGTGTACTGCCAGTAGCCGGCGCCGCCCCCCTGGGTGGGATTGGTCGCATCCCTGTCGCCGGCGAAGGCGATCACGGGCATCGGCCGCTCAGGCTGGCAGGTGGCGGGGTCGGGCTGCTGTGGGTTGTCGGGGCGCGGATTGCCCGCTCGCAGGCCCACCACCGGCGCGATCGCCGCATAGCGGTCCGAGGCCACGCAACCCAGCCACGAGGCCATGCGCCCGCCGCCCGACAGGCCGGTGACATAGACCCGCGCACGGTCGATGCAGCCGTCTTCCGCCAGGCTGTCGACGATCTGGGCCAGATAGGCCACGTCGTCGGCGTCCGAGGCGTCGGGGATCTTGCCGGTGACGGTGGGCACGCCCGGGATGTTCCAGGCGAACCCCTGGCCGGCGGGGATGGCGGCGTCCGGGGCGACCAGGATGAACCCCGCGCGATCAGCTGTGGCCTCAAGCCCGGAGGCCTGAAGCATCCTGGCGCCCGTCCCGCCGCTGCCGTGCAGCAGAATCACGAGCGGAGCGGCGGTGGCGGGATCCAGCCCGGCTGGGCGATGCAGCAGCGGCTGGCGACCTGACGGGGCGATATCGACCCGCCCGGTGACCCCCGGCGCGCCCACGGCGCAATTGGCGGCCAGGGCCTGGCTGCTCCAACCCAGCAGGGTCAAAGATGCGCACAGGCCAAGAAGCGCGCGCCCCAGAGCAGATTTCAACATGGCCATCCTTGAAGCCTACCAGCGGCCAAGCTTAAGGCGCTGCTCGGGGGAGTAAACCCGGCCAGGGCCTGACCGCCCGGTCGGCTCTAGGGGCGAAACTCGATCCGCGTCCGGATGAAGGCGTCCACGGCGGTCGTGTAGGCGCCCGGCAGGCCAAGGTTTGCGTTGATGTCGGCATGGGTCAGGTTCTGGGTCAGAACCGGCATGTCGCGACCCTGTCGCCGGACCAGCGCCTGGAAGGCCTTGGCGTCGTTGCAGGGCTTGTCGGGACGGCGGGTCGAGCAGACCACCATCATCGGGATGGCCTCGGGGGTCCACTGGTCCATGGGCGAGGCCTTGGCCCAGTAGGCCGGATCAGCGCCGAAGGCTTCGTCGTAGAAGTCTGGATGCCTGCCCTTCATCGTCTCCGACACTTTCAGGGTCGCCGAGTCGAGCACCACCGTTCCGGCCCAGCCCTGTCGCACCATGGAAGGTCGCGACGACAGCAGGGCCACCAGGTGAGCGCCGGCCGAGTGACCCATCAGGATGATCTTGCGATTGTCGCCGCCCCACTCTTGCGCCCGGGCCTGGGTCCATTCGAGCGCCAGGGCCACATCCAGCGCCTGCTCGTAAGCCATGGCGGCCGGCAACATCCGGTAGTTGACGCTGACGACAACGTAGCCCTTGGGCAGCCAGTATTTCAGCTTGTTTTCGACGACCCCCGCATTGGCTTTGTCGCCGACCTTCCAGGCTCCGCCATGCACCATGACGATGATCGGCGCATCCTTCGCGCCCGGCGGCGTGTAGATGTCCAGTTGCTGGGCGCGGTCAGGTCCGTAGGCGGCGGTCGTCTTGCGCGCTCCGGGCAGAATGGCCTGCAGGTCGACCGGGTGCTCCTTGGCCGCGCGTCCGGGCTGGGCGCGCTGCTCCAGGCGCTCGGCCATGCGCTTGCGAAGCGGACCCTGGAAGCGGCCCTCCGCAAGACTTTCGGCGGCTACGCCGGCGATGAGGACGGCTGTGAGGAGCGGGACGAGCGCTTTCATGCGGGACTCCAGCGGCGTTCGAAGGCATTGCGCATCAAACGGCGCCGGACTTTGGTTCCGTCGCGACAAAGCGCAGATCCCGGCTGATTTTCCCCAAGCCAGCCGCAGCGTCGGCCTGCTAACCCAGCGCCATGACCGACCCCCGTCGCCTTACCCTGGGCCTCCTGTGCGGCCTGATCGCCGGCGCCTTCTGGGGGGGTGTGTTCCTGGCGCCGAAGCTCTTGGCGGATTTCACGCCGCTGCAGGCCACGGCGGGGCGGTACCTGGCCTATGGCCTGGCGGCGGCCGTGCTGCTGGCGCCCAGCTGGAAAGCGGTCATGGCGCGGATGGACGGCCGCGACTGGCGCGACCTCTTGCTGCTGAGCCTGCTGGGTAACCTGATCTACTATGTAGGCCTCGCGGTCGCGGTGCAGAGCGCGGGCGTGGCCCTGGCCTCGCTGGTCATCGGCTTGTTGCCCGTGACCATCACCCTGGTGGGGGCAAGACCGGGGGAGGGGACGCCGCTCAGGCGCCTGGTTTGGCCCCTGACCCTGATCGTCGCCGGCGGGGTGTGCATCAACCTGGACGCCTTCGCCGCCGCCGGGCGGGCGGGGATGTCCAAGACGCTGGTCGGCCTGCTGGGCGCGCTGCTGGCCCTCTCGGTCTGGACCGCCTACGCCGTGTGGAACGCCCGGCGCCTGGCCGCCACGCCCAAGTTCAACAGCCACGAGTGGTCGCTGCTGACCGGCGTCGCCACGGGCCTGCTGTCGCTGGTCATCGTGGTTCCGGCCTTCGCCTTCGATGGCAAGGTTCATACGGCCAGCGCCTGGGGGCTGTTCTGGGGCGTCAGCTTCGCCGTGGCCATCGGCGCCTCGGTGATCGGCAACGGCCTGTGGAACGCCGCCAGCCGCCTTCTGCCGCTGTCGCTGTCGGGCCAGCTGATCGTGTTCGAGACGGTGTTCGCCCTGTTGTACGGCTTCCTGCACGAGGGCCGCTGGCCGCGCCCGCTGGAGAGCGTCGCCATCGTGCTGATGCTGGCCGGGGTGTTGTGGTCGGCGCGGCGGCACAGGGCGGCGGCCGCCTGAATTCCGGAGCCAGCGCTCTCGCGCGGCTTGACGTTGCGCGTCGGGAGCGGCTCCGTACCGCCGGTCGCAAACACCAGTCGGGGCGGGTTCGTGAAGCCTTATCATCATGCCGGTCGCCGGATCGTCGCCGGCCTGTGGGCGGCGCTCGCGCTGGCTGTGATGCTGGTCGGCGGGGCGGCCCTGGCCCAGGACGGCCGCGCCACACTTGCGCTGAACACCGACTGGCGGTTCTACAAGGGCGACACCGTCGATGGGCCGGTGACGGGCTTTGCGGCCAAGGACTGGCTGAAGGTCACCCTGCCGCACACCTACAACGCCGCCGACGGCGCCGACGGCGGGGGCTATTATCGCGGCGCAGGCTGGTACCGCCGCGAGCTGGTCCTGCCCGACGCGCCGCTCAGCGGGCGCTATGTTCTACAGTTCGACGGTGCGGCCCTGGTCGCCGAGGTCTATGTCAACGGGCGACGCATCGGCCGGCACGAGGGCGGCTACGCGGCCTTTCGCTTTGACGCCACCGAGGCGTTGCGCCCCGGGGGCAACCTGCTGGCGGTCCGGGTCGACAACAGCCCCCATCCGGTGGTCGCGCCCCTGGGCGGCGACTTCACCATCTTTGGCGGGCTCTATCGCGGGGTCAGCCTGATCCATACGCCGGACCTGCATATCGACACCCTCGATTACGGCGGTCCGGGTGTCTACGCTCGCGCGGTCGCGATCACCGCCGACCAGGCGGAGGTCGAGGTGGTGACCCGGGTGCGTGACGCCGGCGCAACATCGAGGGGCGCGCGGATCGAGACGCGGATCCTGGCCGCCGACGGAACCGAGGTCGCGCGCGGTCAGGTCGATCTGGCCGCCGTCGGACGCGAGGCGACCCCCGTCCGCCAGATCCTGCGCATCGCCCGGCCGCGACTGTGGCGCGGCGTGGCCGATCCGTACCTCTACACGGTGGAGAGCCAGGTCGTCGCGGCTGGCGGCGCCGGTCGCGACCTTGTCCGCCAGCCGCTGGGTCTGCGCACGATCGGCTTTGACCCCAAGGCCGGGTTCAGGCTCAACGGCGAGCCTCTGACGCTGCGCGGCGTCAACCTGCATCTGGACCGGCCTGGCGTCGGTCTGGCGGTCAGCGCCGAGGATATGGCTGAGGACGTTCGGATCATGCAGGCCATGGGCGCGAACGCGCTGCGCTTGGTGCATTTCCAGCACCCGCAGCCTGTGTATGACCTGGCCGACGCCGCCGGCCTGGTGCTGTGGACCGAGATCCCGTTCAACAGCAAGGTCGGCTACGACCCCGCCTTTCAGGTCAATATCCAGCAGCAACTGCGCGAGCTGATCCGCCAGAACTACAATCATCCGTCGGTGGTGCTCTGGGGGCTGGGCAACGAGGTCTACGCCGCCGACGCCGTCACCAACCAGACCTTGGCGGCCCTGCAGACCCTGGCCAGGGCCGAGGATCCCAGCCGGCCGACCGCCTACGCCCACTGCTGCCAGTCCGACACCGACCCCCTGACCCTCCACACCGACGTGATCGGCTACAATCGCTACTTCGGCTGGTACCGAGGTGAGGGCGACGCCCTGGGGGGCTGGGCCGACGAGACCCACAGACAATCGCCGGATCGCGCGATCCTAGTCAGCGAGTACGGCGCCGGGGGAAGCATCCTGCACCAGCAGGACCCGCCGAAGCGGCCTGAGACCACGGCCGGTTTCCATCCTGAGCACTACCAGGTCCTGACCCACGAACAGAGCTGGCGGGCGATCCGTGACCGTGCGTTTCTGGGCGGGTCCTTCATCTGGGTGGCCTTCGATTTCGCCTCTGACGACCGCAATGAGGGCGACCGGCCGGGGATCAACGACAAGGGCCTGGTCTCTCACGACCGCCGGACCCCCAAAGACGCCTACGCTTGGTACCAGGCCAACTGGTCTGAGGCGCCGATGGCCTACATCACCCACCGGCGTCATGCGCTGCGGACCACCCAGCAGGTCGACCTCAAGGTCTACAGCAACTTGCCGTCGCTTACGCTGAGCGTGAACGGCCGGATCGTGGGGACGGCGCCTGTCGTTGACCATGTGGCGCTTTGGCCGGGCGTCGTCCTGCGGCCGGGCGTCAACCAGATCCGGGTGTCCGGCCGACGCGGTCTCGCGCGCGTCACCGATGCGGTGGAGTGGGTCTATGCGCCCGAGACGGCCCGCGTCCTGGCGCCGGGCGCGCGCTGAAAGCCTCCCCCAAACCTAAACCCCACCTGAACGCCCTGTCCCCACCGCGTTCAGCCCCACAGGCCTACAACACCGATCAACGGCTTTGGTAGCCGTTCGATCGCCGCTGGTGTCTTGATCCCTCCGCCAGCGCGCCAGACTGCGCCGTCCGGCTCCCCTCCGGGCGGCGCTTTTTCGTGAGCGCGCACCTAATCATCGTTCGGTTGACGACCGCGACTGGTCCCCGGGCGAAATCTGCTGTAGCCCCAACCTGGAGGTAGGAGCCGTCTTAACCCTTGGCGTTCGACGCTGGGCCAGGAAGGTTCTAAGGGACAGGGAGCGCGTACAGGCGTCATGGCGGCATCCGGCATCGCCGTTCGAGGACCACGTAGCCTGTTGCGGCAGATCCGCGAGGCCATGGCCGGCGCGGGTCCCGCCCAGGGCAAGCTGGACGTGGTGGTGCGCACCATCGCCATCTCGATGGTGGCCGAGGTCTGCTCGATCTATCTGCGCCGCGCCTCGGGTGATCTTGAGCTGTTCGCCACCGAAGGCCTGGCCCGCGAGGCCGTTCACGTCACCCGCCTGAAGCCGGGCGAGGGCCTGGTCGGCGAGACCATGCGCCTGGGCCGGCCGCTGAACCTGTCGGACGCCGCCAGCCACCCGTCGTTCTCATACCGTCCGGAAACCGGCGAAGACCCCTATCACGCCTTCCTGGCCGTGCCGCTGCTGCGCGGCGGGCGCGCGATCGGCGTGCTGGTCGTCCAGAACCGCACCGAGCGCAACTATGATGAGGAGGAGGTCGAGGACCTCCAGATCATCGCCATGGTGCTGGCCGAGATGGTCAGCTCCAGCGAGCTGCTGGGCGCCGACGAACTCAAGGACGTCGAGCTGGCGCCGCACAAGCCCGAGCGCCTGAAGGGCTCGCGCTTCGCCGAAGGCCTGGCCTATGGCGTGGCGGTGCTGCACGAGCAGCCGGTGGCGCCCGAGACCCTGCTGTCCGACGACGCCCTGGCCGAGGAAGCGCGGCTGACCTACGCCATCGAGGCGCTGCAGACCCAGATCGACCAGATGCTGGAAGGCCAGCACGGCCTGGTCGGCGCCTCGTATGAGGTGCTGGAGACCTATCGCCTGTTCGCCCACGACCGGGGCTGGAACCGCTCGCTGCAGGAGGCCGTGCGCTCGGGCCTGACCGCCGAGGCGGCCGTTGAACGTGTGAGGTCGGAGCACCGCGCGCGCCTGGGCCAGGCCCGCGATCCCTATCTGCGCGAGCGGCTGCATGACCTGGAAGACCTGAACGACCGGCTGCTGCGGCACCTGTCGGGCGACGTCCACCATGTGCGCCAGCTGCCCGAGGACGCGATCCTGATCGCCCGGAACCTGGGCCCCGCCGATCTCCTGGAATACGACCGCACCAAGCTGAAGGGCATCCTGCTCGAAGAGGGTAGCGCCGCCAGCCACGCCGGCATCGTGGCCCGCGCGCTCGACATCCCGTGCGTGGGCCGTCTGGTGGGCCTGCGCGACCGGGTCAACGAGGGCGACCCTGTCGTCGTCGACGCCGAGACCCAGGAAGCCTGGCTGCGGCCACGTCCGGACGTGGTCAAGGCGCTGAAGGCCCGGATGGAGGTCCGCGCCCAGCGCAAGGCCGAGTTCGCGCGCCTGCGCGACACCCCGCCGATCACCAAGGACGGCTCCAAGGTCACGCTGTTGATGAACGCGGGCCTCGCCGTCGATCTCGACATCCTGGGCGAGACGGGGGCCGAGGGCATCGGCCTGTTCCGCACCGAGTTCCAGTTCATGGTGGCCGAGGAGCTGCCGCGCCTGGAGGCCCAGACGGCGCTCTACGAAAAGGTGCTGGACGCGGCCAACGGCATGCCGGTGACCTTCCGCACGCTCGACCTCGGCGGCGACAAGCTGCTGCCTTACATGGAGCTGGAGCGCGAGGACAACCCGGCGCTCGGCTGGCGCGCCGTGCGGATGGGCCTGGACCGTCCGGCCCTGCTGCGCATGCAGATCCGCGCCCTGATCAAGGCCGCCAACGGTCGGCCGCTGCGGATCATGTTCCCGCTGGTGGCCAATGTGGACGAGTTCCGCGCCGCCCGTTCGTTCGTCGACCAGGAAGTGGCCTGGGCCCTAAAGCGCGGCCGTCCGGCGCCGGCGCGCCTGGACGTGGGGGCCATGATCGAGGCGCCGTCGTTGCTGTGGCACCTGGACGCTCTGCTGCCGATGACCGACTTCGTCTCGGTCGGCACCAACGACCTGATGCAGTACATGTTCGCGGCCGACCGGGGCAATCCGCGCGTGTCGGATCGCTACGACCCGCTGTCGCCGGCCGCGCTGCGGGCGCTGAAGACCATCCAGCAGGCCTGCGCCGACACCGGCACCCAGGTCTCGGTCTGCGGCGAGATGGCCGGCCGGCCGCTGGAGGCCTTCGCCCTGGTGGCCCTGGGCTTTGATCGACTGTCGATGCCGCCGGCGGGCATCGGGCCGGTCAAGCAGATGGTTTTGTCGTTGGATCGCGAGGCCGCGCGCCGCAATGTCGAGGCCCTGCTGAAGGGCTCTGGCGGATCCTTGCGCGGCGAGATCGAAACCTTGGCGCGCAAGCTCTACGTCGCCGTCTGACAAAAGCTTGGCCGTTAACCAAGTGTCGCGGTTTAGTACATTGAATCCCGCTACTTAGTTTGATATTCACAAACACATATTAAGAACTCCGTATAACCGGGGTGGGGGAGTGCGGCGCGCTTCGCGCGCAGCGCGATTTTCGGGGGCGTTTAGCCGATTATGCCGCTGGATACGGGGAACGTGAGGCGTTTGCACCTCGTCGCCGACGCCGATACGGACGAAGCGCCGATCGCCGTGGGCCAACCCTCGCTGGAGGATGGCGCAGACATTGGTCTGGCGCTGAAGGCCGCCCGCGAGTTTCGCGGGCTGACCACCCAGGACGTCGCCGACGGCACCCGCATCCGCCAGAGCTATATCGAGGCCCTCGAGGACATGCGCCTCGACGACCTGCCCTCGCGGCCCTTCACCATCGGCTATGTCCGCGCCTATGCTGGCCTGCTGGGCCTGGACGCCGAGGCGGCCGTGGCCCGCTTCAAGAACGATGCGCCCGACGAGGGGGCCGAATTGCGCGCCCCGGTCGGCGTGCGGCGCGAGCGTGATCCGCGCCTGGCGCTGATCTTCGCCGGCGGCCTTCTGGTGGTCGGCGCCATCCTGCTGTGGAACGTCGCCCAGCGCGCCATTTCCAAGGACGAGCCCCCGCCGCAGATCGCGCCGGAATCGGCCCAGGTCCGCGTCGCCCACGGCGGGACCGTCGGTCCTGGCGGTTCGGTGTCGCTGGGCGCGCCGCTGCCCGCGCCGGTCGAGTCGACCACGCCCGAACCCTACAAGACCCCCGGCCTCGACGACGCCGCCGCCAACGGCGGTTCGGTTGACGCCGCCTGGCCGCCAAGGCGCGCGCCCAGGCCGAAGCCGCCGCCGGGATCACCGACACCACCAACGCGGTCGTGATCGGCGCGCCCTTCAAGCCCAAGGGCCAGATGCTGGGCGCGAGCGCGGCCGACGCCTCGGGCGTGCTGATCCAGGCCCGCAAGGCCGGCGCCCTGACCGTCCGCCGCGCCGACGGCGGCATCCACATGACCCGCTGGCTGTCGGCCGGCGACGCCTACAGCGCCCCGCGCACGACCGGCCTGATCCTGGACGTGGTCGAGCCGGCCCTGTTCGATGTCTATTACAACGGCCGCCTGACGGGCCGGCTGACCTCGAACCAGACGGCGGTGGCCAGGCTGATTCCGCCCGCGCCCGCGCCGGTGGTGGCGGCCAACCCTTAGGGGCTCCAGACGAGCGCCCCCTCCGTCCCGATGCGTAGCATCGTGACACCTCCCCCGTTTTCCGGGGGAGGAGGCGGCGCCTTCCTCCCTTGCGAAGCGGGGGAGGTGGCCCGGCGCCGGTAGGCGACGAGACGGCGGGGGCGCTTTTGGCGCAAACGCCCTTCTATCCCGACCCAACACCCTCTAAATTAGCGCCATGGCCGCAGACCACACGCACGTCCGTCCCTGGCGCATGATCACGCGCCGGCAATCGCGCAAGATCCGCGTCGGCTCCGTCGAGGTGGGCGGCGATGCGCCGATCTCGGTGCAGTCGATGACCAACACCCTGACCAGCGACGCCGCCGCGACGCTGGAGCAGATCCGCCAGCTGGAGGAGGCCGGCGCCGACATCGTCCGCGTCAGCTGTCCCGACGTGGAGAGCACGGCGGCGTTCAAGACCATCGCCCGCGAGGCCAAGGTCCCGCTCGTGGCCGACATCCACTTCCACTACAAGCGCGGCATCGAGGCGGCCCAGGCCGGCGCGGCGTGCCTGCGGATCAATCCGGGCAATATCGGCAGCCCCGACCGCGTGCGCGACGTGATCCAGGCCGCCCGCGACCACGGCTGCTCGATGCGGATCGGCGTCAACGCCGGCTCGCTGGAGCGCGAACTGCTGGAAAAGTACGGTGAGCCGTGCCCCGACGCGATGGTCGAGAGCGCGCTGAACCACGCCCGCATCCTGCAGGACCACGACTTCCACGAGTTCAAGATCTCGGTGAAGGCGTCTGACCCGTTCATGACCGTGGCCGCCTACTACCAGCTGGCCGAGGCGATCGACTGCCCGCTGCACCTGGGCGTCACCGAGGCCGGCGCCACGCGCACGGGAACGGTCAAGTCCGCGATCGGCATCGGCTCGATGCTGTGGGCCGGCATCGGCGACACCATCCGCGTCTCGCTCGCAGCCGATCCGGTCGAGGAGATCAAGGTCGGCTTCGATATCCTGAAGTCGCTGGGCCTGCGCCACCGGGGCGTCAACATTATCGCCTGCCCGTCGTGCGCGCGGCAGGGCTTCAACGTCATCAAGACGGTCGAGGCCCTGGAAGAGCGTCTGGCCCATATCGCCACGCCCATGTCGCTGTCGATCATCGGCTGCGTGGTCAACGGTCCGGGCGAGGCCCTGATGACCGACATCGGCTTCACCGGCGGCGGCGCCGGGGCGGGCATGGTCTACATGGCCGGCAAGCCCGACCACAAGCAATCCAACGAGGGGATGATCGATCACATCGTCGACCTCGTGGAAAAGAAGGCGGCCGAGATCCAGGCCGCCAAGGCCCAGGGCGAGGCGGTCCAGACCGTCGCCGCCGAATAGGAGAGACGCGATGCGTTCGAGGCTGTGCGGTGTGGTCGTTGTCGCGGCGCTCGCAGCGGCGTCGGGCGCGGTGGCCAATCCGGCCGGCGAGGCCCGTCTGGCCCAGCGGCTGGAAGGCCGCACGGCCGGCAAGCCGGTCGACTGCATCCGCCTGCGCGAGGTGCGCGGCAGCGAGGTCATCGACGGCGTGGCGATCGTCTATGAGATGCCCGGCGGCCGCCTCTTGGTGAACCGCCCGCGCTCGGGCGCCGACTCGCTGCGCCGCGCCGACATCCTGCTGACGCGGACGGTTTCGGGCGAGCTGTGCACGCCCGACCCGGTGGAACTGATCGACTCGCTGTCTCACTTCCCCAGGGGCTTTGTCAGCCTGGGGGCGTTTGTTCCCTACACCAAGCCGGGGCGCTGATCCGCCGTCAGGGCGAGGCCTTAGGCAGCAAGGCCGCGATGCGGGCCTCGCCGGTCAAGGCCTGGCGACGTCCCTGACCGCCTGGACCCTGACCGCCTGGACCCTGAGCGCCTGGACCCTGACCACCTGGCGGGGGCCCGCCGGGACCGGGACCCTCGCCCGGGAAACCCGGCGGCAGGCCGTCAGGCGGGAAGCCGGGCGGCGGCCCGCCGCGCCCCCCAGGACCACCGGGTGGGCCGCCCATCGCGCGAGGCTTGGCGGCGCGGTCGACCACGACGTCGAAGTCGACGCGGAAGCGGTCCAGGCCCTCGGCGACGGCGGCGAAGGTGGCCTCGCCGCCTTGCTGGGCGATGCCGTCATTGCTGTTCAGCGTCTGGCGCAGCCGGTCGCGCTTGTAGTCGGCGGCGTGCAGATACAGGAACTCGTTCAGGGCGTCGGGCAGGAAGACCTGTGAGGTCAGCACGGCGCGGTCGCCCAGCCAGACCTTGTAGTGGATGTGGGTCGTGCGCCCCTCGTACCAGCCCGGATAGACCGTCTTGAACCTCGCCACGCCCCGCGCGTCGGCGGTCTGGACGCCGCGCAGGAAGCGGGCGGCCTTCAGCGCCGCCGGCGGTTCGCGGCCCGGGGCGTCGCTGAAGCCGGAATAGAGACCCTCGGCGTTGCAGTGCCAGACATCGACCCGCGCGCTCGGTAACGGCGCGCCGGTCTCGTCAAAGACATGAAACCGCAGCTCGACCGCGACGCCCGGCAGGCCCTCGCGGATGTCTGCGCGTTCGGGGGCGCCGGCCAGATAGTAGGGGCCCTCGGTGACGGCCGGCGTCAGCTTGGGCGCGGCTTTGGTCTGCGCACCGCCTTCAGAGGCCGCCGAAACGCCGGAGGCGGCCGCGCCGCCGGCCAGGCCCAAGGCCAGCAGGCCACGCCGGTGAAGCTCAGTCATAAGAGGGGTCCCCCAAACTCGTCGATCGGCGAGCAGATGCGGTCCGCGCGTGGCCTTTGCGGGGCGAAGTTTGTTTCGATCTTGAAAGGGCGCGATCCTGGGACTGCGACGCCCGCCGCCGGGCGCCTAATGATATCCCTCTCTCCAGAGAGAGGGATTCGTGAACGTCCGACTCCCACCCCGAGAAGACCATTGGCGCGTCCGCTTTCCGCTGGAGCGCATCAGGTTTAGTCAAACGAACGCGCTCTAACCCGCCACCAGCGCCGCCCGCTCGGCCGCCGTCAGCGGACGCCAGTGGCCTTCGGGCATGTCGCCCAGGTCCAGCGGGCCGACGCGGACGCGGAACAGGTCGACGACCTTCAGGTCCACCAGCTCGCACATCCGGCGGATCTGGCGGTTGCGGCCTTCGCGCAGCACAAAGCGCAGGCGCTGGTCGGAGATCACCTCGACCTCGGCCGGGCGCAGTTCGCGGCCGTCCAGCTCGAGGCCAAAGCGCAGGAGCTCGAGCTTGTCCTCGGTCAACTCGCCGATCACCGCGACGCGGTATTCCTTCTCCAGCTCCGACTGCGGGCCGATCACGGCCTTGGCCACAACGCCGTCCTGCGACAGCAGGAGCAGGCCGCGCGAGTCCTTGTCCAGGCGCCCGATCGGCGGGATCAGGTCGCCAGACTGCGGGATCGCCACGCCGCGCGCGTCGCCCCACAGATTGGCCCGCGTCAGCAGGCGCGCCGCCGGGACCTGGCCGGGGTCGGGCTGGGACGAGACCACGCCGCGCGGCTTGTGAACCAGATAGGTCGGCGTAGCGTCCAGCTTGGCGGTGGCGCGGTCGGCCAGGGTCAGGGTCTGGCCGGGCTGGATCTTGCGGCCCACGTCCTCGACCACCTCGCCGTCGATCGAGACGAGGCCGTCGCTGATCAGCTGCTCGGCCTCGCGGCGCGAGCACACCCCGCTCTGGGCCAGCCACTTGTTGACCCGCTGAGGCTCGGCCTCGTCATAGGTGCGGGTCCAAGCCATCAGCTAAAGCTTTCCTCGAGGCTGGCCAGACGCTCGGCCTGATCCTCGGCGATCAGCGGGTTGATTACGTCGTCGAGGGCGTCGCCCTCCATGATCCGCGCCAGGTTGTAGAGGGTCAGGTTGATGCGGTGGTCGGTCACCCGGCCCTGCGGGAAGTTGTAGGTGCGGATGCGTTCCGAGCGATCGCCGCTGCCGACCTGACTCTTGCGGGCCTCGGAGCGGGCGCTGTCGAGGGCCTCGCGCTGCATGTCGTAGAGACGCGCCTTGAGGTTCTTCATGGCCCGGGCGCGGTTCTGGTGCTGCGACTTTTCCGAGGAGGTCACCACCACGCCGGTCGGCAAGTGGGTGATGCGCACGGCCGAGTCGGTCTTGTTGACGTGCTGACCGCCCGCGCCCGACGAGCGGTAGGTGTCGATCCGCAGGTCGCTTTCCTTGATCTCGATCTCGACGTCCTCGGCCTCGGGCAGCACCGCGACGGTGGCGGCCGAGGTGTGGATGCGGCCCTGGGCTTCGGTGGCCGGCACGCGCTGCACGCGGTGCACGCCGCTTTCGAACTTCAGCCGGCCGAACACGCCTTCGCCGGTGATCGAGGCGACGATTTCCTTGAAGCCGCCCATTTCGCCTTCCGAGATGCTGTCGACCTCGACGCGCCAGCCCTGGGTCTGGGCGTAGCGCTGGTACATGCGGAAGAGGTCGCCCGCGAACAGGGCCGCCTCGTCGCCGCCGGTGCCGGCCCGCACTTCCAGGATGGCCGAGGCGTTCTCGTCCTTGTCCTTGGGCGCCAGCATCAGGGCCAGCTCGCGCTCGAGCACGGGCAGCTTTTCGTCGAGAGCCTGGATCTCGTCGCGGACCATCTCGGCCATCTCGGGATCGGCGGCCATGACGTCCAGCTCGGCGCGTTCGGCCGACAGCTTGGCCAGCCGCTCGACGGCCTCGGCGACCGGGCGCAGCTCGGCGTGCTCCTTGGAGAGCTTGACGATCTCGGCGCCGTCGGTGGCCGCGCCCATGCGCGCCTCCACTTCACGGAAACGGTCGAGAACCTGGTCGAGGCGGGCCTGGGGCAGTCGCAAGGGGAATTTCGCACGGCTGAGAGGGACGGGCGGTCTCTCTAAAGCCTTTCCCCGCCAAAGGGAATGTGGCGCCGACATGCAGCGCACGGCGCGTGGCGCGGGCGTGCGACAAGTTGCCTCAGGGGGTGTTAGGTACAGCTTAGCTTTGGCCTGCCAGAACCGGCATCCTCTCTCTGTCGGTATCGGACTTTCGCGACCATGAAGGGTGTCGAGGCCCGTCTTTCCGCACCCCTGGCGGCCATGGCGCTGCTGACGGTCGGCGTGCTGGTGGCGGTGCTGTTCATGATGGCCGCCCGTGTCGACCGGGACGCCCTGCGCCATGAGCAGGCGCTGGTGGCGCGGGGCATGGACTCCAAGATCGCCGACATCCAACGCGCCGTCTCGCCGCAGGTGCTGTGGGACGATGCGGTCATCAAACTCGATAACCGGTTCGACGCGGGCTGGGCCGAGGAGAACATCGGCGCCTATCTGATGGGCCAGGTCGGGTTCGACATGATCTTCGTGATCGATGGCCAGGATCGTCCGCTGTTCAGCGCCCGGGTCGGGAAGCCGACGACGGCGGCCTATTACGAGCGCCGCGCCCCCAGCTTCGCGCCGCTGATCCGCAAGGTCCGCGCCCTGGAGGTCCGACGCCCGCGTATCACCGGCCCGCGCGTCGACGGCGGCCTTGTCGCCACGCCCGCCCAGGCCAGCGCCGTCGAGTCCATCGATGGCGAGGTCTACATCGTCACCGCCAGCCTGGTGCAGCCCGACTTCGGCAAGGCCCTCCCGCGCCAGGCGCGGGCGCCGGTGGTGGTCACCGCCCTTCGGCTGGACGCGGTGTTCCTGGAGGCGTTCTCCAGCCGTTTCCTGCTGGCCGGTATCCACCTGCACAAGGGCGACGCGCGGCCCGACGCCGACGACGCCCATGTCCCGCTGCGCAATCATGCGGGCCAGGTGGTGGCGACTCTGGACTGGGCGCCGCCCCATCCGGGTCAGCGTCTGCTGCGCAAGGCCGTGGTCCCGATCCTGCTGGTGGTGGGCGGCCTGGCCGTCGTGGCGCTGCTGTTCGCCCGTCGCAGCCGGCGCATCGCCGAGGGGCTGGTCGCCAGCGAGGCGCGCGCCAAGCACATGGCCATGCACGACGCCCTGACCGGCCTGCCCAACCGGGTGCTGTTCGAGGAGCGGCTGCGGCAGGGCGTCGACGGCCTGTCGCGCCGGCGCGGCGCCATGGCGGTGCTGGCCATCGATCTGGACCGCTTCAAGGCGGTGAACGACACCCACGGTCACGCGGCCGGTGACGAACTGATCCAGGTGATCGGGGCCCGTCTGGCCGGCCTGTGCCGCGCCAGCGAAACCCTGGCTCGCCTGGGCGGCGACGAGTTTGGCGTGGTCGCCGCCGAGATCGACCCGCAAGGCGCGGCCGCCCTGGCCGAGCGCCTGGTCGCCGCCCTGGCGGCCCCGGTCGATCTGTCCTGTGGCACGGTGTTTGTCGGCGGTTCGGTCGGCGTGGCGGTCATCACGCCGGACGAGGCCTTTGTCGGCGCGGTCGAGGCCGCCCGGCGGGCCGACGTGGCCATGTATCGCGCCAAGGATCAGGGACGCGGTCGCTACTGCTTCTTCGAGGCCGAGATGGACGCGGCCCTGAAGGCCCGGCGCGGGCTGGAGGCCGACCTGCGCAAGGCGCTGCGTGACGGCGGCGTCTGGGTCGCCTACCAGCCGCAGGTCGACGCGGCGGGCAAGGTGCTGGGCGTCGAGGCCCTGGCCCGCTGGACCCATCCCGAGAAGGGCGCGATCTCGCCGGGCGCCTTCGTGCCCCTGGCCGAGGACTGCGGCCTGATCGACGAGCTGGGCCGGCTGATCATGCGCCGGGCCTTCACCGACAGCCTGCGCTGGAAGGACCTGAAGGTGGCCGTCAACGTTTCGGCCCTGCAGATGCGCCAGGCCGGGTTCCCCGATCTGGTCGCCCAGATCCTGGCCGAAACCGGCGCGCGCGCCGAGAAGATCGAGCTGGAGATCACCGAAGGCGCGCTGCTGGGCGACGACGAGGCGACCCACGACGCCATCAACCGCCTGCGCGAGATGGGTTTCTCGCTGGCGCTGGACGATTTCGGCACCGGCTACAGCTCGCTGAGCTATCTGCGGCGCTATCCGATCGACAAGATCAAGATCGACCGCAGCTTCATCACCCCCCTGGGCGGCGACAAGGAGGCCGGCGCCGTGGTGGCCGCGATCGTTCGCCTGGCCAAGGCCCTGAAGCTGTCGGTCATCGCCGAGGGGGTCGAGACCAACCAGCAGCGCGAGCAACTGCACGAGATCGGCTGCGTCCAGGCCCAGGGCTTCCTGTTCAGCGCGCCGCTGGCCGCCGACGCGATCGACACCATCGTCGACGAGGGCGGCCGCATGCACCTGGCGGCGGTGGCCTGACCGGGGCGCTTTACGCTAACGCCGCCAGAACGACGCCGCCGCCGTCGGGGTCCGGGCCGTCAGGGCGGCCTTGGCCTTGGCGTCGCCCAGCAGCTGCGCTTTCAGGAAGGTGAGGCTGAGGGCCGAGGCCTCGGCGAAGGCGGGATTGTCGGGATGGTGCGCCAGGCCGTGGTCGACGCTCTTGCCGATCCAGGCGTACTTTTCGCCGGCGGGGCTTTCCTCGACCGCCCGCAGGTGGTCGCGCCAGTCGGCGACCATCCCCGGCACCAGGTCCAGCTCGCCCGTCAGCACCATCGTCGGGGTGGTCAGCGTCTGGAAGGTGGCCGGACCCATCAGGCCCTGGATCGTCCCGGGGCTTGAGAAGCACAGTACGGCCTTGGCGTTGGGATCGCGGGCCGGGATCATGCCCTCCAGAGCGCCGCCGCGCATCAGCGACATCAGCGAACCGTACGAGTGGCCCGCATAGGCCAGCGGCAGGCCCGGCGCGGCGCTGGCCGCCCAGCCGGCCGCCGCCCCGACATCGGCGATCCTGAGCGCGAAGGACGAACGCAGATTGTACGCGGTCTTGCGGGGGTGCTTCTGGGAGTCGACGTGCAGCGGGGCCACCACCAGGAAGCCGGCCTGGCGCCAGCCCTCCAGCAGCGTCGCATAGGCCTCCGCCGATCCGCCCGCGCCGTGCGAGAACACGACCACGCCCTTGGGCGCGGCGGGCCGCAGGACGCTGAGCTCCAGCGCGCGGTCGCCGACGGTGATCGTGACGGGGGAGGCCGCAGCGCGGGCCAGGGTCGGCGTGATCGCCAGGGCCAGGGCGCCGGTCAGCAGGCCGCGGCGATGAAGAAGGCGTTCGGTCACGGGGCTCTCTCAACTGTGGTCAGCCCACGGTTGAACGCTTCGGCCGCGCTGTCCAGCCGTCTCAGCTTTTGAGGTCGACGCTCACCAGCACGAGCGGACGGACCGCCACATGGTCTGGCGAAGGCGGGGCGCCGCTCATCACCATCGGAACCAGCGACGCCACCAGCAGCAGGGCCATGGTCACGTTGAAGGTCCGCAGCACCGCCGGGCGGTCCAGGAACGGCCGCAGGCCCTGGCCAAAGCCGGCCCAGGCGGCGCTGCACGGCGCGCCCACCAGCATGAAGGTCCCGGCCAGCAGCGGCACGATCGTCCAGCCGGCGTTCTCGGGGGCGTAGGTGGTCACCGCGCCCAGCGCCATGGCCCAGGCCTTGGGGTTCACCCACTGGAACGCGGCGGCCTGCAGGAAGGTCATCGGCTTGCCCAGCGCGCGGTCGGTGACCGCGCTGGAGGTCGCGATCTTCCAGGCCAGCCACAGCATGTAGGCCGCCCCGACCCATTTGAGGATCTCGTGCAGCACCGGATAGGTCCGGAACACGCCGCCCAGGCCCAGCCCCATGGCGAGCACCATGAAGCCCAGGCCCCCGCTGATCCCCAGGATGTGCAGCACCGTGCGGCGGAAGCCGAAGTTCGCGCCCGAGGCCAGCAGCATCATGTTGTTGGGGCCGGGCGTGCCCGCCGTGGCGAAGCAGAACACGACATAGGCCAGCATCAGTTCCGGCGTCATTCGGGCCTCCTTGTCTCGGAGTATGGGCTTGAATGTCACCGTGATGATTTCGATTGTATCCAGAGTCAAAGATCATATTGTTACTGTGACAATATAGGACCGTTCCGTGCTCCCGACCTGGACGCCCACCATTCCCGCCGGCGAGGCGCCGCTCTACGAACGGCTGGTGGCGGCCCTGCGCGCCGACATCGCCTCCGGGGCGCTCAGCCCTGGCGTGCGCCTGCCGCCGCAGCGGGACCTGGCCTATCGTCTCGGCGTGGGCCTGGGCACCGTCACCCGCGCCTATGTCGAGGCCGAGAAGGCGGGCCTGGTCAGCGCCCATGTCGGTCGGGGCAGCTTCGTCAACGCGCCCGCCGAGCATCGCCCCTATGAGCGGGAAGGGCCGATCAACCTGGCCCAGAACATCGCGCCGGCGGCGGCCGCCGCCTCACGCATCGCCGAAGCCCTGGCGCGCCTGCGCCGCCGCGCCGATCTCTCCGAACACCTGGCCTACGCCCCGCCGGCGGGGCACGAGGCCCAGCGGCGGGCGGGTGCGGCCTGGCTGGCCCGTACCAGCAGCTATCAGGGCGTCGACTGGCGACGGCTGATCTGCTGCGCCGGCGCCCAGCAGGGCCTGGCGGTGGCGCTGAACACGGTGCTGCGGCCCGGCGACGTGCTGCTGACCGAGGCCCTGGCCTATCATGGCCTCAAGGCCCTGACCCGCTACAACGGCTGGCGCACGCGCGGCCTGCCGATGGACGCCGAGGGCCTGCGCCCCGACGCCCTGGAGGCGGCGGTGGTCGCCACCGGCGCGCGGGTGCTGGCGATCCTGCCCACCCTCCAGAACCCCACCGGCCGGATCATGAGCCGCGCCCGCCGCGACGCCATCGTCGAGATCGCCCGCCGCCATGACCTGACGTTCGTCGAGGACGACATCTACGGGGCCTATGCGCAGGACGCGCCGCCGCCGTTCGCGGTGCTGGCGCCGGAGCGGACCTTCCACGTCTCGGGCGTGTCCAAGACCCTGGCCCCGGGCCTGCGCGCCGGGTTCCTGGTGGCCCCCGCCGCCGAGACCTTCGAGCGCGCGGTCGAGGCGCTCCGCATCGTCGCCTACGCCCCGCCGGCCTTCGGCGGGCTGATCGCCACCCAGTGGATCGAGGACGGCTCGGCCGACGCCATCCTGGCCGAGACGCGCGACGAGGGGCGGGCGCGTCTGGCCCTGGCCCGCGAGATCCTGGGCGACGCCGTCGAGGCGCCGCACTCGCCGATGGCCCCGCACATCTGGCTGCCGATGAGCGAGCTCGAGGCCGAACGCCTGGCCGGCCGCGCCCTGCGCGGCGGCGCCGAGGTCACCGCCCCCGACGCGCCGGTCGTCGAACCCGGCCACGAAAGCGGCGTCCGCATCTGCCTGGGCGCAGTGGCCGATCGCGAGACCCTGCGCCGAGGCCTGGAGATCGTGGCGGGCGCCCTGTCGAGCGAGGTCGGGGAGCGGTCGCGGGCGGTGATCTAGGGGGGGGCGGGGCTATCGCTTGGGCCGCGCGGGCTTCCGCGGCGACAGGGTGATCTCGGCCAGCACCGGGAAGTGGTCCGAGATCACGCCGGCGTCGGTGACGTCGGTCGGCACGGCGAAGCGCGCGACGTTCAGGCGGCGGTCCACGAAGATGTAGTCGATGGGCGGGCCGCTCGTCGTGGGCTTGAACCCGTTGAACGTACCCTGCGTCGGCGAGAACACGCTGGACGCGGCCTCGCGGGCGTCGCGATAGGGGGCATCCGGCGCGGTCAGCAGGCGATAGGGCGCATCGTCGGGCGCGCTGTTGAAGTCGCCCAGCGTGATCAGCCGCGCGCCCGGCCAGGGGGCGAGGTTCAGGATCTGGGCGGCGCATCGGGCCCGCGACTCGACGCCCACATGGTCCAGGTGCGCATTGCGGACATCGAAGGTCACGCCCGTCGCCCTGTCCTTGAGGACCAGGCGCGTGAAGGTGCGGGGCAGGGCCGCGTCGTAGGCCTTGCCCGGCGTGTCGGGCGTCGGCGAACACCAGTAGGTCTTAGCCAGCACCTGTTGGAACCGGTCGGCCCGATAGAAGATCGTCGTGGTCTCGCCGCGCCCCGCGCCGTCGTCGCGGCCGACGCCGTAGCGGGCGTATCCCGAAAGGCCCCCGGCCAGATCGTCGACCATCGCCGGCAAGGCTTCCTGCAGACCCAGGATGTCGGGCGCGAAGAAGCGGATCTGCTCGACCATCGGCCCCCGCCGCGCCCGCCAGTCGGGCCGGTCATCGGGGCTGTCGTAGCGGATGTTGTAGCTCATCACCCACAGGGCCCGGCTGGGCTCTGCGGCCTGTGACGCGGTGGCGGGCGAGAGACTCGCGAGAACGGCGGCGGCGAGGGCGATGGAAAGGGATCGTGCTTGGCTCATGTCGGGCCTTTACGAGACGCTGGCGACACCCCTGCGACAGGGGCTGACCACGCGCAGAAACGCCGTCGTCAGGCGGCGCCCGTGCCGAAGATCGCCAGCAGAATAAAGCTCCATAGGCTGAGCCCGGCCATAGGGATCGCGCTGATCAGCACGATCCACGGGCGCGATAGGAGCAAGATGACTACGACCAGGGCCAGACCGATCGCGAACGCCATGAGACCGAGACCGGTCAGTCCTCTTAACCCAGCTTGGTAGCTGGTTCCGAGGGCCAGCGCGATGAAGGGCGACGCGCCCACCAGCGCCGCGCCCGCCCGACAAGCCCAACCCTGCGAGGCTTTTTGGGGCCGCTGTAGAGCACGAAGAAGCTGACCGCTGTGGCGACGACGCCGAAAGCCGTAATGGCGGCGATATCTGCAGTTTGGATCATCGCAGACCTTTCTTGCCATCGCTGACCCATCTGGACAGCGCCTACCTGCTGGTCGTCGGACGCTCCTGATCGAACACGACGACGCCGTCGAAACCGAGCGACCAGTCGTAGGTTGTCGGCTTATGATAGCTCATCGCGGCTGCAACTTTCCCCAAGGCGCGCAGCTGCCGCTGGTCGGCATAGATCGTGTCCGTGTCCGCTTTCGCCAGTAGAGCCGCCTCCAGACTGCCGGTCGGCGCCGCCTCGATAGGCTGCGTCCTGTCCCGGCTCAGGCGGTAGCTTCCGCCGCCCGCCGAGAAGCCGAGGCTGAAGGCGTCAGCGCCCTCGCGCCGTGCGATGCGTCCGCCCATCAGGTCTTCCGCCGCCAGGGCTCCGAACGCTCTGGCGTCGCGGACCGTGTGAACATTCGCGGCCCAGACAATGGTTTTCGCGCGCTCGCCGTGTGTGCGGCGGTACCAGTCGTAGGTTTCGTGCATCGCGGCGTCGCGGTCGCGCGTGATGTCGTTGCCGGATAAGGCGCCGCGCCGGACCGCGCGCGTCATGGCGCGAAGGGCTTCCTGATAGAACGCGCGCCGCGCCTTGCGGGGTTCGGCGACGGCGAGGCGGCTTCGCGCCTCCTCAAGGCAGGCTAGGAGCGTGTCCTGGACCTGGCGGGTGCGGCCATCGGCCGAACCATAGTCGGCGTAGATCTCGCGACGAAGCGCCTCGCGGCAAACCTTACGGCGCTCGAACGGCAGATAGCCGGTCACCTCGCCGGGCAGCTTGTCGTTGGCGTAGAGCGCCCCATAGCTGCCGAGCTGGTCGTCCAGACCTCCCAGACGGATCCGGCGCTCGGCCATACGGGTCGCCAGGAACGGGGCCAGCGGCTGGATTTCGCGCGTACGGTTCCAGATGCCGCCGATCGCTGCGTCGATGACTTTCGGCTCGACCCGTCCGCCCTCATCGGCCGTGCGGCTCAAGGCCATGAAGTCGTAGTGATTGGCCTCGAACAGGATTGTCGAGAACCGGCAGCGATCCACCAGCGCCTGGACAAGCGCCACCTTGAACTCGAGCGTTCGGCCATCGCCGTGCGCGTTCTCGCCCAGCAGCACCACGCGCTTGTCGCAGAGGTCGCTCAGAGCGGCTTCGAAAGCGTTCTACTCTGCCGGCTTCGGTTCAGCGACGGCGGTCAGCGGCGACAGGAAGAAGAGCGCCAGAAAGAGGCCGCTGAAGATGCGCAAGGTTCGCTCCATGCGGTCCTGATAAGGATCTATCGCTCAAGAGTAGTGCGACGGCTGGCTGTGCGGCAACCCTGCCTAAGCCGCGTCCAGCACGCGTCGCAGGCGGTTCTCCACTGTGTCCTGCGGGATTGGGACCAGCTCGAATCCCAGGTCTCGATAGGCCGCCTCGTGGACCTGCTCGAAGGCGTGAGCGTCTTCCAGACTGATACGGCGGGCGGCGGTGGGGGTGATGAAGCCGAGCCCTTGCGTCAGGAAGACACGCCGCTGATAGACGCTTTCGCGATCGATCCGCGCCAGCTCGGCGCTCAGCAGCGGCGAGACCGGATGGCCCAGGAACCGGGCCAGCGCCAGGGCGCAGACCGGGGAGCGATCGAAGAAGACCCGCTCGCCCACCGCGCGCGCCTGCCGCTGGACTTGCAGCGAAACGATGGCGTCGATGAAGCCAGGGTCTGTCCAGGGCTGGTCCACACCTTGCGCTTGGGCCAGGGCGATGACGTCGGTAGCGGCCTCTTCAACCACGACCTCGCCTGCCGCCTCAAGCGCCCGAAGGACGGCGGTTTTTCCTGCGCCCGGCGCGCCGGTAAGGATGTAGCGTTTCATAGGAGCGCCGCCCCCTAAAGCCCCTTCTCCATCACCACGAACGCCAGGTCATCGCGCTGCGGCAGGCCGAACCGTTCGTCGCCATAGGGGAAGGGCTGGGTTTCGCCGGTCAGGCGGTAGCCGCGGCGTTCGTACCAGGCGATCAGGGTGTCGCGCACCGAGATCACCGTCATCCGCATGACCTTGCCGCCGCGGGCGCGGGCATAGGCCTCGCAGGTCTCGAGCACGGCGCGGCCCATGCCGCCGGCCTGACGGGTCGGGGTCACGGTGATCATGCCGACGTACCAGACATCGTCAGCCTGCGGTTCGATCCAGGCGCAGGCGAACGGCTTTTCCCAGGCCTCGTCGCGGAAGGTCAGGAGGGTCGAGCCGGGCTTGGCCGCCAGATCGGCGCGCAAGGACGCCTCGTCGGTGCGCTGGCCGCCCAGCAGGGCGCTTTCGCTGGTCCAGCCCTGGGCCGCTGTCTCGCCGCGATAGGCGCTGTTCACCAGGGCGGCGATGTCGGCCAGTTCGTCGTCCTTGTAGAGCGTCAGCAGCGGCATGGGCAGGTTCCGGAGGTGCGGGGGCGGCAAGCTAGAAGCCGACCGGCCGACAAACAACGGATTTCCCCCCGAGGTCAGGGGCCGCGCGCCAAGCCTTGCCAGACCTCGAGTCGCGGCCGATGGTCCGCGCCATGCAAGCCCGGATCGTCTCGCTGTACCGTCACCCCGTGAAGGGCTTCACGCCCGAGCGGCTAGACCGCGCCGACCTTGCGGCGGGCGCCTGTTTTCCCTGCGACCGGCTCTACGCCGTCGAGGACGGGCCCAGCGGCTTTGATCCGGCGGCGCCGGCGCACATCTCGAAGATGAAGTTCACGGTGCTGGCCAAGATCCCAGCCGTGGCCAGGGCGCGCACCGCCTTCGACGAGGCCAGCGGCGTGCTGACCGCCCGCGCCGAGGGCCGGCCCGACTTCGCCGGCGACCTGCGCGCGGCGGCGGGGCGGGCGGACTTCGAGGCCTGGCTGGCCGACCTGTTGGGCGATGAGGCGCAAGGCCCGCTGAAGGTGATCGAGGGGCCGGGCGCGCACCGGTTCATGGACAGCCGCTCGGGCTATGTCTCGATCATCAACCTGGCCAGCGTGCGCGATCTTTCGGCCAAGATCGGGCGCGATCTGGACCCGTTACGCTTCCGCGCCAACCTCTATGTCGAGGGCTGGCCCGCCTGGGCCGAGAACGAGATGACCGGCCAGACCCTGAGTGTGGGCGCGGCCAAGGCGGCGGTGATCAAGCCCATCGTCCGCTGCGCCGCCACCCATGTGGACCCGACTAGCGCCGAGCGCGACGTCGATCTGGTCAAGACCTTGTTCGACCACTACGGCCACATGCTGTGCGGCATCTATCTGAACGTGACGCAGAGCGGCGCGGTGGGTGAGGGGGATGCGGTTTTTCGGGCTCAACATTAACCGTCATCCCGCGCTTCATGCGCGGGACCCATGGTTCAGCTTTCGCGTGAGCGTGTGAGCTGGCATCGCACTTGCGGCGGGAAAATGGGTCCCGCGAACAAGTCGCGGGATGACGGGTTTATTTTGATCCTAGGCGGAGCGCGTTCGCCTCCGCCAGAAAGGCTTCCACGTCGAAGGCCTCAGGCTTGCCGCTGTCCCAGCCCTCCTTCAGGGCGTGTCGCAGTGCGGCCAGTTTGGCTTCCTGATTTTCCAGCAACCGAAGCCCGGCGCGGACGACCTCACTGGCCGATCCATAGCGGCCTTTCTCGATCTGCTCGGCGATGAAAGACTGAAAGTGCTCGCTGAGCACGATGGAGGTATTCTTGCTCATGGCGTCTTCTCCCATCGGCGAAGGGCACGCGCCCTTATACCAAAATCTGGTACCGCATTCAATCTCGCCTCCCGGCCGCTGACGCGCTAAATCCCCGCCCATGACCCTGACCCTCGTCAAAGCCTGGACCGCCGCCAAGGATCGCCTCAAGGACGCCGGCATCGATCAGCCGTCGATCGACGCGCGGCTGATGCTGGAGGTCGCCGCCGGCGTCACCCGCACCGAGATCGTCACCGATCCCTATCGCGAGCTGACCGCCGAGCAGATCGCCACGCTGAACGATTACCTGGAGCGCCGCGCCCGCCGCGAGCCGGTCAGCCACATCATCGGCCGCAAGGGCTTCTGGAAGATCCTCTTGCAGGTGAACAAGAACGTCCTGACCCCGCGTCCCGAGACCGAGGTCATTGTCGACGAGGTGCTGAAGGCCTTTCCGGAACACATGGCCTTCTCGATGCTGGACCTGGGCGTGGGCTCGGGCACGATCCTTCTGGCGGTGCTGGCCGAGCGGCCGGCGGCCAAGGGCCTGGGCATTGACGCCTCCAGCGAGGCCCTGGCCGTGGCGCGCGAGAACGCCGCCAATCTCGACCTCAACAACCGCGCGGCCCTGCTGCACGGCGACTGGACGACGGGTCTGGGCAGCGACAGTTTCGACCTCGTGGTCTCCAACCCGCCCTATATTCCGACCGAGGTGATCGACACGCTGGAGCCCGAGGTTCGCATCCACGAACCGCGCCTGGCCCTGGACGGCGGGGCCGACGGCCTGGACGCCTATCGCGAGCTGGCGCCCGAGATCCTGCGCGTGCTCAAGCCCGGCGGCCTGTTCGCGGTCGAGATCGGCTACGACCAGTCCAAGGCCGTCGAGGCGCTGTTCCGGGCGGCGGGCGCCCAGGAGGTCCGGACGGTCAAGGACCTGTCGACGCACGACCGCGTGGTGCTGGGGGTGAAAAATCCCTTGGAAACCCCGGCGTGAACAGCTAGACGAGTCTCGTCTCCTTCCAGATCGCCGGGTGACGGGAAAAGCAGTCGTCGAGGACGCTTCGGTGTCTGACGCCCGCGTTGCTCCCCTGGCAGGCGCGCCCGGTCCGCCGGTCGCCGCGCCGAAAGAGCAGGATGGGGGCTCTACGGAAACCAGAGTCTCTGACACCGACCAGGGTTCGACCCGCCCAGAGACCAGCAAGGCCGGATGCGCCAGCGCAAGACTGACCTCCGGACAGGTTCAGAAGAGAACATGAGAGATTTCAAAGGCATGAAGCGCCAACGCGGCCGCAACAATCGCGGCGGCAACGGCGGCAAGCCTCAACAGCACAACGCCAACCGCGCGTTCGACTCCAACGGCCCCGAGGGCGTGAAGGTCCGTGGCGCGGCGCAGAGCGTGTACGAAAAGTACCAGCAGCTGGCCCGCGACGCCTCGTCGTCCGGCGACCGGGTGCTGGCCGAGAACTATCTTCAGCACGCCGAGCACTATTTCCGCGTCCTGCGCGCCATCCAGCCGAATCGTCCGGTCGCCGACATCGTCGGCAAGGACGTCTACGCAGCCTACGAGATCGACTTCGAGGCTGAGCCGCCGGAAGAGCCCGAGGTCGTCGAGCAGCCCGCCGAGGGCCAGGCCGAAGGCGGCGAGGGCGGTGAAAACGGCGAGCCGCGCCGCGACCGCTTCGAGAACCGCGATCGCAACCGCGACCGCGACCGCAACTTCGAAAACCGCGACCGTGACCGTGACCGCAATCGCGACGACCGCAACCGCGATGGCGACAGCCGCCGCGACCGCTGGCGCGACCGTGATGATCGTCCCCGTGACGACCGCCCCCGTGACGATCGTCCCCGTGACGAGCGTCCGCGTGAGGATCGCTTCCGCGACCGCGACGACCGCCCCCGTGATGATCGTCCCCGCGACGAGCGTCCGGCCGCCGAGGGTGAGCCGCCGCAAGGTGAGGGCGAGTTCCGCGAGAGCCGCCGTCGCCGCGACCGCAACCGCGATCGCGACTGGCAGCCGCGCGGCGAGCGCGACCCGATGGCCGTGATCGAGCCGGAAGCCTCGCCGCTGACCGCCGAAGCCCCGGCCGGCGAAGGCTCGCCGATGCTGCGCGGTCAGGACGGCGCGGTCAGCCACGCCCCGGCGTTCCTGGGCCGCAAGGCCGAACGCGCCCCCGAGGCTGTCTCGGCGGCGCCGGCCTCCGAAGCGCCGGCCGCGGAAGGCGAAGAGGTCAAGAAGCCTCGCCGCCGCCGCGCTCCGCGCAGCTTCGAAGCGGGCGAAGGCGCGCCGGCCGAAGGCGGCTCGGACGAAGGCTGATCCGCTCGGACATCATGCGAAATGGGAAAGGGAGCCGTGAAAGCGGCTCCCTTTTTCGTTGGCGGGCGGGGCTTGATAGGATCCCACGGTCAGCTTGACCGGTTGCCCTCGCCGCGCCAGCCGGGGATAAGGCTTGTGTCGATTTCGAAACGCAGTTCGCCGAGCCATGACCCTGCCGCGCCTGATCCTTCCGCTGCTGATCGCCGCCGCCTGCGCCCTGGGCGGCTGCGCCTACAATCCCGATCTCGGGCGCGATCAGCTTCTGATCGTCAACGACAACAACCTGGCCCGCGACGGCGAGAAGGCCTGGGCCGACGCTCTGCGGACCAGTCACGTCTCCAGGGAGCCGCGCAAGAACGCCCGGGTTCAGGCCGTGGGTCAGCGGGTGATCATCGCCGCCGGCCTGGCGGGGCGGCCTTGGGAATATGCGGTGTTTTTGGAGGAGGCCCCCAACGCCTTCGTGCTGCCGGGCGGTTATGTCGGCGTGACCGTCGGCCTGCTGAGCCTGGTCGAGAACGACGACCAGCTGGCCGCCGTCATCGGCCACGAGGCCGGCCACGTGGTGGCCCGTCACGCCGCCGAGCGGGTCTCGCAGGAGACGACCTCCAAGGTCTTGCTGGGCATCGCCAAGGCGGCGGCCGGCGGCACCGAGTTCGGCAAGCTCTTGAAGGACCACGGCGAGGACGCCACCCGCTATGGCCTCTTGCTGCCGTTCTCGCGCAAGCAGGAGCTGGAGGCCGACAAGCTGGGCGTCGACTTCATGCAGCGCGCCGGCTACCGGCCGCGCGAAGCGGTGAAGCTGTGGCGCAACATGCAGGCGCTGGACGGGGGCAAGTCCGGCGGCGACCTCGGCTCGACCCACCCCTCCGACGCCGTGCGAATCCAGGAACTGGAGCGTTATCTCAGCAGCAAGGGCTGGTGAGCCTTGTGTGGCTGATGGGCCACACCTAAATGTCCCTCGGGACGCGTTGTGCTTGATCAAGGCAGCGCGCTCCGATCCGCCTAGTTGAGGGGACATCATGAATATCGATCTCTATTCCGACCGCGCCAAACAGGCGGTCCAGTCGGCCCAGAGCCTCGCGCTCGCCCGGGGCCACCAGCAGTTCGCGCCCGAACACATCCTGAAGGTCCTGCTCGAGGAGAAGGACGGGCTTTCCCGCGCCCTGATCCAGAGCGCCGGCGGCCGCCCCGACCAGCTGGACGGCGGCGTCGAGACCCTGCTGGCCAAGACCCCGCGCGTCGACGGCGCCGGCGGCCAGCTCTACATGAAGCCCGACACCGCCCGCGTCTTCGCCGAGGCCGAGAAGTCGGCCAAGGCGGCGGGCGACGCCTTCGTCACCACCGAGCGCCTGCTGATCGCCGTCGCCAAGGAAGGCGGCGATGCGGCCAAGCTCTTCAAGGAGGCCGGCGCCAGCGCCCAGGCCCTGGAGACCGCCGCCAACGCCCTGCGCAAGGGCCGCACCGCCGACAGCGCCAACGCCGAGGAAGGCTATGACGCCCTCAAGCGCTACGCCCGCGACCTGACGGCGGCGGCGCGCGACGGCAAGCTCGATCCCGTGATCGGCCGCGACGAGGAGATCCGCCGCACGATCCAGGTCCTGTCGCGCCGCACCAAGAACAACCCCGTCCTGATCGGCGAGCCGGGCGTGGGCAAGACCGCCATCGTCGAGGGCCTTGCTTTGCGCATCGTCAACGGCGACGTGCCCGAAAGCCTGAAGGACAAGAAGCTCTTGTCGCTCGACATGGGCAGCCTGATCGCCGGCGCGAAATATCGCGGCGAGTTCGAGGAGCGGCTGAAGGCCGTGCTGAACGAGACCACGGCCGCCGAGGGCTCGATCATCCTATTCATCGACGAGATGCACACCCTGGTCGGGGCCGGGAAGGGCGACGGGGCGATGGACGCCTCCAACCTCTTGAAGCCGGCGCTTGCGCGCGGCGAGCTGCACTGCGTCGGCGCCACCACGCTGGACGAGTACCGCAAGCACGTCGAGAAGGACGCGGCGCTCGCCCGCCGGTTCCAGCCGGTGTTCGTCAGCGAGCCGACGGTGGAAGACACCGTCTCGATCCTGCGGGGCCTCAAGGAAAAGTACGAGGTCCACCACGGGGTGCGCATCTCGGACTCGGCCATCGTCGCCGCTGCGACCCTTAGCAACCGCTACATCGCCGACCGCTTCCTGCCGGACAAGGCCATCGATCTCGTCGACGAGGCCTCCAGCCGCGTGCGCATGCAGATCGACTCCAAGCCCGAGGAACTGGACGAGATCGACCGGCGCCTGGTGCAGCTGAAGATCGAGCGCGAGGCCCTGTCCAAGGAAACCGACGCGGCCTCCAAGCAGCGCCTGGAAAACCTGGAGGTCGAGATCGACGACCTGCAGTTCCGCTCCGATGAGATGACCGCCCGCTGGAAGGCCGAGAAGGAGAAGGTCGGCGGCGCGGCCCAGGCCCGTGAGGCGCTGGACCGCCTGCGCGCCGACCTCGCCAACGCCCAGCGCGCCGGCGACTTCGCCCGCGCCGGCCAGATCCAGTACGGCGAGATCCCGGCCCTGGAACGCCGCCTGGCCGAGGCCGAAGCGGGCGACACCCAGGCCCTGACGCCCGAAGTCGTCGACGCCGAGCAGATCGCCGCCGTCGTCAGCCGCTGGACCGGCGTGCCTGTCGAGAAGATGCTCGAGGGCGAGCGCGAGAAGCTGCTGAAGATGGAGGACGAGCTGCGCGGTCGCGTGGTCGGCCAGGACGAGGCCTTGGAGGCCGTCTCCGACGCCGTCCGCCGCGCTCGCGCCGGCCTGCAGGATCCGTCCAAGCCGATCGGCTCGTTCCTGTTCCTGGGCCCCACGGGCGTGGGCAAGACCGAGCTGACCAAGTCGCTGGCCGAATTCCTGTTCGCCGACGAGGCGGCCATCACCCGGATGGACATGTCCGAGTACATGGAAAAGCACTCGGTCAGCCGCCTGATCGGCGCGCCTCCCGGCTATGTCGGCTACGACGAGGGCGGGGCGCTGACGGAAGCCGTCCGTCGCCGACCCTACCAGGTCGTCCTGTTCGACGAGATCGAGAAGGCCCATCCCGACGTCTTCAACGTGCTCCTGCAGGTGCTGGACGACGGCCGTCTGACCGACGGCCAGGGCCGCACGGTCGACTTCCGCAACACGCTGATCATCATGACCAGCAATCTGGGCGCCGAGTATCTGGCGAACCAGGAGGAAGGCGAGGATGTCGAAGAGGTCCGGCCGATGGTGATGAACACGGTGCGCGGCCACTTCCGCCCCGAGTTCCTGAACCGGATCGACGAGATCATCCTGTTCAAGCGCCTGTCGCGCCACAACATGGGCGACATCGTCCGCATCCAGCTGCAGCGCTTTGAAAAGCTGCTGGCCGACCGCCGCATGGCGCTGGCCCTGGACGCCGAGGCCCTGAACTGGCTGGCCGACAAGGGCTACGATCCGGTCTACGGCGCGCGCCCCTTGAAGCGCGTGATCCAGAAGGAGCTCGTCGACCCGATCGCCAAGAAGCTCCTGGCCGGCGAGATCGAAGACGGCGGCGTCATCGCCGTCGGCGTCGAGGAAGGCCAGCTGTCATTCGGGAAAGCGGTGCTGCAGTAGGTGTCATGAGCCCCTCTCTCTTCGAGAGAGGGAGGGGCCCATCGCCTCTGGCGATGGGAGGGTGAGTGGTTACATCCTAAACCTCGTCATCCCGGCCGGACCCCGGCGAAAGCCGGGGGGAGAGCCGGGACCCAGGGGCGGCGCGCACCGCGTTCACGCACCCCCTGGGTCCCGGGTCGGCTTCGCCGTCCGGGATGACACGGGCTTTTGGGGCGGGATTAGCTCGCCACTTTCCCGCCGCCGCCCAACGCGGTATCTCCCCGCATGGCCAAGACCACCAAACTCATCACCGAGTTCGACATCGAAGTCGACGGCGACCCCTATGTCTGGCGGCTGCACCGCCTGCCGCAGTGGTCGTATGACCCGTCTGAGCGCCACGGCAAGGTGATCGCCGCGCGGCACAAGGAAGGCCAGCGCGAGGCGCTGATCGAGTTCCCGCCCGGCCCCAAGCCCAAGTTCAGCGCCCCGCCGCTGAAGCCCTCGCAGATCCCCGTGCGCATCGTCGCCAAAGCCATCGCCTCGGCCGTCGAGGCCGGCTGGGAGCCGCTGTCGCGCGGCAAGCCGGTGGTGATCTATGTGGACGAGGAGGGGGCGTAGGGCGGGGCACACGCCAAGCGCCCCCTCCGTCACGCGGCTGCGCCGCGCGCCACCTCCCCGCAAGCGGGGCAGGAGGGCGGCGGCTTCCTCCTCACCCGTGCAACGGGGGAGGTGGCGGCGCCGATAGGCGACGTGACGGAGGGGGCGCTCGCCCCTACCGCCGCTTCAACTTCGCCAGCGCCGCCTGCATGGCCAAGGCCTGAGCCGCCTGTGGGGCGGCCGATTGGGCCTCACGGCGTTTCTCGGCCTCGGCCAGGATCGGGGCGCCGATGGCCTCAAGGCGGTCGAAGGCCTCGTGGATCGCGGCGGGCAGCTTGCTGGGCTTGTCGGGCTTGGGGTCCAGGGCCAGCACCTTGCGGGCTTCGCTGGCCAGTTGGCCGCAGGCGCGCGCGCGGTCGCGGGCCTTGGCCAGGACGGCGGGATCGTCGCTGGCCTCCACCATCGCCCAGGCGGCGTCGATGGCGTCCATCAGCTTCTGTTGCAGGCGATCGCACCAGGTGCGGGTCGAGGGGCGGGTCTGGCTCATGACCCACAGCATGAGGCCGCCGGCGGGGGCGGGGATAAGAAACCTGCGTTTTCGTGTAACGCCCCGATATTCCACAGAAACGGTGGTTACTGGGCGGGGATAGGCGCCGTCCCAGGCCGGTCGGGGGCGCCGCCGGAGGCGGCCGAGCCCACAGCCCCAGAGCCCCGCAGGCCGCGCCGTCCTGTGGATAACTTTGTCTGCGGTGGTGGTGCTGGCGCCCGGCGCCGGCCGGCCGGTCAGCCCCGCTGGGCGCTGGGCGGCTCGCCGATCAACAGGGCGCAGGCGGCCTCGGCGGCGGCGGGGTCGCGGCGCGCTATGGCCTCGGCCAGGGCCCGGTGGAGGACCACGTCGCGCATCTGGTCGTCCTGTGACTGCTTTTCCATCTGCCAGATCCAGTAGCGCGTCGCGGTGTTCTGCAGGGCGATGACGAACCTGGCCAAGGTGGGATTGTGCGTGGCGAAGGCCACCGCGCGGTGGAAGGCGTGGTCCATGGCCAGCATGGCCCGGAAATCGCCGCCGGCGATCGCCGCCTCGGCCCCGTCGAAGGCGCCGACAATGGCCGGCAGGTCTTCAGGACGATGGTTGCGCGCGGCCAGGGCCGCCGTGCGCCCCTCCAGGATCCGCCGCACCTCGAACGCGTGCTCGATCTCGCCAAGGTCCAGGGGCGCGACGAGGGTGCCCACACGCGGGCGCCGGATCACCATGCCCTCGATGGCCAGGCGGCCCAGCGCCTCGCGGACGCCCGACACGCCGCCGGCGTAGCGCGCGGCCAGGGCCTTTTCCTCCAGCACCTGCAACGGGGCCAGGTGTCCCAGGATGATGTCCATCAGGATCAGGTCGTAGAGCCTGGCCTTCTGCAGGCCGGGGGCCCAATCGCCCGACGGCTCGACGCTGGTCAGCGGGCCCTTCATGGCCGGATCGCGGGGAAACTTGCCATCGTGGTCCACACCTAAGCCCAAACGGCGCGAGGGTCATTCCCTGCGTGCCTAACATGTTAGGCTTTCGAAAAAGCTTGCGCGCTTGCGATCGGCGCTCGGCGAGCCCCACTTCGGGGCATGATGATCGACGCCACCCTTTCCCCGGCCCGCGTGATCCAGGGCTTCGCCGACGCCCTGGCGGCGGCGGAAGCCTATGCCGGCGCCACGGCGCCCAATCCGCCGGTCGGCTGTGTGGTGCTGGATGAGGCCGGTGAGACCCTGGCCGTCGCGGCGCACCAGCGGGCGGGTCAGGCGCACGCTGAGGCCGCCGCCCTGGCCGCCTGTCGGGAGCGCGGCGCGGCCGCGCGCATCGACACCCTGCTGGTCACGCTGGAGCCCTGCAACCACCACGGCCGCACGCCGCCCTGTGTCGAGGCGATCCTGGCCAGCCCGGCCCGGACCGTCTGGATCGCGGTCCGTGATCCCAATCCGGCGGTCGCCGGCGGCGGCGCGGCGCGGTTGAAAGCGGCGGGGCTGGAGGTGCGGTTCCTCAGCGATCTCGCCCATCCCAAGGCGAGCGATCTGGTCCGGCGGGCGCGTCGCCTGATCGCGCCGTTCGCGCTGTGGGCCCGCGAGGGGCGGCCCTGGCTGACGATCAAGCAGGCCATCAACCGCCAGGGCGACATGATCCCGCCGCCGGGCGCGAGCACCTTCACCTCGGAGGCTTCGCTGACCCTGGCGCACGACCTTCGCCGACGGGCGGACGCCATCATCACCGGCTCGGGCACGGTGCTGGCCGACGCGCCCGCCTTCACCGTCCGCCGCACGCCGGATCCGAGACCGTTCGCGAGGCGGCTGGCCATCCTGGATCGCCGTCGCCGAACGCCCCCGGACTATATCGCGGCCGCCGAGGGCCGGGGCTTTCGCGTCAGCCTGCATGATGCGCTGCCAAGCCTTGTGTCCGAGCTCGCCGCAGACGGCGTCCTGGAGGCCCTGGTCGAGTGCGGGCCGACCCTGCTGGCCAGCGTGCTCGAGACGGGCCTGTGGGACGAGCATGTGGTGATCCGGCAGGCCGCCCGCGCCGGCGACGCCGATCACATCGAGCGGTTCGCCCGAACCACCGACCAAGCCTGAGGAGGGCGCGATGTTTTCCGGGATCATAGAACGGGTGGGGCGGGTCGAGGCGGTGACGCCCGAGGCGGGCGGAGCCCTGCGCCTGAGCCTGGCCACCGGCTATCCCGATCTGGAGCTGGGCGAGAGCGTCGCCGTCAACGGGGTCTGCCTGACCGTGGTCCGCCATGACCCGGGCGGCGGGGCGGATTTCTTCGTCAGTCCCGAGACCCTGGACCGCACCAATCTGGGCGGCGCGCGGGCCGGTCACAGCGTCAATCTGGAGCGGGCGGTGACCTTGTCGACGCGGCTGTCGGGGCATCTGGTCCAGGGCCATGTCGACGGCCTGGCGCGGCTGATCGAGCGTCACGACGACGGCGGGGCCTGGCGGGTCCTCTTCAGCCTGCCGGCCGGCCTGCACCGCTTCTGCGTCGAGAAGGGCTCGATCGCGCTGAACGGCGTCAGCCTGACCCTGAACACGGTCGGCGCGTGCGAGTCCGACCAGCGGTTCCGGATCGGTCTGACCCTGATCCCCCACACCTGGACCCATACCAACCTGCAGCACCTCGCCCTCAACGACCCGGTCAATGTCGAGGTCGATGTGCTGGCCAAATATGTGGAGCAGCTATGTCGCGCCTATCTGAAGCCCTGACCCGCGTGAAGGCCGGCGGCATGATCGTGCTGGTCGATGACGAGGATCGCGAGAACGAGGGCGATCTGGTCATGGCCGCCGAGTTTGCCGACGCGGCGGCCATCGCCTTCATGGCCAAGCGGGCCAGCGGCCTGATCTGCCTGACCCTGGAGGCCGAGACGATCGATCGTCTGGGCCTGGCGCCGATGGTCAGCGACAACCGCACCAGCCGTCAGACCGCCTTCACCGTCTCGATCGAGGCCGCCACCGGCGTGGACACCGGCATCTCGGCCTTCGACCGCGCCCGCACCATCGCCGCGGCCATCGCCCCGGACGCCCAGGCGAAAGACCTGGTTTCGCCGGGGCATGTGTTTCCTCTGCGCGCCCGGCCCGGCGGGGTTCTGGTCCGCAACGGCCATACCGAGGCCTCGGTGGATCTGATGCGCATGGCGGGCCTGCGTCCCGCCGGCGTGATCTGCGAGATCATGAAGGACGATGGTTCGATGGCCCGGCGACCTGATCTGGAGGTCTTCTGCCGCGAGCACGACCTGCCGCTGCTGACGATCGCCGAGCTGGTGGCCCATCGCAAGGCGACCGAGCTGCTGGTGGACGAGGTGGCCAACGCGCGCCTGCCGTCGGACCACGCCGGCCAGGCCTTCAGCGTCCGCGCCTTCCGCAGCCGGATCGACGGCGGCGAGCATCTGGCCATGGTCGCCGGCCCGCTGACCGGCGCGCCGCTGGTGCGGGTGCACTCCGAATGCCTGACCGGCGACGCCCTGGGCTCGCGCCGCTGCGACTGCGGCGAACAATTGCGCGAGAGCCTCCGGCAGATCAGCGACAGCGGCAACGGCGCCCTGATCTATCTGCGCAATCATGAGGGGCGGGGCCTGGGCCTGGCCAACAAGATCGCGGCCTATGCGCTGCAGGACCAGGGACTGGACACCGTCCAGGCCAATCACGCCCTGGGCTTCGCCGACGACCAACGCGACTACGGTGTGGCGGCGCAGATCCTGCGGGCGCTCGGCGTCGGCGAGGTCAAGCTCTTGAGCAACAATCCGCGGAAGGCCGCGGGCCTGCGGGCCAATGGCGTGACGGTGCGGCGCGAGGTTCCGCTGCTGATCCCGGCCAATCCCGACAACGCCGCCTATCTCGAAACCAAGCGCGACAAGCTGGGCCACAGCCTGGCGCGCGCCTCCTGAAGCCAGGGAGCTTCCATGACCGACCCCGTTCCGCCGCGCATCGCCATTGTCGTCAGCCAGTTCAATCCCGAGGTCACCGACGGTCTGCTGAAGGGGGCGCTGGACCATCTGGCCGCGCAGGGCGCCCCGGTGGCCGCGTCCGACATCATCGCCGCGCCCGGGGCCTATGAACTGCCGCTGATCGCCCAGACCCTGGCCCGGACCGGGCGGTATGCGGGCGTCGTATGCCTGGGCTGCGTGATCAAGGGCGAGACCGCCCACTTCGAATTCATCAGCCTGGGCGCCAGCCTTGGCCTGATGGCCGCCGGCCTGCAGACCGAGACGCCGGTGAGCTTTGGCGTCCTGACCACCTATACCGACGAGCAGGCCGTGGCCCGCAGCCGTGACGACGCCGAGAACAAGGGACGGGAGGCGGCGAACGCCTGTCTGTCCACCGTCCAGACCCTGCGGCGGATCCGGGCGGACGCCTTGGTCTGAGGCATACGGCGCCGGCGGGGCGCTGCGCCCTTGCCGGACGGCGCGGGGCGCGGCAACGTCCGGCTCCTCTTGTCGTCCGGAGTCGTCATGCGTCTGCCCGTTGTCCTCGCCGCTCCCGCCTTGGCCGGTCTGCTTGTCCTGGGCGCGGCGCCCACGGTCCAGGCGCAGACGGCCCAGCCGTCCACCGACCAGCCCTTGCTGCGCACGCTCGCCGCCGAGGTCGACCCCAAGGCGCTGGAGAGCACGATCCGGTCGCTGGTCGGTTTCGGCACCCGCCACACCCTGTCGGACACCAAGTCCGACACGCGCGGCATCGGCGCGGCCCGCCGCTGGACCAAGGCGCGGTTCGAGGCGATCTCCAAGGACTGCGGCGGCTGCCTGACCGTCGAGACCCCGTCCCAGGTCGTCACCGGCCGCCGCGTGCCCAACCCGACCGAGGTGATGAACGTTCTGGGGATCCAGAAGGGGACCACCGATCCGAACCGCGTGATCATCATCGCCGGCCATATCGACAGCCGCGTCAGCGACGTCATGGACTTCACCAGCGACGCGCCGGGCGCCAATGACGACGCCTCGGGCGTGGCGGCGGTGATCGAGGCGGCGCGCATTCTCTCCAAGCACAAGTTCCCGGCCACCCTCGTCTATGCGGTGCTGTCGGGCGAGGAGCAGGGCCTGTATGGCGGCAAGATCCTGGCCGACTACGCCCGCGCCCAGGGCTGGAAGGTCGTGGCCGACCTCAACAACGACATCGTCGGCAACAGCCGCGGCCAGAGCGGGCTGATGAACAATACTGAGGTCCGGGTGTTCTCAGAGGGCACCAAGGCCGTCGAGACGCCCGAGCAGGCCAACAGCCGGCGCTACAACGGCGGCGAGGTCGACAGCCCCTCGCGCAACCTGGCCCGCTACCTCGACAGCCTAGCCGATCGCTACCTGACCAATTTCGACGTGGTGATGGTCTATCGCACCGACCGCTACGGCCGGGGCGGCGACCAGGTGCCGATGCTGGAGGCCGGCTATCCGGCCGTGCGCGTGACCGAGGCCGTCGAGAACTATGACCGCCAGCACCAGGACCTGCGCACCGAGAAGGGCCGGGTCTATGGCGACACGATCGAGGGCGTGGACTTCGCCTATCTGGCCCAGGTCACGCGTCTGAACACCATCGCCATGGCGAGCCTCGCCTCGGCCCCGCCGCCGCCGTCGGGCGTCAAGATCGAGGGGGCGGTCAGCGCCGACACCAAGGTCTCCTGGACCCCCACGCCCGGCGCGGCCGGCCACCGCGTCTGGTGGCGCGTGACCACCGACCCGCAATGGCGCCTGAACCGCTGGGTCCCGGGCCCGGCCGCCACGGCGACCCTGAAGGACGTGGTCATCGACGACTACTTCTTCGGCGTCTCGTCGGTCAGCCCCGACGGCTGGGAAAGCCCGATCGTCTTCCCCGGCGCGGCGGGGAGTTTCGAGAGCCCGCCGCCTGCGGCGCCGAAGTAAGCGCCCCCACCGTCACGCGACGTCGTCGCGCGCCACCTCCCCCGCAAGCGGGGCAGGAGGATGATCTTCCTCCCCCGTAAGCAGGGGAGGGGGACCGCCCCCGGGTCGCGCGAAGCGCGCGCCCGAGGACAGGCTCCGCGGTGGAGGGGGCGCTTGCCCTCAGCCGATCAGGTCCGGATCGTTGCGCTTCAGCCAGGCGGCCGCGTAGGAGCAGATCGGCGTGATCTGCATCCCTTCCGCCCGCGCCGTCTCGGCGACCTTGGCCATCAGCCGGCCCGCCGCGCCCTTGCCGCGCAGGGCGGGGTCTGTCTCAACGTGCGGGATCACCAGCCGCTGCCCCGCGCGCTGATAGTCGGCGAAGGCCAGCAGGCCGTCGACGTCGAGCTCGTAGCGGGACAGTTCGGGGTTGTGGCGGAAGGTGTCGGTCATGGGGTTTCCAACGCTTGATCAGGCCAGGGAGCAAATCCTCCCCCCAGCGGGGGAGGTGGCGCGGAGCGCCGGAGGGGGAAGTCCTGCAGACCCTGCCGATTCCCCCTCCGTCGCCGCTTCGCGTCGACACCTCCCCCGCTGGGGGGAGGATTTAAGCCTCAAACCAGCTCCACCGCCATCGCCGTGGCTTCGCCGCCGCCGATGCAGAGCGAGGCCAGGCCCTTCTTGCCGCCGCGCGCCTGCAGGGCGTTGATCAGGGTGCAGAGGATGCGCGCGCCCGAGGCGCCGATGGGGTGGCCCAGCGCGCAGGCGCCGCCGTTGACGTTGAGCTTGTCGTCGGGGATGCCCAGCTCCTTCTGGGCGATCATGGCCACGACCGCGAAGGCCTCGTTGACCTCGAAGAGGTCGACGTCGGCGACGCTCCAGCCGGCCTTCTTCAGCGCCTTCTGCATGGCCGGCACCGGGGCGGTGGTGAAGAGGCCCGGCTCGTGGGCGTGGGCGGCGTGGCTGACCACCTTGGCGACGATCGGCAGGCCCAGCGCCTTGGCGACGCTCTCACGGGTCATGACCAGGGCCGCGGCCCCGTCGCTGATCGAACTGGAGTTGGCCGCCGTGATCCCGCCGTCGCGGCTGAAGGCGGGCTTGAGGGTCGGGATCTTGGCCGGATCGGCCTTGCCGGGCTGCTCGTCGGTGTCGACGACCTCGGTCCCCTTGCGGGTGACGACGCTGACCGGGGTGATCTCGGCCTTGAAGGCGCCGCTCTCGACCGCCGCCTTGGCCTTCATCAGGCCCCGGGTGGCGTAGTCGTCCATGGCCTCGCGGGTGAACTGGTAGGTCTGGGCGCTGTCCTCGGCGAAGGCGCCCATCAGCTTGCCGGGGGTATAGGCGTCCTCCAGACCGTCCAGGTACATGGAGTCCCACATCTGGTCGTGGCCGATGCGGGCGCCGGCCCGGTGCTTGGACATCAGGTAGGGCGCGCCCGTCATGCTCTCCATGCCGCCGGCCACCACGACGTCGACGCTGCCGGCCGCCAGGGCGTCGTGGGCCATGATCGCGGCCTGCATGCCGCTGCCGCACATCTTGTTGACGGTGGTGGCCTCGACCGAGAGGGGCAGGCCCGCGCCCAGCGCCGCCTGGCGGGCCGGGGCCTGGCCAAGGCCGGCCGGCAGCACGCAGCCCATAATGATCTGCTCGACCTTGTCGCCCGCGACGCCGGCGCGCTCGATGGCCGCCTTGACCGCCGTGGCGCCCAGCTCAGTGGCCTTCACCCCGCCCAGCGCGCCCTGGAAGCCGCCCATCGGCGTGCGCGCATAAGAGACGATGACGACGGGATCAGCGGCGGACATGGATCAGGCTCCCTGGAAGGTATTTTGGGGTGGGATAGGCCCTCATCGCGTCCGAACAGGCAAGAGGGTTGCGGAAACGTGATGCGAAAGGGGCGAGCGGCGCCGCCGGAAAAGCGAGCCGCTCGCCAGGTGGCAATGAACCGAGAGAGTCAATTGCGAAAAAAAACCTATGCCGGTTCATCTTCAAACGCAACGCTCTCTTGCTTTCCCCGGCGGAACGCCCCAACCTTGTCGAATGGGTCGTACAGCTGACTATACGAACGAACGTTGCTCGGTCGCCGCCACGCTGGAAGTCGTCGGTGATCCCTGGACGCTGCTGATCCTGCGGGACGCCTTCGCCGGCGTGAAGCGGTTCGAGCAGTGGCAGGATCGCCTGGGCGTCGCCCGCAACGTCCTGGCCGCGCGGCTGAAGACGCTGGTGAGCCACGGCGTGATGGAAACGCGGCGCTATTCGGAACGCCCGCCGCGCCATGAGTACTGGCTGACCGAAAAGGGCCTGGCCTTGTCGCCGGTGCTGCTGACCATGGCCGAGTGGGGCGACCGGCACGTCTATGGACGAGACAAGTCGCCGGTGCTGTTCCGCCACAAGACCTGCGGCTGCGCCTTCCATCCGGTGCTGGCCTGCGAGGCGTGCGGCCAGGTCGTCGACCGGCGGGATATCGAACGGGCCGGGCCTCAGGACCTGACCGCGCCGACCGTGGGCGAGGCGCTGGACGCGGTGAAGATCGCCGCCGAATAGGCGCTGCCACCGATCAGCGCGACAATCCGCCGCAGCCCTTGGAGCGGGTCGTATTCGGGAAGGCTTCACCGTTCTCGGAACACGGTTTTCCGCATGTTCGGCGCCGCCAGTCTCTTCCGACGGATACGGAACCTCTTCGCCATTCGGCGCGACCAGCCCGAACTGGTGATCGCCCAGGCGCGCGCGCTCGCCTGGCAGGTGCCGCTGATGTACGTGGTGGTGCTGGGCAACGCCTACGCCCTGGCCGCAAGCCATCTGCGTGTGGCGCCGCTGTGGCTGAACATCGGTTTGCCGGCGCTGCTGACCGTGGCCTGCGCCATTCGCAGCGTCGGGTGGCTGAAGATCGGCGGCGCCGGCGTCGACCCCGAACAGGCCGCCCGCATGCTGGCCGGCACGCTCAAGACCTCGGGCTTCCTGGCCGCCCTGTTCGCGGGCTGGTCGCTGGCGCTCTATCCGTATGGCGACGCCTATCAGAAGGCCCACATCGCCTTCTACATGTCGATCACCGTCATCGCCTGCATCTTCTGCCTGATGCATCTGCGCGGTGCGGCGATCCTGGTGACCTTGGTCGTTCTGGGGTCGATGGTGGTCTTCTTCGGGACGACCGGCCAGCCGGTGTTCCAGGCCATGGCTGCCAACATCGTCGTCGTCTCGGCGGTGATGATCGTGATCCTGCTGGCCCACTATCGCGAGTTCTCCGACCTCGTGCGCTCGCGCGTGACCTTGACTCAGAAGGCCGAGGAGGCCCGCCGTCTCAGTGACGAGAACGACCGCCTCGCCAACCTCGACAGCCTGACCGACCTGCCCAATCGCCGCCGCTACTTCGCCGAGCTGGACGCGCGCGTCGAGGCCGCCCGCCAGAGCGGCCAGGGCTTCGTGGCCGGGGTCATCGACCTGGACGACTTCAAACCGATCAACGACGCCTTCGGCCACGCCACCGGCGATCGCCTGCTGATCGAGGTCGGCCGCCGCCTGCGGGCGTTCGAGGGCGCGCCGATCCTGGCCGCGCGCCTGGGCGGCGACGAGTTCGGCCTGATCATCGACGCGGCGCTGGAGCCGGACGCCCTGCGCGTGCTGGGCCGCGAGCTCTGCGCTTCGCTACAGGCCACCTACGACCTACGCGGCGTGCGCGCCCAGGTCGGCGCCTCGATCGGCTTCTGTCCGTTCCCGTCCGGCGCCGACACCAGCGAGCAGCTGTTCGAGCGCGCTGACTACGCGCTGTACCACGCCAAGCAGAACGGCAAGGGCGCGGCGGTGGTGTTCGACGAGCGCCACGAGGCCGCCATCCGCGACATGGCCGTGGTCGAGCAGGCTCTGCGAAGCGCCGATCTCGAGCAGGAGATGAGCGTCCACTTCCAGCCCCTGGTGGACATCGTCAGCCAGCGCACCATCGCCCTGGAGGCGTTGGCCCGCTGGACTAGCCCCGAGATCGGACCGATCCGTCCCGATGTCTTCATCGGCGCGGCCGAACGCTCGGGCCAGATCGTCGAGATCACCCGCCTGCTGGTCGCCAAGGCGCTGCGCGAGATGCGCGCCTGGCCGATGGACGTGCGGGTGTCGATCAACCTGTCGGCCCGCGACATCGCCTCGATGGAGAACGTCCGCCGACTGCTGGCGATCGTGTCGGAGAGCTGCATCGCGCCCCACCGCATCGATTTCGAGATCACCGAGACGGCCATCGTCTGCGACTTCGATCAGGCCCGCGACGCCCTGGCGGCCTTCCATGAGCTGGGCGTGCGCACGGCCCTGGATGACTTCGGCACCGGTCACTCAAGCCTCAGCCACCTGCGCCTGCTGCCGCTGGACAAGCTGAAGATCGACGCCAGCTTCGTCTCGGACATCGAGCACAATCCCACCAGCGAGGACATCGTCCGCACGGTGCTGCAACTGGGCCGCAACCTGCGCATGGAGTGCGTGGTCGAGGGCGTCGAGACCGAGGCCCAGCGCGACCGGGTGGCCGCGCTCGGCGCCACGGTCATGCAGGGCTACCACTTCGCCCGGCCGATGCCCGCCGAGGCGGTGCCGGGCTATCTCAACGGCGAAGCCGTCTCGGCCGCGCGCCGTCGGCGTGGACGGGGCGCGGGTCCTGACGTCTGGGATGGGGACTTCTGCCGCGAGGCCGGCTGAGGCGCTCCACATCCAAGCGTTTCGGCTGAACTTGCGTTGAGCGGGGGCGCTGGTCCGGATGCAAATCCTCTTCCTTCGACAAGCTCAGGATGAGGATTTTGTGCGAGCCGAGGGTGACAGTCGTCCTCACCCTGAGCCTGTCGAAGGGCGAGGACGGCTCTCACGGCCGCCACCAACACTGGATGCCCTTTAGAGCCCGTTTGCCAGGTCCATCTGCCGGGTCGTGCCCGCGATGAAGCCGCCGCCCAGCACCCGGTCCGGATCGGCCGGATCATAGAGCACACAGGCCTGGCCCGGCGCGACGCCTTCCTCGGCGCCGTCGAAGACGACCGAAAGCGCGCCATCGATCATGGCCAGGCGGCCGGGAACCGGTTCGCGGGTCGAGCGCACCCGGGCCAGCACCCGCTGTCCGTCCTCGGCGGCGGCCTCCAGGCTGTCCTGAGCGCCCAGCCAGCTTCCTTCCTTCAAGGTCAGGGACGCGGTCAGCAGCGCCTCGCGCGGGCCGACGATGACCTGGCGCTTGTCGGCGTCGATCTTGACCACGAACAGCGGGTCGCCGACGGCGATGTTCAGGCCCCGGCGCTGGCCGATGGTGTAGCGGGTCACGCCCTCGTGGCGGCCCAGCACGCGGCCGTCCAGATGGACGACGTCGCCGGCCTCCGCGCCCTGCGGGCGGATGCGGTCGATGACGGTGGTGTACTTGCCCTCGGGCACGAAGCAGATGTCCTGGCTGTCGGGCTTGTCGGCGATCGACAGGCCAAGACCGGCGGCGACGGCGCGCACCGTCGGCTTGTCCATGCCGCCCAGCGGGAAGCGCAGGAAGTCCAGCTGCTCGCGCGTGGTGGCGAACAGGAAATAGCTCTGGTCCTTGGCCGGGTCGGCGGCGCGGCGAAGCTGCGGACGGTTGCCGCCGTTTCCGGGCATGGCGCGCTGGACATAGTGGCCGGTGGCCATGGCCTCTGCGCCCAGGTCGCGGGCCACGTCCAAGAGGTCGCGGAACTTGACCGTCTGGTTGCAGCGCACGCACGGGATCGGCGTCTCGCCGCGCAGATAGGCGTCGGCGAAGTCCTCGATGACCTGCTCGCGGAAGCGGCTCTCATAGTCGAGCACATAGTGCGGGATGCCGATGCGCTCGGCGGCCATGCGAGCGTCCAGGATATCCTGGCCTGCGCAGCAGGCGCCCTTGCGCGAGATCGCCGCGCCATGGTCGTAGAGCTGCAGGGTCACGCCGACGACGTCGTAGCCGGCGCGGGCCAGCAGGGCGGCGGTGACGGTGGAGTCCACCCCGCCCGACATCGCCGCGACGATCCGCGTGCCCTCCGGCAGGCCGACGGCGGCGCGCACCTGCTCGACCGCGCGCGCGATCAGCGTGTCGGAGTCGAGGGCGGGGGTCGTGTCAGTCAAAGCCAGGTCCATCGCCGCCATATAGCGGCTCGACCCGGATTTTGCGAGGCGAGGGCTAGAGCAGGGCGGGTTGGGCGTTTGGTCGCAGGGCCAGCTGGTCCAGCAGGCGGGGGATCCGCTTCTTGAGGCCAAAGAAGCCGCCGCGTCCCTGCGGCCAGGTCAGGGCGTCGTAGGGACGGCCCGGAGACTTCAAGGTCAGGCCGCGCACGGCCAGCTGGGACGCCAGCGCGTCCAGTCGATCCCGGGTCGGTCCGACGGGCGCGTGCGCGGTGACGATGTTCTGACCCCGGCGGCCAGGGCGGCCTGCGCCAGCATCTCCACGTCGAGGGGGCCGCGATCGACCGGCGCGTCGGGAAAGGCCAGGCGCGCGCGGGCGACGACGTCATTCAGGGCCTGGCGGGCGAAGTCCTGGACGAGGCCGGATCGCGGCTGTCCGTCGATCTCCACCGCGTCGGCGACATGGACCGCCGCCACGGCCACGCCTGGGGGCAAGAGGCTCTTCGGGGTGAGGTCTTCCTCGGTCACCAGCAGCAGAAGCGGGCCGTCCGGTGGGGCGAGGTCGAGGGCCGGGGTGGTCCAGGGCTGGGCGAACGGCGGCTCCTCCAGGGGCGGGGCGTCGCTCGCCAGACCCCGGGGGCGGAACCGGCCTTCAGTGTAGCGCTCGATATTGTCGGCCCTGGCCAGATAGGTCTTGCCCGGCGTGTGCAGGCCCACCACCCAGCGCCACGACAGGGTGTTGGCGGCCGGGTCGCCGTCCAGCAGCCGCGCATGCATGAAGGCCGCGCCCAAGGCCCAGGGCAGGCGCAGGGTGTGGCTCCAGATCGAGGCGAACCACATGCGGGCGTGGTTGTGCAGGTAGCCGCTCGCCGCCAGTTCCGTGACCCAGGCGTCGAAGGCGTCGATCCCGGTGCGGCCGGCGACGGCGTCGGCGTGGCGGCGGGCGAGGGCGGGGTCACGCTCCAGCGCCGCACGGCCCTGGGCGAGCGCCGCTCGGTAGCGGATCCAGATCTCGGGCTGGCCTTCCAGCCTTCCCTTGAAGTGGGCGCGCCAGAACACCTCGTCGATGAACTTCTCGGCCGAGGCTTCGTCATGGCGCGCCAGGACGCGGGTCAGCACCTCGCGCTCGGTGACCATGCGGCGGCGGATATAGGGCGACAGGCCCGAGACGGTCGGAGCCTCGACCGCGTGGTTGCGCCGCGACGCGTAGGCGCGACCGGCGTGGGGCGCAAAGGCGTCCAGGCGCGCCAGGCCGGCGGCGCGCGTGGCGGTCCAGGTCGAGAAAAGCGAGCTCATGCTTACGCTTACGGCCAGGTCGGCCGAGCGGATGGAGGAGCCTATTTCAGAACATTCAGCAGCGACGAGGCCTGCAGGCTGGTGAACACCTGGGCCGAGGCCTGCACCGCCAGCTTTGCGGCCTCCAGGCGGGTGACGGCCTCGGCCATGTCCACGTCGACGATGCCGCCGACCATGGTGGTCAGGGTGTCGGCCTGGTTGGAGAGATCGGTCTCGGCGGCTTCGAAGCGCTTCTGGTTGACGCCATTCTTCCCCTGGATGTCGACCACCGACTTGTAGGCCGTGTCGAAGGTGGTCAGCATGCCCTTCAGGAAGTTGACCTGGGTGTCATTGAGGTTGCCGGTGAAGGCGCCGTTGGCGTCGATATAGGCCTGGACCTGCTTGAAGGCGTCGAAGGTCGCGGTGCCCAGGGCGTCGCCCAGCACGCCGGTCTTGGCGTTGGTCTGCTCATCGACCCGGTTGGTGGTGATGTACTGGTCGTTCTGGAACAGCGATGCGGTCGACGGGGCCGCCGTCAGGTCGGCCATGGTGGCGGCGGTGGTGGTCGCGGTCTGGGTCTGGGCGCCGGAGAACACATAGAGCCCGTTGGACTTGGTGTTGACGCCTTGCACCACCTCGCTGAACGCCGCCTGCAGCTGCTGCATCAAGGTGGTGGCGTTGCCGGCGGCCATCGCGTTGGCGATGGCTTCGCGCGCATCCTTGGTGCCGTCGGCGACCCGGCCGATGCCGGTGTTCTGCATGTCCAACCGATTGGTGACCAGCTTGGTCTGGTCCAAGAGGCCGTTGATCTTGGTCTGGGCGCTGCGCATGGCGGTCAGCACCTCGGCGTTCTTGGCGTAGCCGCGCAGGTCGGTGGCGATCTTCTGGCTGGCCACCTGGGCGCCTACGTCATTCTGGCGGATCTGCGCCTTCATGAGGTTGGACGTCATGATGTTGTAGTTCTGGACGGTCGAGACGCGGGTCATGTCTTACCCCAGGATTCCGGTGAGCACGTCGAACATGTCCTTGGTCGCCTGGATCAGGCGGGCCGAGGCGTTGAAGGCTTGCTGGTAGGTGGTCAGGTTGATCAGTTCTTCGTCCAGGTTCACGCCCTCTTCGGACTGACGCTGGCTGTCGACTTCGCTGGACACCGCTGCGGCGGCGTCCTTGCGGCTTTCGGCGGTGGCGGCCTTGCGGGCGATGGAGCCCCCGAAGTCGGCGGCGTAGCGCGACACGGTCATAGTCACCGAAGCGGCGCTGCCTGCGACGCCGAACGTGGCGGTGTTCTCGCCGGCGTTGGCCAGGGCCAGGGCGCCGCGCCCGTCGCCGATCGCCAGGGCCGCATTACCGCCGACGGCCTGGGTCAGGTCCAGCTTGGCGAACGGCAGAAGCTTGGGGTTCTGGTCCATCGCCGTGTTGAGGAAGAACTTCTCGCCGCGCGTGCTGCGTTCGGCGGGACCGATGCCGAACAGCTGGCTGGCCGACGGACCGCCGGCGCCGCGCTCGGTGCTGTCGGCGACGATCGACATCGTCACCGGCGTGTTGGTGTTCGACGTGAAGCTGACCTGACCCTTGGCGTTCATGGAGAACTGGCCATAGAGGCCGACCCCCGAGGCGCGGGAGTTCAGCGCATCGATCATGTTCTGCATGGTCCCGCCCACGGGCGGGGTGAAGGGGATGTCCCGGATCCGGCCGCCCTCGACGTCGGTCAGCCGGATCGTCATCTGGCCGGTGGTGAAGCCGTGCGGGTCCGACGACGTCAGGCCCGTCTCGTACGGCGAGTAGCCGCTGGTGCGGACGATGTCGTTGAGGCCGAAATAGTGGCTGAAACCCTTGCCGGTCTTGCTGGACGGGGTCGTGGCGTCGTCGGCGATGGCCACGCCCAGGCCGCCCACGCCGTTGATGCTCAGGGCGCCGTTCGAGAAACCCGCCGCGCCCTGGCCGCCCAGGGCGGTGTTGAGCTGGGCCAGGAAGTTGGCCGAGGTGAAGGCCGGGCCGGCCGCGCCGTTCACGGTCATCGTGCCGGCGTCGAAGTCGATGTCGATCCGGCGCTGGATGACGCCGCTGGCGTTGGTCAGGGCGATCGTCGTCTTGCCGGTGAAACCGGTCAGGGCCGCCTGGGCGTCCAGACCGGTGTTGCGGCCCGTCAGGCTGGTGGGGGCGGGCACCGACGAGGCGGCGTTGGCGGCGCGGTTGATCTCCTCGGTCGCGCGCGAGGTGAACTCGCCCAGCTGGTCGGAGAGGTTGACCAGGTCGATGTTGCGCACGTCCATCAGGCCGCGGATCTCGCCGCTCGAGATGTTCAGCGGGACCGGATAGTCCGAGCCGTTGGCGAGTTGCACCGTCAGGAAGCCCGTCGCGGTGGCCGAGGTCTGGTAGGTGATCTTGGCCGCCCCGTCGCCCGCCAGGTTCAGGCCCTCGGTGGACCGCACCACGATCCCGCCCAGGGTGCGGGGCGAGATCTGCACGTTCATCAGCTCGGAGAGCTCATCAACCAGGCTGCTCTGCACATTCTCGGCGCCCGTGGCGTCCGCGCCCGCGACCTTGGCCCGCGTGATGTCGGTGTTCAGGGCGTCGATCTGGCTGAGCAGGTCATTGACCCGCCCGACGTCGGCGGCGATCCGCGTGTCGGCGTCCTTGCCCAGCTTCGACAGCGAGGCGGTGATGCGGCTGGACTCGCTGAGGAAGTCGTCCAGCCGGGTCAGCGCCTGGGTGCGCAGCAGGCTGGAGGAGGGGTCATCCTGCGCCGAGGAGAACGCGGCGTAGACGTCGTCCAGCACGGTGAAGAAGCTTGTCGAGCCGCTGGGGTCGCCAAACAGCTGCTGGGCGCTGTTGAGCGTGCTGGCGACGATCGAAGCGCGGCCGCTTTCCGAGGCGGCGTTCAGGCTGGCTGACTGCAGGAAGGCGTCGGTGGCGCGCTTGATGGCGTCGATATTGACGCCCACGCCCATGCCGTTGGACAGCAGGTTGGACTGGCTGACCGTCTTGCGGACATAGCCGGTGGTGTTGACATTGGCGATATTGTCCGACGTGACGCGCAGACCCGTCTGCGCGGCCATCATGCCGGACGTCGCCGTGCTCATGATCGCATTGAGCGACATGGATCAGGCCTCCTTCGGCTCGGCAAACCGCGCAACGCACGACGCGCCGTTGCCCGGCGAAACTTGCCGGGTCGCGGTGGGGCATGATCCCCGATGATGTGCCAAGCCATTGAAATTCATGGCGATGTGTTCCGACTGCCGGAAATTCGACGAGAGGTCTTCCGCAAGGACGGCGCCAAGCCGGGGCGCGGCCCGGCGACGCGGCAACTCCCGTCCCTGAAGGCCGCCCGAGCTCGGCAAAAAGCGCCGCGTCCGGCGCGATTTTTCTTCGTAAACAAGCCATTAAAGTAATTAATAACAGAGGCTTAGGCCGTGTTCTCCGAGTTGGCCCGACCGTTGCTGAGGGAGGCGACGAAGGCGTGTCCGTCATGGAGCGCCGCCAACCGAGCAACGACTGCGAATGACCGCGATCGCCGCACCCACCGCCGCTCTTCCCGCCGCGCCGACCCCGGCCGGCGGCGTCAAGGCGTCCGCCGAGGGCTTCGACGCCCTGCTGGCCATCGCCGGCCGTTCCGACGACGCGCCGTCCCCGCGTCCGACGCCCCAACGCGCCGAGACCAAGGCCGACGATCGGGATGCGGATCGGGACGTGAAGGCCGTCGAAAAGCCCGCCCGGACCGAAACCAAGGCGGTTGAACGCGACGACGAGACCCGAGCCGACAGCGGCGATGCGGTCGAAGACGCCCGCGACGCCAAGGCGCCGAGCGACCGGACCGCCGACAAGGCGGCCGGCGAGGAGACGGCCGACGCCGAAACGGGCGAGGAGACTTCGACCGAGGCGGATACGACCGCCGCCGCCGCTCAGGCCGCCGCGACGCTGATCGCCGCCATGACCGTCGAGCCCACGACCACGGTCCCCGCCGAAGCGACTGAAGAGGCGGCCCCGGCGGTTGCGACCGTCTCGGCCAACGACGTTGCGGCCTTCGCCGCCGCCGTCGAGACGATCGACGTCGCGCCGGTCGCCACCCCGCAGGCCGCCGCCGATCCGGCGCTTGAGACCGCCGTTGCGGCGTCGCCGCAGGCGCCGTCCCAGGCCCCGGTCGCGACCGCCGAAGGACAGGCGCTGGACGCCGCCGGGCTCGAGGCCCTTACGGCCCTGGCCGGCGAGGAGCCGGCGGTGGTCGACACCAAGGTCGCGCCGCAGACGCCGACCGCCCCGTCTCAAGCTACGAACGCAGCGCCGTCGGCCGCCGCCGCGACCGCCCCGCAGGTCGCCGGCCTCTCGGCCCCGGTGGTCGAGGCGCCGATCGCCCCGGCGGCCGCGCCGGTTGAGGTCGCCGTCGCAGAAGAGGTCGCCCCGGCGGCGATGACCGCCGCTGTCGACGCCGCTGAGGTCTCGCCCGCCGTGACGGCGGATCTCGCGCCGGTCGCGGCCAAGCCGGCCGAAGCGACCAAGGCCCAGAGCGCGCCGGTTGCGACCCCCGCCGTCGTGGCCGCCGAAGTCGCCGAGACCCCGCAAGCCGTGGCCGCCGTCGCCTCAGGCGCCTCGAGCGGCGACGCCAACGCCAACGGCGACGCCAATACGAACGCCAAGGGTTCGGAGACCGCCGCCGGCGCCGTGACGCTGGAGGCTTCGGTCGCCGGCGCGGCGACCCCCGAGGCCTCGCCGTCCGCGACGCCGACGCCCCTGGCCCCGACCCCTGTCGCCAGCGCCAACGCGCCCGCCGCCGCGCCGGCGCCGGTGCGCGGTTCGCCCGAAACCGTTGCGGCGCTGTCGGCCGAGATCATCAAGAAGGCCGACGCCAAGACCACCCGCTTCGACGTGGCCCTGACGCCCGACGGCCTGGGCAAGGTCGACGTGCGGATCGAGATCGGCCGCGACGGCGTCCTGACCGCGTCGATGCGTTTCGACACCGTCCACGCCGCCCAGGAGCTGCGCGGAAAGGCCAATGAACTGCGTCAGGCCCTGGCCGACGCCGGCTTCAACGTCGCCGACAACGCGCTCAGCTTCGACGTCTCCAGCCAGGGCGGCCAGAGCCAGAACCCGTTCTTCGCCTTCGAGGGCTGGGGCGACCAGGGACAGCGCGCCTTCTCGGGCCGCGCCTTCCAGGCCGCCCTGACCGGCGAGGAAGACATCACCATCACCCCCGAACTGCTGCCCGGCCTGAAGACGGTCGCCGACAGCGGTCTGGACATCCGGATCTAGGAGATACCGACATGGCCACCGCCGTCTCGTCACAAAACACCGCGTCGGTCCTCGACAAGATCAACAACTCGCGCACGTCGCTGGCGACCAACAAGGAGACCTTCCTGCAGCTGCTGACCACGCAGCTGAAGAACCAGGACCCTCTGTCGCCGACCGACACCACCCAGATGACCCAGCAGATCACGTCGATGACCGGCGTGGAGCAGCAACTGGTCACCAACGACCTCTTGGCCGCTCTGGTGGGCATGAACACCGGCACGGGCCTCTCCGAGGGCGTCGCGATGATCGGCAAGCAGGTTTCGGCGATCAGCGACACCTCGACCCTTAAGAACGGTACGGCGACCTTCTCCTGGACCCAGCCCAGCGCCTCGGCGTCGCTGAAGGTCGAGATCAAGAACCCCGCCGGCAAGGTGGTCCGCACCTTGACGCCGGATGACCAGAAGAGCGGCGACCACACCATCACCTGGGATGGCAAGGACGACAGCGGCGCCCAGCTGCCCGACGGCGGCGTCTACGGCATCGTCGTGACGGCCAAGACTGGCGACGGCAAGGAGATCAAGGCGACCAACATCAAGGGTCGCACCGAGGGCGTGGTGACCGCCGTCGACAACGCCACCGGTCAGCCGATGGTCGTGGTCGATGGCAAGACCATCCCCGTCGACAACGTCGTCGGCATCAAGGCGGCGGCCTAGAGCACTCACCAGGCCGAGGCGGCCTGAACCCACCATCGACCGGGCGTCAGAAAGACGCCGACGCGGTCCCCGGAAGACGGTCTTCCCGCGGATCCAAACGCAAACAGCGCTGAACCCTCGTCCCCCCATTTTTGTAGGAATTCAGTCATGAGCATCAACAGCGCCATGCTCGCCGGCGTTTCCGGTCTGGTCGCCAACTCGTCGGCCCTGGCCGCGATCTCGGACAACATCGCAAACGTCAACACGGTCGGCTTCAAGCGTTCGACCTCGAACTTCTCGACGCTGGTCACGTCCGGCAACAAGAACCAGACCTACAGCGCCGGCGGCGTGAAGGCCCAGACGCACCAGTTCATCAGCCAGCAGGGCCTGACCCAGTCGACGACCTCGAACCTGGATATCTCGATCTCGGGCTCGGGCTTCTTCGTCACCACGGAAAAGCCCGAGAACCTGACGGCGACCGATACGCGCTCGTTCACGCGCGCGGGTTCGTTCCAGCTCGACAGCCTCGGCTATCTGCGCAACGACGCGGGTCTGTACCTGCAAGGCTGGCTGGCCGACCCGGTCAGCGGTCTGATCACGCCCGATCCGTCGGACCTGATGCAGCTGGCCTCGATCAACGTCGGCAGCGTCGGCGGCACGGCCGAGAAGACCACCCGCGTCGGCGTCAACGCCAACCTGCGCTCCGAGCAGCCCGTGGCGGCCGCCGTTTCGTACAAGGTCGGCACGGCCGGTTCGCCGTCGAAGTCGAACGTCGTCGACTCGGCCGGTACGTCCCACAATTACGATGTCATCTACAGCTCGACGGGCATCGCCAACCCCGTCTCGGGCAACAACGAGTACCTGGTCGACATCAAGGAAAACGGCGTGATCGTCGCCACCGGCAAGGTGGCCTACGACGCTGCGACGAACGAGATCGTCAGCTCGACGATCGACTACAAGGGCGCTTCGCCGGTGGCAGGCTCCACCACCACCACGCGGATCAACGCCGCTGGCGATACGATCGACCTTGAGGACCTGGGCATCATCGACACCGCCGGCGTCGACGACGCCGAGGTCGTGGCGGGCAAGCTCTATGATCCTTCGACCTGGTCGATGTCCGACTACGCCAAGGATAACAGCAAGGGCGTCAAGCCGGACTTCGAAGTCCAGATCCCGCTGTCGGACTCCAAGGGCGGTCAGCGCACGGTGACCCTGTCGCTGCTGAAGGGCCCCGGCCCGAACCAGTGGTACGCCGAGCTGCGCGCCAAGCCGGGCGATCTGGCCAACAATGGCAACGGCCAGATCAGCACGGGCATCGTCGAGTTCACCACCGACGGCAAGCTCAAGAGCACCGGCAGTCTGTTCGGCAGCACCAGCCCGACGGCCATCACCATCAAGAGTTCGGGCTATATCGCGCCGGCGGTCACGCCGCCGGCCGTGCAGCCGCCCGCGCCGCCGACCTGGGCCGACGCCCTGGGCATCGACGAGCAGGAAGTCCAGATCGATCTCGCCAGCGCCGCCGGCGGCCTGACCCAGTACAACAGCCAGTCGGTGGTTCAGTCGGTCAACACCAACGGCACGGCCTTTGGTAACCTGACGAACATCGAGGTCGATGAGAACGGCTACGTCTCGGCCATCTTCGACAACGGCGTCACCCGCCGGATCGCCCAGGTCGCCATCGCCACCTTCTCGAACCCCAACGGTCTGAAGGGCGTCAACGGCAATGCTTATCGCGTCACCAACGAAAGCGGCACCTACAGCCTGAAGGCTCCGTCGCAGGGCGGCGCCGGCGCTCTGGCGCCCTCTACCCTTGAAGCCTCGACCGTTGATCTGTCCCAGGAGTTTACCGGCCTGATCACTACTCAGCGCGCCTACTCGGCTTCGTCGAAGATCATCACGACCGCTGACCAGATGCTTGAGGAACTCTTGAATATTAAGCGCTAATCATAGGGCTTAACATTCTTTAATTCTTGTGTTTCACACTGAGACACTACGGACTGCTAAGGAGCCATCTTGTTTAGGCCTTTCTTTACTATTGGAATTAAGCCGCTGTTATTAGGCGGCGCCTATAGTGGCCTTCAACAGTGATGGTTGTGGGAAAGGCGTAAAGCCATGTTGCAGCAGCAGCGCACCAACAGCCGGGGTGAAAAGTACGTCATCGGTCCGACCGGTGCGCCTCTCACTCTGGCGGATTTGCCGCCTGCGGAGACCCAGCGTTGGGTCATCCGTCGGAAGGCCGAGGTCGTGGCCGCCGTTCGCGGGGGTCTGCTCTCGCTCGACGAGGCGTGCGATCGTTACAAGCTGACGAACGACGAGTTCCTCAGCTGGCAGCAGTCGATTGATCGGCACGGCCTGGCGGGCCTGCGGACCACCCGGATCCAGCAGTACCGTTAAGGTGGGTAGGGTGTGTTGATGTGACCGCCCTTCCTGGCCTCGAAAACCCCACGGGCCTTGCGCCACAAGGGTTTGATGACGTTCAGCGGCCGCGCCTGCAAAGGCGCGGCCGCGACGTTTTGGCGCCGCCGGAACGCCCGACGATCGGCAGATATAAACGCCTCGTTTACCTTGTACTGGGTAAATCCTGCCTACCGGCGAGCGCTTCGTATGCGTTTGGCGGGCTTCCCCTCGGGGATTGTTGACGCAGGGGATGGGGCTTCGTGGAAAGCTTTCTGGGTTCAATCAGGCAGTTCGGCGTCGGGCGTCTCGCCGCGATGCTGGGCGTCGGCGCGGGTGTCGTCGCCGTGCTCGTGGCCCTGGTCATGTTCATGGGCAAGGAGCCCAATGAGCTGCTCTATTCGAACCTCGACCTGAAGGAAGCCTCGGAAGTCACCCAGGCGCTGGATCAGGCCGGCATTAAGTACGAGACCAAGGGCGACGGCTCCACGATCATGGTGCCGCGCGACAAGGTCGCCAGCGCCCGCCTGATGGTGGCCGGCAAGGGCCTCGTGAGCTCCGGCTCCATCGGCTACGAAATCTTCGACACCAACAACGCGCTGGGCCAGACCGACTTCGTCCAGCAGCTGAACCGCCAGCGCGCCCTGCAGGGCGAGCTGGAGCGCACGATCAAGGCCATGCAGGGCGTCAACAGCGTCCGCGTGCACCTGGTGCTGCCCAAGCGTCAGCTGTTCGAGGAAGACGCCGAGCAGCCCTCGGCCGCCGTGACCATCGGCGTCGGCTCGCGTGAGCCCTCGTCGGACATGGTCCGCGCCATCCAGAACCTGGTCTCGTCGTCGGTGCCGAACATGAAGGCCGAGAAGGTCGCGGTCATCGATCAGCACGGCAAGACCCTGTCGGCGCCCAGCGACGAGAGCATGGCCGGCAAGATGGCCCAGGACCGCAAGTCCGAGGTCGAGGCCCGCATCGCCAAGACCGTCAAGGACATGATCGAGGGCGTTCTGGGCCCGGGCAAGGCGCGCGTGAACGTCACCGCCGAGCTGGACCTGAACCGCGTGACCACCCAGGAAGAGCGCTTCGATCCCGACGGTCAGGTGATCCGTTCGGAGAGCACGACCGAGGCGTCCAGCCAGGAAAACAAGAACGACGACAACGCCGGCGTCACCGCTGCGGCCAACGTTCCCGGCGGTCAGGGCGCCAACGGCTTCCAGCAACTGGGCTCGCGCTCGGGGCAGAACGACGCCGTCACCAACTACGAGATCTCCAAGTCGGTGACGACCACCGTCCAGGAGCCGGGCACGATCAAGAAGATCGCCGTCGCGGTCGCCATCGACGGCGTCTCGGCCCCGATGGCTGCGGACGGCAAGCCCGGCGCCTACACGCCGCGCACCGCCCAGGAGATCCAGCAGATCGAGGAGCTGGTGAAGACCGCCGTCGGCTTCGACGCCGAGCGCGGCGACCAAGTCCGGGTCACCAACATCAAGTTCCCGCAGCCTGAGGACCAGGGTCTGGAGAAGCAGGGTCTGCTGGCGGGCTTCGACAAGAACGACATCATGCGCGCCGCCGAACTGGGCGTGCTGGCGGTCGTGGCTCTGCTGATCCTGCTGTTCGCGGTCCGTCCGTTCATCAAGAACCTGTCGGCGCCGGCGCCGGGCCAGATCGCTCTGGCCGGCCCGTCGGGCGGACCGCCCGTCACGCGACTGGTGACGCTGGCGGACGGCACGCAGCAGCAGGTGGTGGTCGATCAGTCGGGCGAGCCGATCGCGCTGGCCGGTCCGCCGGTCAGCGACATCGACCAGCGCATCGACATCGCCAAGATCGAGGGTCAGGTGAAGGCCTCGTCGATCAAGCGCGTGTCCGAGTTCGTCGAAAAGCATCCCGACGAGTCCGTCGCGATCCTGCGTAACTGGCTGCACGAGTCGACCTGATGGCTATGAAGCTCGCCGTCAACGACGTGAAGAACCTGTCGGGGCCGGAAAAGGCCGCGATCGTTCTGCTTGCCCTGGGCGAGGAGCACACCAAGATCTGGGAAGCCCTCGACGACGAGGAGATCAAGGAAGTCTCCCAGGCCATGGCGGGCCTTGGCACCGTCTCGGCCTCGGTCGTGGAAGACCTGCTGGTCGAGTTCGTCTCGGGCATGAGCTCGACAGGCGCGATCATGGGCTCGTACGAACAGACCCAGCGCCTGCTGGCCTCGTTCATGCCGGCCGACAAGGTCGACGCCCTGATGGAAGAGATCCGCGGTCCTGCGGGTCGAACCATGTGGGACAAGCTGGGCAACGTGAACGAAGCGGTGCTCGCCAACTATCTGAAGAACGAATACCCCCAGACCGTCGCCGTCGTGCTGTCGAAGGTGAAGAGCGACCACGCCGCCCGCGTGCTGGCCTGTCTGCCGGAAGACTTCGCCCTGGAATGCGTCACCCGCATGCTGCGGATGGAGCCGGTGCAGCGCGAAATCCTCGACAAGATCGAGATGACCCTGCGCACCGAGTTCATGTCGAACCTGGCGCGCACGTCCAAGCGCGACAGCCACGAGATGATGGCCGAGATCTTCAACAACTTCGACCGCCAGACCGAAGCCCGCTTCATCGCCGCCCTGGAAGAGCGCAACCGCGAAGCCGCCGAGCGCATTCGCGCGCTGATGTTCGTGTTCGAGGACCTCTCGAAGCTGGACCCGGGCGGCATCCAGACCCTGCTGCGCGGCACGCCCAAGGAGCAGCTGGCCCTGGCCCTGAAGGGCGCCTCGGACAAGCTGCGCGACATGTTCTTCTCCAACATGTCCGAGCGCGCGGCCAAGATCATGCGCGAGGACATGGACAGCATGGGCCCCGTGCGCCTCAAGGACGTCGACGCCGCTCAGGTGGGCATGGTGCAGGTGGCCAAGGATCTCGCCGCCAAGGGCGAGATCATGCTGGCCGGCTCCGGCGCCGACGACGAACTGATCTACTGAGGGGCATGCGATGACCGATATCCCTCACCGCAAGTTCGCCTTCGACACCGTCTTCGACGACCACGGCGGCGTGGCCTACACCGCGCCGCGCGTGAAGAAGAGCTTCACGCCCGAAGAGGTCGAGGCCGCCAAGGCGCAGGCTTATGCGGAAGGCGAGCGCTCGGCCCTGGTGCGCACCGAGCAGGAGGCCGCCCAGGCTCTGGCCGAGGTGGCGCACGCGGTGCAGCAGGCGTTCGGGACCCTGGCCCATGTCGCGCACGAGCACCGCGAGGGCTCGGCGATGCTCGCCCTGGCCTGCGGGCGCAAGATCGCCGACGCGGCCCTGACCCATTTCCCCGAGGCGCCGGTCACCGCAGCGCTGGAGGCTCTGGCCCGCGAGGTCGAGGCCCAGCCGCGCATCTTCGTTCGGGTGTCGCCCGAGCTTGAGGAGCGCACCCAGCAGGCGCTGGAGAACGTCGCCGCGCAGATCGGCTTCCAGGGCCAGATCGTGGCCCGCGCCGACGGCGCCATGGCCCCGGCGGCCTTTACTTTCGACTGGGGCGATGGCCGCGCGGCCTTCGACCCGGACGGCGCCGCCCAGCGCGTCGCCGAGGCGCTGGAGGCGGCGATCGCCGCTGAAGGCCTCCACGCCGAACCCCTGTTTACCTAGGAAGGCTGACGAACGATGGCCGAAGACAATCTCACGCTCGACGAATTCGGAGGGGCCATGCTGGCCTCCGAGGCTCCGATCGAACTCAGCGACAAGACCGCTGCGGACCTGGCGCCGGTCTTCGACGTTCCGGTCAACATCTCGGCCGTGCTGGGTCGCGCCAACATGTCGGTGGCGCAGCTGCTGCAGCTGGGCCAGGGCTCGATCCTGGAGCTGGACCGCAAGGTCGGCGAGGCGATCGACATCTACGTCAATAACCGCCTGGTCGCCCGGGGCGAGGTCGTCGTCGTCGACGAGCGCCTGGGCGTGACCATGACGGAAATCATCAAGGACGGCGACCAGGGCTAAAGCCCGGTGGTCGTTCGAGAGGGAGAGTAAGAGATGCGGCTTCTGGTCGTTGGAAAACTGAACGGGCAGCTCTCGGTCGCCGTGAAGATGGCGATGAGCGCGGGCGCGAAGGTCTCGCACGTCGAAACGACGGAGCAGGCGACCAACGCGCTGCGGGCGGGGCAGGGCGCTGACCTTCTGATGGTCGACTATGTGCTCGACATCGCCGGGCTGATCGCCGCCAACGAAGCCGAGCGGATGCGGGTGCCGGTGGTGGCCTGCGGCGTCGACGCCGATCCGATGCGCGCGGCCAACGCCATCAAGGCCGGGGCCAAGGAGTTCATCCCGCTGCCGCCGGACGCCGAGCTGATCGCCGCCGTCCTGGCCGCCGTCACCGACGATGAAAAGCCGATGGTCGTCCGCGACCCGGCCATGGAACAGGTCATCAAGCTGGCCGACCAGGTCGCCCCCTCCGAAGCCTCGATCCTGATCACCGGGGAGAGCGGCTCGGGTAAGGAGGTCATGGCCCGCTATGTCCACGGCAAGTCGCGCCGGGCCAAGGCGCCGTTCATCAGCGTCAACTGCGCCGCCATCCCCGAGAACCTGCTGGAGAGCGAGCTGTTCGGCCATGAGAAGGGCGCCTTCACCGGCGCCATGGCCCGCCGCATCGGCAAGTTCGAGGAGGCCGACGGCGGCACCCTGCTGCTGGACGAAATCAGCGAGATGGACGTGCGCCTGCAGGCCAAGCTGCTGCGCGCCATCCAGGAGCGCGAGATCGATCGCGTCGGCGGCTCCAAGCCGGTCAAGGTCAATATCCGCATCCTGGCCACCAGCAACCGCGACCTGGCCCAGGCGGTGAAGGACGGGACGTTCCGGGAAGACCTGCTCTACCGTCTGAACGTCGTGAACCTGCGCCTGCCGCCGCTGCGCGAGCGTCCGGCCGACGTGATCAGCCTGTGCGAGTTCTTCGTGAAGAAGTACTCGGCCGCCAACGGCATCGAGGAAAAGCCGATCTCGGCCGAGGCCAAGCGCCGCCTGATCGCCCACCGCTGGCCGGGCAACGTCCGCGAGCTGGAAAACGCCATGCATCGGGCGGTGCTGCTGTCGGCGGGCCCCGAGATCGAGGAGTTCGCCATCCGTCTGCCCGACGGCCAGCCGATGGCCCCGGCGCCGGACGTGGCGGTGGCCCGCGGCGCTCAGATGGCCGCCGACGCCGCCTCGCGCGCCTTCGTCGGCTCGACCGTCGCCGAGGTCGAGCAGCAGCTGATCATCGACACCCTGGAACACTGCCTCGGGAACCGCACCCATGCGGCCAACATCCTGGGCATCTCGATCCGCACCCTGCGCAACAAGCTGAAGGAATATTCGGACGCCGGCGTGTCGGTGCCACCGCCCCAGGGCGGGGTCGGGGCTGCGGCTTAAGACCAAGGCGTCGAGGTGGCGGGACCGAAAACCTCGCCCTTCGACAAGCTCAAGGCGAGGTTTTCTATGCCTGGCCCGGCGCTTCATTCGTCCTCACCTTGAGCCTGTCGAAGGGCGAGGACGACGCAAAGCTCCAGATCGATCTGGCCGCCGCCGCGACCATCGGTCCGGCGCCGCGCCGCGAAAAATTTGGTTAACAAGATGGCGGCGGGCCGCAAATCGCTCCAAGCGAAAGCCTAGCTTCCATCCCCGGTTCAAGGTTCCGAATGGCCGACGCCGCCGCCCCGAACGCCAGCTCGATGCCCAGCCCCAAGTCGCTGCTCGACGGGCTGATGCGTGGCGAGATGGGCCTGGCCCTGGGCGTGGTCGGCATCATCGTGCTGCTGATCATCCCGGTTCCGGCGCCGCTGCTGGACGTGCTGCTGGCCATTTCGCTGACGGGATCGGTGCTGATCCTGATGACGGCGATCCTGATCAAGAAGCCGCTGGAATTCACCTCGTTCCCGACCGTGCTGCTGGTCACGACCCTGTTCCGACTGGGTCTCAACATCGCCTCGACCCGCCTGATCCTGAGCCACGGCCAGGAAGGCACAGGCGGGGCCGGCGCGGTGATCGAGGCCTTCGGTCACCTGATGATGCAGGGCAACTTCGTCATCGGGGTGATCGTCTTCATCATCCTGATCGTCGTGAACTTCATGGTCGTGACCAAGGGTTCGGGCCGCATCGCCGAAGTGGCGGCCCGCTTCACCCTGGACTCGATGCCCGGCAAGCAGATGGCGATCGACGCCGACCTATCGACCGGCCTGATCAGTCAGGACGAGGCCAAGATCCGCCGCAAGGAGCTGGAGCAGGAAAGCACGTTCTTCGGGGCCATGGACGGCGCCAGCAAGTTCGTGAAGGGCGACGCGATCGCCGGCCTGATCATCACCGCCATCAACATCATCGGCGGCATCATCATCGGCGTCGTCCAGCACAAGATGCCGTTCGGCGACGCGGCCTCGACCTACACCATCATGACCATCGGCGACGGCCTAGTCAGCCAGATCCCGGCCCTGATCATCTCGATCGCCGCCGGTATGGTCGTGTCCAAGGCCGGCGTTGAAGGCTCGGCCGACAAGGCCCTGACCACCCAGCTGGCGATGAACCCGGTGGGCCTGGGCATGGTCTCGGCCTCGTCGGGCGTCATCGCCCTGATCCCGGGTATGCCGATCTTCCCGTTCGCGGCGATGTCGCTGGCCGCCGGGGCCCTGGCCTACAAGCGCGTCCAGGACGCCAAGAAGCCCAAGGCTCTCGACCCCGCCGACCTCGAGGCCGCCGCACCGTCCGAGCCGGAGGAGGAGCCGATCAGCGCCTCCCTGGCCATCGACGACGTCAAGATCGAGCTGGGCTATGGCCTGCTGACCCTGATCAACGACCTGGACGGCCGCAAGCTGACCGACCAGATCCGCGCCCTGCGCAAGACCCTGGCCAGCGAGTACGGCTTCGTGATGCCGCCGGTGCGCATCCTCGACAACATGCGCCTGGCCAACCAAGGCTACGCCATCCGCATCAAGGAGATGGAGGCCGGCGCCGGCGAGGTCCGCCTGGGCTGCCTGATGTGCATGGACCCGCGCGGCGGCCAGGTCGAACTGCCGGGCGAGCACGTGCGCGAGCCGGCCTTCGGCCTGCCCGCCACCTGGATCGCCGACGATCTGCGCGAGGAGGCCACCTTCCGCGGCTACACGGTCGTGGACCCGGCCACGGTGCTGACCACGCACCTGACCGAGATCCTCAAGGAGAACATGGCGGACCTGCTGTCCTACGCCGAGGTGCAGAAGCTCCTGAAGGAGCTGCCCGAGACGCAGAAGAAGCTGGTCGACGACCTGATCCCGGGCACGGTCACCGCCACCACCGTCCAGCGGGTGCTGCAGTCGCTGCTGCGCGAGCGGGTCTCGATCCGCGACCTGCCGCAGATCCTGGAAGGCGTCGGCGAGGCCGCGCCGCACACCGCGTCGGTCACCCAGCTGGTCGAGCAGGTTCGTGCGCGCCTGGCCCGCCAGCTGTGCTGGGCCAATCGCGGCGACGACGGCGCCCTGCCGATCATCACCCTGTCGGCCGACTGGGAGCACGCCTTCGCCGAAGCCCTGATCGGTCCGGGCGACGACAAGCAGCTGGCCCTGCCGCCCTCGCGCCTGCAGGACTTCATCCGCGGCGTCCGCGACAGCTTCGAGCGCGCCGCCCTGGCCGGCGAGGCGCCGGTTCTGCTGACCAGCCCGGGGGTGCGGCCGTATGTCCGCTCGATCATCGAGCGCTTCCGCGGCCAGACTGTGGTCATGAGTCAGAACGAGATCCACCCCCGCGCGCGTCTGAAAACGGTCGGGATGGTTTAGGGGGAGTACGGACGATTTTTCACAAAAGGTCGCCGGAATGTGACAATTGAAGGTGGACCGAAGCGCTGTCCCAAGGTGGTGTCTTGCAACCCGTCCTCACGTCTCTCGTCGCGCTTGTCGCGGCCGGCGCTTGTCTGTCGCCCAACCTCGCTCTGGCCCAGGATCAACTGAGCCCCGACGAGGTGGCCGCGCTTCGCAACGAGATCGCCAACCTGCGCGCTCAGCTTCAAAAGATGGAGCGGCGGCTCGACGCGGTCACCAACGCTCCGCTGACGACCGCGCCCGCCGCGCCCCCCGCCATACAGCCGCCTGCGCCGGCCGCGACGACCGTCGCCACGGCCTCGCCCCCGGCGGCGAAGCCCGCCTCGACGCCGACCGAGATCACCTGGCGCGGGTCTCCGCAGTTCACCAGCGGTGACCGCAGCTTCAAGGCCAAGGGGCGCATTCAGATCGATGTCGGCCAGGTCGATGCGCCGAAGGGTCTGGTGGATCGAGGCCTGGGCTATGGCGCCGAGATGCGGCGCATCCGACTAGGGGGGGAGGGCGAGCTCGGCGCTGGCGTCGGCTACGAGCTGGAGCTGGAGCTTTCCGACAACGCCGTCAATCTGGTCGACACCGTCGTGACCTACGAGACCGGTTCTTGGCTTTTGGCCGTGGGCAATCACAACCCGTTCCAGTCGCTGGACGAACTGACCGGCGACACCATCGGCTCGTTCATGGAGCGCGCGGCCTTCACCGATGCGTTCAACTTCGAACGCCGCCTGGGCGTCTCGGCCCAGTACGTAAAGGGCCCCTGGGTTCTGCAAGGCGGCCTGTTCGCCGATGACATCGAGGCGCTCGCCAACAGCAGCGACGGTCCCGAAGGCGGCGACGAGAACAACAGCCATGGGCTGGACGGGCGGGCCGTCTACGCGCCAAAGCTTGGCCAGACCCAGCTGCATCTGGGCGGGTCGGCCCACTGGCGAACCCTCAAGCGCGTCACCGAGGCCGGGACCCGCTATCGTCAGCGCCCCTATGTCCACACCAGCAACAGCCGCCTGATCGGAACCGCTGTGCTGCCGGTCGAGGAAGAGGTTCACTATGGCCTGGAGGGCGCTTTTGTCAGCGGCCGCTGGCACGGCGCGGCCGAGACCTATTGGCAGACTGCGGAACTGAAGACCGGGACGCGCCCGACCTTCTTCGGCGGATATGCCGAGCTCGGCTACTTTCTGACGCGCGATACGCGGGGCTACCGGAGCGGCCAGTTTAGTCGCACCAGACCTTCCAAACCGCTGGGCGGCGGCGGTGTCGGAGCGCTGCAGGTGAATGTCCGTTACGACTACCTCGACCTCAACGATCGCGGCGTGGTCGGCGGCAAGCAAGACGCCTGGCTGGCGGCGCTGATCTGGCAGCCGCTTGGCTACCTCCGCTTCCATCTCAACTACGGCCTGCTCGATTACCAGGACGCCACGCCGCTGCGGAACGGCGACCGCGACTACAAGGTCAATGTCGCGGGCGCGCGGATGGAGCTGGACTTCTAGCCTGCCTTGGCCGCCTTCGCGCCCGGCGCCGGGCGGTACTGCTCCGCGTCGCTCGTGAACTCGGCGTGCCCGTAGCGCGCCAGCTGCTTCTTCAGCCGGGCCACCAGCCTTCGGTCGGCGAGGTCGGCGACGCCCGGCACGTTGCGCGCCAGGCGATAGGCGGCCAGCCGGCTGCTGACCAGCAGCGCCACCAGACCAAACAGCATGATGTCGCGCGGACCAATCTCGACGCCCATCCGCCGCGCCGCCGCGCGGTCGCCGTTCAGGAAGTTCTTCAGGAAGAACACCTTGGCGAAGCCGCGCTCGACCTTGTCGAACAGCCTATTCTCGGGGCTTTCATCGGGCGGCAGGTAGGCGTTCAGGGTGGCGCGGACCAGCTCGCCGCAGGTGGCGTCGTCGAAGCCGGCGCGCAAGGTGGCGCTGCGGGCGTTCATGGTGTCGACCACGCCCTGCGGGGTGTCGGCCAGGAGGTCCTCGGGCAGGCCCAGCAGGAAGCAGCGATAGCGGGCCAGCTCGACGCGGGCGCGCTCCTCGGGCGTGAAGACGGTGCGGCCCGTGGCCACGATCTTGTAGCTCATCAGGAAGATCGGGATCAGGCCGGCGGGCATCTGGTCGACCTGCGGGATCGGGATGCCATAGACGCCGACGTCCCACAGGTTGGAGCGCTTCCGGGCGTTGAACCGCACCATCGAGTGCATCAGCCGCACCATGGCGGCGGCCTTGAACCCCGCCCCGTGACGCTCCAGCGACCCCGGCAGCAGGGTGGTGGTGAAGAAGGTCGCCGTCTCATTGACCCGGCGGGCGGCGGTGTCGTTCGACAGGGTTCCGGTCAGCGCCATGGGCAGGGCGGCGTACTTGTTCATGAAGGTGGCGATGAACGCGCCCCGGATCGCGAACGGCCCCAGATTGGCGGCGGCGTTGCGGTCCAGCTTCTGGCCCTCGCGCACCATGTCCATGTCCAGCCAGTCGGGCACGCGCTCCATGTCGGCGATGAAGGCGGCCAGCTCCGGCGGCGCGTCGGGCACGGCGGCGATTCCCTGATCGCAGGCCGTGGTGAGCATCTGGATCAGGGGGCGAAAGCCGTACTTCGGCATCAGCGCCGCATAGGCGTCGGCCACGACGTCGCCCAGCAGGGTGTAGGCCTTGATCAGGGCCAGCTTGTCGGGATCGAGCTTCGCGTGCGCCAGGCGCGGGGCGATGCTGGTCTTGGGATCGTCGGTGAAGCGCTCGGGCGTGAGGTCGAAATCGACGTCGCCGTAAAGGGCAGGGAGGGCCTGCTTCTGCGAGGCGACCTTGGCGCGAACCCTCTCCAGAGCGGTGTTCATGCGATCCTCCCAGGGCGGCGGTCCCACGCGGACCCTCGTCTCTGATCTCAGCCTATGTAATCGTCGCCCAGGGGCCTACTCGCCTTGCCCGCAGGGCCAGGCAGCGTGGAAACGATCCGGCAAGTGACTGAAAAGACGAGGCGAACGCCGCGCCAGCCGCGGTCCGAGGCGACGGTCGAGGCGATTCTCGAGGCGGCCTTTCAACTTTTGGAGCACGGCGGCGTCCGGGCCCTGACGACCAACCATATCGCCGAGCGGGCCGGGGTGAGCGTCGGCACGCTCTACCAGTACTTCCAGGGCAAGCAGGCGATCCTGGCGGCGTTGGCCCAGAGACAGGCCGCCGCCGCGCGTGACCGCATCGCAGCGATCGTCATTGACGGGCCCAAGATCAGCGCGGTGCGGATGATCGTGCGGACCCTGGCCACCGCCTTCGAGGGGACGCCCGCGACTCGCCGGGCCCTGCTGGACGCCTTCGCCGGCGAGGCGGGCGACGCGGCGGTGATGCGGCATCACCGCCTGTTCTTCGACGCCATCGCCGGCAAGGCCCGGTTCGAGTTCGACATGACTCCGGAAGCCGGGTTCGTCTTGACCCACGCCGTCATCGGTTTGCTGCGCGCGGCGACCATCGAGACCGAACTGGCGCTCGATCCGCAGCGTCTGGAGGACGAACTGGTCCGGCTGATGGAGGGCTATATCCTGGCGCTGATCGAGGCGAAGAGCGCGCCAGGCCCGCACGGCATTGCCGAGCGGGCCGGTCGCTGATAGCGATGGCCTCAAAGAGGCGCCTTTCGCCGTCTTGGGGTTACGTATGCCTCCGGCCAACAAGTCCAAGCGTGGGTCCAGCTCGCTGCTTTGGGATCTTCTGACGTTTGATCGCCTGGTCACCGGGCCGGTGATTCATTTCATCTATTGGGCGGGCCTTGGGGTCGTCGCCCTGTTCGGCTTTTCCGTCGTCGGCGCCGCCGTGGGCCTGGCGCTGAAGGAGCCGGGCGTCGGTTCGCTGCTGCTGGCCTTCCCCGTGCTGGTCGCGGGCCTGCTGGTGGCGGGCGCCCTGGTGCTGCTGTGGCGCGCCTTCTGTGAGTTCTACGTCGCCATCTTCCGGATCAGCGAGGACCTGCGGGCCCTGCGCCAGACCAGCGACGCCGACCACGCCGCCCAGCGGGCGCGTCAGGCCCAGAAGGCAGCGTCGGAAGCTCAGTAGCTACCTGGCCACCGTCTTCAGGCGATCGCGCAGGACGCCCATCGCCTCCAGCGGCATGTCCAGCGCGCAGAAGACCTTTTCGGGAATCGTCACCGCCTGATCGCGCAGGGCGCGGCCCTTGTCGGTCAGCGCGACGATCACCCGCCGCTCGTCCTCCGGATCGCGGTCGCGGGTGACCAGGCCCCCGGCCTCCAGCCGCTTGAGCAGCGGGGTGAGGGTGCTGGAATCCAGGTCGAGCGCCTCGCCCAAGGCGCCGACCGTCCGGGGGCTGGCCTCCCACAGCACCAGCATCGCCAGATACTGCGGATAGGTCAGGCCCAGGGCGTCGAGCAAAGGGCGATAGAGCCGCGTCATCCGGTTGGCCGCGCCGTAGAGGGCGAAACACAGCTGGTTGTCGAGACGCAGGATCTCGACGGGCTGGTCGGATGACGCGGGCTTCTGGCTCATGGGAACCCTGTTAGGCGGCCTTGGTGGTGATGGCCACGTCGATGTTGCCGCGCGTGGCGTTCGAATAGGGGCAGACCGCGTGGGCCGCCGCAACCAGGGCCTCGGCGTCGGCTTGCGACAGGCCTTGGGTTTCGACCTCCAGCGCCACTTCCAGGCGGAAGCCGACCTCGGCGGTGGCCAGGCTGACCTGACCGGTCACGGTCGAGCCGGCGAGGGCGATCTTCTGGGTGCGGGCGACATGGCCCATGGCGCTCTGGAAACAGGCGGCGTAGCCGGCGGCGAACAGCTGCTCGGGATTGGTGCCGGTCTCCTTGCCGCCCAGCGACTTGGGCATCGACAGCTGGACGTCCAGCAGGCCGTCCTCGGTGCGGGCGTGGCCTTCACGGCCGCCAACGACAGTAGCGCGGGTGGTGTAGAGGGTGGTCATCGGGAAGCTCCTTGGCTTGAAATCGTATGAACGATTTAATCGCGTGCGATATGAATTCAAGGGCGACTCGTGAAGAAAGATCGCGCGCGATTAATCCTCCCCCTAGCGGGGGAGGTGGCGCGAAGCGCCGGAGGGGGAAGTAAAGCTGAGATTGCGGAGAGGGCTTCCCCCTCCGTCGTCCCTTCGGTCCGACACCTCCCCCGCTAGGGGGAGGATTTGGGAGAACGCCCTAAGCCGCCCAGGCGGCTGCGAAACGCTTCAGCAGGGAGCGGGCCGGGCTCTCGCCACGGCCTTCGGACGCTTCCAGGCGCAGGAAGAGGTCGCCGGGCTTGTGGTTGGCGCGGGCGGGCAGGCCCTGGCCGGGCAGGCGCACGAGGCCGCGGGCGGCGGCCTTGGTCGAGATCCAGGCGGGGCGGGGGCCCAGCGGCGTGTCGGCGTCGACCCGGCCGCCTTCGGCCAGCACGCGCGGATCGACCTTGCCGGTCAGCCAGAGGTCGTCGCCGCGCACCATCGCCCCGTCCTGGGCGCGCAGGCGGACTTCGAAACAGACACCCTCGACCCGCACCTTGTCGCCCTCGCGCAGGCCGGCGGGGAGCTTCAAGCGCAGGCGCCGACCGTCGATGACCAGCTCCTCGGCGCCGCCCGACAGGGCTGTGGCGATGTCGATCTCCAGAAAGACCCGGTCAGCGATCGGCGGGGGGGTGACGGCCGGCGGGAAATGATGTCGGACGACCGGGGTGTCCTGCAGCAGGCGATAGGCGGCCAGCACGTCGCGGAACAGGGCCGCATCGCCGGTCGGACGGTCCGGATGGGCCCGCTTGGCCGCCTCGCGATAGGCCTTGCGCAGCTCGCGCTCGTCAGCGTCGGCCGCCACGCCAAGCAAGGCGCGGGCGGCGGAAAGCGTCAGGGCGGATTGCCGGGCGGTCATCCGCCGACCCTGGAGTCCCGATGGTCAACGCCCGGTTAAGTTAAGACTTTCGGTTTGGGGCGCTGGATGGTGGTCGCGCCATCGCATGAGGACTATATCCACGCCATGAGCGCCGACCCGACCCTGATCCCCGCCTCGCCCAGCGAGGACGACTATGTCCGCCAGGTGCGCGAGGCCACGCCCCCGCCGCTGCTGAGCGAAGAGGATCCGTTCGCCCTGTTCGCCGAATGGCTTGAAGAGGCGGGCAAGAAGGAGCCGAACGATCCCAACGCCATGACCGTCTCGACGGTCGACGCCGACGGCATGCCCGACTCGCGCATGGTGCTGCTGAAGGACTTCGATGCGCGCGGCTTTGTCTTTTACACCAACACCCAGAGCGCCAAGGGCCAGGAACTGAACGCCCATCCCAAGGCGGCGCTGCTGTTCCACTGGAAGTCGCTGCGCCGCCAGGTGCGGATCCGCGGGACGGTCGAGCCGGTCACCGAGGCCGAGGCCGACGCCTATTTCGCCAGCCGCGCCCGCCACAGCCAGATCGGCGCCTGGGCCAGCGACCAGTCGCGGCCGCTGCCCGATCGTCACGCCCTGGAAAAGCGCGTCGCCGAGATGGGCCTGAAGTTCGGCCTCGGAAAGGTGCCGCGCCCGCCGCACTGGTCAGGCTATCGGATCACGCCGGTGACGATCGAGTTCTGGCGCGATCGTCCCTTCCGCCTGCACGAGCGGCTGGTCTTCGACCGCGCCGAGGGCGGTTGGACGACGAAGCGGCTGTTTCCCTAGGGGACAACCCGTCAGCGCGCGCCGTAGCGGGCCAGGAAGGTCTCGACCGCGTCGTCCGCGATGCTGCGGACGGATCGTCGGGACTGGACATCGTCGCCCGCCGCCAGGCCCAGAACCAGGGTCACGTGATCCAGCATGCCCAGCAGCTGGCCGGCGGCCCACGACGGCTTGTCGACCTTGAGCTCGCCGGTCTTCACCAGGTCGTTGATGACCGCGATCGCCGCGCCGCCCAGCTCGTCGCGGGCGCTTTGCAGAAAATAGTCTGCGACCTCCGGGAACCGACGGCGCTCTGTGGTCGCCATCCGGAACATGGCGCGGGTGTCCGGACGCGAGAAGAAGGTCGCATAGGCCGTGGACAGGGCGATCAACCGCGCGCGGGCGTGGCCCTTGACGCGCACGGCCTCGCGCACCGGAGCGGCGATGCCGCTGACCGTCTCCATGACGATCGTCCGGAACAGGTGGGCCTTGCTGGGAAAATAGGCGTAGAGCGTGGCGGTCGAGATGCCCGCCGCCCGGGCTATCGCCTCCATCCCCGCGTCCGCATAACCCTCGCGTAGGAAGTGCGCCCTGGCCGAGCCCAGGATCTCCTCGCGCTTGTGCCCCGACCGCTTCAGACCCGCCCCAACCAGCATCAACCCACCCGCCATGGCTTGCTGAATACAATCTAATCGCGAAAATCGGCGCGAGGCAAGGAGTGCGCGAGGGGACTTGCGAGCCGGTTTGGGCTATGGAGCCCCGGCGCCGGTTTTCGAGCGCGGGAAGATGGGATTGTCGGCGTGATCAAGGACGCGGAAGCCGCGCGCGAGCAGGAAGTGGCCGCCTGGTTTGGCGAGCGGGCGGAGAACACGATCGAGACGTCGTGCGCACGCGTTTTCCTGATCGGCGAGTCGGCCTTTAAGGTGAAGCGGCCGGTCGACTTCGGCTTTCTCGACTATTCCACGCTGGAGCTGCGGCGCTGGGCGCTGGAGCGCGAGCTGAGCTTCAACCGCGCCGCCGCGCCGGACATCTACCGCGAGGTGCGCCGCCTGACGCGTGCGAGCGACGGCGGCATCGAGATCGACGGCGAGGGTGAGATCGTCGAGTACCTGCTGGAGATGCGCCGCTTCGACCAGAATGGGGTGCTGGCCACCCAGCCCTGGGCCATCGACGACGCGCTGGAGGATTCGCTGGGCCGCACCGTGGCGCGCTTCCACGCCGGGGCCAGCTTGCGCCCGCAAGGCGGCGGGGTTTCGGCCCTGGGCTACACGATCCGCTCCAACGCCAACCTGCTGCGGGGCCTGGCGCCGCGCCTGGGCAAGCAGGCCGTCGAGCGTCTGGTGCATGAGACGGATCTGGCCCTGGAGCGCCTGGGGCCCCTGCTGGACGCCCGCGCCGGGGAGGGCTTCGCCCGTCACTGCCATGGCGACCTGCATCTGGGGAACATCCTGATCGAGAACGGTCAGCCGATCCTGTTCGACTGCATCGAGTTCAACGACACCCTGTCGGACATCGACATCCAGTACGACCTGGCCTTCCTGCTGATGGACCTGGATTTCCGCCGCCGTCGCGATGCGGCGGGTCGGGTGCTGAACGCCTATCTGGACGAGGCCGCCCGCACCTTCGGCGACGGCCTGTGGACGGGCCTTGCGGCGCTGCCGCTGATGCTGTCGGTCCGCGCCGCCGTGCGCACCCACGTCTGGGCCTATACCGGCGACGACGAGGCCGCGCGGGCCTATCTGCAGACCGCCTTGGAGCACCTGGCCCCGAGGCCCGTCAGCCTGGTGGCGGCGGGTGGGCTGTCCGGCTCGGGCAAGTCGACCTTCTCGCGCGTCTGCGCGCCGGGTCTGGGCTCGGCGCCCGGGGCGGTGGTGCTGCGCACCGACGAGATCCGCAAGCGCCTGTGGGGCGTGCCGTCGCTGCAGCGGCTGCCGCGCGAGGCCTATACGCCGGAGATGAGCGCCAGGGTCTATGACCAGCTCTTCCATGACGCTGAGCTCTGCCTGAAGGCCGGTCGCTCGGTGGTGCTGGACGCGGTGTTCCTCAAGCCCGAAGAGCGCGCCCGCGCCGAGGCCCTGGCCAAGACCTGCGACGTCGCCTTCCTGGGCGTCTGGCTGGAGGCGCCGCCCGAAGTGCTCCGCGCCCGCGTGGCCGCCCGCGTCAACGACGCCTCGGACGCCGACGTGGCGGTGCTGGAAACCCAGCTCACCCGCGACGCCGGCGAAATCACCTGGCGCAAGGTCGACACCGTCAGCGCGTTCGAGGACGAGGCGCGAGCGCTCGCGGAGGCGATGGGGTAGGGGGGGCTGAGCAGACCCTTAGGGAGTCTGTGATGGGTGGAATGCGGACAGGCCGCAGGCCCCCACCGGACCATGCTTCGCATGGTCGTCCGCCCCCATAGGGGGCGGAAGGTTCGCTCCCTTCTTCCCCCTCCGGGGGAGGAGCGCCGAAGGCGCGGAGGGGGCAAGTGTGGGTCGTAACCGGCCCCAAGGTCGCCTCCAGAAACCTGACGCTCCCGGCGAGCGCGCAAGACGTCCAAGACCCTCAGGCGGCTCGACGCCCCGCGTTCGGTGGTTCGGGGTTCACGGCCTTGGCGATGGCGGTGATCAGGTCCACCGGCTTGACCGGCTTGCCCAGGTGGTCGTCGAAGCCCAGCCCCAGGAACCGCTCGCGATCGCCTGTCATCGCCGAGGCGGTCAGGGCGATCACCGGCATGGCGGGGTTTCCCGTGCGGCCGTCGCGGATGGCCTCCAGGGCGGTGATCCCGTCCATCACCGGCATGTTGATGTCCATCAGCACGCAGTGGAACCGCCGCTCGGCCATCGCCTCGAGGGCCTCCTGGCCGTTCTCGACCACGGTGAGCGCCACGCCCAGCGGTTCCAGCATCGTGCGGACCACCAGCTGGTTGATCGCGTTGTCCTCGGCCATCAGCACCTGAAGGGGCCCAAGCGCGTCGCCGTTCGCCCCGACCTCCTCAGGCGCAGCGACGGGCGCGGCGCAGGCGGGGGCTGCGAAGGTGAAAACGAAGCACGCGCCCCGCCCGGACGGGACCAGGACGAGATCGCCGCCCATCTGACGGGCCAGGGCGCGGGCGATCGACAGGCCAAGACCCGCCCCGCCATGCTCGCGCGAGATCGTCTGATCAGCCTGGGTGAAGCTCTCGAACACGCGCTCCATCGCGTCGGCCGGCACGCCAGGACCCGTGTCGGCGACGGTGATCGAGACGAGCTGATCGCCGCCGGTCGCAGGGCGGGCGGCGACCTCCAGCCTCACGCCGCCGTCGACGGTGAACTTGATGGCGTTCGAGACGAGGTTGGTGACGACCTGGCGGATCCGCAGCGGATCGGCATGCACGCCCGCCGGCAGGTTCGGCGCGTAGTCGACGCTCAGGGACAGGTTCTTGAACACCGCCGCGTCGCGCCACGCATCAACGACTTCGCCGACGAGGTCCTGCAAGCTCATGTCGATCGGCGCCAACTCGACCTTGCCGGTTTCGACGCGCGAGAGGTCCAGCACGTCGTTCAGCAGCTGCATCAGGCTGTCGCCCGACTTGATCATCAAGGCGATCTGCTCGCGCTGGACCGGATCCAGCGTCGAGCGTTGCAGGGCGTGGGCCATGCCGAGCAGACCGTTCATCGGGGTGCGCAGTTCATGGCTGGTCACGGCGATGAAGGTCGACTTGGCGCGGGCGGCCTCCAGGGCCTTCTCGCGCTCCTCGCGAAGGCTGCGCGTCAGTTCGTCCATCCGTCGCGCCGCCGCACGATTCTGAATCATCACGTTGAGGGTGGTGCCGACCAGCAGCACCAGGCCCCAGCGCGCGGTCTGGGCCGCCGCGCTGGCGTCGGGCATGAAGAAGAACGGGAAGATCAGCAGGCTGGCCATCGGCGTCAGCCCGTTCAGCAACAGCAGCGCTGCGGATTGGTGACGGAAGTTCTGGGTGTAGATCACCTGGCCGCACCAGATCGCCACCGCGGCGATCTTCATCAGCTCCTCGCCGTGCAGCCACAGCAGGATCGCCAGGGTGGTCCAGCTGATATTGATCGGGATCGAAGCCCAGGCGAACCAGGCCCGCTCGCGCGGGGTTCCGGTGCGTCCATCCTTGAACCTGCGGGTGATCAGCAGCGCCAGACCCTCGCCCACATAGAGGCTGAGCAGCCAGACGGCCGAGATCGCCGGGCCCAGGGCGAAGACCATGATCACGGCCACCAGCGCGGCCGAGATCAGGCGCGACAACGTTAACCGATAGGTGTCGGCTGCGACCTCATCCAGCCGCTCGTCGGACCATGCCTTGGCCAACCAGCCCAAGTCGCCTCACAGGTTTGAATTCAGAACGAGCGAAGCACCTTCACCGCACGGCGAAATATCGACCGCCCGCAACCAAAAGTCCCTGAACGACGCCTGCGACCTATGATCGCGCTGCGTCAGCCGTTCGACACTGGAGCACATTCCTGCTCGCGCGATGAGCGCGGCGCGTTGCGTGTTGCGCCGCACACCGATAGCCTTGTCTTAACAACGATAAGCAGACGGGAGAGCTGAAGGCCGATGCAGGGGCTGATGCAGCACGGGGCGCTGACCCTCGACAAGATCATCGATCACGCCGCGATGTGGCACGGCGGCCGCGAGGTCGTCAGTCGTTCGGTCGAGGGACCGATCGTCCGCACGACCTATGGGCAGATCCGCGACCGCGCCAAGCGCGTCTCCAACGCCTTGCTGGGCATGGGGATCAAGTCGGGCGACCGGGTCGGGACCCTGGCCTGGAACACCGGCCGCCACATGGAGGCCTGGTACGGCATCATGGGCATCGGCGCGGTGTGCCACACGCTGAATCCGCGCCTGTTCCCCGAGCAGATCGCCTGGATCGCCGATCACGCCGGCGATCGGGCCATCTTCACCGACCTGACCTTCCTGCCGATCATCGCCGCGATCCTGCCGCGCCTGCCGCACGTGGAGTACGTGGTCGTCTTCACCGACCGCGCGCACATGCCGGCCGATTTCGCCCCGGCGGGCGATGCGCCGCACTTCAAGGGTCTGCTCTGCTACGAGGACCTCGTCGAGCAGCACCACGCCGACTGCGCCTGGGGCGGCTTCGACGAGGGCACGGCCGCTGGCCTCTGCTACACCTCGGGCACGACCGGGGATCCCAAGGGGGTGATGTACTCCCACCGCTCGAACTTCCTGCACACCCTGATCACCCTGCAGCCCGACGTGATGGGCCTGTCGCAGAAGGACGTGATCCTGCCGGTGGTGCCGATGTTCCACGCCAACGCCTGGGGCGTGGCGTTCTCGGCGCCGGGCTCGGGCGCCAAGATGGTCATGCCGGGCGCCAAGATGGACGGGGCCTCGATCTATGAGCTGCTGGACAGCGAGCAGGTGACCTTCTCGGCCGCCGTGCCCACCGTCTGGCAGATGCTGCTGCAGCACCTGGAAGCCACCGGCGCCACGCTGCCGACCCTGAAGAAGGTGGTGATCGGCGGCGCGGCCTGCCCCGAGAGCATCATCCGCGCTTTCCACGACAAGTACGACGTCGAGGTCGTCCACGCCTGGGGCATGACCGAGACCTCGCCGGTCGGGACGCTCTCGGTGCTGACCGACGAGCTCTCCAAGCTGCCCTACGACCAGCAGATGCCCTGGCGCCTGAAGCAGGGCCGCCCGCCGCTGGGCGTCGAGATCTGCCTCAAGGACGATGAGGACAAGCGCCTGCCGCACGACGGCAAGGCCTTCGGCCACCTGAAGATCCGCGGCCCGATCATCGCGGCCGAATACTTCCGAGGCGCCGGCGGCAAGATCCTCGACGACGAGGGCTTCTTCGACACCGGCGACGTCGCCACGATCGACGAGCACGGCTTCATGCAGATCACCGACCGCGCCAAGGATGTGGTCAAGTCGGGCGGCGAGTGGATCTCGACCATTGAGATCGAGAACATCGCCGTGGGCCACCCCAAGGTCGCCCTGGCGGCGGTGGTCGGTCAGCCCCATCCCAAGTGGGACGAGCGGCCGGTGCTGCTGGTCAAGCTCAAGGAGGGCGAGACCGCCACGCCGCAGGAGTTCATCGACTATCTGCAGGGCAAGATCGCCAAGTGGTGGATGCCCGACGACGTGCTGATCGTCGACGACATCCCGCTGGGCGCCACCGGCAAGATCGACAAGAAGCTGATCCGCAAGCGCCTGGCCGACGACGGCTACAAGCTGCCGGAGACGCCGCTGCAGCCCAGTCCGCCCGCGCCCAAGCCGACCCTGGCGGCGGCCGACGGAAGCCAGCCGGTCAAGATCTACGCGCCCGAGCCCGTCGAAGAGGTCGCGGCTGACGCTGTCTTGCACACACCGGAGGCTGCCCGCGAAGAGGAGATCCAGCCGGCGGGGGAGCCCGTGGCGGCGTCGGAGGCTATCTCGCCCCAGACGCCGCCGCCCGAAGCCAAGCTGATCGCGGCTGAGCCTGAGGTCCAGGCCAAGGCCCCCGAGGCGCCGGCGCCGGAGGCCAAGCCGGTCTCCGCCGCCGACGCGATCATCGCTGAAGCCGCCGCCATCGCCGCCGCAGGGCCCAAGCCCGCCGCGCCGGTGACGGCGCCCGAGACCAAGGCGTCCGAGGTCAAGGCGCCGGAGGCCAAGCCGGACGCCAAGTCCGAGGCTGACGCGCCGCTGCGTCTGCACGAACCTGACAAGGCCGAGGCCCCTCAGGCTCGGCCCGTCGCCGCCGAGGCCACGCCGTTCGCCGTGCCGATCACGCCCGGTCGCAAGGGCAAGACCGCCAAGGCGAGCGACGGCAAGAAGGCCAAGCCGGGCTGGGCGTCGACCTATCTGGACTTTGCGGTCCTGGTCGCCCTGACCCCGGCGATCCTGGCCGGCGGCGGCGCTCTCGGCGTCAAGCTGGGCCTGATCGACCTGCCGTTCGGCTACAACATCATGACCCTGGACTGGGCCCCGCGCGCGGCCCAAGCCGGGATCGCGACGGGCCTGATCGGCCTGGTCATCGCCCTGTTCGCCGGCTTTGGCCGGCTGTGGAAGGCCGCGCTGCTGGCGCTGCTGATCACCGGCGCGACCTTTGGCGTGATGTTCGGGGCCAAGGCGCTGTTTGGTCAGGCCCCGCCGATCCACGACGTGGCCACCGACTGGAAGACGCCGCTTTCGTTCTCCGACGCGGCCCTGGCCGCGCGGGGCGGGACGGCGGCGCTGGTCGACGATGATCCCAGCCTCCCGGTCGGCTCGGCGGCCTTCGCCGGTCGCCGGATCGCCGAGATCAACGCCGAGACCTGTCCGGCGGCGCGACCGCTGGTCAGCGGCCGCTCGCCCGCCGACGCCTATGAGGCGGCCAAGGCCGCCGTCCTGGCGTCCGGAATGACCCTGATCACCGACGATCCGATGGACGGTCGGCTGGAGGCGACGGCCAGCAGCTTCTGGTACGGTCTGACCGACGACGTTGTGGTGCGGGTGCGCCCGGACGCCGCCGGCTCGCGCCTCGATATCCGCTCCATCGGTCGTGACGCAGGGCCGGATCTTGGCCGCAACTGCGACCGCATCGGCGCCCTGATGACGGCGGTCAAGGCGCGCTGAACCGTCCTCAGACGAGGCGGTATTCAGCGTCCAGGCTGGTCTCGCCGGCCGTGACGACCCGGCCCTCGCGGACCAGCTGGATCATGTGGGCCAGCACCGAGTGGGCCGCCGCGGGATGCAGGCGCGGATCGACGGCGGCGTAGAGGCTGGGCACCATCGCCTTGATGGTGGTCGGGCCCGCGCCCAGGGTCTCCAGGATCTGGGTCTCGCGCGCCCGGCGGTGGGCGACATAGGCGTCGATGAAGGGCGCGACCTGGCGCACCGGCGCGCCGTGCGTGGGCCACAGCGTCTCGAACCCCCGCGCCCGCACCTTGGCCAGGCTGGCGAAATAGTCGCCCATGTCGCCGTCGGGCGGGGTGATCACCGTGGTCGACCAGCCCATGATGTGGTCGCCGCAGAAGAGGGCGTTTTCCTCGCGCAGGGCGAAGCACAGGTGGTTGGAGGTATGGCCGGGCGTCGCCAGGGTCTCCAGCGTCCAGCCGGGGCCCGCCAGAACCTCGCCATCGGACAGGATCATATCAGGGCGGAACCGCGCGTCGTCGCCTTCCTCCAGGCTGGGCCCGGCGGCCTCGCCATGATCGCTCGGCGCGGGCAGGCCATAGACCTTGGCGCCGAACGCCTGCGCCAGCGGATGGGCGAGGGGGCTGTGGTCCATGTGGTGGTGAGTGACCAGCACGTGCGTCACCCGCTCGCCGGACAGCGCCGCCTTCAGCGCCTCGAAGTGCTCGGGCAGGTCGGGGCCCGGATCGATCACCGCCACTTCGCCCCGGCCCACGATGTAGACCCCGGTCCCGGTGAAGGTGAACGGCCCCGGATTGCGCGCGATCACCCGGCGGATCAGCGGGCTGACCTGATCGCAGCGGCCGTACTCGAACTCAAGCTCGCGGACGAAGGGGATCATCGGATCGCTCCTGCTAGAGCCTCGCGCGTCAAAACGGAATCGTTCTGACGCGATAACGAGGCTCTAAATCAAACACTTAGAGCGTGATTGCCGCCGAAACCGCTCACACTTTCGGCTGTCACGCTCTCGGACGGCGCCGGTCTTGCGCTGCGGCTCTCCAGTATCCGAGGGAGAACCGGCCATGGCGGCGGACGCGGCGATTTTTGTATCAAAACGGCTCCAGCGCGCGGCCTTCGCCATTCTCTGTATCATCCTGGCCCAGTTCGTCCTCGCGAGTTGCGAGGCCGAACCGACGCCGATGGCGGCGCGCGAGTCCGCCGCCTTCTAGAGGTTTAGAGCGCGTCAGGTTTAAGTGTGAGCGGTTAAACCGCTCGAACGCGCTCTAAGTCTATGAATTAGAGCCTGTTTATCTGGTTTAGATGTTTCCATCTAAACCAGACAGGCTCTAGGCGGGCAGCACGCCCGACAGATCGTATCCTGCCGCGTAACCCTGGGCGACCAGGGTCTCACGATCCACGCCCGCCAGCGCCTGACCGATCGACCAGGTGACGATCGACCGGGTGCCCGAGCGGCAGAACGCCAGAACCGGACCGTCGGCGGCCTCGAACGCTGCGCGCATGATCTCCACCTGATCCGGTGTCGGGCCGCCGCGCACAGGCACATGCAGATAGTCCATGCCTGCGGCCCGGGCGGCCGCCTCCACGCTTGCGCTGGACGGCTGGCCGGGATCCTCGCCATCGGGACGATTGTTGATCACCAGCACGAACCCTTCGGCGGCGGCGCGCGTCATGTCGGCCGGATCGACCTGCGGGCTGACGGACAGGGATTCGGTGACGAAACGGAAGTCGCTCATGCGGGTCGGATCTCAGGTACGCGCGGCGCGATTTCACCGCCCGGACATCTTCGCCAGCATGCGGCGCCTAGGCAATGGGCGGCGGACAGATCGACCTGCCCAAGGGGGAGGCTTCGGCGCAAGAACGTTGCTCAAATACGACGGAACAATAAAACAGATTTGTGAAAAATCAGATCTTCCGGGCATTGGATTGGCAGAAGTCAAGATCGCCAGGGGTCATATTCGCGCCTTGGCCTTCGAAAAAGAGCGCTATCGAACGGCGTTTCGAGAGCGGAAAATAGCTCCGAAAAAACAGCCTCATGTTTGTCGGGGTGTGCTGTTTTCGATGCTTGCGTATCCATATTGAGCAATGATTTTCCGAAAAGCGTTCCGCCTGTGGCGATTTTGCGACAGGGGGGGCGGGATAATGATTACTTTTTTGCAATCAGAATTGACCCTCGCCCGATCCACCCCCTAACGTCGCTTCAACCGGAAGAGTTTGTTCCGGGACACATGTGATCACGTGGTGGATTTACGGCGGATTTCGGCTCGAAAACGGACAGGTCGCTGAGGGGCTTCTTGTTCGGCTAACCGCTGCCAGCACGCTCAGAGGGGATTTGAACAGCATGAATTCAACCAAAAGCAGCGCCCGCGCGCGCCTGTTGACGACGACCCTGTTGGCCGGTTTGGCGACTGTGGGTCCTATCGCGGGCGGCGCTATCATCGCCTCGCTCACCACGACCGGCGCAGCCCATGCCCAGGCCATGGTGCAAGGCGTGCTGGTCGGTACGGTCCGGAACCAAGCCGGCGCCGCCATTCCGGGCGCCACCGTGGTGGTCACATCGAAAGACCAGGGTCTGAGCCGTACGCTGGTCGCCGACCAGTCCGGTCAGTTCCGCGCCTTGGCTCTTCCGTCCGGCAATTACTCGGTCACGGTGACGGCCTCTGGCTTCCAGTCGCTGTCGGCTGAGTCGTTCGTCGCACTGGGCGGCGCCAGCTCGTACACCTTTACGCTCCAGTCCGACGACACCGCGGTTGAAGCGATCGTCGTGACCGGCGCCAGCCGCGCCGTGTCGGCTTTCGACTCGACGACCACCGGCTTGGCCGTGGACGTTTCGGAAACCGCGCGTCTGATCCCGGTCGTCCGCAGCGCCGCTTCGATCGCGCTTCTGGTGCCCGGCGTTACGCAGTCGGACTCGGCCTTCGGCAACATCCCGACCATCGGCGGCGCCTCGGCGGGTGAAAACACCTACATCGTCAACGGCCTGAACATCACGAAGTTCCGTGAATTCACCGGCTCGAGCACGGTTCCGTTCGAGTTCTACAAGACCCTGGAAGTCAAGACCGGCGGTTACTCCTCGGAGTTCGGCCGCGGTACGGGCGGCGTGCTGAACGCCGTGACCAAGTCGGGTGGTAACGAATGGGAATTCGAGATCACCAGCTATGTTGAGCCGGACGTGCTCTTCAGCAAGGCCAAGAACACCTATCTCGCCAACAACAGCAAAGACTATCGTCAGAACAGCGACGTCATCCTTCAGGCCGGCGGCCCGATCATCAAGGATCGCCTGTTCATCTATGGTCTCTATAACCACCGCTATCGGAAGGCCTACGATCTCGGCGCCAACTCGATCGGCAATCGCGTCCGCAGCACAGACCCGTTCTGGGGCGGCAAGGTCGACTTCGTGATCAACGACAACCACCGGGTCGATGTGACCGTGTGGAGCGACGACATCACCGACGAGACCACCCAGACGACGACCTACAGCTCGGGCCGCGTCAACACCGACGGCGTCAGCAAGTTCAAGTACGGCGGCACCAACTGGATCAGCCGCTACACCGGTGTTTGGGCCGACTGGCTGACCACCTCGCTGGCCTACGGCGTCAACGAGTACAACGAGTCCCTGACCTCGCCGTCGGACAGCCGTCCTTTCATCACCACCATCGCCGGCTATGACGCTGACGGCGACGGTAAGCTGGAAGCCAATCCCGGTGTCGCCTTCCCGCTGGGCGCCATTAACGGGCAGCCGCAGACCAACAAGGACCGTCGCGAAATCCTCCGTTTCGACGTCGACGCCTATGCCAGCTTCTTCGGTGATCACCACTTCCGCTTCGGTATCGACCAGGAAAAGCTCGAGTCGAAGCAGCAGCTCGACTACTCGGGTAAGGGTCTCAACTACTGCCGTCCGGGCGGTTTCCCCGGCGGCATCAACTGCACCAACCAGGTCACGGGCGGTCTCTGGTATCGCTATCAGACGCCGTTCACCTCGGCCAACATCCCGACGGGCCGCACGGACCTGATCGGCAAGGCCCGTCGCGTCCGCGTTCGCGCCTACGACAACGACGGCGGCTGGGCTTCGGAACAGAACGCCTACTACCTGCAAGACTCGTGGGAAGTCAGCGACCGACTGACCCTGAACCTGGGCATCCGGAACGAAGCCTTCACGAACAAGAACGTCGCCGGCGTCGCGTTCGTGGACATGAAGAACCAGTGGGCGCCGCGCCTGGGCTTCACCTATGACGTCTTTGGCGATCGTTCGTCGAAGTTCTTCGGCTTCTACGGCAAGTACTACCTGCCGGTCGCTGTGAACACGAACCAACGTCTGGCCGGTAAGGAGTTCTTCATCTCCGACACCTGGAACCTCGACGTGACGACGGGCGGCCCCAACGACGCCAACCTCGACGGCATCAACGACAAGACCCTCGAGCCGATCCTCGGTTCGCTGGTGCAGCCCGGCACCAACGCCGACGGCACGGTGCGCCCGATCGACACCCAGGTCGATAAGGAAATCGACCCGATGTACGTCGATGAGTACATCCTCGGCTACGAAAAGGACTTCGGCCAGGGCTGGACCGCTGGCGTGACCCTGACCTACCGCAACCTCGGTACGGCCATCGACGACGTCGCCATCGACGCTGCGGTGCTCAAGTACTGCGCGGCGCAGAACATCTCGGGCTGCGACAGCGTCTGGTCGGGCTTCCACCAGTACGTGCTGACCAACCCTGGCGAAGACATGACCATTACGCTGGACAAGGCGGACTTGGCTCAGACCTCGCTTGGCGCGGGCGCTACCAGCCGTGTGGTGAAGCTCTCGGCAGCCGACCTGAAGTATCCCGCGCCCAAGCGTGAGTATATCGCGCTGCAGGCCAGCATCGAACGCAAGTTCGATGGCAAGTGGGGTGGTCGCTTCTCGTACGTGGCCTCGGAAACCAAGGGCAACTACGAAGGCGCGCTGAAGTCGGACAACGGCCAGACTGACCCCGGCCTGAGCCAAGACTTCGACCAGCCCGGTCTGGTGGACTTTGCCTATGGCAAACTGCCTGGCCACCGTGCGCATTCGTTCAAGCTGTTCGGCACGTACTCGCCGATGGAAGGCCTCCTGATCGGCGGTAACGCCGTGCTGGAGTCGCCGCGTAACTTCGGCTGTATCGGTGTTCACCCCACCGACGGCTTCGCTGCGCTGTACGGCTCCGCCTCGTGGTTCTGCAACGGCAAGCCGACCCCGCGCGGTTCGCAGTTCAAGTCGGGCTGGCTGAAGAACGTCGACCTGACGATGAACTACACGGTGCCGGATACGGTGCTGGGTGGCGCCCTGTCGGGTCTGAGCCTCCGGGCCGACGTGTTCAACCTGTTCAACCTGAAGTCGGAGCTGGACTTCAACGAATTCGGCGAACTGACCGCTGTCGGCGAGCTGGATCCGAACTACGGCAAGGTGAGCCGCTATCAGTCGCCGCGTTACGTGCGTCTGGGCGTCTCCTACAAGTTCTAGGATTGACGGACCGTCGCGCCCTGTGCGCGGCGGTCTTTCCCTTCGTGGAACATCGGCGCGGCCGGCGATCTTCGCCGGCCGCGTTCTTTTTGGCCCCCGCGCGCCACATCCTGATCGACAGCCTGGCGCAGGGGCGAATTGATGCGGGGGTCAGGCGCCGGACAGCCGACGCTCATAGGCGGCGTACATGGCGTCCAACTGCCCGGGCAGCGCCTTGGCGGAGCCTACGGCATTCCGGTGGATGGGTTGCCGGACCTGGCTCACGCTGGCGGTTTGGACCGCGCGCTGTTGCAGGTGCGGCGTGAACACCGCCGGCTCCTCGGATAGGCCTGCATGGGCCAGCAGCGCCCGAGTGTGGTTCCCTGGATCGCTGACCAGATCCTCGTAGCGCAGGATCAAGAGACGATCGCCGAGGATTGACGCCCAGTGGCGGCGCAGCAGCGCTTCGTCGCCCAGATAGCGACCGATCGACTCAAGAGACCAGGTCCACGCCATGCCGGTCGCGAACCGGGTTCTGAAGCACGACCAGGCGACGTCGCCGATATCCCGGTCAAGCCAGATGAACCGGGCGGCGGGCAGGGCCTGGGCCAGCAGGCCCAGGATTCGGCCGTGGTTCAGCGTCTTGTCGACCACTCGCCCCGTCGCGCCAAAGCGCTGCTCAAGCAGGTGCAGATAGTCGCGGCCGATCTCGCCCCAAGGATCTGGATCGCCGCGTCTATCGTGGCGTTCGACCGCTGCGGGCGAGAAGTCCGGCAGCGCCATGGCGGCGACGGTGAAAAGGCTGAGTTCCGCGCCGCCCGACACCGCAGAATGGCTCGTGAGGATCTGCTCGACCAAGGTCGTCCCTGAGCGCGGCGGACCCAGGACGAAGATCGGTCGGCGGCTGTCGCAGGTCGAGGCCTTCAGCCGGCCAAGAAGCGCGTCGTCGAACCCGGCGATCAGCGCATCGACGAACCGCGACTGCGCGCGACCGTCATCGGGCTCCAACCGCGCCATGATCGCCGCGCCCTTGGCGTAGTGTGCATAGGCCTTCTCGGTGTCGCCCTGATCGAGCAAGGCCTTGCCCAGCGCGTAGTGCGCGGCGCTCTGGCAAGCGTCCGGCATCGGCGCGTTCGTCAGCGCCTCGATCCGGCGGTAGTCCTCATCCGCGTTGGTGAACCGCTTGATGTCGACGGCCGCCAGCCACGTCCACACGGCTTGAGCCGGGGGCAGTCGCGACGCCGCGCGCCGGAGGTGTTCGAGGGCGGTCGCCGGATCGCCGATCTGGGCGTGGAGGGCGCCGAGGAGGTGATCCACCTCTGGGGTAGGGGGCAGGGGGCGCAAGCTTTCGATCGCGTCCTCGACCTTGCCGAGCTGGGCCAGAAGGGCCGCGTGAGTGACGCGCCGTGACAGATCCGCCGGCTCAAGACGCGCCCAGGCGTCGGACGCGGCGATGGCGAGTTGAGCCTCGCCGATGGCCATGCCAAGGCGCGCCAGGGCAGGCCAGCGAGGCCCCAGCGGCGCCCCGCTTTCGACGAGACGCCGCAGCGCCGCCGCTGTGTCCCGGCGCTGCCGCCCCTCGAAGGCGGCCATGAGGGACCTGAGCTCCGCGTCCATCGCGTCGACCGTGGCGATACGCCGCCCGCCTACCGCACCGGCATGTCGGCCAGCACCGAGGCGCCGCCCGGCGTCGAGCGCAGGCGGGCCTTGGCCATTTCGTCGAGGATCGCCTGCGAGCGCGGGTCGCCCAGCACCCAGGCGGCGGCCGCCATGGTCTTGGCCGAGGTCTCCGAGACGCCGAGGAACTTCTCGAAGGCTTCGAACGGCGAGGCGCCGCCCTGCATGTGCTTGATGCGGATGTCGCCCTTGACCTTGGCCAGCGCCTTGGCCTTTTCCACCGCCTCGTAATAGCCGCCCAGTTCGTCGACCAGGCCCAGTTGCTTGGCCTGTTCGCCGGTCCAGACGCGACCCTTGGCGATCTCGCGCACCTTGGCCGGCGGCAGGTTGCGGCCCTCGGCGACGCGGGTGATGAAACCGGCGTAGATCCGGTCCATCCAGCCGGCGAACTTGGCGCGTTGCTCGGGCGTGAAGCCCTCGGCCGAACCGAAGGCCTGCGAATAGTCGCCGCCGACGTGCAGGTCCTTGGTGTCGACGCCGAAGCGCGCCAGGGCCTCGCCGATGGCGAACTTGCCGCCGTAGACGCCGATAGAGCCGGTCAGGGTCGAGGGCTGGGCGATGATCGAGTCGGCCTGGCTGGAGATCCAGTAGCCGCCCGAGGCCGCATAGGTCCCCATGCTGACCACGACCGGCTTGCCGGCCTTCTTGGCCTCTTGCAGGGCCGCCAGGATCTGTTCGGACGCCGTATCCGACCCGCCCGGCGAGGAGACTCGGAAGACGATCGCCTTGACGTCCTTGTCCTCGGTCGCGTTCCGGAACGCTTGGGCCACGTCGTCGGAATAGACATTGCTGTCGCCGCCGAACGGCGAGGCGCTGGCGTCGGTGCCGGTGATGATCGCGCCCTCGGCGCCGATCACCGCGATGGCCGGGCCGCTTTTCACGGCGGTGGGCTTCGAGCGCGAGGCGTAGTCGTCGAAGTCGAGCAGCTTGGCGCCCTTGCCGGCCTTCTCCAGGGCGAAGGCCTGGATGTCGCTGACCTGGCCGACCTTGTCGATCAGCCCCTTGGCCTGGGCTTCCTGAGCGATATAGGGGCCGCCTTCCAGCGTCTTCATCAGCTTGGTCGGATCCTGCTTGCGATCGACCGCGGCGCTGGTCAGGGCCGTACGATAGACCGAGCCCATCCACGACAACGTCGATTCCCGGTGGGCGGGCGTATAGTCGCTGTGAAGATAAGGATTGACCGCGTTCTTGTACTCATAGCGCTGCTCGTACTCGGCCTTGACGCCGTACTTGTCGAAGAAGCGCTTGAAGAACATCGACTCTGACGAGATGCCGACGGCCTGGAAACTTGAGTCAGGCTGCATCCAGAACTCGCTGGTGGCCGCGCCCAGCATATAGGTCGAGGTCACCATCCCGGAGGGGTAGAGGCCCTGGCTGTGGGCGTAGATCGGCTTCTTGCCCACCTCGCGGAAGTGCTTGAACGCCAGGCGCAGCTCGTCGGCGGCGGCCGGGGCGACGCCGCCCTCAGGCAGGCGCACCAGGATGGCCTTGACCTTGTCGTCCTTCTCGGCGCGGCGCAGGGTTTCGATGACCGAGATCACCGAGCCGCCGCTGGAGCCGAAGGCCGCGAAGGGGCTCTTGGGCTCCTGATCCGAAAGACCGCTGCGCAGGTCCAGTTGCAGGACGGCATGGGCCGGGACGGGCGCAGGTCGCGCAGCGCCGGCGGCCATCGCGATCAACAGGAACGGCACTCCGACCACGAAGAGGAGAAGGCCGACGAACACGCCGGCGACGGTCAGGAAGAACTGCTTCATCGGAGGTCCTGCTTGCGAAACCGCCGCTAAGCTAACCGCTGTTGGGGTTGCAACCAAATGAAGAGCGCGCAACGTGGGGCGCTTTTGTGCTGGGGAACGCCAAGCGCCGCTTTCGCGGCGCCGAGGGCTTTGTTTTTAGAGGATTTTCCCGCCTCTGGCTGGCGGGGAGGAAATGGTCGGAGTGGCAGGATTTGAACCTGCGACCCCTGCGTCCCGAACGCAGTGCTCTACCAGACTGAGCCACACTCCGACTTGGAGGCCGGCCTTATAGGTGGGTGTTCCGGGGGGCGCAAGCGCCTTTTTTCAGGTTGGTCGGGAGGCCTGAAAAAAGTTCTGAAAAGGTCGTTGCATCCGTCCGAGTCGTGAGCTATCTCCACCGCCTCGCCGGGCCCCGAGGGGTCTCGCCGTTCCTGCTGGGGAATGGTGTAATGGTAACACTGCGGTTTTTGGTACCGTCATTCTAGGTTCGAGTCCTAGTTCCCCAGCCACTTCTCCTCATCATTTGCTCTGGATGCCGAAGTCCTTACAGACCACGGCGCTTTAGAGCGTGACGCCGAAAGTGGGAACCGGTTTCGGCGCGGGTCACGCTACAAGCCTTTGATTTCGAGCCTCGTGATCGCGTCGAAACGATCCCGTTTTAACGCGCGAGGCTCTAAGCGCTTGCATCCGCAGCAAGTGCGACTGCGTAGTAAGGCCCAGAGGGACCGCCCGCAGGTTGCGCGGGTGGCGGCGCGACGTGGGGGAAAGCACACCCTCAGCCTGTCGCAGGGGCGATTGCGGTAAAGAGACATGATGCGGGCGACATCGAGGCTTGTTGTTTTCCTCGCGGCGGCGATCCTGGCGGTCGCCGTGGTGGCGTGGTTTGTGATGTCGCGACGGCCGCCGGAAGCCGCCGTTCTCGAGATCAGGCCCGCGACGATCGAGCAGGCCCTGTCCGTGGTCGGCCGCGTGCGTCCGCTGGAGCTGGTGCAGGTCGCCTCGCCCAATTCCGGACAGATCGTGCGCCTGTTGCATGACGAAGGCGACCGCGTGGCGGCCGGCGATCCGCTCGCCGTGGTGCTGGCGACGGTGGAGCAGGCGCAGACAGTGGTCGATGTGGCGCGCGAGCGGGCGGCGCGGGCCGCCGCCGCCGAGGCGCGGCTCAACTACCAGCGGGTCAAGACGCTGTATGATCAGGGCTTCGCGGCCAAGGCCGCGCTGGACGCCGCCCGGGCGGGACTGGACACCGCCCAGGCCAATGTCGCGGCGGCCTCCGCCGGGGTGCGGGCCTCGGCTGAACGCGCCCAGGAGTTCGTCATCCGCGCCCCGATGGCCGGGGTGGTGTTGTTCCGGCCGATCGACAACGGCCAGGTCGTTTCGGCGGGCCAGACGCTGTTCGAACTGGGCTCGTCCACCGGGGTCGAGATCCGCGCCGAGGTGGAAGAGGTCTATGCCGACGCCCTGCGGCCGGGCCAGGTTGCGCGCGCGGCGCTGTCGGGGTCCTCGACGATCTTTCCCGCCCGCGTGACCGAGGTTTCCCCGCGAGTGGACTCCAGCACCGGCGGGCGTTCGGTGCGGTTGGCGGCCGAGGGCGACCAGGACCTTTCCCCGGGGCGTTCGGTCGACGTGACCATCGTCGTCAGGCAGCGGCCCGGCGCAATCGTGATCCCACGCGCGGCCGTGCTGGACGCCACCGCCGCGCCCAAGGTCCATGTGGTCGACGCGGGCGACATCGTTCGGGCGCGACCGATCACCGTGACGCGGTGGCCCTCGGTCAACGCCATTGTCGAAAGCGGTCTACGGGCGGGGGACAGGGTCGTTCTGGAGCCGGCGGCTGTGAAGTCTGGCGCCCAGGTCACCCCCGTCGCCGCCAAGCCGGACCGCTGATCCCGTGTTCGCGTTCAAGGTCGCCCGGCGCTACCTGTTGTCCAACCCCTCGCAGACCCTGCTGCTGATCGCGGGGGTCGCCCTGGGGGTGACGGTCTTCATCTTCATCACCGCCCTGATCGCGGGTCTGGCCGTGCGGCTGACCGATCAGGTGACCGGCAACAGCGCCCATGTCAGCCTGCAGCCGGCCACGCGCGTGGCCCGGGTGCTGGCGGGGCCGGACCTGCCGGTCGAGTCGGTGGCCCTGGTCTCGACCTTCCAGCGCCAGCAGATCCGCGACTGGCCGATGGTGATCGACTTGCTGCGCGCCAATCCCGAGGTGTCGGCGATCAGCCCGCAGATTTCCGGCAGCGCCTTCCTGGTCAAGAGCGAGGCGGTCGCGCCGGTGGCGGTGCTGGGCGTGGAGCCACAGGGGATCGACGCCATTTCCCGCATCACGCCCAACATCATCGAGGGTGACGGCGATCTCGGCGCCAACGGTCTGTTGATCGGCGTCCGCATGGCCGAGGAGCTGGGCCTGGGCGCGGGGCAGTCGGTCCTGCTGCGCACCGAGCGCGGCGTGGAGCGGCAGCTGACCGTCCGAGGCGTATTCCGCACCGGGCTGCAAAGTCTGGACGAGCGCGTCGCCTTCCTGTCGCTGCAGACCGCAAGGCCGCTGTTCGACCTGCCGGAGGGCGTGACCAATATCGAGGTCAAGCTGAAGGATCCCCAGGACGCCCGCGCCACGGCCCGCTTTCTGGGCGAGGCGACGGGCCTGCGCGCGACGCCCTGGCAAGAGAAGAATGTCGGCCTTGAGGACGCCCTGAAGGCGCAAGGGCAGACCGGCACGATGATCCAGATCTTCTCGCTGATCTCGATCATCATCGGCGTGGCCAGCGCGCTTGTGCTGTCGGCCTACCGGCGGCGCAGTGAGGTCGGGATCATGCGGGCGTTCGGTGTGCCCGGCGGGTTCATCCTCTGGGTCTTTCTGCTGCAAGGCCTGTTGATCGGCCTGGTCGGTGCGCTGATCGGCTGCGCCTCAGGCTATGGCCTGTGCATCTGGCTCGAGAGCATCACCCGACCCGACGGCACATCCATCCTGCCCATCGCGCCCCGGCAGGGCGGCTATGCGGCGGCGCTGGTGCTTACCACCCTGGGCGCGGTGATCGCCTCCATCCTGCCCGCGCGCTCAGCGTCGAAGATCGATCCGCTGGAGGCCATTCAGCAATGACCAACGTGATCGAAGCGCGGGGGATCGAGAAAGTCTTCCACAACGGTGATGAGGAAACCCGCGTCCTGAAAGGCATCGACCTGACGCTAGGCCAGGGCGAGCTGGTGGCCATGGTCGGGGCGTCCGGATCGGGCAAGTCGACCCTGTTGTCGATCATCGGCCTTCTGCTGCGTCCTACCGCCGGCGCCCTGAGCATCAGCGGCGAGCGGGTCGATGATCTGTCCGAGCGGATGCGCGCGCGCTTCCGCAATCAGCGCCTAGGCTTTGTCTTTCAGTTCCACCATCTGCTGCCCGACTTCACGGCGATGGAGAACGTCGCCTTTCCGGCCGCCGCGCCGGGCGGGGGCATCTCGCGGGCGATGCGCACGCGGGCGCGCGATCTTCTGGCGCGCGTGGGCCTGGAAGACCGGATCGACTTTCCCGCCGCGCGGCTCTCGGGCGGGCAGAAGCAGCGCGTCGCCATCGCGCGCGCCTTGATGAACCGGCCCGACCTGATCATCGCCGACGAACCGACCGGGAACCTGGACCGAGAGTCGGCGGATCGCGTTCTGGACCTGATGCGCGAGGTCAATCGGGAGGAGGGCGCGACCTTCCTGATCTGCACCCATGATGACGGTGTGGCGGCGCGATGTGGCCGTCGCCTGACCTTGAGTGACGGCAGGCTGACTTCGAACGTCCGCGATCCTGGCGGCTTTTCCTAAGGCGTCTGTCGCCTGTGGGCGGCTTGCTGCATTGTGACGTCAAGCGCGGCGAGGGTGCGACGTATTCATCGAATAGCGTTATGTAGCCTCAAGTCCAGTTCGCGGTTGCGAGATAGAGGCGCGCCCGGCGGGGTTTAGGCTGCTGTACCGCTCGTGATCGCCGGGTGTTCATCGATTTAATTGCCCGAATTTTCGCCATGTCGTTGGCGATCAACACGCCGCAATTGTTACAGCAATTCACGAAGCAAGTTTGATTTCAGTTTCAAACTACTTGTTTTTCTGAGGCGACCGTGTAATCCCGGATACAAGGGGAACGGAGTTTTGAACGTGGAAGATAAAGCTACCCTAATCGAGCTTACTGCTGAAATCGTCGCCAACTATGTGGCCAATAATTCGACGCCGGTGTCGGAACTTCCGGCCCTGATCCGGGCGACGCATGATGCGCTGGCCGGCATTGGCTCGCCGCCGGCGCCGACGGTTGAAGTGGTGACCAAGGCTACGCCGGCCCAGATCCGCAAAAGCATCACGCCTGAGGCGCTGATCAGCTTCGAGGACGGCAAGCCCTACAAGACGCTGAAGCGTCACCTGACCACCCACGGCATGACCGTGGCCGAATACAAGGCCAAGTGGGGCCTGCCCAACGACTATCCGACGACCGCGCCCGCCTACAGCGAAGCGCGCTCGCAGATGGCTAAGGCCCTGGGCCTGGGCCAGGGTGGCCGCAAGGGCAAGACGACCCGCGGCCGCAAGGGCTGATCGCTTACAGCGCTTGAAAAGACGGGAAGGGGACGCGGCGGCGTCCCCTTTTTCGTGTCTGCTTGTCTGGGTCCGCCTGTCTGCAGCCTGAGCGTCTGCGCGGCTCCCGGGCGAGCGATGTCAGGCCGCGCCGCGCGTGTCCACGGCGGCTTCGTCAGCGTCAGCGAGAACATCTGCCAACACTTCCAGAAGCTTCGGCACCTCGACGGGCTTGGGAACGACGGCGTCCATGCCCGCCTGCACATACAAGGAGCGCTCATGGGGCAGCACGCTGGCGGTCACTGCGACCACGGGCGTGCGGACTCGGCCACCTTGGCGCTCGCCCTCTCGGATCACCTGGCAGGCCTGGAGGCCGTCCATCTCGGGCATGTGGATGTCCATCAGGATGACGTCCCAGCGGTCCTGCTCCCACATCGCCACCGCATCGCGGCCGTCCACGGCGAAATGGGCGTCGGCGCCCAGATGTCCCAGCAGGGTCAGCAAGACCGCGCGATTGGTCTGGTTGTCGTCGACCACCAGGATTCGCGGCGCGGCGTCCTCATCCGCTGATGCGGGCGCCAGCGCCGGTGCGGGCGGGGCGGCCACGGCGGGCGGTGGGTCGCTCCGGGCCATGGGCAAAGTCAGCTCGAAGCAAGCGCCGCCCTCGGCCGGCGCCAGGAAGCTGATCTCTCCGCCCATCAGCTCGGCCAGCGACTTGCAGATCGCCAGCCCCAGACCCGATCCGCCCACGCGCCGCGTGCTGGAGCTGTCGAGCTGGGCGAACTTGGTGAACAACCGCTCGCGCTGAGCCTCGGGAATTCCGACACCGGTGTCCAGCACGCGCACGACGAGGCCTTGATCGTCGCCGTCCAGGGTGACGCGCACCGCGCCGCTGTCCGTGAACTTGATGGCGTTGGAAATCAGGTTCGACAGCACCTGGCGCAACCGCTCGCCGTCGCCCTGGCGCCACCCGGCGACTGTTGGCGAGACCTCCAGACTGAAGTCCAGATGCTTGTCGCGGGCCAGGCCGCCATAGAGCAGGTGCAGCGTGTTCATCTGGGCGGTGAGATCGAAGGGGCCCTCGACGATCTCCATCTTGCCATCCTCGATGCGCGAGACGTCCAGGATGGTGTTGATCAGGCTAAGCAGGGACTGGCCCGAGGCGGTGATCGTTTCCAGGCGCCGACGCTGATCGACCTGCAGCTCTCCCGAGGCCATGATCTGGGCCATGCCCAGCACGCCGTTCAGGGGCGTGCGGATCTCGTGGCTAATGGTGGCCAGGAACTCGGACTTGGCGCGGTTGGCCTTCTCGGCGGCCAGCGCCAGGGCCTGGGCCTCGGTGCGCAGGCGACGGTTCTCGGTCAGCTCCCGCTCGAGCTCGTCATTGAGCGCCTGACTGGCCAGACGCGCGCGCACCTCGCGGCCGACCACGCCCCGCATCAGGGTCGACATGCCGACCGCCGCGAAGGCTCCGGCCAGGCCGATGAAGAGGTACTGGTTGACCATATCGCCCGGCGCGCCGCGCGCGATGAAGACCAGGCTGACGAGCGCGGCGCCAACGCTGACATTGGCCACACGGCGGCTCGGCGCCGAGGTGGCGAAGACCAGCGCCAGCAGCACGAAGTAGATCAGCTTCTGCGGCTCGAGGTGAAACAGGTGGTAGGCGGTCACGTGCCCCAGAAAGAGCGCGTTCATCCCCAGGACCAGCCACTCCAGGTGGCCGCCCACGATCCGACGCCGCCGCAACAGAAACCACGCGCCGAACGCATAGATCGCGGTGGCCCCGGTCAGGCCCGTCAGCATGACGAGGGTGAGGCCCGTCTCGTAGAACGGATGGGCGATGGCGATCAGCGAATTGTAGATGGCGGCCGCCAGCAGATAGCCACGCGCGATCGGCACGTAGGCTTCTGTCAGGGCGATCCTGACAAGCCGCGAGTCTTCACCTTTCGACGGCGCCAAGCCTGAGCCCCGATCCTCTGTTCTGCGAACATCGTGTGTGGCGACAAGTTAAGGGCTGATTTGACAGCGCTGGCTAGACGCCGCTCAGACTCATCCCAAGCGTGTCTGGCGGGGTTGCTCCACCGCCGTTCAGGGGGCGCTGCATCCAGACGAGGTCCACCCAGCGGCCGAACTTGTGGCCCATATTCGGGAAAACGCCTTTCTTTTCAAAGCCAAGAGCGGCGTGCAGGCCTATGGAGGCGGCGTTGTCGCTGTCGCCGATGACTGCGCACATTTGTCGCAGGCCCAAAGTCTCACAGGTGGTGATCAGGGCCGACAACAACGCCTTGCCGACCCCCGCGCCGACCGCCTCGGGCGAGACATAGACGCTGTCCTCGACGGTGTAGCGATAGGCCGCGCGCAGACGGAACGGGCCTGCGTAGCAATAGCCCACAACCTTGCTGTCCAGCTCGGCGACCAGATAGGGCAGGCCGCGCTCGAGGAAACCCTGGCGCCGGCGCGCCATTTCGGCCGCGTCGGGCGGGATCTCCTCGAACGTGCCTAGACCATTGAGCACGTTCCAGCCGTAGATGGCTGTAATGGCCGGGATGTCGGCGTCGGTCGACGCCCGGATCACAACGCTCACGCCTTCGTCCAACCCTTTTCAACCGCCCAGACGGCGAAGGCGTAGTCCAGCGCGATCTCCTTGAGGAAATCAAAGCGGCCCGAGGCGCCGCCGTGACCGGCCTCCATATTGATCTTCAGCAGCACCGGATTGCCGCTGGTCGTGGCGGGCCGCAGCTTTGCGACCCACTTCTGCGGCTCCCAATAGGTGACGCGCGGGTCCGACAGGCCCCCGGTGGCCAGGATCGCCGGATAGGGCTTGGGCCCGATGTTGTCGTAAGGCGAATAGCTGGCGATGTAGTCGTAGGCTTCCTTGTCCTCCAGCGGATTGCCCCATTCGGGCCACTCCGGCGGGGTCAGGGGCAGGGTGGTGTCGCTCATGGTGTTGACCACGTCGACGAACGGCACCGCCGCGATGATCCCGGCGAACAGGTCAGGGCGCATGTTGCTGATCGCACCCATCAAGAGGCCGCCGGCCGAGCCGCCATAGGCCACCGTATTGGCGGGCTTGCCATAGCCGGCCGCGTGCAGGTGCTCGGCGCAGGCGATGAAGTCGGTGAAGGTGTTCTTCTTCTTGAACTTCTTGCCGTCCAGGAACCAGCTCCAGCCTTTTTCCGAGCCGCCGCGCGGGCAGGCCGTGGCCCAGATCCAGCCCCGGTCCACCAGGCTGAAATTGCGGATCGAGAAGTTGGGCTCCATCGAGATGCCGTAGCTGCCATAGCCGTACAGCAGCAGCGGCGCCGAGCCGTCCAGCTTGGTGCCCTTCTTCATCAGGACGAAGATCGGCACCTCGGCGCCGTCGGCGGCCTTGGCGTTCAGGCGGCGGGTCTCGTACTTGGACGGATCGTGGCCGGAGGGAATTTCCTGGGTCTTGCGCAGCGTGCGCGTGCGCTTGGCCATGTCGTAGTCGAACCACTGACGCGGCGTGGTCATCGAGTTGTAGACGAAGCGCACCGTGTCGGTGTCGTACTCGTAGCCGCCTTCCAGCGACAGGGCGTAGGCGGCCTCGTCGAAGGCGATGGCGTGCTCGGCGCCGTCCTTGGCGGTCACGACCACGCGGTTGAGGGCGTCGACCTTCTCCAGGCGCACGAACCAGGCCTTGTAGGCCATGGTCCCCGAGATCAGGCGGCCCGGCTTGTGGGCCACCCAGTCCTTCCAGTTGGCCTTGCTGGTCGCGGTCTCCGGCGTGGTGACCAGCTTCCAGTCGACGGCGCCGTCGGCGTTGGTGCGGATCACCCAGTGGTCGTTCCAGTGCTCGACCTCGTAGCGCAGCCCCACCTCGCGCGGGTGGAAGATCACCGGCTTGGCCGTCGGGTTCGCCGCCGGAATCAGCAGCGCCTCGCTGGTTTCCTGGTTGCCGCACGAGATGACGACGTACTTCTCGGAGCTGGAGACGCCGACCCCGATGAAGAAGCCCTCGTCGGGCTCGTCATAGATCAGCACGTCGTCCTTGGCCGCGCCCTTGATCGGGCGGCGATAGATCTTGGCGGGACGGCCATTGTCGTCCCGGAACGTCCAGAACAGCCACTGGCCGTCGGGCGAGAAGCAGAAGTCGCCGGTGGTGCTGTCCACGGCCTCGCCCAGCAGGGCGCCGGTCGCCAGGTCCTTCACGTGGATGCGGAAGACTTCCGAACCCTGCTCGTCGACGGCCCAGGCGTAGAGCTTGTGATCGGGCGAATGGCTGGCCGCACCGACCTGGTAGAAGGCCTTGCCCTTGGCTTCCTTCTCTTCGTCCAGCAGGACCACCTCGGCGCCGCCGCCCACCGGTTTGCGGGCGTGGACCGGATGCTGCGCGCCCTTGTCGTAGCGCGTGTAGTATTCGAACGGGCCGTCCTTGGCCGGGACGCTGGCGTCGTCTTCCTTGATGCGGCCCTTCATCTCCTCGAACATCGCCGCCTGCAGCGCCTCAGTCGGGGCCAGCATGGCCCTGGTGTAGGCGTTCTCGGCGGTCAGGTGTTCCTTGACGTCGGCCTTGATCAGGCTGGGATCGCGCAGGACCTTCTGCCAGTTGTCGTCCTTCATCCAGGCGTAGTCGTCGGTGCGTGTGCGGCCCAGCTGGGTGATGGTCTTGGGGACCTTCTTGGCCACCGGCGGCGTGGGGCGGGCGGCGTTGTCGGCGGTCATGGGCGATCCAAAAGCTGTTCCAGACAGGAGTGCGGTCGATGACGTAAGCGCCGCGGCGGCTCCCGTCATCATCTGACGTCGATCCATGAGAGATTTCCCCCGTACACTTGAACAACCCGCGCGTGCGGCAGAACGACAACTTGCGGCGCAGAAGCGCTATGGTCAAACTCCCTCGAGCGTCGAGGCTAGTGCGTGTCGCGTATCGAGGGGGGGACGTCATGCCGGTTGACCTCTCCGTCGACCTTATCAAGGCGACGGTGCAGCTGGAACAACCGTTGGGTGACGGCTCGCGGACGGTCGGTACCGGCTTTCTGATCGCCGACACCACCCCCGACGGCAAGCCGCGCACCATCCTCATCACCGCCGCCCACGTGTTCGAGCGGATGCCGTCGATGACGGCCCGCATCGGTTATCGCGTGCAGGGCTCCGACAGCGTCTGGCGCTACGATCCCGAAGCCTTGAAGATCCGCGACGGGGATCATCCGCTGTGGGTGAAGCATCCGACCCGCGACGTGGCCGCCATGGTGGTCGAGGCGCCCGAGGAGTTCGTCCGCGCGGCCATCCCCCTGAACTATCTGGCCAAGGACGACACCTTCAACGCCTTCAATCTGGGCCCCGGCGACGAGATGATGGCCTTGGGCTTTCCCAGGGGGCTGTCGGCTAATTCGGCGGGCTTTCCGATTCTGCGGTCGGGGCGAGTCGCCTCCTATCCGCTGACCCCATCGAAGGACTTCCCGACCTTTCTGCTCGACTTCTCGGTGTTCCCGGGAAACTCGGGCGGGCCGGTGTTCATGGCGCAGGCCGCCCGTCGCCGCCCGGGCGGGAACGACACCCAGGATGTGCAGTTCATCGCCGGGGTGCTGACCCAACAGGTCGAGCTCTCGGGCGAGCGCCTCGAAATCGGCATCGTCACCCACGCCAAGTTCATTCGCGAGACGTTGGCGATGATCGATCAGGCGCCCGGCGATCCCGTCACCCAGGCCCAGGCCGCTCAGCCCCCGCCGACGCCCGGGGCCATCGCAGCAGTCTCCACCCCGACCGTCCCCCTCGGCGCCAACCGCTGACGGAACCCGAACACGGCCGCCGCCGTTTCCTCCGCGACGCACAACAGCAACGCAGAGGATCTGGCCATGAGCACCAATCGCATCGAAGGCGCTATCGACAAGGGCGTGGGCGCGGCCAAGGAAGCCGTCGGCAAGGCGACGGGCAACGCAAGGCTTCAGGTCGAGGGCGCGGCCCAGAAGGCCAAGGGCGACCTGCAGAACAAGGTCGGCAAGGCCCAGGACAAGCTCGGCGACGCGATCAAGCGCTGAACGCCAGGCGATGACTGACAAGGCCGCCGCCGGAGCGATCCGGCGGCCGTTTTGCATGGCTATCAACACTCAACATCAAAACAGCCCTTTACCTTCACAGCAGCATCGCCTGCTCGGTCCGCAGGGCCTTGGCCAAGGCGTCGACATCGGCCGGCGTGCTGAACAGGCCCGGGGTGACGCGGATGACCGGCCCCTTGCGTACACCGCCGCGCCAGATCGTGTGGATGCGGTGGACGTCGAACAATCGCTTCTGCACCCGGCGCGCGGCCTCGTCGGTGGTCATGCCCTTCAGGCGGAAGCTGGTGATCGCGCAGTAGCGCGCCGGATCGTCCGGAACGCAGATCTCGACATTCGCCAGATCCTTCACCGCATGGACCCAGCGATCGCGCAGGCCGCGCATGTGCCGCTCCTTGGCCGCGCCGCCGACCGCGAAATGGAAGTCCACCGCCGTCGGGATGGTCATGACCGCGGCGAAGTTCACCGTGCCCGACGGGATACGGGTGTTGATGTCATCGTCCGGGAAGTTGCGGTTCTCGAAGGCGATGTCGACATCCGGCAGGCGGCTCTTGCGAACATACATCGCGCCGGTCCCGAGCGGCGCCGAGGTCCATTTGTGCACCGACCACCCGACGAAATCGGCGCCCAGATCCTCGAGCTGGAAATCCAGGCAGGCCACGCCGTGGGCGGCGTCGACGATGGTGTCCACGCCGCGGGCGCGGGCCATGGCCACGATCTCGCGCACTGGGGTGACGAGGCCGGTCTTGTTGGACACCTGGGTGACCAGCAGCAGCTTGGCCTCCGGCGTCCGCTTCAGAACGTCCTCATAGGCGGCCAGGATATTGGCGGTGGTCGCGGGCTCGGGCATGGCGAACTCGACGACCTTGGCGCCCTTGTGCGTCCCCAGCCAGCGCATGGCGGCGATCATGGTGTCATAGTCGAGATCGCAGCAGATCACGCCGTCGCCGGCCTTCAGCGGCTTGTAGTTGGTGATCAGCATCTGCAGGGCGTCGGCGCCGCTGCGGGCGATGGCGATCTCGTCGGCGCCGCAGCCGACCAGCCGCGCGATCGCGGCCTCGGCCGCGCGGAAGGCGCTGGTCCAGCCTTCGCCGCCCGGCAGGACGTTGCGGGCCCAGATCGCGTTGGCGCGGTTCACCATCGCCGTGTTGTGTGCAAACGCCTGCGCCACCATGCGGGGCATCATGCTCCAGTAGCCGGCCTCGAGGTTGTGGTAGCCGGGCTCGACGTCGAACTGGCGATGGAGCTCGGCGACGGGGATCGAGTCGGGCGTCAGGCTGGTCGCGGGGCTGGACGCGCCGGCGCGTGCGCCGCCGGCGAGCAGGGCCGGCGCGCCAAGACCGGCGACGGAAAGCAAATGGCGGCGGCTGGGCGCGAGGGGCATCGGGGTCCTCTGGTTGGCCGGGTACGGCGAGGGAGCAGCCCATGAACCGATGGGCGGTGCAAGATGGTCCGACTGCGGGCGCGAAGGCTGGCGGCACAGAGGTCGTGTCTTGGGCAGAGCGGGCGCGACGGCGGGCAATCCCTTGCGTGCGCGCCGGGCGTCGAAAAGTGGCTTGAGGGGCGGCGGTCAGTTTGATTGGTGGACGGGGGTAGGAGAGGGAACAAAATGCATAGGTCTATGAAGGTTTGTGCGGCCGTCATGGTCTTGGCGATCGCATCGCCAAGCTTGGCCCAGGACTATTCTCAATATTCAGACGCGGCGATCGAGCGGGAGCTGGCTCAGAAGGCCGACGTCACCATGTTCGAGATGGTGCCCATGCGCGACGGTGTGCGGCTGGCCACCAACGTCTACCGGCCCAAGGGCGCCAAGGGGCCTCTGCCGACCATCCTGATCAAGACGCCGTACAATGAGCTCTCCTACAAGGTGGGCAGCAGCCGCAGCGCGCTGGAGGCGATCAAGCGCGGCTACGCCCTGGTGCTGCAGAACGAGCGCGGCCGGTTCTATTCCGAGGGCGATTGGGAGATCCTGGGTAAGCCCCAGACGGACGGCTACGACACCCTCTCCTGGATCGCCAAGCAGTCCTGGTCGAACGGCAAGGTCGGCACGCGCGGCTGCTCGTCCTCGGCCGAATGGCAGCTGGCCCTGGCCGCCCAGAACCACCCCGCCCATGCGGCCATGGTCCCGCAGGCCTCGGGCGCCGGCATCGGCAAGGTCGGCGAGTTCGAAGAGCAGGGCAACTGGTACACCGGCGGCGTGCCGCGCAACCTGTTCTTCGTCTGGCTGTACGGCGTCGACAACCCGCTGAACCCGCAGCCGCCCAAGGGCCTGGACCAGCCGACCATCGCGCGTCTGGCCAAGTACAACGACCTGGCGCCGAACAAGCCCGCCGTCGACTGGCCCAAGCAGATCCGCCACCTGCCGGTGGCCGACATGCTCAAGGACCTGGGCGAGCCGACCGGCACGTTCGAGGAACTGATCAACCGCAAGGGCCCGGCCGATCCGGCCTGGCGCAAGGGCGGCCTCTATCACGACGACGCCGGCTGGGGCGTCCCGGCCCTGTGGTTCAATTCCTGGTACGATGTCTCGATCGGGCCGAACATGGCCCTGTTCAACCACGCCCGGAGCGTGAACTCCGACAAGGAGGCCAGCGCCAACCAGTACGTGGTGGTCACGCCCTCGAACCACTGCGGCTTCAATTCGCGGGTGCTAAGCGGTCCGTACAAGTCGGGCGACCGGGCGCTGGGGTCTATCGACTTCGACGCCGAGAAGGAGGTCTACGCCTTCTTCGACCGCTGGCTGAAGGGCGATACGGCCGCGTTCTCGGCCTCGACCCCGCCGGTCCGCTACTACTCAATGGGCGCCAACGCTTGGCGTGAATCGGCCCAGTGGCCGCCGCAACAGGCCAAGACGGTGCGCTTCTATTTGCGCTCGGGCGGACGCGCCAATAGCCTGAACGGCGACGGCAAGCTGTCGACCGCCGCCCCGGCCGCCGGCGAAAAGGCTGACCGCTACGTCTATGATCCGGCCAACCCGGTGCAGACCATCGGCGGCGGCGACTGCTGCAACGGCGGCCTGGTGATCGCCGGCGCCTTCGACCAGCGCCCGATCGAGGCGCGCAACGACGTGCTGGTCTACACCAGCGAGCCGTTGACCGAGGCCATGGAGGTCTCCGGCTTCGTGCGACCGGTGCTTCACGTGTCGTCGGACGCCAAGGACACCGACTTTGCGGTCAAGCTGGTCGATGTCGCGCCGGACGGCACGGCCTACATCCTCGGCGACACCATCATGCGGGCGCGCTATCGCGACGGCTACGACAAGCCCAAGATGCTGACGGCCGGCGCGGTCAGTGTCGTGAAGCCCACGCCGATCACGACCAGCAACACCTTCCTGCCGGGACATCGCATCCGGATCGAGATCACCTCGTCGAACTTCCCCAAGTTTGTCCGCAACCTGAACACGGGCGGCGACAACGAGAAGGAGGCCAAGTTCGTGGTGGCCCGCAACGCGATCCATCACGCGCCGGGGCGGGAGTCCTACATCGAACTGCCGGTCGTATCGGCCAAATAGACTGCTTAAGGCGGCCTGAGCGCTTTGGGTTCAGGCCGTCTCGTAGGTCGCGGCATAGTCGACCGGGAAGTTCACCGACCGGGCGATGAAGCAGACCTTGTGAATCTCATGGTGGATGGCGTCGGCCCTGGCGAGGTCGGCGCCGGCCTCCACCACGATGTGCGGTCGCAAGGTGGCGCGCAGGAACCGCCCCGCGCCGTCGGGCGTACTCTCACCCACGCCCAGCGGGCTGTCGCGGTAGCCACGCACGACGATCCCGGCGCTCGAGGCCAGATGCAGGTACCAGAGCATGTGACAGGCGCTTAAGGAGGACAGCAGCAGGTCCTCGGGATTGTGCAGGGTGGGATCGCCGCCCAGCAGCGGATCGTTCGAGCAGGCTATCGGCGGCTTGCCGAGTGTGGCGATCGTCCAGGTGCGGTCATAGCCGCGATAGGTGCGCGTGCCGTCGCCCCGGTCGCCGGTCCATTCGATCAGGCTGGTGTAGTCGTGCTGCTTGGCCATGCCTCGTTCCTCCAGCCAAACATTCGCGTCATCCCGGATAGCCTCTTCGAGGCTTCCGGAATGACACGCCGAGAAGCAGGCTATCAGCCGTAGATGATCGAGATGGTCTCGGCGACGCAGGCGGGACGCTCCTCGCCCTCGATCTCGATCGTGCACTCATTCTTCATCTGCAGACCGCCGGCCTTGGGCTCGACGCTGAGCAGTTTCTGGCGCATCCGCACCTTCTTGCCGACGCGGACCATGCCGGTGAAGCGGACCTTGTCGCAGCCATAGTTGATGCCGCGCGTCACGCCGGTCACCCGCAGGATGCCAGCGCCCAGCATCGGGATCAGCGACAGGGTCAGATAGCCGTGGGCGATCGGCCCACCGATCTCCTTGGTGGCGCGCTCGACATCGACGTGGATCCACTGATGGTCGCCGGTGGCTTCGGCGAACAGGTTCACGCGCTCCTGGGTGATCTCGACCCAGTCCGAGACGCCCAGTTCCTGGCCCACCAGGCCGGCGATGTCGGCGTAGGCGACTTCCTTCATGTGATTTCTCCCTCGAACAGTTGTTTGGATTGGTCGCATGCGTCGCCCGGAAGGGCAAGTCGGCTCAAGGCTCCAGCGCGGCGCGCGCGGGCTCGGGCAGCTGTGATACGGCCTCGTCTAGCAGCTCGCGCCAGGCCTCGCCCCGCTCGCGCGCCTCGGCATAGGCCTCGCGCAGGGCGAAGGGGTCTTCCTGGGCGAGGATCTCAATAAGTTGCGCCGCCTGGAGGCGATCCTTGAGTCCTTTCTCCGGATTGACCTTGCGATTGCGGCTGACCATCAGCTTGTGCACGGCGTAGCGTGCGGGCGCCGGTGCGTTCACGAGCACGCCCGCGCCATGCAATACGGCGGTCTCGACTGGATCGCGCAGCAGGAAATCCATGAATTTCAAGGGTACGGCGTCACTGCCCAGCGTCGGCAGGTAGGATGGTTCGTCGCGCGGCGCGCCGCGCATGGTGGTCAAGACATCGACGCGGTAGCGCTCGTTCAGCGCGTAGCTGGTCGTCCGTCTGGTGTCGAACGCATAGCTGACAGGCGAGAAGCGCGGGTCCAATCCTCGAAGGATGTCGAGGATAGGCTTCTCGAGCTTATCGTCCAGATTGGAGGCGATCCCAAAGTCCTGGGCGATGTCGAGGTCCAGGGTCGCCAGACTTGTCACGGGCAGCCGGACCCCCAGATGCGCCGCGTAGGTCTGGAACGCCACGGTGCCGATCAGCACCGCGCGAATGCGAAAGGCGCCGGCCTCCGCGAGGGCCTGCACAATCTCGGCGCTGATCCGGTCAGGCTTTGGCGCGCCAGAGGCTAGGATGGCGGCGACGAGACGTCGGCGATCCTCGACATCTGCCTTGTGCTCGCCGTGGCGGGCGATGCGTTCGCGCAGCGCCTCGCTATCGGGGCCGATGTAGACTTGCCTGCGGCTCTGCTGGCCGCCCGTGGGCATCTGAACGTACCAGTAGAGTCGTCCCTTGACGGTCTTGGAGACGAAGCTCGATCCAGAGGGGAACTCGCCGAAGCGCGCGAGACGCAGGCGTTCCATCAGTTCCGCGTAGCTGGTGGCGGCCGAGAGCGGCAGGCGCTGGATCATGAGAGCAAGTTATACGCAAATATGAAATCTGCGTATAACTTTTCCGCCCTCTAAACGATCTTGCTCTCGCCCTTGCCCCAGTAGGCGTCGCGGATCAGGCGCTTGTAGAGCTTGCCGGTCGGGTGGCGGGGCAGTTCGGCCATGAAGTCGATGCGGCGCGGCGACTTCACGTGGCTGAGGTTGGCGCGGGCGAAGGCCATCAGCTCCTCGGCTAGGGCGACCTGGTCGTCGCCGAGGTCCATCGGCTGGATCACCGCCACCACCTGCTCGCCCATCTCCTCGTGCGGCGCGCCCACCACGGCGGCGTCGGCGACCTTGGGATGGGTGATCAAGAGGTTCTCGATCTCCTGCGGATAGATGTTCACCCCGCCCGAGATGATCATGAAGCTCTTGCGGTCGGTGAGGTAAAGGAAGCCCTCCTCGTCGGCCCAGCCCACGTCACCCAGCGTGGTCCAGCCGTGTTTGTTGTAGCTCTCGGCCGTCTTGTCCGGGGCGTTGTGATAGTTCACCGCAGGACCATTGGCGAAATAGACCGTGCCTTCGGTGCGCGGCGGCACGGGGTCGCCGGCCTCGTCGCAGATGCGCAGCTCGCCCAGCACCGCCTGGCCGACGCTGCCCTTGTGGGTCAGCCAGTTCTGCGAATTGATCCAGCAGAAGCCGTTGCCCTCGGTGCCGGCGTAGTATTCGAAGATCACCGGACCCCACCAGGCGATCATCTGCTCCTTGACCGGGACGGGGCAGGGGGCGGCGGCGTGGATCGCCGACGTCATCGACGAGACGTCGTACTTGGCGCGCACCGCCTCGGGCAGCTTAAGCATCCGCACGAAGTGGGTGGGGACGAACTGACCGCAGTTGACCTTGTGTTTCTCGATCAGGGCCAGGGCGACCTCGGGGTCGAACTTCTCCATCACGATCACTGTGCCGCCCAGCTTGTGGACGGTCATGCACCAGCGCAGCGGGGCGGCGTGATAGAGCGGCGCGGGCGACAGGTAGAGGCTGTCGCCGGAGAAGCCGAACAGGCCCTGGGCCATCATCTGCAGGGCGTTGGGCGCGTCGATCGGACCGCCGCTGAGGGCGGGTTTCACGCCCTTGGGCCGGCCGGTGGTGCCGGACGAATAGAGCATGTCCGTGCCGGCGCTCTCGTCGGCGATCGGCATGGCCGGCTGGCCGTCGCGGGCCGCGACGAAGTCGGCGTAAGGGCCGTGCGCGCCGCCCACTGTGAACAGGGACAGGCCAGGGACCAGGGCGGCGATCTCGTCGATCACCGGGCCCATGGCGGTGGAGGTGATGAACACCTTGGCCCCGCAGTCCTGCAGGATGTACTCGGCCTCAGAGGCGGTCAGCTTGGTGGAGATGCAGACGAAGTACAGGCCCGATCGCTGAGCCGCCCAGGCGACCTCGAAGAAGCGGGCGTTGTTCTCCATCAGGATGGCGATGACGTCGCCGGGAACCAAACCGAGCGACCGGAACAGGTGCGCGCCCTGGTTCGACCGCGCGTCCAGCTGGGCGTAGGTCACGACCTCGCCGGAGCCGGCCATGATGTAGGCGGCCTTGCCGCCTTGCGACTGGGCGTGGAGGTAGGGGTGCATAGCCGGGACCTCGTTTTGAACTGTCATCCCGGACGGTCGAAGGCCGAGCCGGGACCGCCGGAAGCGCTGAGTTTGCTATGGTCCCGGATCGCCCCTGCGGGCCGTCCGGGATGACACGGGATTGCGGTTAAGCGGCGACGGGCTGCCTGGCGGCGGCCAGGATCATGTCCGCGCCCTTTTCCCCGATCATGATCGAGGGGGCGTTGGTGTTGCCGGAGATCAGGCGCGGCATGATCGAGGCGTCGACCACGCGCAGGCCTTCCACGCCGCGCACGCGCAACTGCGCGTCCACGACGGCCATCGGCCCGGTCCCCATCTGGCAGGTGCCCACGGGGTGATAGAGCGTCGAGCCGGTCTGGCGGGCGAACTCCAGCAGTTGCTCGTCGGTCTGGACCTCGAGACCGGGGTTCATCTCGCTTTCGACGTACTGGGCGATGGCCGGCTGCTGGCCGATCTTCCGCGCCCATTTCAGGCCGGCGACGATGACCTCCTGGTCCAGCGGATCGGCCAGGTAGTTGGCGAAGATGGCCGGATAGACCGACGGATCGGCCGACTTGATCCGGATGTGCCCACGGCTTTCGGGGCGCAACTGGCAGGGCGCGATGGTCATGCCCGGCGCGCCTTCCAGCTCCATCTTCTGCTCGTTGAACAGCTTCTCCAGATCCATGGTCGCGGGCAGGATGTGGAACTGGATGTCCGGTCCTGCGAGATCTGGGCGGGACTTGCAGAAAGCCGCCACGTGGGCCGCCGACAGTGTCAGAAGGCCCTTGCGGAACAGCAGGTACTTCATCGCCTCGGCGGCCAGGCGTCCGCCCTTGCTCTGCTCGTTGACCGAGACGGTCCCCGACTTCAGCCGGTAGCGAGCGGCGACGATGTAGTGGTCCTGCAGGTTCTCGCCGACGCCGGGCAGGTCGGCCACGACCTCGATCCCATGCTCGCGCAGCAGGCCGCCGGCGCCGACGCCTGACAGCTGCAGAAGCTGGGGCGAGTTGATCGCGCCGCCGGCCAGGATGACCTCGCCGCGCGCCATGGCGGTGCGCCGCTCGCCGTTCTGCATGAACTCGACGCCGACGGCCCGCTTGCCTTCGAAGAGGACGCGGCCGGCCAGCGCATTGGTCTCGACGCGCAGGTTCGGACGCTTCATGGCCGGGTGCAGATAGGCGACCGCCGACGAGCAGCGCGCGCCGTTCTTCTGGGTCACCTGATACCAGGTCACGCCCTCCTGATCGGGACCGTTCAGGTCGGGATAGCGCGGGATGCCGGCCTGGTCGCAAGCCTGGATCAGCGCCTCGGAGATCGGGTGGGCGTCGCGCATATCGGCGACGTTCAGGGGGCCGCCGGTGGCGTGCAGATCGCAGGCGCCGCGCTCCTGGTTCTGCGACTTGCGGAAGTAGTGCAGGACGTCGTCCCAGGCCCAGCCCTCGCAGCCCAGCTGCCGCCAGCCGTCATAGTCGGCGGCCTGGCCGCGCACATAGAGCATGGCGTTGATCGAGGACGAGCCGCCCAGCACCTTGCCGCGCGGCCAGACGTGGGCCCGGCCGCCGGTGCCGGGGTCGGGCTCGGTGGTGAACAGCCAGTTGACCTTGGGATCCTTCAGGGTCGACGAGTAGCCGACCGGGATGTGGATCATCATGTTCGAGGCGAACTGGGAGAGGTTCTTGGTCGGCCGGTCGTCGCCGCCCGCCTCCAGCAGCACGACCTTGTAGCGGCCGTTCTCCGACAGGCGCGCGGCCAGCACGCAGCCCGCCGATCCCGCACCCACGATAACGTAGTCGGCCTCGATGATCCCGGTCATCGTTTCTCTCCCTTCGCCGTCCGCGTTCTCGTCGCTAATCGGCGTTTAGTTGAGAGGATGCGCCCAGGTCCGGCCATTGCGCAAGTTGCCGTCGCGGCGCCGTTGGTCGAACGTCGATCTTGGGTATGGTGACGTTAACGGCAACCCATTCCAGTGAGGCGTTAAATGGACCTGATCAGTCAGACGGTGGTGGACGGCAAGGCGGGGCCCGGCGCGCCGCCGACCTATCCGACACTCAAGGACGTCGATCTCGCCGACATCTTCCGTTTCACCAAGGGTCAGCCCTGGGCCGACTTCGCGCGGATGCGGCAGGAGGCGCCGGTGATGTGGCATCCTGAGCCGATGGGCGGGCCGGGCTTCTGGGCCCTGACGCGCTATGAGGACGTCCACCGGGTCAATGGCGATCCGGAGACCTTCTCGTCCCAGCGGGGCGGCATCCTGATGTCGATGGGCGCGCCCGAGAAGCGCCACGCGCTGCTGTTCCGCGCCTCGATGGACACCATGATCAACATGGATGCGCCGCATCACCTGCAGCTGCGTCGCGAGCACATGCCGTACTTCACGCCGTCCTATCTGCGCGGCCTGACCGAGCGGGTGAGGGGCGAGGTGACGCGCCTGCTAGACGCGATGGAGCCGCTGCTGGCGAACGGCGCCGAGATCGACATGGTCGAGCACTTCTCCAGCGTGCTGCCGCTGTTCACCCTGTGCGAGATCCTGGGCGTGCCGCCGGAAGACCGGCCCAAGTTCCTGACCTGGATGCACTATCTGGAGCGCGCCCAGGACCTGGCGGTCAAGCAGGCCAATGCGCCGATGCAGCCGACCCTGGAGCTCATGCAGTTCGTCATGGACTTCAACAACAACGTCGAGGAGATGTTCGAGTACGGCCGCACGATGCTGCACAAGCGTCGGGAGGACCCGAAGGAAGACCTGATGACGGCGATCGCCCGAGCCCAGCTCGATGGCGCGGTGCTGCCCGACGAGTATCTCGACGGCTCGTGGCTGCTGATCGTGTTCGCGGGCAATGACACCACCCGCAACACCCTGTCGGGCGCCATGCGGTTGCTGACCGAGTTCCCCGACCAGAAGCAGAAGCTGATCGCCGATCCGTCGCTGCTGGGCGGGGCGGTCGATGAGTTCATCCGCATGGTCAGCCCGGTCGTCTATATGCGCCGCACGGCCACTCGCGACGTCGAGGTCAACGGCCAACTGATCCGCGAGGGCGAAAAGGCGATCATGTATTACGGCGCGGCCAACCGCGATCCGGCCATGTTCGAGAACCCCGACCAACTGGACGTCACCCGCGCCAACGCCGGCAAGCACATCGCGTTCGGCTATGGCCCGCACACCTGCATCGGCAAGCGCGTCGCCCAGATCCAGCTGGAGGAGGCCTATCGCCAGATCCTGGCCCGGTTCCCCGATCTGAACTGGACCGGAAACATCGAGATCGCGCCGAACAACTTCGTGCACGCGATCAGCAAGCTGGGTGTGAAGCGGGGATAAAGGGCGCGCCGGCGGCGAGGATTACGTCTCGCGCGCCGGCGCTGTAGGGCGTCCGGATATGGGGGGTTCCGGACGCCGTTAGAATGGCTCAGATCACCCCCCTCGCGCGCCGCGACGCGCGGTCGCAGCAAACCCAAAACGGCAGAGCGCCCAGGCGGCCCGCGACCGGGTCTTGTTCTTCGGCGTCTTCGGGTCATACGATCGTTTAAAATCAGGCCGAGGAGAACGCCATGTCGACACCGACCTTCGAGACCCTGCTGTACGACGTCGAGGACGGGATCGCGACGATCACCCTCAATCGCCCCGACCGCATGAACGCCTTCACCGCCCGGATGATGAAGGACCTGATCGAGGTGTTCGACGTCACCGACGCCGACGACGCGGTGAAGGTGGTGATCATCACCGGTGCGGGGAGGGCGTTCTGCGCCGGCGCGGACCTCGGCGGCGGCGGCGCCACCTTCGATCGCACCAGCCCCCAGGCGCTGGAGCGTGAGGAGGGCAAGGTCGGCGACATCTATCGCGACGGCGGCGGCCGCGTGACCTTGCGCATGTACGACAGCCTCAAGCCGATCATCGGCGCGATCAACGGCGCGGCCGTCGGCGTGGGTGTCACCATGCAGCTGCCGATGGACATTCGCATGGCCTCGACCGAGGCCAAGTTCGGCTTCGTGTTCGCCCGCCGGGGGATCAATCCCGAGGCCGCCTCCAGCTGGTTCCTGCCGCGTCTGGTGGGTCTGCAGACGGCGCTGGAGTGGTGCTACACCGGCCGCGTGTTCCCGGCGTCCGAGGCGCTGGAGAAGGGGCTGGTGCGCTCGCTGCACGCGCCCGACGACCTGCTGCCCGCCGCCCGCGCCCTGGCCCGCGAGATCGCCGACAACACCGCGCCCGTTTCCGTGGCGCTGACCCGCCAGCTCTTGTGGCGCATGGCCGGCGCCGACCATCCGATGGAAGCGCATAAGGCCGACAGCCGCGCCATCCAGTCGCGCGGCTCGTCCGGGGACGCCAAGGAGGGCGTCACCTCGTTCCTCGAAAAGCGCGCGCCGGTCTATCCGAACAAGGTCTCGAGCGACGTGCCCGACATCTGGCCGGAATGGGAGCAGCCGGAGTTCCGGTAGGGCTTTGAGCGCCCCCTCCGTCGCGTCGCTTCGCGCCACGACACCTCCCCCGTTTCACGGGTGAGGAGGACTTTCATCCTCCCTCGCATGCGGGGGAGGTGGCTCGACGCCGATAGGCGGCGAGACGGAGGGGGCGCAGGCGCATTTGCCGCGCCGCCGCTCACCGCCCGTTAATCACGCTCTGGTCTGTTCAGGCCCATGAGCGAAGCCGCGCTGACCCCCGCGTTCGAAGAGCCCGAGGCCCCCAGGGCCGCGCCGCGTTCGCGCTCGACCCTGCTCAAGCGACTGGCCGACGTGGTCTGCCTGCCCAGCAGCCGGATCAACGCCTTCGAGCGCTCGATGACGGCCGACCTGCTGGTCGAGATGCTGCGTGACGCCAATGTCGGCGAACGCGAGAAGGTGGCCCGTCGTCTTGCCATGCTCAATGAAATGCCGGGGGTGCTGGTGCGCCTGCTGCTGCGCGACGAGCTGCCGGTGGCGCGCGCCCTGCTGGTCGATTCCGAGAAGCTGTCGGACGCTGACCTGATCAGCTGCCTCTATCAGGCCACGACCGAACACCGCCGCCTGATCGCCCAGCGTCGCGGCGTCAGCGAGGTGGTCGCCGACGCCCTGATCGACATGGGCGAGCCTGCCGTCATTGAGACCCTGCTACGCAACGAGCTGGTCAAGCTCAGCCATCAGGGCGTCGAGAACATCGTGGCCGCCACGCGCGACGCCCAGCACCTGATCCCGCTGCTGCTGCGCCGCGCCGAGCTGCGGCCCAGCCATGCCTATGTGATGTTCTGGTGGGCGGATTCCGAGGCGCGGCGGGTCATTCTCCAGCGCTTTGCGGTGTCGCGCGAAATTCTCCAGGACGCGGTGGGGGACGTCTTCGCCCTGGCCTCGGCCGAGGGCTGGCAGGATCCGCTGTCGCGCAAGGCCCTGCAGTTCATCGAGCGCCGCCAGCGCAACCGCGCCGCCATCGCCAAGAGCCCGTTCAACAGCCTCGATGAGGCCGTCGCCGCGGGGGAGGGCGGCTTCACCCGCGAGATCGCCGAGGAGATCTCCTACCTGTCGGGCCTGAAGCCGATGACCGGCGCCAAGATCTTCACCGATCCGGGCGGCGAGCCCCTGGCCATCCTGTGCAAGGCGACCGGTTTGCCCCGCGGCTGCGTGCGCCAGCTCTGGCGCGGCCTGCGCCGCCAGGAGGTCGATCGCACCGGCGCCACCGACCCGAACCTCGAGCGTGTGCTGACGGTCTATGACGCCATCGCCGTCGACCGCGCCCAGACGGTGCTGCGCTATTGGAACTGGTCGCTGACCTCGGCCCTGACGCCGGCCCTCCTGAAGGCGATCCGCGACGGGGACGAGGCCGCCGTTGACGAATACTCGGCCCCGCAGCGCGCCGCCATGCTGGCGCTCTCGCGCGACTTTGGACGCTAATGTCTGGATATCGGCGGTATCAGATCGCGGCCCATATCGATACTCAGGATATCAAGCACGCATTTCTAGCCATTTCCAGTAACCGAGAGCCTTCTCGAACATTGGAGTATTACAAATGATCTCTTGAGGAGGTCCGTATTGCTCGTTGTGGTCAATATGGGTATGCACCCCTCGACTGATCTAGGAATCAGCCGCACCAGCAAAAAGTTTTGGCGACGGGCGAGGCATATGGAAGATCAATCGGACCTGATCGAGATGACGGCGGGCATCGTTTCGGCCTATGTCGGCAACAACGTGGTTTCGACCGCCGACCTGCCGGCCTTGATCAAGCAGGTTCACGCCGCGCTCGCCAATGTCGGCGCCCCGGCCGCCGAGCCGGCCCCCACGCCGAAGGAGCCTGCGGTTCCGGTCAAGAAGTCGATCACGCCCGACTATCTGATCTGCCTGGAAGACGGTCGGAAGTTCAAATCGCTCAAGCGCCACCTGCGCACCAAGTACGACATGACGCCCGAGGACTACCGCGCCAAGTGGGGCCTGCCCAAGGATTACCCAATGGTGGCGCCCAACTACGCCGAGGCGCGCTCGAACCTCGCCAAGCAGATGGGTCTCGGCCAAGGCGGCCGCAAACCTGCGCGCAAGGCGAAATAGCCGAGTCGGAACAAAAGCTTGGCCGTTCGCGGCCTCCGCCAGGATCAGCGCCCGTCGTCCGAACCCGGACGGCGGGCGTTGTCGTTGATAGTTGACTCATCCCGGGAATCTTGTCGCGCGACATGTTTTTCGCTTGCCGCCGATTCGTTCCTTAAGCGATAGTGAATCGAAGTGATTCCAATAGCTTGTTAAGGACTCTGAAGATGTCCGCGCAATTGAGCGCATCCGCCACGGCGGCCCGCGCTCACCAGGAGATGTTCGCCTACTGGGCGTCCCTCCGTCGGGGGGCGAGCCTCCCCGCGCGCGTCGACCTGCATCCTGCGAGCATGAAGCGGCTGCTGCCGACCGTCAGCCTGATCGACGTGGTCGGCGGCGCGCCGCGCGACTATCGCCTGCGCCTGGCGGGCACCGGGCTCTACGGCGTCTATGGCCGTGAGATCACCGGCCGCCTGATCGGTGACGTCTACAACGCCGCGGCCGTCGACTACTGGCGCAAGGAACTGGACAAGGTCGTGGACGAGCGTCGTCCCGGCGTCGGCGTCCACAGCCTGGCCTGGCGCGGCGCGCCGCACATGTCGATCCTGTGGCTGCGCCTGCCGCTGGCCAGCAACGGCAAGGACGTCGACATGATCCTCGGCTACGACGCCGTGGTCGGCGCGGCCGCCGAGAGCGGCTCGGGCATCCGCGCGGCCTGAGGGCGCGCTTGGTCTCGCGGCTCGCGGTGCGGGTGGGGCGAGAGTCGCTGATGGGGGAGCGGAGTTTCCCCAAGCCCCGTCATCCCGCGCTTCATGCGCGGGACCCATGGTTCAGCTTTTACGTGAGATTGCTATTCGGCTCCGCACCTGCGGCGGACAAATGGGTCCCGCGCATAAAGCGCGGGATGACGACCAGATGTAGTTCTGGAATGGGTGGAATGCGGACAGGCCGCAGGCCCCCACCGGACCATGCTTCGCATGGTCGTCCGCCCCCATAGGGGGCAGAAGGTGCGATCTCTTCTTCCCCCTCCGGGGGAGGAGCGCCGAAGGCGCGGAGGGGGCAAGTGTGGGTCGTAAGCAGCCGTTCTCAGCCTATTCGACTGTCAGAGTATGATGCCTTGGCGGTAAGCGATCTTCGCGGTCCCATGTGGGCGGGCGCCGCGCTTCGTTGCGATGAGCGCGATAGGTCTCTCAATTCGACACCACAGGTGACCTTTGCACTCGTCCAGCTCCAGTCGGGTTGTCGTGTTCGTTTCGACATGCAGGTCGAGCCGGGTAGGGTCTGAACCGAAGTTACGCACGACCGCGTCAGCGCCGAAGATACGCTCGACCGTCGCTTTGATGAATGCTGCCTCGGCATCCAATAGTGGCGAGGGAGCGACTGGTTGGAGTGGCGGCTTTGCTGCGGGCATGGCCGGAGCATAAGTGCCGAGTAGGGCGGATGCCAACGTCCGACCAGGGTGGAAGGGCCGACAAAGTGCCCTCTCCCATGGGGAGAGGGTCGGGGTGAGGGGGTACGGCGTTCGACGGAGCGCCGGCACGCCGTCAAACCTCGTAACCCCTCTCCCTCCCACCGCTTCGCGGCGGGCCCCTCCCTCTCCCTTTGGAAGAGGGGTTTATGTCCGCAACGGGTCGTAGCCTGCCTCCAGAATCCTGGCCTCCCCGGCGAGCATCGGCGGCCCGGTCGAACCAACAGCAGGCTATCGGCTAGGCTCCACGTGACGTTGCCCTCACGCCTCCAGAAACGCCTCGACCTCGCGGCGGTTCGGCATCGACGGTGCGGCGCCGGCTTTCTGCACCGACAGGGCGGCCGCCGCGTTGGCCGTTTCAACCGCCTCGGCCAGGTCCATGCCGGCGGCCAGGGTCGCGGCCAGGGCGCCGCAGAAGCAGTCGCCGGCCCCGACGGTGTCCACCGCCTTGACCTTCTTGCCCTCGACCAGGAAGGCCTCGTCGCGCCGCACCACGGCCGCGCCCGCCGCGCCCAGCGTGACGATGATCGTCTGGTCGGGGCGGCTCATCAGCTTGCGCGCGGCGACCGAGACCTCTTCCAGCTTGACGGGCTCGCGGTCGAGCTTGGCGTAGGTGGCCAGTTCGGTCTGGTTGACGATCAGGATGTCGGTCAGCGGGAACAGCGCCGCGCCCTGGGGCAGGGCCGGGGCGGCGTTCAGGATCCGCAGGGCGCCCTTGGCCGCGCCGGCGCGGAACAGCGTCTCGATCGCCGTGGCCGGTGTCTCCAGCTGGCAGAGCAGCACCCGCTGGCCCTCGATCGGCGTGGCGGCCACCTGCTGGGGCGTGACCATGGCGTTGGCGCCGGCGGTCACCACGATCATGTTCTCGGCGCTGTTGGCGACCCAGACATGGGCCTGGCCTGTGGGCACGCCCGGCAGTTCGACCACGTCGCCGACCTGCACGCCATAGCCGGCCAGCTTGGCTTTCAGGCTGGCGCCGCTGTCGTCGCCGCCGACGGCGCCCATCAGCCGGGTGGCCACGCCCATGCGGGCGGCCGCTACGGCCTGGTTCGCGCCCTTGCCGCCCAGGAACAGTTCCAGCGAAAGGCCCGCGACGGTCTCGCCCGGGCGGGGCAGGTCATCGACCCGCGCCACAGCGTCCAGATTGATCGAGCCGAGAACGAAAACAGTCATGATCCGGGTCTTCTAAAGGTTTATCCGGCGGCGCCGCGCTGGAAGCTCTCGACAAGACTGCCGGCCACGAGTCTCCAGCCGTCCACTAGCACGAAGAAGATCAGCTTGAACGGAAGACTGATCGAGGCCGGCGGCAGCATCATCATACCCATGCTCATCAGCACGCTGGCCACGACAAGATCGATGACCAGGAACGGGATGAACAACAGGAAGCCGATCTCGAAGGCGCGCTTCAGTTCCGAGATCATGAAGGCGGGCGTGACGACCTTGAGCGGGGTCTCCTCGGCCGTTCTCGGCTGCGGGATCTTCGACAGGCGCACAAACAGCGCCAGGTCGTCGCGGTCCACCTGGCTGAGCATGAACTGCTTGACCGGTCCGCCGGCGGCCTCGAACGCCTCGGGCAGCTCCATCTGCTGATCCAGCAGCGGCTTGATCCCCGCGTCGTAGGAGCGCTCGAAGGTCGGGCCCATGACGATGGCCGTCAGGAACAGCGCCAGGCTGATGATCACGGGGTTGGGCGGACTTTGCTGCACGCCGATGGCGGTGCGGAGCAGGCCCAGAACCACCACGATCCGGACGAACGAGGTGGTCATGATCACGATCGACGGGGCCAGGGACAGCACCGTCATCAGGCCCACCAGCTGGACGACGCGTTCGGTCAGGCCAGCACCCGTGCCCAGATTGATGTTCACGGCCGACTGGGCCATGGCCGCCGCCGGCATGATGGCGCAGGCGAGGGCCGCCAGCACCGAGATGACCGCGGCGCGGCGCAGGTCTTCCGCCTTGGCGCCGATCACGGATTTGAAGAGGTCGCGGATCATCAGGCCACGGGCTCCGGTTCGGCGACGGGGGATGGGGAGAGGGCGGACGCCGGGGGCGGGCCCTTGGGCGTCCAGTTCAGCAACTGGCCTTCGCCCAGCAGCACCAGGCGTTCCTCACCGTCCAGGCTGACGACGACCAGTCGCCGGGTCGGGTCCAGGGCCAGGCTCTCGACCACCCTCAGGCGACGGTCCTGGCGCGCGGCGATGGCCCGGCCGATGGAGTCGGGCCCGTACTTGCGCAGCGCCCAGGCCGCCAGGCCGATCAGGCCCAGGGTGAAGGCCAGGGCCGCTAGGGCGCGGATGAATTCAATGACGTCCATGGGCTCGGGGCCGCTCTCGGCGAGACAACTTGGCGCAGGGAAACGCCCCTACGGATCCTTGTGTGCCTGAGGCTTCTTAATGCCGGATTAACCCTGTTTCTTCACCATGTTCGCATGGGTCCGGACGATATCCCTCTTTTCGGCATGCTCAAGAGCCGCCTCGGTTATCTGACCGAGCGCCAGAAGCTTGTCGCCCAGAACGTGGCCAACTCCGACACCCCCGGCTATCGGCCCAGCGACCTGAAGCCGTTCAGCTTCCAGGCCTCGCTGATGAACAACGCGGCGGGGCCGGTCTATCGCGGCGGACGGGCTGCGCCGACCTCGGGCGTCACCATGATCGCCACCACCACCTCGCATATGGGCCGGCCCAACGCCCCCAGCGCGTGGCGGGCGACGGCGGGCGCCGACTCGGAGACGACGCTGGACGGCAACGCGGTCTCGCTCGAGGACCAGATGCTCAAGATGACCGACGCGCGGATGAACTACGACGCGGCGATCAGCTTCTACCAGAAATCCATGACCATGCTCCGCATGGCCGCTCGCAAACCTTCCGGCTGAGGACTTTAGGCGATGCCCGAGATCAAGTCCCAATCCCTCGCGACCATGGCTGTGGCCTCGTCGGCCCTGCGCGCCCAGCAAGGGCGCATGCGGGTCATCGCCGAGAACATCGCCAACGCCAACTCCACCGCGCGCACGGCGGGCGGCGACCCCTATCGCCGTCAGGTGCCGGTGTTCAAGCCGACCACGGTCCAGGGCGGCGAGGGCGTGCAGATGCTGCGCGTCGATCCCGACCAGAGCGACTTCAAGACCGAGTACGATCCCGGCAACCCGGCCGCCGACGCCAAGGGCTACGTCAAGCTGCCCAACGTCAACACCATGGTCGAGGCGCTGGACATGAAGGAGGCGCAGCGCGCCTACGAAGCCAACCTCAATGTCATCGAGACCGCGCGCTCCATGCAGTCGCGCACGCTCGACATCCTCAAGAAGTAGGGGCTAGGCCATGATCACCGCGCTCGCCGCCGCCAAGGCCTATGCCAATTCCGGCGCCATGTCGGTCGGCTCCATCGGGTCCATCGGTGGCTCCCAGGACAAGGGCGTCGACTTCGGCGACCTGTTGAAGTCGGCCATGGACGGGGCGACCAAGGCCTCCAAGGTCGCCGAGCACAAGATCGCCGCCCAGGTGGCCGGCAAGGCTGAACTGGTCGACGTGGTCACCGCTATCAGCTCGGCCGAAGCCAGCCTGGAGACGGTGATGTCGATCCGCGACCAGGTCATCTCGGCCTATCAGGAAATCATGCGGATGCCGATCTGACGGCGTCGGTGCCCATCTTGTGATTTCTCCCAGAAAAAGGGCCGCGTCCTTGCGAGACGCGGCCCAAGTCGTTTTCGGGGGAGAAGTACGAAACGCTTACGCTCACAAACTCAGGAAGACCTTCGCCACGGCGAAGAGGCCGCCCCAGACCACGGCGTTCAGCACCGACGCCACCAGCACCGCCACGCCCAGCGGCCATTGGCGAGGCTCGCGGCGACGGGCGCGTTGCGGCCGGGGATCGAACGAACGGGTCTGCGAGGCGACGGTCATGAAACGCTCCTTAACCATGCCCCCATGGTCGAGAGTGACTCGGCCCTTGCGAACGGGACGACCTGTCGCGCGCCGCCTTGTCGCACCCTAACGAGGCTGAAACGCGCCAAGGCGTGTTTGGTTGAGCGTCGGGCCTTTAGAGAATGCCCGGCAGGTCCAGACCCTTCTCCCGCGCGCATGTCAGCGCGATGTCGTAGCCCGCGTCGGCGTGGCGCATGACGCCGGTCGCTGGATCGTTCCACAACACGCGCGCCACGCGCTTGGCGGCCGCCTCGGTGCCGTCGCAGACGATGACCATGCCCGCGTGCTGCGAGAAGCCCATGCCGACCCCGCCGCCGTGATGCAGCGACACCCAGGTGGCGCCCGAGGCGGTGTTGAGCAGGGCGTTCAGGAGCGGCCAGTCCGACACCGCGTCCGACCCGTCGCGCATGGCCTCGGTTTCGCGGTTGGGCGAGGCGACCGAGCCGGAGTCGAGGTGATCGCGGCCGATCACGATCGGGGCCTTCAGCTCCCCCTTGGTGACCATCTCATTGAAGGCCAGGCCGAGGCGGTGGCGGTCACCCAGACCCACCCAGCAGATGCGCGCCGGCAGGCCCTGGAACTTGATCTTCTTACCGGCCATGTCGAGCCAGTTGTGCAGGTGCGGGTTGTCCGGGATCAGCTCTTTGACCTTGGCGTCGGTCTTGGCGATGTCTTCGGGATCACCCGACAGCGCCGCCCAGCGGAACGGCCCGATCCCACGGCAGAACAGAGGGCGGATATAGGCGGGCACAAAACCGGGGAAATCGAAGGCGTTGGTCACGCCTTCCTCCAGCGCCATCTGGCGGATGTTGTTGCCGTAGTCGACGGTGGGAACACCGGCGGCCTGGAAATCGAGCATGGCTTTGACGTGCAAGGCCATCGAGGCCTTGGCCGCCTCGGCCACCTGCGGCGGGTCCTGGTCGCGCATCGCATGCCAGCGCTCCAGGCTCCAGCCGGCAGGCAGGTAGCCGTTGACCGGGTCGTGGGCGCTGGTCTGGTCGGTCAGCAGGTCGGGCCGCACGCCGCGCTGGAACAGCTCCGGCAACAGCTCGGCGGCGTTGCCCAGCAGGCCCACCGAGATCGGCGTCTTGGCCGCGCAGGACTCTTCGATCCAGGCCAGGGCCTCGTCGACGCTGTCTGTCGAGCGGTCCAGATAGCCGGTGCGCAGGCGCATCTCGATGGACGAGTGCTGGCACTCGATGGCCAGGCAAGAGGCCCCGGCCATCACCGCCGCCAGCGGCTGGGCGCCGCCCATGCCGCCCAGGCCCGCTGTCAGCAGCCACTTGCCCGAGAGGTTGCCGCCATAGTGCTGGCGGCCCATCTCGACAAAGGTCTCATAGGTGCCCTGCACGATGCCCTGGGCGCCGATATAGATCCACGAGCCGGCGGTCATCTGGCCGTACATGGCCAGGCCCTTGCGATCGAGCTCGTTGAAGTGCTCCCAGCTGGCCCAGCGCGGCACCAGGTTGGAGTTGGCGATCAGCACGCGCGGGGCGTCGGCGTGGGTGCGGAACACGCCGACCGGCTTGCCTGACTGCACCAAGAGCGTCTCATCATCCTCGAGCCGGCGCAGGGTCTCGACGATCTTGTCATAGCTTTCCCAGTCGCGGGCGGCGCGACCGATGCCGCCATAGACGACCAGCTCCTCCGGACGCTCGGCGACGTCGGGGTGCAGGTTGTTCATCAGCATCCGCAGGGCGGCTTCGGTCAGCCAGGACTTGGCGGTGCGTTCGGGGCCCGTGGCGGGGCGGATGACGCGGGTGGTGTCGCGGCGGGTCATGTCGTGTGCGTGCCTTTCGGTATCAGCTTCCTCCCCCGCGTGCGGGGAGGGGGACCGCGAAGCGGTGGAGGGGGCGCTTGCGGCGGAGACGCCCCCTCCGTCACGGCGCGTATCCGCGCCGCGCCACCTCCCCCGTTTCACGAGGGAGGAGAGGAACTGGCGAAGTCGACACACGCCCGCAGCACCGCCTCCAGCACCGCGCGCAGCGGCTCGGCGCGGGCGGCGTCGAAGGGCGTGGGCCAGGTGTCGGGCGTGGGCGGTTCGGCGGGGTCGTCCATGTAACCCCGGCAGGCCAGCTCCATCTGGATCGCATGGACGCCGGTCGCGGGTTGGCCGTAGTGACGCGTGGTCCAGCCGCCCTTGAAGCGGCCGTTGGTGACGCGGCTCAGACCCGAGGCGTCACACGCGGCCTCGACGGCGACGGTCAGGGCGTCGGCGCAGCTTTGGCCGCTGTTGGTGCCGAGGTTGAACTGCGGGAGCTCGCCGTCAAACAGGCGCGGAACCCGCGAGCGGATCGAGTGAGCCTCGTACAGCACCACGGTGGGATGCACCGTGCGAAGGCGCTGGATCTCGGCGCGCAGGGCGGCGTGATAGGGCTCGAACCAGGTCTTGCGGCGGTGGGCGATCTCGGCCGTGTCCGGCGGGCCGTCGCGATAGAGCGGCTCGCCGTCGAAGGTGGTGGTGGGGCAAAGCTCCGTCGTTGCCTGGCCGGGATAGAGCGAGGCGCCGGACGGGTCGCGATTGACGTCGATGACCGTGCGCGAGATCGCTGTGCGGACGAGCGTCGCGCCCATCCCCTCGGCGAAGGCGTACAGCTGCTCGACCCACCAGTCGGCGTCCTTGCGGGCCAGCCAGGGTGAGACGAGTTGGGCCTCGATGTCCGGCGGGATGTCCGTGCCGGTGTGGGGGAGGGAGATGATGAGGGGGGCTTGGCCCTGGGTGACTTGGAGCCAGCTCATCGTGTCATCCCGGCCGCAGCGAAGCGGAGAGCCGGGACCCAGGGGCCGGCGCAGCGCGGTTGCCCCTGGGTCCCGGATAAGCCCTGCGGGCTTTCCGGGATGACACCGGGGGAAGGGCTCACGCTGTCACCCCCGGCAGATCACCCACCGCCGCGATCACTGCGCCCGAGCGCACCAGCGCGTTGGCCGCCTCCATGTCCGGGTGGAAGTGGCGGTCATCCGAAAGGTGCGGAACCTTGCTCCGCGTCAGCGCCCGCACCGCCTCCAGCGCGGCGCTGGAGCGCAACGGTGCGTGGAAGTCGCAGCCCTGCGCGGCGGCCAGAAGCTCGATGCCCAGCACCGCGTCGGCGTTCTCGACCATGGCCAGGAGGCGGCGCGCGCCGTGGGCGGCCATCGAGACGTGGTCTTCCTGGTTGGCCGAGGTCGGGATCGAGTCGACGCTGGCCGGATAGGCGCGCTGCTTGTTCTCCGACACCAGGGCCGCAGCCGTGACCTGCGGGATCATGAAGCCGGAGTTCAGCCCAGGCTTCGGCGTCAGGAAGGCCGGCAGGCCCGACAGCGCCGGGTCGACCAGCATGGCGATCCGCCGCTCGGCGATCGAGCCGATCTCGCAGACCGCCAGGGCGATCATGTCGGCGGCGAAGGCCACCGGCTCGGCGTGGAAATTGCCGCCGGACAGGGCCTCGTCCGCCTCCGGGAAGATCAGCGGATTGTCCGAGACGCCATTGGCCTCGGTCTCCAGAGTCGTGGCGGCCTGGCGCAGCACGTCCAGCGCCGCGCCCATCACCTGGGGCTGGCAGCGCAGGCAGTAGGGGTCCTGGACGCGCTCGTCCTCCTTCAGGTGCGAGGCGCGGATCTCGGACGCGCTCATCAGCGCGCGAAGCGCGGCGGCGGTCTCGATCTGGCCGGCGTGGCGGCGCAGGGCGTGGATGCGCGGGTCGAACGGGGTGTCCGAGCCCTTGGCGGCCTCGGTCGACAGGGCGCCGGTGACCAGGGCCGACTGGAACAGGCGCTCGGCCTCGAACAGGCCCGCCAGGGCGTTGGCGGTCGAGAACTGGGTGCCGTTCAGCAGGGCCAGGCCCTCTTTGGGGCCCAGCGTTAGGGGCGCGAGACCCGCTTGCGCCAGGGCCTCCGCCGCCGGCAGGCGCTGACCACCGACGAAGATCTCGCCGACCCCGATCATGGTCGCGGCCATGTGCGACAGCGGCGCCAGATCGCCCGAGGCGCCGACCGAGCCTTGGCAGGGCACCACCGGCGTCAGGCCCTCGACCAGCATTTCCTCCAGCATCCGCACCGTCTCGACGCGCACGCCCGAGGCGCCCTGCGCCAGGCTCGCCAGCTTCAGGGCCATCATCAGGCGGATCACCGGGACCGGCGAGGGCTCGCCGACGCCCGCCGCGTGCGACAGCACGATGTTGCGCTGCAGGGTCTCAAGGTCGGCGTCGCCGATGCGAACGCTGGCCAGTTTCCCAAAGCCGGTGTTGATGCCGTAGACCGGCTCGCCCTTGGCCAGGATGCGCTGCACGGCCGCGGCGCTCTCGGAGATCACCGGCCAGGCGCTCTCTGCAAGACGCGCCGACGCGCCGCGATAGATCGCCTTCCACGCGGCCAGCGACACCGCGCCGGGGTTCAGAACAAGCAGGGTCACAGGCCTCTCCACACGCGCGCATGGAGCGGATTGAAGCCCATGCGATAGACAAGTTCGGCGGGACGCTCGACGTCCCAGATGGCGAGGTCGCAGGCCTTGCCGGCCTCCAGCGTGCCGCGATCGTTCAAGACGCCCAGCGCCCGCGCCGCCTCGCGCGTGACGCCGGCCAGGCACTCTTCCACGGTCATGCGGAACAGGGTCGCGGCCATGTTCATGACCAAGAGCGGCGAGGTCAGCGGCGAGGTGCCGGGATTGCAGTCGGTGGCCAGGGCCATCGGCACGCCCGCCGCGCGCAAGGCCGCGATCGGCGGCGCCTTGTGCTCGCGGGTGAAGTAGTAGGCGCCCGGCAGCAGGGTCGCGACCGTGCCTGAGGCGGCCATGGCGGCGACGCCGTCCGCGTCCAGGTGTTCCAGATGATCGGCCGAGAGGGCGTTGTATTCGGCGGCCAGGGCGGCGCCCGAGAGGTTCGACAGCTGCTCGGCGTGCAGCTTGACCGGCAGGCCGTGGGCCTTGGCCGCGTCGAACACCCGGCGGATCTGGTCGGGCGAGAAGCCGATGCCCTCGCAGAACCCGTCCACCGCGTCGGCTAGGCCGCGCGCGGCGACGGCGGGGATCATGGTCTGGCAGACGAGGTCGACATAGCCGTCCTTGTCGTCGCGATACTCGGGCGGCAGGGCGTGGGCGCCGAGAAAGGTCGTGGTGACGGCCACCCGGCGGATGTCGGCGAGCGCGCGGGCGGCGCGCAGGCTCTTGAGCTCGTTGTCCAGCGACAGGCCGTAGCCGGACTTGATCTCGATCGTGGTGACGCCCTCGGCCAGCAGGGCGTCGAGGCGCGGCAGGGCGGCTTGGGTCAGCTGGCTTTCAGACGCTGCGCGGGTCGCGCGCATGGTCGAGACGATGCCGCCGCCGGCGCGGGCGATCTCTTCGTACGAGGCGCCCGCCAGGCGCAGCTCGAACTCGTGGGCGCGGTCGCCGGCGAAGACGAGGTGGGTGTGCGGATCGATGAGGCCGGGCGTGATCCAGCGGCCGTCGACATCGATCGTCTCGGCGGCTTCGAGGGGCGGGGCGTCGGCGGCGGGGCCGGCATAGGCGATGCGGCCGTCCAGGCTGGCGATGACGCCGTCCTCGACGACGCCCAGCCCTTCGCGGCCTGGCGCCAGGGTGGCGAGACGGGCGTTGATCCACAACCGATCACAGCGCATGAGCCTGCCTCCGCCAGCACCGCGCGGCCCTTGCGGCGCGCTTCAATATGTATAGACATATTTGTGAACGATGAGGCTTGTCCAGTGACTGACACGCAAATTCCCGAGTCCGTTTCGACCGTGGTCTGGTGCGACAGCGCGCTGCTGGCGGACGGCTGGGCCCGGGGCGTGAAGTTCACGATCGCCGATGGCCGCATCGCTCGGATCGACACCGACGCCCCGGCCGGCGACGCCCTGCGCCTGGGTCCCGCTCTGCCGGGCCTCGGCAACGTCCACAGCCACGCCTTCCAGCGCGCCATGGCGGGCCTGGCCGAGACGCGCGGCGAGACGGGCGACAACTTCTGGACCTGGCGCGAGGTGATGTACCGCTTCCTGGCGCGGCTCGACCCCGACATGGCCCAGGCCATCGCCGCCATGGGCCAGGTCGAGATGCTGGAGGGCGGCTTTACCCGCGTGGGCGAGTTCCACTATCTGCACCACGCGCCGGATGGCGGCTTCTACGACAATCCGGCCGAGATGGCCGCGCGCATGGCGGCGGCGGCGGAAGAGACCGGGATCGGCCTGACCCTGCTGCCGGTGTTCTACGCCCACAGCAATTTCGGCGGCCTGCCGCCGACCGACGGCCAGAAGCGGTTCATTCATGACGTCGATGGCTTCGCGCGACTGGTCGAGGCTTGCCGGGGCATCGTCGCGGGCCTGCCCGAGGCGGTGGTCGGGATCGCGCCGCACAGCCTGCGCGCGGTGACGGGCGAGGAGCTGGACGCCATCCTGCCGCTGGCCGCCAGCAGCCCGGTCCACATGCATGTGGCCGAGCAGACGAAAGAGGTTGACGACTGCCTGGCCGCCACCGGCCAGCGCCCGGTGCGCTGGCTGATGAACCATACCGAGGTCGACCAGCGCTGGTGCCTGATCCACGCCACCCACATCAACGCCACCGAGACTGAGCGTCTGGCCAAGAGCGGCGCGGTGGCGGGCCTTTGCCCGGTGACGGAGGCCAATCTGGGCGATGGGATCTTCCCGACCCCGGACTATCTGGCCGCTGGCGGAAGCTTCGGAATCGGCACGGACTCCAACATCGTGATCGACGCCGCCCAGGAGCTTCGGACCTTGGAATACGCCCAGCGCCTGACCCGACGGGCGCGCAATGTGCTGGCCGGCGGCCCGCGCCGCGCCACGGGCGGCGACCTCTGGCGCGCTGCGGCTCTCGGGGGCGCCCGGGCCCTTGGGGCGGGGCGCGGTAAGCTGCGGCGCGGCGCGCCGGCCGACTTCGTCACCCTCGATCCGAACCACCCCAACCTGGTCGGCCGCACGGGCGACACCCTGATCGACAGTCTGGTCTTCGCCGGCGGCGGGATCGACACCGTCTGGCGGCACGGCAAGCAGCTGGTCTCCGGCGGCCGCCACCGCGCCCGCGAGGCGATCACCGCCCGCTATGTCGAGACCCTGAAGGCCCTGCTGGCGTGACGGGGCCGCTGCACCAGCGCATCCGCGCCGACATCGAGGCCCGCATCCGCTCCGGCGAATGGGCGCCGGGCCATCGCGCCCCGACCGAGGCCGAGCTGCTGGGGTCTTACGGCTGCTCGCGGATGACCGTGAACAAGGCGATGATCGCATTGGTCGATGCCGGTCTGATCGTGCGCCGCAAGCGCGCCGGCTCGTTCGTGGCCAGGCCCAAGGTCCATGCGCCGGTGCTCAACATCCCCGACATCCAGTCCGAGATCATCGCGCGCGGTGAGACCTACGCCTTTCGCCTCTTGTCGCGAACGGTCCGGGCGCCGGACCGCGACAGCCCCGAGGAGGTCGCGCTGGCGGCGGGCGGTAAGCTGCTGGCGCTGGACGGGGTGCATGACGCGGGCGGCCGCCCCTTCGCCCTGGAGCGCCGCCTGGTCTCGCTGAAGGCGGTTCCCGAGATCGCCACCGCTGACTTCGAAACCCATCCCCCCGGCGCCTGGCTCCTGGAGCACGTGGCCTGGACCGAGGCCGAGAGCCGCATCAGCGCGGTCAACGCCGAGGCTGAGGACGCCCGGCTGCTGGCGCTCGACGAGGGCGCGGCCTGCCTCGTCGTCGATCGCCGCACCTGGCGCGAGGGCCAGCATGTGACGCGCGTCCGGCAGGTGTTCCCGGGTGAGGCCTACGACCTAGTGGCGCGGTTCGGGCCAGGGGCGTGAGCGGCGCAGATTGTTCGGATGTCGGTCCTGGTGGCGGGGGGCGGGATCGAACCGCCGACCTGTGGGTTATGAATCCACCGCTCTAACCATCTGAGCTACCCAGCCAGACCAGGAGGCGCGGCTTATAGGCGAAGAGCGGGCAGGATTTCAAGCGCCTGCGCTTGGCCTTCCATGACAATCGTCGGCTTCTCTGGCGTGTCATCCCGGCTCTACGCGCTTCGCGCTGCGGCCAGGATGACGTGGGTTTTACGTTTTCTGCGTCTTGCTGGTATCCGGCGGACGAAAGGCGTGCGCCTGCGCTATTCCGCCACGATCGCGGCCGTCACCGCCCCCAAAGCCTTCACCGCGTCGGCCGGCGCGAGCCTGACCTGCAGGCCCCGCTGGCCGCCGTTGATGAAGACGTAGGGCTCCGACAGCGCGGCCGATTCCAGCACCGTGGGTAGCCGCTTCTTCTGACCGAAGGGGCTGACGCCGCCGACCTTGTAGCCGGTGATCCGCTCGGCGTCGGGCACGGGGGCCATGGCGGCGGACTTGCCTTTCAGGGCGGCGGCCAGCTTCTTCATGCTGACCTCCTGGTCCGAGGGCAGGATGGCGCAGGCGGGCTTGCCGTCGAGCATGACGATCAGGGTCTTGAGCACCCGGCGCGGGTCTTCGCCCAGGGCCTCGGCGGCCTGCAGGCCGACGCGCTCTGATCCGGGGTCGTAGTCGTAGGTATAGAGATCGAAGACGACGCCGGCCTTGGTCAGGGCGATTGTGGCGGGGGTGCTCCTGGACATGGACCACGTGATACTCAACTGGTGTCGGTGTTGGAATACGGATCGCTGATGACGGCTTTTGATCGACGTACTTTGCTGCAAGGCGCCCTGTCCTTGGGCGCGGCGGGGCTGCTTCCGGGCTGGGCGACGGCCGCCGGTGCGCAGCGGTCTCCGCCCGCCTTGTCGGGCGAGGAGATCAAGCTGACGGTCGGCCACACGATGGCGAAGATCGACGGCAAGGCCGGCCATGCCGTGACCGTCAACGGCGCCATTCCCGGGCCGCTGATCCGGCTGAAGGAAGGCCAGAACGTTCGCCTGTCCGTCACCAACACCCTGGACGAGGACACCTCGATCCACTGGCATGGCCTCTTGGTGCCGTTCCAGATGGACGGCGTGCCGGGCGTCAGCTTCCCCGGCATCAAGCCGGGCGAGACCTTCACCTATGAATTCCCGATCCGCCAGTCGGGCACCTACTGGTGGCACAGCCATTCGGGCCTGCAGGAGCAGATGGGCCACTATGGGCCGATGATCATCGACCCGGCCGGCGAGGACCCGATCGCCTATGACCGCGAGCATGTGGTCGTGCTGTCGGACTGGAGCTTCCTGCATCCGCACGAGCTGTTCCGGAAGCTGAAGGTCAGCCCCGGCCACTTCAACAGGCAAAAGCAGACCGTGGGCGGACTGCTCAAGGGCCAGGACCAGTCGCTGAAGGACCGGCTGGAGTGGGGCAAGTTGCGGATGGACCCCACCGACATCGCCGACGTGACGGGCTCGATCTACACCTACCTGATGAACGGCCACGGGCCGGTCGACAACTGGACCGGGCTGTTCGCCCCCGGCGAGCGGGTGCGGCTGCGCTTCATCAACGCCGGGGCCATGACCATCTTCAACGTCCGCATTCCGGGCCTGTCGCTGGAGGTGGTGGGAACCGACGGCCAGCTGGTGTCGCCGGTGGCGGTGGACGAGTTCCAGATCGCCCCCGCCGAGACCTTCGACGTCATTGTGCGGCCGACCGAAGACAAGGCCTTCACCCTGGTGGCCGAGGCCTCGGACCGGTCGGGCATGGCGCGCGGGACCCTGGCGCCGCGCCTGGGCATGACCGCCGTCGTTCCGCCGCTGCGCCGGCGTCCGGTGGCCAACATGAAGGACATGGGCATGGGGAACATGCATCACGGCATGGACATGCCGGGCATGGACATGTCGATGCGGGCCCAGTCCAACGCCCCGAACGTGCCGCTGACGCCGGGCGTGCAGACCATCTCGCCGATGCCGATGGACCGCATGGCCGAGCCGCCGCAGGGCCTGGAGGACGCCGGTCACCGCGTGCTGACCTATGCGGACCTGGCCAGCCTCTATCCGCCCAAGGATCCCAGAGCGCCGGGCCGGACGATCGAGATCCACCTGACCGGCAATATGGAGCGCTTCATGTGGGCGTTCGACGGCGAGGCGTTCGGACCGATCAAGACACCGATCGCCTTCCAACGGGACGAGCGCGCGCGCGTGGTGCTGATCAACGACACCATGATGGCCCACCCGATCCACCTGCACGGCCACTTCTTCGAGCTGGTCAACGGTCAGGAACGCCAGCCCTTGAAGCACACGGTCAATGTCGCGCCGGGCGGCAAGGTCGCCTTCGACCTGACGGCCGACGAGCCCGGCGACTGGGCGTTCCACTGCCATCTGCTGCTGCACATGCATGCGGGGATGTTCAACGTCGTCACCGTGCGGCCTCTGGATGGAGCCGCCGCGTGATTGTCGACCTGCAGCACGAGCATCATCACCCCGCCCCGGCCGTGGCCGTCGCTGCGCCTGCGCCCAAGGCGGCGGACCCGCACGCGGGTCACCGCATGCCACAGGCGACTCCGGCCGACCCTCACGCCGGACATGACATGCATCACGCTGCGCCTGCGGCGTCAGGCGCCACGGCCGCGCCGCCGCCCATTCCCACCGACCACGCCGCCGAGCGCTTCTACAGCCCGGCGGTGATGGCCGCCGCCCGCGCCCAGCTGATGAAGGAGCATGGCGGCGGGACCGCCTGGGTGGTGCGCGCCGAGGTTCTGGAACATCGGTTCCGCAACGGCGACGACGCCCAGGCCTTCGAAGGCCAGGCCTGGTGGGGGACTGACGCCAGCAAGTGGGTGGTCAAGGCGCGCGGTGAGCGTGTCGATCGGCACGGCTGGGAGAAGGCCGAGTTGGAGGGCCTGAAGGCCTGGCCGATCGGTCCCTATTTCGACCTGCAGGCGGGGGTGCGCTACGACCTCGCGCCGAAGGGGCGCAGTTACGCCGCCGTCGGCTTCGAGGGACTCGCGCCCTACTGGTTCGAACTGCACGGCGCGGCCTATGTCTCGGATCGCGGCGACGTCTCGGCCAGGGCCGAGGCCGCCTATGACCTGCGCCTGACCCAGAGGCTGATCCTGCAACCGCGCCTGGAGGCCGATGTGGCCGAGGCGGGGGCAGGGCGGCTCGAGGGCGGCTTGCGCCTGCGCTACGAGATCAAGCGCGAATTCGCGCCCTATGTCGGCGTGGTGCGCGAGCGGGCGTTCGGCCCGGCCCGCGAGGTGGGCGAGCGCGCCGGGGCGACGGCGGTGGTGATCGGCGTCAGCGCCTGGCGGTAGGCGGCCAGACTCGTCCGGCGATGCGCATTATCTTGGGTGTCATCCCGGAAAGCCCGGAGGGCTTATCCGGGACCCAGGGGCCAAGCGCAGTGCAGTGGTCCTGGGTCCCGGCTCTCCGCTGCGCTGCGGCCGGGATGACATGCTTTAAGGCGGCAAGGACGACGCACCGTCGTGAGAGTTTGCCCTCCCGTAAAGGATAGCTTGCCGCCAGGGTAAACCTGTCCCAACATCTGTTTGACCGGACGCAGAGCCGGCGAACGAGGGAGACAGGCTGGATGTCCGACGCGATCGACTTCGACCGCATGAACACCCTGGGCGACGTGCCGCGCTATCACGCCGAGGCGCGGCCCGAGGCAGTGGCCTTCAGCTTCGAGGGGCGCGAGACGACCTTCGCCCAGCTGGACCGCCACACCAATCAGGTGGCCAACGCCTTGATCGCGGCGGGCCTGTCGACCGGCGACCGCATCGCCTATGTCGGCAAGAACAGCGACCACTATTTCGAGCTCCTGCTTGGCGCGGCTAAGGCTGGCGTCGTCACCACGCCCATCGGCTGGCGCCTGGCCGCGCCGGAGATCGCCTATATCGTCGGTGACAGTGAGGCCAAGCTGGTCTTTGTCGGCCGCGAGCTGATCGGCCATGTCGACGCGGTCGCCGCCGAGCTGACCCATCGTCCGGTGGTGATCGCCATGGAGCCCGAGGGCGCCGACGACTATCAAACCTTCGAGGGCTGGCGCGACGCGGCCAGCGATGTCGATCCGCACAAGCCGATCCAGATCTCGGACATCGCCATCCAGCTCTATACCTCGGGCACCACGGGGCGGCCCAAGGGCGCGATGCTGACCCATCACAACCTCCTGGGCATGCGGCGCGAAGCGGCCAAGAACCCGCTGGAGTGGAACCAGTGGGGCCCCAGCGACGTCAGCCTGGTGGCCATGCCGGTGGCCCATATCGGCGGCACCGGCTGGGGCCTGGTGGGCCTGATCAACGGCGCCAAGGGCGTGGTCGCCCGCGAGTTCGACCCGACCAAGGTTCTGGACTTCATCGAGAAGGATCACATCTCGAAGATGTTCATGGTGCCGGCGGCGCTGCAGATCGTGGTGCGGCTGCCAAGGGCGCGCGAGGTCGACTATTCGCGCCTGACCCACATCCTCTATGGCGCGGCGCCCATTCCGTTGGATTTGCTGCGCGAGTGCATGGAGGTGTTCGGCTGCGGCTTTGTCCAGCAGTACGGCATGACCGAGACGACCGGTACGGTGGTCTATCTGCCGCCCGAGGATCACGATCCGGCCGGCAACAAGCGCATGCGCGCCGCGGGCTTGCCCATGCCCGGCGTGGAGCTGAAGATCATCGACGAGGCCGGCAAGAGCCTGCCGCCCAACACGGTGGGCGAGGTCGCCGTGCGGTCCAGCGCCAACATGGCCGGCTACTGGAAGCTAGACGAGGCCACGGCCAAGACCATGGACGCCGACGGCTGGCTGCGCACCGGCGACGCGGGCTATCTGGACGAGGACGGCTATCTGTTCATCCACGACCGGGTGAAGGACATGATCATCTCGGGCGGCGAGAACATCTATCCCGCCGAGGTCGAGAGCGCGGTCTATGGCCACCCGCACGTGGCCGAGGTGGCGGTGATCGGCGTGCCCGACGACAAGTGGGGCGAGGCGGTCAAGGCGGTGGTCGCGCCCAAGCCCGGCGTGACGCCCGACGCCGACGACATCATCGCCTTCGCCCGCACCCGCATCGCCCACTTCAAGGCGCCCAAGAGCGTGGACTTCATCCCGGCCCTGCCGCGGAATGCGTCGGGGAAGATCCTGCGGCGGGAGTTGCGCGCGCCGTATTGGGAGGGGCGTGAGCGGCAGGTGAACTAGAGGAAATCCTCCCCCCAGCGGGGGAGGTGGCGCGAAGCGCCGGAGGGGGAAGTTGTTTGGACCTGCCTCTTCCCCCTCCGTCGTCCCTGCGGGCCGACACCTCCCCCGCTGGGGGGAGGATCATTTCACTCCACAAACGCCTCGACGCTCTCCCGATCCCCGACCAGGAACGCATCGGCCACCAGCGCCAATGGGCGAACGTCCACCTCCGAACGCCCCTCGGCGATCAGGGTCGCGAAGCGGTCGTAGAGGCCGGGATACTCGCGATCCTCGCCGACCTCGACGGCCGCCCCGTTGATCGTCAGCTCGGCCCCGCCCAGCGACAGCTTCAGCACGCCGTCGTCGGTCCAGGCGGTGATGTCCCAGGTTTGCGGACCGGTCTGCAGGAAATCGAGATCGGCGGTGATCGGCACGCCGCTCAGGGTGGTCATGTCGACATGGCCGGCGATCGGCGCCTGGACGTTCCCGGGCACCTGCAGCGTCGCGCCGGTGACGAACACCTCTTCGGGCATGATCTCGGTCAGGATCGACAGGGCGTTGATGGCCGGATCGAAGACGCCCATGCCGCCGGCCTGCCAGATCCAGGCCTGCCCCGGATGCCAGCGGCGGACGTCCTCGCGCCATTCGATGGCCAGCTTCTGGAGTTTGCGTTCCGCCAGCCAGGCCTTGGCCTTGGGAACCCCAGCGGCGAAGCGCGAATGCCAGCTGGTGAACAGGACGACGCCCTGGTCGCGCGCCACGGCGGCCAGTTCGTTGACCTCGCCCACCGTCACGCCCGGCGGCTTCTCGAGAAACACGTGCTTGCCTGCGCGCAGGGCCGTCAGCGCCGTCTCGCGCCGCACCTGCGGCGGGGTGCACAGCGCCACCGCGTCGATCGCCGGGCCTTGGGCCAGAAGCTCATCAAGGTCGTGAAAGACCGGAAGATCGCCATGAGCCGGACGGCCGTGGCTGGCGGCCGCGACGAGGCTAAAGCGCGGATCCCCGGCGAGGGCGGGAAGATGCTGGTCATGGGCGATCTTGCCCAGGCCCACGAGGCCAATGCGGATCACGCTGCTTGTCTCCCCTTCGCCGCGATAGGGCGGTGGCCCTAATTATGCGATGAATGGCGCGAGGCAAACCGACGGTCAAAAAAGGGAGCGTCGCGGGTGGCGACGCTCCTTTAGGGGGAAGAGACGCAGGGAACGGCGGGAGGCGTGCAGCCGCCTACCGGACGCTCACTACTTCGCCGCCGGGGAAACCGGCAGGCTCCGAGCCGCCAGTGTGACCTGGGCGGTGGAGGTGATAGCCCGGGACGAAGCGCCCAGGGCGATGTCGTACTGGCCGGCCGCGATCGACCAGCCGTGCGCCTTGCTGTCCCAGACGGCCAGCAGGCGCGGATCGACCGTGACGGTCACGCGCTGGCTGGCGCCGGGGGCGAGGGAAACCTTCTGGAAGCCGGCCAGGCGCTTGGGCGCCTCCCAGCCACCGGCCTTGGGGCCGACATAGACCTGCGGCACGTCCTTGCCGGGACGCTGGCCGACGTTCTTGACGTCGAAGCTGACCGTGACCTTGTCGCCGGCGGCGCTGGCCGTGAGGTTCGAATAGGCGAACTGGGTGTAGGACAGGCCGTGCCCGAAGGCGAACAGCGGCTCGATCTTCTTCAGGTCGTACCACTTGTAGCCGACGGCGGCGCCTTCCAGCGTGTAGTCGACGTCGAACATCTCGCCGTCGGGCTTCCCCAGACCGTCCAGCTTGGGACGGGGCAGTTCGGCGACGCTCTTGGGGAAGGTCACCGGCAGGCGGCCCGAGGCGTCGACCTCACCGGTCAGCACGCGGGCGATGGCCTCGCCGCCGGCCGTGCCGGGGAACCAGGCCTCGACCACGGCCCCGACCTTGTCGAGCCACGGCATCAGGACCGGGCCGCCGGTCAGCAGCACCACGACGGTCTTCTTGTTGGCCGAGGCCACGGCGTCGATCGTCGCGTCCTGGTTCTTGGGCAGGTTCAGGGTCTCGACGTCGACGGACTCGGTGGTCCACTGGTCGGCGAAGACCAGGGCAAGATCACTGGCCGCAGCCAGCTTGGCGGCGCGGGCCGGATCGGTCCCGTCGTCATAGACGACCTTGGCGCCGGGATAGCGGGCGGCGATCGCCTTCAGCGGCGACGAGGGATAGTAGATCACCGGGCCCGGCCAGGTCTTGGGTTCCAGGCCCTGCACGGCGCGGCCGCCGACGGGATAGACCTGCGAGGAGCCGCCGCCCGACAGCACGCCCACATCGGCGTAGGCGCCGATCACGGCGATGGTCTTGGCGGTCTTGGCCAGGGGCAGCAGGCCGCCGTCGTTCTTCAGGAGGACGATGCCCTCCTCGGCGTCGGCCTGGGTGATCTTGGCGTGGGCGGCCAGGGTCTCGGCCGGCAGGGCCATCGGCGCGCCCGTCAGCGGATGATCGACCACGCCGCTGGCGAACATCGCGCGCAGGACGCGGCGGGCCATGTCGTCGATGCGGGCCTGGCTGACGGCGCCCGAGGCGAGATCGGCTTTCAGCGGGGCGGCGAAGAAGGGCTGCTTGTCGAAGGCGTCGCCCGCCGACTCCTGGTCAAGGCCGGCGTTGGCCGCCTTGGCCGACGAGTGGGCTGCGCCCCAGTCGGACATGACATAGCCCTTGTAGCCCCAGTCCTTCTTCAGGACCGTGTTGAGCAGCCAGTCGCTCTCGCAGGCATAGACCGAATTGACGCGGTTATAGGCGCACATCACCGAGTGCGGGTCGGACTGCTCGATCGCGAACTGGAACGCCAGCAGGTCGGACATCCGCGCGGCGGTGTCGTCGATGTTGGAACTGACCACGAAGCGCCCGGTCTCCTGGGCGTTCAGCGCATAGTGCTTGATGGTCGAGATGATGTTGTTGGACTGGATGCCCCGGATCTGCGCGGCGACCATGACGCCGGCCAGCAGGGGGTCTTCGCCGCCATATTCGAAGTTGCGGCCGTTGCGCGGCTCGCGGACCAGGTTCACGCCGCCGGCGAGTTGCACGTTGAAGCCGGAGTCGCGGGCTTCCTTGCCGATCATCGCGCCGCCCTTGAAGGCCAGCTCGGGGTTCCAGGTCGCGGTGGTGGCCATGCCCGAGGGCAGGGCGGTGCGCTCACGGAATTCCTTGGCGCTGCCCTGGGTGGCCACGCCGACGCCGGCGTCGGTCTGGAACTGGGCCGGAATGCCCAGGCGCGGCACGCCCGCGACATAGCCCGCCGAGCCCGGCAGGGACTCAGGGATGCGGGTGTACTTCGGCTTCATGTCGGCGCCGAAGTAGCCGAAGATCAGCGTGAACTTCTCATCGTTGGTCATGGCCTTGAGCACGAGGTCCGCGCGCTTGTCGGCGTCCAGGCTCTTGTCCATCCACGGATGCGCAGGCGCGGCGGCCGGCTTTCCGGCGTTGGCTAGGGCGGCCTCGGCCAGGGCGGGGACGACGCTCAGCGCCGAGGCCGAGGCGCTGATCAGCAGGGCCAGCGAGAGGCTCCGCAAGGTCGTCGAAATCATGTTTCCTCCGTGGTGTTCTTCTTAGAGGCCCCGCGCGGCGTTCGGGCCGCGGCGGGGCGGGGATCAGGTCTTGCGCCGGGGCGGCGCGTCGGTCCGGACCGGACCGGTGGACTCGCGCACCACCAGACTGTGCTGCGCGAGGAAGGGGGTGTTGGTCTTGCCCGCGCCCTCATTGGCGTTCCACGCCGCGAAGGTCTGCATGGCGCGCAGAGCCATCTGGTCGAAGGGCTGGCGGATGGTGGTCAGGCTGGGCCAGATCACCCCGGCGATCGGCGCGTCGTCGAAGCCGACCACCGACAGGTCGTCGGGGATGCGCAGGCCGCGTCGCTGGGCTTCCATGCAGGTCGCCGCCGCCATGTCGTCATTGGCCGCGAAGATCGACGTCGGCGGGTTGTCGATGTCCAGCAGCGCCTTGGCCGCTTCGAGCCCGGTCTTGAAGGTGAACTCGCCCTGCACGATCAGCTCGGGCGCGGGGCGGGGCAGGCCGCGCGCGGCATAGGCCTCGAAGAAGCCGTTGCGACGGTGGGTGCTGGCGGCGTGGTCCGGGTGGCCGGCGATGTGGCCGATCCGGGTATGGCCCAGCGAGAACAGGTGCTCGACGACCTCGCGCGCGGCGGCGCGGTCGTCCATGCCGATGGCGGGAAACTGCGGGTCGGGCGTCGTCGGCGTGATCAGCACGCAGCGTACGTCCAGCTCGCGCATCAGCTCCTTCATCGGCCCGAAATCGCACTCCGGCGGCAGCAGGATCATCTCGCGGATGCCGCCGTCGCGGACGAAGGCGCGGACGCGGTCCTGCCAGCCGGGGATCGGACCTTCGGACAGGTCGACCGACAGGTGGCGGCCGGTCTCGACACAGGCCACCAGGAGGGCGTGATGGACGCGCGTGTGGTAGCCGCCCGACGGATCGCCCATCAGCACGCCGACCGATCCGGAGCCTTGTGAGCGCAGGCTGCGCGCCACCGCGCTGGGCTGGTAGCCGAGGTCCTGCATGGCCGTGCGGACGCGATCGCGCGTCTTGGCGCTGACGCTCTCATGATCGTTGAGAACGCGCGAAACGGTCTTGGGCGAGACGCCCGCCCGCTCGGCCACGTCATTGATCGTCGTCATAGGTCCCCGTGCCCGCTCGCCGCCTGTTTGAAGGCGCGCACCCCACCAGCGAAAGGCGGCGCGCACAAGGCGGCGAAGGCCTCAAGCCATAGTCCATGTTGTCCACCGTGTCATGTCTTGAGGACAAAAGCAGGTCAAAAATGATGATAAGTGGGACAAATTGCAGGACATCTATGGGGCCGCCAAGGGCGCTGGGGTGGCTCGGCGGAGCGTCGCGAGCGCAGTTTGACGGGGTGCGCTGATCCGTCGTTTCTGGCCATTTAGCGCCTACTAGCGTCATATAAAAAGTCTAATAAATACAGTGTTCGATCTTGGCTTCGCTCTATTAGTGGTAGCGTTATCATCGCTTACAGGGAAGGTCGTTGTGGGGGGGTAGCGCGTCGGAAGTTGTCGCTGACGCAAAATGACAACGTTGACATTCTTGTTGACTTGGTTGGGACATTTCCGGATTGTGCCAGCGTTCGGTGAAGGCGCGGGGCTGGAATCGGACGTCCGGGCGCCGGGGCCGCCGAGGGATTTGGACAGTCGCAGGACATGCGGCTGGGCAAACCAGAAAACGCCTCGCCGGGTCTCGTCAGCCGTCAACAGAGCGGCGGCCCGAGGCGCGGTCGAGCGGCCAATAAAAACGATCTACTCTGGGGAGCGAGCAATTGTCACAGGAAGCAAGGAAATCCGTGCTCAAGCGCGGACTGACGCTGGCGCTGGTCGCCGGCGCGTCGCAGTTGGCCCTGGCCAGCGGGGCCTTCGCCCAGCAAGCCGCCGACAACACGCAGGTCGAGGAGGTCGTCGTCACCGGCGTCCGCGGCTCGCAACTGAAATCGGTTGATCTCAAGCGCAAGGAAGCCGCGATCGTCGACGCGATCTCGGCCGAAGACATCGGCAAGCTGCCCGACGTCACCATCGCCGACTCGCTGCAGCGCATCTCGGGCGTGCAGATCCAGCGTAACGCCGGTGAAGGCGCGACGGTCAACATCCGCGGCCTGGCCCAGGTCATCACCTTGCTGAACGGCGAACAGTACCTCAGCGCCGGCAACATGGGCTCGGCCCAGCCGAACCTGCTGGACGTGCCCTCGCAGCTGATGAACCAGGTGCTGGTCTACAAGTCGACCAACCCGCGCAACGCCCTGTCGGGCATCTCGGGCACCCTGGACCTGAAGACCCGCCGCCCGTTCGACTTCAAGAACGGCCTGACCATGACGGGCGCGGCCGAAGCCCAGCGCGGCGAGCGCACCAAGGAAGACGATTACCTGCTGAACGGCGTCCTCAACTGGCGCAACGACCGCGTCGGCCTGATGCTGTCGGCCGCCGGCAGCAAGGCCAATCTCGGCAACAACTCCTCGGGCGTCGTCGGCCTGTCGGGCAACAACGACTGGGGCGGTTCGGCCGCCACCAACTTCGTCTCGCCGCACGGCTTCGAAAGCTTCAACCGCGTGGTCGAGCGCAAGCGTCTGGGCGTCAACGCCTCGTTCCAGGCTGACCTGGGCGAAGGCTTCACCCTGATCGCCGAAGGCTTCTACGCCAAGCTCGACGAGTACAATCGCGGCGCCGGCATCAACATCTCCAACCGCTGGGACGGCGGCGCGTTCGGCAACTGGACCAAGCCGACGGTTTCGCAGAACACCGGCGTCAACAGCCCGGCCAACGGCCGTCCGTGGGCCGCCGTCGACGAGTACGATATCGACGCCTGGTGGGTGAACTCGTTCTCGGTCAACCGCACGACCAAGTCGGAGTCGAAGAACTACAACCTCGAACTGAAGTACGACAACGGCGGTCCGTTCACCTCGGAAGTCCGCGCCATCCGCGCCAGCGGCGACCGTCTCAGCATGAACGGCCAGGCCCAGGGCGACCTGTCCAACTGGCAGTATGGTCCGAACCGCTTCACCCTGTTCCGGGACGCTAACGATCGCACGCGCGGTCCGTTCTATCCGAAGTCGATCTGCGACCAGTATCCGGCCGCTCAGCGCAGCAACGCCGTCGTCGGCAGCGCCGGTGGCTGCTACCTGAACCCGAACCCGCAAGGCTACGGCCAGAACCCGCAGCTGCACTACAACATCAGCGGCGATCACCCGGTGTGGAGCGGCTTCGACCGTCCGATCACCGGCGGCTTGGGTGCGGGCAAGTCGCTCAAGGACTACATGGCCAACAAGGACAGCTACGCGATCGGTGCGTTCTCGTCCGAAGGCAATAACGAAGTCAGCTCGGACATGAACGTGTTCCGCGCTGAAGGCCACTACCGCTTCGACGACAAGTTCCTGGGCTTCATCACCAAGATCGACGCCGGCGTTCGCCAGAGCGACCGTTCGGTCAGCGTCGAGCAATTCCACCTGTTCTCGGGCTTCTACGGCGGCGTTCCCGGCGCCGTGCAGGCCAACGGCTCGGCCATCCCGGCCGGCGGCTGCGAGGCCCAGTGGAAGGCCATCGACGTCGTCATGAGCCAGAACCAGTGCCAGGCCGGCGAGTTCGTGCCCGATCCGATCACCGGCAAGCCGGTGTTCCAGGGCTATACCGTCAACCGTCCGACCAAGCTGACCACCTACAACAACACCATCTGGGTCGATGACCTGGGCGGCGTCACCTCGGGCATTCCGGGCTTCTGGGCCATCGATCCGCGTGACTTCGACGACGCGGAAGCCTTCCACAAGAAGGTCTTCGGCGGCGCCATCCGCGTCACCGTCCCGGGCCAGACCTATGACGTGACGATGAAGGAGCAGAGCGCCTACGGCGCGGCCAACTTCGAGATCGGTAACCTGCACGGCGACTTCGGCCTGCGCGTGATCCAGACCGAGCTCAATGTGAAGCAGAACCTCACCGGCGACACCCGCAACTACGGCGACACGAACGCCGACGCGGGCGACTCGGTCAGCAAGCGCAAGTACACCGACTGGCTGCCGTCGCTGAACGCGGTCTACGACTTCAACGACAACTGGAAGTTCCGCTTCGCCTACGCCAAGACCATGCAACCGCTGGATCTGGGCAACTATGGCGGTGGTCTGTCGATCTTCACGGCCGACTGCGGCGCGGCCCTGCCGAACGTTCGCTGCGTCACCGGCGCGGCCGCCTCGGGCAACCCGAACCTGGATCCGTGGCGGGCCTCCAACTTCGATGGCGCCATCGAATACTACTTCGGTCGCGCCTCGATGCTGAACATCTCGGCCTTCCAGCTGAAGATCGACAGCTTCGTGACCGGCGGCACCACCACGGGCCGCTTCCCCGACCAGGACGGCGTCATCCGCCGCACCGTCAATGTCAGCCTGCCCGTCCAGGGCGACGGCGGTTCGGTGAAGGGCCTGGAAGTCGGCGCCAAGGTCGCCTTCAGCGACATCCTGCCCGACATGGGCGTGATCTCGAACTTCGGTGTGGACAGCAACTACACCTACTCGCCCAGCCACGAGAGCCGTCTGGACCTCGAAGGCAATGAGATCCCGTTCTTCGACAACTCCAAGCACCAGTTCAACCTGGTGGGTTGGTACCAGGACGACAAGCTGCAGGCCCGCGTGGCCTACAACTACCGGACCGACCGTCTGTCGGGCACGATGGGCGGCGGCGGCAACGCGGTCATCCCGATCATGCAGAAGGCGACCGGCTATGTGGACGTGAACGTCAGCTACAACGTTCGCGACAACGTCACCGTCTACTTCAACGGGTCGAACGTCACCGGCGAGATCGAGGACTACTACCTCCGCTTCGCCAAGGGCCAGACCCAGTACGCCAATCAGAACGAGTTCGAGCCCCGCTACACGCTGGGTATCCGCGCTCGCTGGTAGGCGAGAGCCTGTCCGCCTCTGATGGAAACATCAGAGGTGGATCAGCAGGCTCGATCTCGAGCATTCTTGAGCGTGGCGGCCACGCTCAAGTCCCCCTCTCACCTCCTGCGGCCGCCGTGGTTCTCCACGGCGGCCAATTTTTTAGGGAGACGGCGCCTGTCCGGTTCGGGCGGCAACCGTTAGCCTGAAGACAAGCCGGACACAGAGCCGGAACCGGGAGCGACCATGCAGGACAATCGGATCCGCAAGCTGGTGATCGTCGGCGGGGGCACGGCCGGCTGGATGGCGGCTGCGGCGCTGCGGCGGCATTTCCACGGCGGTCCGCTGGAGATCACCCTGGTCGAGTCCGAGGAGATCGGCACGGTCGGGGTCGGCGAGGCGACGATCCCCACCATTCGCGGCTTCTACCAGCAGCTGGGCCTGTCCGACATCGAGGTGATGCGGGCCACGCAAGCGACCTGCAAGCTGGGCATCCGCTTCAACGGCTGGCTGCGCGAGGGCCAGTCCTTCATCCACCCCTTCGGCCATTTCGGCCAGGACCTGCGCGGCGTTCCGTTCCATCACTATTGGCGCAAGCTCGCCCAGGCCGGCGAGCCCACCGACATCGCCGACTATTCGCTGGGCGCGTCGCTGGCCGCCGCCGGCAAGTTCATGGCCCCGCCGCGCAACCCGACCTCGACCCTGTCGATTTTCGACTGGGCCCTGCACTTTGACGCGGGCCTCTTCGCCCAGCTGATGCGCCGGGTCGCCGAAGACAACGGCGTGCGCCGCATCGAAGGCAAGATCACCAAGGTCAATCTGCGTCCCGAAGACGGCTTCGTCGCCGCGCTGGACCTGGAGAACGGCGACACCGTCGAGGGCGACCTCTTCATCGACTGCTCCGGCTTCCGGGGCCTGTTGATCGAGGAGGCCCTGCACACCGGCTACGAGTCGTGGAGCGACCTTTTGTTCTGCGATCGCGCCTGGGCCGTGCAGAGCGAAGGGCAGGGCGACCCGCCGCCCTATACCGACGTCACCGCCCACAGCGCCGGCTGGCGTTGGCGCATCCCGCTGCAGCATCGCTACGGCAACGGCTATGTCTTCTCCTCGCGCCACATCCGCGACGAGGACGCCCTGGCCGAGCTGAAGGCCGCCGTGCCCGATCCGCTGCTGCACGAACCGCGCCTGATCCGCTTCAATCCCGGTCGGCGCAAGCAGGTCTGGAACAGGAACGTCATCGCGCTGGGCCTGGCGTCCGGCTTCCTCGAGCCGCTGGAGAGCACCTCGATCGCCCTGATCGAGACGGGTATCGAGAAGATCAAGGCGCTGTTCCCCGACCGCGACTTCGCGCCCGAGCTGGCGGACGAGTTCAACGACTGGTCCCGCCGCGAGATGGAGCGCGTGCGCGACTTCATCATCCTGCACTACTGGGCCAACAAGAGAGGCGACACCGCCTTCTGGCGCGACTGCAACGCCGTGACCCTGCCCGACACGCTGCAACGCAAGATCGACCTGTTCCTTGGGCGCGGCCATTTCGTGCGCTATCGCTGGGAGATGTTCGCCCCGCCCAGCTGGATGGCGATCTATGCGGGCTTTGAGATGTTGCCGCAGGTCGTCGATCCCAGCCTGGACGGCGTCGACCCCAAGGCGCTGAGCGCCCCCTTGTCGGAAATGCGCAAGGCCGTCCGCGAGGTGGTCGCCTCGGCCCCGCCGCACCAGGCGTTCCTCGATCAGTACTGTCGTGCCGCGCCGGCCCAAGCCTCCAGCGCGGCGGAGTAGGACACCCCCATGACCACCACCCACCCCAACGCCCTTCGCAAGATCGTCATCGTCGGCGGCGGCTCGGCCGGCTGGATCTCGGCGGCGATGCTCAGCCACTACTTCCAGAACGGCGGCTGCGCGGTCGAGCTGGTCGAGTCCGAGGAGATCGGCACCATCGGGGTCGGGGAGTCGACCATCCCGCCGTTCCTGCAGCTACTGGCCAGCCTGGGCGTCGACGAGCGCGACTTCATCCAGGCCACCCAGGCCAGCTTCAAGCTGGGCATCCGCTTCGAGGACTGGAAGCAGAAGGGCCAGCGCTACTACCACCCCTTCGGCGCCATCGGCGGCCCGATCGGCCCGCACGAGTTCTATCAGTGCTGGCTGCGCGCCAAGGCCAACGGCCACCCGTCCAACCTGCAGGACTTCGCGCCCGGCACGGTGATGGCCGACCAGTGGAAGTTCATCCCGCCGGTCAAGGCCCAGCGCACCCTGATCGCCGGGGCCAGCTACGCCCTGCACGTCGACGCGCGCCTGGTGGCCAGGTTCCTGCGCGACTACGCCGAGGCCCGGGGCGTCAAGCGCACGGAAGGCATCGTCACCGATGTGGTCACCCATCCCGACGGCTCGGTCGCCAAGGTGGTCATGAAGGACGGTCGCGAGGTCGAGGGCGATCTCTTCATCGACTGCACCGGCTTCCGGTCGCTGCTGATCGGCAAGACCCTGGACGTGCCGTTCAACGACTGGTCGGACATGCTGCTGTGCGACCGCGCCGTCGTCGTGCAGACCGAAAATGTCGGCGCGCCGCACCCCTACACGGTCTCCAAGGCCGAGGACGCCGGCTGGCGCTGGCGCATCCCGCTGCAGCACCGGGCCGGCAACGGCTACGTCTTCAGCTCACGCCACCTCAGCGACGACGAGGCCCGCGCCACCCTCGTGCAGAACGTCGAAGGCCAGATGCTGATGAACCCCATGTTCATCGCCTTCAAGACCGGCATGCGCCGGCGCCTGTGGGACAAGAACGTCGTCGCCGTTGGCCTGGCCGGCGGCTTCATCGAGCCGCTGGAGTCGACGGCCCTGCACCTCATCTATCGCGGCATGGACTTCCTGCTGCGGTTCATGCCCGACCGCGACTTCGACCCGGCCCTGGCGGCCGAGTACAACCGCCGCATGACCGCCGACTATGAGGAGATCCGCGACTTCATCGTGCTGCACTACTGCACGACCCAGCGTGACGACACCCCGTTCTGGCGCGACGTCCGCAACGCCCCGATCCCCGACAGCCTGCGGGAGCGCATGGCCCTGTTCCAGGCCCAGGGCGTGCTGCGCGAGGGCGTCGACGACATGTTCCGCAACCCGTCCTGGCAGTCGGTGATGGAAGGCATGGGCGTGCGCCCGCGCCGCTACCAGCAACTGGTCGACACCGTGCCCTACGAGGTCATCACCCAGACCCTGGACCAGTCCGCCCCGATCCTGGCGGCCCAGGTGGCGGGCCTGCCGAGCCACGGGGAGTTTTTGGAAAAGCACTGCCCCGCGCCTAAGCCTGAGACGGTGGTGGCGCCGTTTGGGGCGGTGGCTTAGGGGGGGAGCGCCAGGAACGGACCCTGAACCCGCTCCAGAAGCCCGACGCTTGGCGATTGCCCTCCAAGCGGGACGCGGAGCACGCATTCCTTGTGCTCCCGGCGCATCCCTCTGGGATGGGCACCCTAGTGAACAAAAAAGGCCGTGCGCGCGACACCGGCGTTGTTGCTGGCCTTCATCCAGCCGCGCACTTCGACTTCGTAAAGACCGACCGCGTCGGCGGGCACGTTCGCGACGAAGATCGCCGTATCGGGATCGAAGCGCAGAGGGATGCGGCGCAGCGACTTGCCGTTGGTCGTGACGAACGCTTCCACCTCGGTATCATCGGAGCGCCAGGGTCCAGTCTCCAGGAATTACGGTGACAGTGCACTTAATTCCGGGGCGATGTCGCCAGGCGTCCGTCAAGGCGCAGCGAAGCCGGCTGCCTTCTGCACAATCGTCACCAGCCCGCGATAGGCGTCCTGGTTTTTGGTGACGCCGGCGACCGTGATCCCGGCGTCAGGCGCATAGTAGGCGACGGTGCCCCAGTAGCCGCTGTGCCAATAGTAGTCGCGGCCGTTGGCCTGCCCGACGAAGACGCCGAGGCGATAACGGTCAGCGCCCTTGTGCGGGCCCTTCCACAGCATCGCCTGCAAGGTCTCGGAGCGCTCGAACAGGCGGCCTTCGAACAGCGCCGCCGTCAGGATCGCGAGATCCTTGGCGGACATGACGAGTCCGCCCCCGCCATGCAGGTCGACACTGGCGTCAAGATCGGTGACCTCGGCGTCTCCGATGAATTGGCGCGCGCGCTGCGGGGCGCGGCGCGGCTTGTCTTCCAAGATCTCCCACCAGGTCGACGACAGTTTCAGGCGATCCAGCTGCAGCTGCGTGCGCACCGCCTTGGCCAAAGACTGGCCTGTGATCCGCTCGATGATGTCGCCAACAAGGATGTAGCCGGTGTCGGAATAGTGGAAGGCGGCGCCGGGCGGGTCCACGGGCTTGCCCCACGTGACCGCCAGGCGAACCTGGTCCTCACGGGTCCAGCGCTTGCCCGGCTGCGAGAGCACCAAGGGCAGGTAACGCTCGTCCTGGGCGTGATCATAGATCCCGGCGCTGTGACTGAGCAGGTGTCGCACCGTGATCCGGCGGGTGTCGTAGCCGCCATTCCGCAGCAGTTCATCAAGCCCCGGGGTCAAAAGCGGCCCGATCGCGGCGTCGAGATCGATACGACCCTGCTCCGACAGGCGCAAAACCGTCGCGGCGACGAAGGTTTTCGTATTGCTGGCGACGCGAACAGGCGTGTCGGGTGCAAGGGCCGGAACGGCGGCCACGCCGTCCTTGCCGGCGCTCGACACGGCGAACGGCGAAGCGACCCCCTTGCCCGTCACGAACAGGGCCATGGGCCGCGAGGCGGACGCGACCTCGGTCTGCAACACGTCTCGGCTCAGGGCTTGCGCGAATGCCGGCCCGGTCGGCTGGATCAACACGCATAGGGCGATCAGGATGGCCCAGAAGAGCTGACCGGTCAGGGGGGCGAACATCTTTGCTGTCAGGGGCATAGCGCCTTCATAGGTGTTGCCGGTCAGCACTGTCATGAGAGGAAGCGCCGACGTTCGCCGCTTTGGAGGATCTTACGGGCCTGTCCGTCTCCGGCCAAGGTCCGGTCTCCAACCGCCCCCTCACACCCGCTTCAGGCTGATGATCCTCACCGGCGGGTTCAGGATCTGGCCCCGCATCGACGGCGCGCACAGGACATCGCAAAGCCCGCCGTTGACCGGGCTCTTCACCTCAGCGAATGATACATTATATCATAACGCGACGCAGTCGCGGAGGGATTGGGATCCAAAGCACCATCGACAGATCGAGCGTTCCGATCTCGCCCTCGAAAAGGGTGTTCGCTTCTGGGATCCAGTCCCTGGCTCACGGCGACGCCGCCACCGCACACAATGTGGCGTGCTTGGATAGATCGCCGGGCGTCTCCATTTCAGTTTGAACCTCCGCCGTTACGCAGCCTGCCGACCGCACCCACTGACCCAGTTCACCCGCCCCATCACCGGAGATGAAGGACATGACCTCTCGCACTCGCTCGCTCGCCGTATCGGCCATCGCCCTGATGGGGGCCTTCGTCGTGACCGCGCCCGATGTGGCCGCCGCGCAGACCTTGTCGCGTCCGGCGGAGGCCCCCAGCCTTGCGCCGCGCACGGTCAACTTCTCCAAAGGCGTCGTGAAGGCCGAAGGCGTGCTGGTTCTGCCCCTGGCCGGGGCGGGCGACCTCGCCAAGCGGGGCGCGGGTCTGGAGGCCGGGACACGGCAGGCCATCGAACGGGCCTTGCGGTCGGCCGCCTTCGGCTATGGCGCGCGCCAGACCCTGACGCTGCGCGGGATCGGCGATTGGGACCGTATCGTCGTCGTCGGCTTTGGCGCATCGGCGGCTGACCCGCAGTGGAGCGGCGCGGTCGTCGGCCGCGCCCTGGTCAGCGACCGCGGTCCGGTCACGGTCCTGGCGGGCGGCCTGCCGGCGGAGACCGTGGCGGCCTTCGCCACCGGGATGGGCATCGGCCACTATCGGTCCGACCTCTATCAGGCGGGGCGTCGAAGCGCCGTTCCGGGCGGTCCCGTCACCCTCGTCACCGACGCTCCGGACGCGGCGCGGTCGAGCTTCCAGGCGCGCGGCGTGGCGCTCGTTGAGGCCATGGCATGGGCCCGCGACGTGTCGAACGAGCCCGCCAACGTCATCTATCCCGAAACCTTCGTTGAGCGCACGCGGGCGGCCTTCGCCGGTGTCCCGGGCGTGACGATCGAGGTTCTGGACGTCCCGGCCATGGCGCGTTTGGGCATGGGCGCGCTCCTGGGCGTCGGTCAGGGTTCGGAGCGTTCGCCGCGTCTCTTGGCCGTCCGTTATCGGGGTGAAGGCGCCCCCGCAGGCGGTCCGATCGCCCTGGTCGGCAAGGGCATCACCTTCGACAGCGGCGGTATCTCCATCAAGGCGGCCGCCGGCATGGGCAATATGAAGATGGACATGTCGGGCGCGGCTGCGGTCACCGCTTCGGTTCTGGCCCTGGCCCGATCCAAGGCGCCGGTCGACGTGGTCGCGGTCGCCGCGCTCGCCGAGAACATGCCCGACGGCCGCGCGATCCGGCCGGGCGACGTCCTGACGGCCATGAACGGCAAGAGCATCGAGATCATCAACACCGACGCCGAGGGGCGGCTGGTCCTGGCCGATGCGCTCGTCTGGACCGAGCGCAATCTGAAGCCGGCGGCCGTGGTCGACGTCGCCACCCTGACAGGCGCGGTCGGCGGGGCCCTGGGCGACGACTATGCGGGGCTGTTCAGCCGGCACGACGCCTTGGCGGCGCAACTCGATGCGGCGGGCCGGGCCACGGGCGAACGCCTGTGGCGGCTGCCGCTCAACGCGTCTCATGGGACTGACATGTCCTCCACCATCGCCGACCTGAAGAACACCGGCGAAGGCGGTGGCGGCGCCAGCACCGGCGCGTGGTTCATCGGCGAGTTCGTGAGCCGAGACATCCCTTGGGCGCACCTGGATATCGCCAACATGGCCTGGAGCGGCGCGGGCGACTGGAATGCGGCGGGCTCAGCGGGTTTCGCGGTCCGCCTGCTCGAACGCTTCGTGCGCGACTGGCGCCCCGTCGCTCGCGAGCCGGGCAATGGGGGCGGATGACGCCGGTTAAACCCGCTTCATGCTGATGATCTTCACCGGCGGGTTCAGGATCTGGCCCTTCATCGACGGCACGTTCGTCGCGCCGTCGGTCCGGCCGCTGAGGATCTTCTTCACGACGTCCATGCCTTCGACGACATAGCCGAAGACGGCGTAGCCCTGGGCGGCGTCGCTCTTGCCGGGCTTGGCGTCGAGATAGGGCTGGGGGCTGGCGCAGATGAAGAAGTCGGCGGTGGCGCTGCCGGGGGCGTCGCGGCCCATCGAGATGGCGCCGGCCTTGTGCTTGAGGCCGGTCTTCAGCGTGCTCTCGTGGGCGATCGGCGGGGCGCGGCGCGAATAGGGCTTGGGCTGGCCCTGGATCGAGCCCTGGCCCGGCGCGCCCTTGGCCCGGTTGGCGCGGAAGAACTGGCCGCCGTCGAAGCGGCGCTTGTCGACATAGCGCAGGAAATTCTCGGCCGTGATCGGGGCCTTCTTGTCCTCCAGCTCGACGACGATGGTCCCCTTGTCGGTCTGGATCGCCACGCGCGGCTTGCCGGCGGCGAGGGCGGGGGAGGCGGCCCCCAGCAGAAGCGGGGCGGCGGCCAGGGCGCCGATCAGGGCGCGGCGGACGATCTTCGAAGCGGTCATGGCGGCTCCTGGAGTTTCCAGCGGTGATGACACGGCGCGGCGCGATTTGTCTCCCTCCCCATCAAGAGGGAAGGGCGGCTGAGAAAAAAGTGACCGCTACCATAATTCCCCATCGCAAGACTGGCGTTCGCTGAGCTAGGGTCGCGGCGTTGGGGACGACCGCAGACGACATGCGGCGTTTAAGAGGGAAGGGAAGGCGTATGGGGGCTGAAAGCCAGGCCGCTCCGGCTAAGGGGCGCGACACCATGGTGGTGGGGGCGTCGTCGCTCGGCACGGTGTTCGAGTGGTACGACTTCTATCTCTACGGCTCGCTGGCGCCGATCATCACCAGCCACTTCTTCTCGGGCGTCAATGAGACCACGGGCTTCATCCTGGCCCTGCTGGCCTTTGCCGCCGGTTTCGCGATCCGGCCGCTGGGGGCGCTGATCTTCGGGCGTCTGGGCGACCTGTGGGGCCGCAAGAACACCTTCCTGATCACCATGCTGTTGATGGGGGTCTCGACCTTCGTCGTGGGCCTTCTGCCGTCCTACGCCCAGATCGGCGTGGCTGCGCCGATCGCGCTGGTGCTGATGCGTCTGGTGCAGGGTCTGGCGCTGGGCGGCGAGTACGGCGGCGCGGCGACCTATGTGGCCGAGCACGCCCCGCCCGGTAAGCGCGGCTTCTATACGAGCTGGATCCAGACGACGGCGACGATCGGTCTGTTCCTGTCGCTGGCCGTGATCCTGGTCGCCCGCATCCAGCTGGGCGAGGAGGCGTTCAAGGCCTGGGGCTGGCGCATTCCGTTCCTGGTCTCGTTGGCGCTGCTCGGCGTATCGCTGTGGATCCGCCTGAAGCTCCATGAGAGCCCGACCTTCGAGCGCATGATCGCCGAGGGCAAGGGCAGCAAGAAGCCGCTGGCCGAGGCGTTCGGTAACTGGCCCAACCTCAAGATCGTGCTGCTGGCGCTGGTGGGCCTGACCATGGGCCAGGCGGTGGTCTGGTACACCGGCCAGTTCTACGCCCTGTTCTTCCTGGAAAAGACGCTGAAGCTGGACGGGGCGCTGGCCAACACCCTGGTGGCCGTGGCGCTCTTGATCGGCACGCCGTTCTTCGTGATCTGCGGCTGGCTGTCCGACAAGATCGGCCGCAAGCCGATCATCATCCTGGGCTGCCTGCTGGCGGCGCTGACCTATTTCCCGATCTTCAAGGCGATCACCACCTACGCCAACCCCGTCCTGGCCAAGGCCGAGGCTACCGCACCGGTGGTGGTGACCGCCGACACCGCCACCTGCGCCTTCCAGTTCGACCTGATCGGCAAGGCCAAGTTCAACACCCCCTGCGACGTGGCCAAGGCCTATCTGGCCAAGGCCGGGGTCAGCTACAGCGTGCAGGCCGCACCGGCGGGAACGCCCACCGCGGTCAAGGTCGGCGACGTCACGCTGGAGGGGCTCGATTCCAAGGGCGCGACCGGCCAGGCCTTCGTCGACGCCCGCAAGGCCTGGGAGGCGGATCTCGGCGCGCAGCTGAAGGCCGCCGGCTATCCGGCCAAGGCCGACGCCGCGCTCGTCAACAAGCCCGCCGTGATCGGGCTGCTGGCGCTGCTGGTGATCTATGTGACCATGGTCTACGGCCCGATCGCGGCGATGCTGGTCGAGCTGTTCCCGACCCGCATCCGCTACACGGCGATGTCGCTGCCCTATCACATCGGCAACGGCTGGTTCGGCGGCTTCCTGCCCACCACGGCCTTCGCCATCGTGGCGGCGACGGGGGATATCTATTCGGGCCTCTGGTACCCGGTGATCATCGCCGGGATCACCGCGGTGGTCGGGGGGCTGTTCCTCAAGGACACCCGCAACAACCGGCTCGAAGATTAGGCGATAATCCGAAAGCGCCCGGCGATACGCCATCGCCGGGTTGCCATCGGCCGCCCTTTCGGCTTCGCTGAAGCTTGAGGGGAGCGTTGATGGCGCAAGAAGACGACGACCGGCGCGCCTGGTTCCGGCGGGAGATCCTGCCGCTGGAGCCCGATCTGCTGGCCTATGCCCGGCAGTTCTGCCGCGACGGACAGACCGATCCGGAGGACCTGGTTCACGAGGCCTTCGCTCGCGCGATCGCCTGTAAAACCTGGCGCGAGGTCGGCAATCCGGGCGCGTTCGCCACCCGCATCCTGCGCAACTGCGCGCTGGACGCGCTGCGTCGCCGCAAAGTGTTGACCATCACGGCGGTGGCCGACTTCGATCGCATCGAGCCGCTGGACGAGGCGCCCAGTGCGCACGCCGTGCTCGAATCACGCGAAGAGCTGCGCCTGCTGGCTGACGCGATCGCGGAGCTGCCGACGCAATGTCGTCGCGTCTTCACGTTGAGAAAAGTTTATAGTCTCTCGCCGGATGAGATAGCGGTTCGGCTGGGTTTGTCCGTCTCTACTGTCGAGAAGCATTTGGTGAAGGGTCTCCGGTACTGTTCCGACAAGTTGGGACGACGTATCGGGCGTAAGAGTAAGGTTGACGAAGGACGCTCATGGAGCGCGAGACGGGATCACGACGCGAAGCGGTAAGACAGGCCGCCGCCCTCTGGGTGGTCCGGCTTGACGACGCTGCGTGTTCCGCCGCCGATCGCGCCGCCTTCGAGGCCTGGCGCGACGAAAGCCACGAACACGAAGCCGCCTTTGAACGCGAGGCCGCCGCCTGGGCGCGGCTGGCGCGCCTGCGCGCGCTGCGCCCGCCGGCCGAGCGGCCCGACCGCGACCTGCTGGCGCCCGAGCGGCGCCCGTGCTGTCGCGCCTTGGCCAGTCGACCTGGGCGCGAGGCATGGCCGCTGCGGCGGTCCTGACCTTGTCGGTCGCCGGGGTCACCACCTTTGGCGGCGGCACGGCCTACGCCACGGCGATCGGCGAGCGCCGCGTCGTCGTGCTCAGCGACAACAGCCGCATCGAGCTGAACACTGACAGCAAGGTGGTGGTCCGCTACCGCCATGGCGTGCGCGAGGTGCGTCTGGTGCGTGGCGAGGCGGTGTTCGAGGCGGCCCGCGACGCTCGCCCCTTCGTGGTTCGCGCCCAAGACGCGGTGATCCGGGCCGACGACGTCTCGGAACTGGCGGTGCGCCTGCGCGGCGACGGCGCGGCCGTGACCGTCAAGAAGGGCGCCGTCGCGCTGGATCCCGAGCCCGCCGAGCCCAAGGACGAGCTGCGCCTGAAGGCCGGCGTCGCTGCTGTCTACAATTCCACCGGAAGCCGCGCCCGCGCCATCTCCGAGGGTGAGATCGACCGCGTTCTGGCCTGGCGCCAGGGCGCGATCGCGCTGAACGGCCAGTCGCTGGAGCAGGCCGCCGCCGAGTTCAACCGCTACAACCGGCAGCAGGTGCGGATCGTGGATCCCGCGATCGCGGGTCTGCGTCTGGCCGGCTATTTCCAGACGACCGAGCCGCGCAGCTTCGTCGACGCCGTCACCAACGCCTTCCCGGTCAAGGCGTGGGAAGACGCGGACGGTGATATCCGGTTGTCGCGCAAGGGATAGATCTCTTCCCTACCAACCGGACCCCCGGCTTTCGCCGGGGTCCGGCCGGGATGACACGGTGGGATTGAGGCAAAAAAGGATCCTTCGCCACTGGCGGAAACCCGACATGCGTGCGTCGATCCTTTGAAGGTGGTCCTCCACGGGGATGGAGGCCGCTCCCGAGGGGTACACAAGAAAATGACCATCAACACTCGTCGCCGCGCGGTTCGCGGTTTCCTGATGGCGTCGGCCGCCGTCATGGTTCTGGCTGGTCCTGCGCTGGCGCAGGACGCTCGCCGCACCTTCAACATTCCGGCCGGTGACGCGGTGACCGCGCTGCAGGCCTTCGCCAAGCAATCGGGCAAGCAGGTGCTGTTCCCGTTCGAGGCCGCTTCGGGCAAGCAGACGCCGGCGGTGACCGGCGATCTCGCCGACGCCGACGCGCTGGCCCGTCTGGCCATGGCCGCAGGCCTTGTCGTGCAGTCAGACGACGGCAAGACCATCACCCTGCGCCAGGCGCCGGCCGAACGCCCCCAGTCCCCCAGCGCGGGGGCCGGCGCGACGAGTGAAGAGGCTCAGATCGTCGAAGCGGTGATCGTCGTCGGCTCGCAGATCGAGGGCGCGCGTACGACGGGCGCCCTGCCGGTCACGGTGGTCGGCGAGCAGGACATCATCGCCACGGGCGCGGTCTCGGGCGATGAGCTGTTCCGCTCGATCCCGCAGGCCGGTGACGTGCAGTTCCAGGAAGCCCGTACGACCGGCAACCTGAACGACGCGCGCGGCGACGTGGCCTCGCTGAACCTTCGCAGCCTGGGCACCGGCAACACCCTGGCCCTGCTGAACGGCCGTCGCGCCGTGCTGGCGCCGGGCACCCAGACCGAGAACCTGGTGCCGGTCCAGACCGTCAACACCAACGCCTTCCCGGTCGCCGGGATCAGGCGCGTCGAGGTGCTGTTGGACGGCGCGGCCGCCATCTACGGGACAGACGCCGTCGCGGGCGTCGTCAACACCGTGCTCGACACCAAGTTCCGCGGCCTGCGGGTCGAGGGCCAGGTCGGCGGCTCCGAAGGCACCAGCTATCGCGAAGGCACCTTCAACGTGAAGGCCGGCACGCGCCTGGAAGACGGCACGCGCCTGACCTTCTTCGGCTCCTACACCGCCCGCAGCCGTCTGATGGCCAGCGAGCGCGACTACTCGGCCAGCGAGGATCACCGCGCCGCCATGGCCGGCACCGCCTGGGCGGCCGACACGGCGTTCGACAACCGCTCGACCTCGAGCCCCTGGGGCGCGTTCACGCTGATCCCGACCTCGACGGCGCCGCGTCAGAACGGCGTGGCCCTGACCACCACGGGCGTGTTCCACATCGAGCCGGTGTCCAACACCGCCGCCGGCTGCTCGTCGGCGACGCTCACCGGCGACATCTGCATCCGGGCCGGGACCATCACGGGCGCCAACAGCCGCGTGCTGCGCTACGACGAAAACCCGCAGCGCTCGCTGAAAGGCGGCCTTGAGCGGACGAACCTGTTCTCGACGGTCGAGCGCGACTTTGGCGAGATCACCGCCTATGGCGAGCTGGGCTACTACCACGCGCTGTTCACCGGCAACCGCGAGCAGTCCGCGCCGCTGAGCACGGCCCCGATCAGCATCGCGGCCAACGCCTACTGGAACCCCTTTGGTCCCACGACCCTGGCTGACGGCTCGGTCAATCCGAACCGCCTGTCGGGTCTGACCGGCGTGGCGACCACCGGCGTGGCGATGAACATCACCAACTACCGCCCGGTCGACGCGGGCGGCCGCACCTACACCGTGACCGACGACAGCTATCGTCTGCTGGGCGGCCTGAAGGGCGACTGGAACGGCTGGAAGTGGGACAGCGCGCTGCTCTACTCGCAGGCCCGCACCAAGGACATGACGCATAACGCGATCAGCAACACGCTCTTCCAGGCGGCGCTGAACCGCACCGACGCGTCGGCCTACAACCCGTTCAACGGCGGTTCGCTGACCAACTATTCGGGCGCGGACGCCACGCCCAACAGCCAGGACACGATCAACGCGTTCCTGATCAACGTCTATCGCATCAGCAAGACGTCGCTGGCCCTGGCCGACTTCAAGGTGTCCAAGAAGGACCTCTTCCAGCTGCCCGGCGGCGACGTCGGCTTCGCGGCCGGCGTCGAGGTTCGCCGCGAAACCTACGACGACAACCGCGACCGCCGCCTGGACGGTACGATCAAGTACACCAACACCGTCACCGGCCTGACCTACGCCACCGACGTAATGGGGGCCTCGGGCTCGCCCGACGTCTCGGCCGATCGCACGATCGCCTCGGCCTTCTTCGAACTGGCCGTGCCGGTCATCTCGCCCGAGATGAACATCCCGTTCGTCGAGGAGATCAGCCTGCAGATCGCCGCCCGCGACGAGCACTATTCGGACTTCGGCAATGTGCTGAAGCCGAAGGGCGCGATTCTCTGGACGGTCGGCCAGGGCCTCTCGCTGCGCGGCTCGGTCTCGCAGAGCTTCCGCGCGCCCAACCTGCCGCAGTTCTACAGTGAGGGCGCTTCGGTCTCGAACACCCGCACCGACTGGGCGGCCTGCCGGATCAACACCCCGACGGCCGCTACCTGCCCCAGCGCCAGCACCATCGAGATCCGTAGCGGCAACGACAACCTGAAGCCGGAAGAGGTCGACAACGCCAGTGTGGGCTTCGTCTACCAGCCGCGCTTTATCCCGGTGGAGTACGGCAAGCTGACCCTGACCACCGACTTCTGGTCGATCCGCCAGAAGGGCGTGATCGGCATTCTGGGCGGCGCCAACCAGATCGCTCTGGACTGGCTGCTGCGCCAGCAGGGTTCGTCCAACCCGAACGTCGTGCGCGACGCGCCGGTCGGAACCAATACGGTGGGGGCGATCAGCGCCATCAACGACACCTACATGAACCTGCAGCCGCGCATGGTTCAGGGCGTCGACTTCTCGCTGAGCTACGATCTGGACGACACGGCCTGGGGCGATTTCGCCCTGAACCTCAACGTCGCCAAGCTGCTGAAGTTCGACCAGTCGCCCAGCGCGACCGAGGCCCTGCTGCAGCAGGCCGTGGCCGCCGGCAAGCTGCCGGGCGTGACAGTCACCAGCGCCGGCAACCAGATCGGCCTGGGCGGCGCTCCGGAGTTCCGCGGCAGCGCGAGCATGACCTGGCGCAAGGACGGCTGGGGCGCGGGCGCCTTCGTGAACTACATCAGCGAAGTCTACGACACCGGCTCAACCCTGACCGGCGGCGAGTACTACCAGATGCGGCCCTGGATGACGGTCAGCCTGTACGGCCAGTACGCGTTCAAGGAAGGCCGCCTGGACGGCTCCACGGTGCGCGTCGGCGTCCGCAACATCGCTGACAAGGATCCGCCGGTGGCGTCCAACAACTTCGGCTACTACGGCTCGCTGTACAACGCGACCGGCCGCTACTGGTACATGAACTTCTCCAAGCGGTTCTAACCCCTGTCAGCGGGGCGGCCTGACGGTCGCCCCGTTCCTTCGCGCGTACCGTCTTGCGAGGTTCGACTTGAAACCCTTCCGCCTTCTCGCCGCAGCCGCCAGCGTCTTCGCCCTGGCGCTTTCGCCCATCGTCTCGTCCGAGGCGCTGGCCCAGAAGAAGCAGCTGCTGGAATATCCCAGCATCCGCTCACCGGTGGTGGGCGAGCGCGGCATGGTGGTCAGCCAGAACGCCATCGCCACCAGGGTCGGGGCCGACATCCTGCGCCAGGGCGGCAACGCCGTGGACGCCGCCGTCGCCACCGCCTTCGCCCTGGCCGTGACCCTGCCGCGCGCGGGCAATATCGGCGGCGACGGCTTCATGCTGGTCCATCTGGCCAAGACGAACGAGACCGTCTTCATCGACTATCGCGGCACGGCGCCCAAGGCCGCCAAGCTCGAGACCTTCGTCGATGCGAACGGCAAGGAAGTGGACGACGTGGCCTCGCGCGGCTACCGCGCGCCCACCGTCCCCGGCACGGTCGCGGGTCTTCATCTGGCCCACCAGAAGTACGGTCGCCTGCCCTGGAAGCAGGTGGTCGAGCCGGCCTATCGCCTGGCCGCCGACGGCGTGGTGCTGACGCCCGACGAAGCCTTCGTCTTCAGCTGGGGCAAGGAGCGCCTGTCCGAGAGCGAGGCGGGCAAGAAGGCCTTCTACAAGCCGGGCGGCGCGCTCTATCGCGCCGGCGAGATCCTCAAGCAGCCCGAGCTGGCCTGGTCGCTGCGCCAGATCGCCGACAAGGGCGCCGACGCCTTCTATCGCGGCGAGATCGCCCAGCGCTTCGCCGCCGACATGAAGGCCCATGGCGGGCTGATCACTCTTGAGGACCTGGCCGCCTACAAGGCCGAGATTCGCCAGCCGCTGGTCGGGAGCTATCGGGGGCTGACGGTCAAGACCTCGCCGCCCGCCAGCGCCGGCGGGGCGACCCTCTTGGAGATGCTCAACATCCTGGAGACCTTCGACCTGAAGGCCACAGGCCTGGGCTCGGCCAAGACCCTGCACCTGCAGGCCGAGGCCATGAAGATGGCCTATGCCGACCGCTACAAGTATCTGGGCGACACCGACTTCGTGAAGGTCCCGCTGCAGGGCTTCACGTCCAAGGCCTATGGCGCCCAGCGCGCCAAGCTCATTGATCCCGACAAGGCGAGGCCCGCCAAGGAGCTGGGGGCGGGCGATCCGTGGGCCTTCGAGAGCCCCAACACCACCCACTTCTCGATCGCCGACGCCGAGGGCAATGCGGTCTCCAACACCTACACCCTGGGGGCTGATTTCGGCTCGGGCGTGATGGTGGCCGGCGCGGGCTTCGTGCTGAACAACCAGATGAACAACTACGCCCACGAGGCCGCCTGGCGGGCTCAGAAGGCCGGCGGGACGCTGCCGCCCAACGCCCTGCAGCCGGGCAAGCGGGTGCTGTCGACCATGATGCCGACCATGCTCTTCAAGGACGGCAAGCCGTGGCTGATCACCGGCACGCCGGGCGGCAGCACGATCATCGACACGGTGCTGCAGGTCATCGTCAACGTGGTCGATTTCAAGCTGAACGTGGCCGAGGCCACCCATCAGCCGCGCATCTTCCAGGACGCCAGCGACACCCTGCGCGTCGAGCCGAACTTCAATCCCGACACGGTGGCCATCCTCAAGGCGATGGGCCACCCCATAACCTCGGACGAGACCATGGGCTCAGCCCAGTCGATCATGATCGAACAGGGTCTCTTCTTGGGCGGCGCCGATCCGCGTCGTCCCGGGGCCGAGGCGATCGCGCCCTGAGGGTCTACCTCCCCCCCTGATCTAAGGGGACGCGATCCGTCGGCGCCGGAGCTGCCCCTCCGGCGCCGACTTCTGTTCTGGGGGTAGGGCTGCGGCGAGTTGACGTTCCAGAGTGCGTGGAAGGGTGGAAGTCGGACAGGCCGCAGGCCCGCGCCTGACCGCTTCGCGGTCGTCCGCCCCCAGAGGGGGCGGAAGGTACATGCTTCTTCTTCCCCCTCCGGGGGAGGAGCGCCGAAGGCGCGGAGGGGGCAAGTATGGGTGGATGGCAGATCAAATCCTCCCCCTAGCGGGGGAGGTGTCGGCGAAGCCGACGGAGGGGGAGGAAGCCGGCTCGGCAGAACTTCCCCCTCCGGCCTTCGGCCTCCTCCCCCTCTGGGGGGAGGATTTTTCGAACGTCCGCCATGGGTCGTGAACCGTCTCTAGCCTCCCTCCAGAAACCCGACCTTCCCGGCGAACGCCGGGACCCAGATCGAACCCTTGAGCGCTTGTCTCGGTAGCGCCGCGTGACGTCGCATCATCCCCAGCCGCCCCGGATGAATCTCGGCCCCGGCATTCGCCGGGGAGGTCGGCCTTTTGGGGCGGTGCGTCCTTCGAGGCGCACCTTCGGCTCGCACCCCAGGATGAGGAAATCCGTTGCTGAACCCCTCATCCTGAGGCGCGCGCTCTTGAGCGCGTGACGGAGGGGGCGCTTAGGGCTCCAGAACGGCGACCCCTACTTCCCGCTCACCGCCGGCCCGTACAGCAGGCCGTTGAACAGGAACTTGAAGGTGCCCCACGACTGGGCGCGCTGGGTGATCTCGGGTCCGAAGGCGAAGAGCTTGCCCTTGCCCAGGGTGATGTCGAGCATCGCCGTCGAGCCCTTCAGCTTCTCCTGGCCGACGGCCCAGCCGCTGCGCAGGGGCTTGTCGCTGTCGAACCACGAGACCCGCGAAATCCCCTTGGCGTCACTCTTGATCGTGAAGGTCGGGCTGCGGTCGAAGAAGACGTCGACCTCTTCGCCCGCGCCGTAGGCCAGGGGCTGCTTGGGGTCGACCTTGGCTCGCAGCACCGCGCCGGGGATGTAGAGCTCGCGGTTCGAGAAGGCCTTGAGCTGGCCGTTCTCGACCTTGGCCGTGGCCACCTCGACCGGTGCGCCGAGCGCGGTGGCCAGACGCGTCGAGGCGCCGATGGCCACGACCGTGCCGCCGCCCTTCACGAACTCGGCGATCTTCGGCACCGTCTTCTCGTCGGTCACGCGGCCCAGCCACGACCGGTACTCGGCCGGAATGTCCTCAGGCTTCGGCTGGGGACCGCCACGACCCGCTCGGAACGGACCGCCCGCCGGAGCCGCCACGACACCGTCGGCGAAGACCAGCACGTCAAAGTCCTTGCCGATGTCGCCAGCGTCCAGGCGCTGCGGATAGACGACCTGGAAGGGGGCCTCGAACTGCTCGAACATCCAGCGGTTCCAGCCCGACGGCATCGAGCCGCCATAGACGTCGACCAGGCCCACGCGGATCGGCTTCAGCGCGATGGTCGCGCCCGAGGGCTTGGCGGCCACGGCGAAGGCGTCGATCCCCAGGTCCTTGACGCCCTTGTCGATCACCGCCTTGGCGGCGGGCGAAGCCGGGACCCAGATGGCGCCGGGACCGAAGGTCGCGCCCCCGGCCTTGGCGCCGTTCTTCACCCACTGGACCTTGGCGCCGGCCTTCAGCAGGCGGTTGGTCAGGGTGAAGCTGGCGTTGGTCTCGTGGCTGATCAGCCAGCCGGCCGCGCCGGCCCCTTTGATCTGGCCGGGCTTGACCTTGATCAGGTCGGGCACGCGCTTGGTGGGAGCCTCGAAGGCGTCCAGCACGCGGTCGAACTTGACGCCCATCTGGTAGGCCAGGGTGTAGCCGGTGACGTCGTAGGGCGCCTTGGGCGGACCGCCGGGATACTCGGTGTCGTGCGGGTGGTCCTGCGGCTCGAACATGTCCATCACGTGCGGGCGATAGGCCTGGGCCGTGCGCACGACGTAGGAGCCGGCCGGATAGGTCTTGCCGGGCACGCTGAAGGCCTTGTCGGCCACCTCGACGTCGACACCCGCCTTGATCAGCGCGTTCAGGAAGGCGACCACGGTGGGCATGTCGGCCTGGTCGGCGGGCAGGATGAAGCCGCGCGGATCACGCTGCTCGGGCGCCTGCATAATGGTCTTGTAAAGCGACGGATCCGCCGATCCGCCGCGCGCGCCGGCCAGGGGCTTTTCCTTGCCGGCCGCGATCAGCGCCTCGACCTTGGTCGGGGTGATCGTCCAGGTGTCGCGGCTGCCGCGCTTGATGCTGTTGTCGCCCATCTTCCAGATGTTGAACAGCAGGCGCTCGCGGTTGCGGGTGGCGTAGTCCAGCACCGAGCGGTTCAGGCTGGCCTGGTAGTCGAGCGTCTGCTGCAAGCGCCAGGTCTGCGGCGCGATCGGCGCGGGCCGGTCATTGCTGGGCAGTTGCACCTCGGGCACCAGATTGATCGTCGTCGGGGTCGGGCCGCCGGCGATCTCGGTGAGCAGGCCGATCGAATTGTGGAAATAGGCGATCGAGCGCTCCATCCCGTTGTGCCAGGTGGAGTAGGGGGCGGCGCTGCGCGCGCCGGTGCCGGGCTTGTCCTCGGCCACCAGGCGGCTGTGCATGGCCATGCCGACTTCCTGCAGCATGGTCATGACCAGCGGGTCGTAGTTGTGGTTGGCCGGATCGCGGAACGGCGGCACGAACACCACCATGCCGTTCGGCGCGGTCTGGTGCTGGTTGTAGACGATCTGCGGGAACCACTCGCGGAACAGTTGGCGGTTGATGTTGGTCGTCTCAGCCATGGCCGACATGAAGCTGTCGCGGTTGTTATCGTGGCCGATGTACTTGTGGTACAGGCGCGGTAGCGAGCCGAACTCCCGCTTCTTGGGGTCCTCGTGGCGCATGTACCAGTCGGAGATCATCTCCATCCCGTCGGGATTGTCGTGCGCGAACAGGATGATGCACTCGTCCAGGAACCGCAGGGTCTCGGCGTCCGTCGCGGTCAGCATCTGGTGGATAACCTGAAGCTGACCCTGCGAGGTCACAGTCTCGTTGGCGTGCAGGCCCGCGTCGATCCAGACCACGGCCTTGCCTTCTGCGGCCAGCTTGCGCGCCTCGGCCTCGCTGACGCCCTCGGCCTTGGCCAGCTTGCGGGCGATGGTCTTGTAGTGGTCCAGCTTGGCCAGGTTGGCGGGCGAGGAGACGATCGCCATCCACATCGACCGGCCTTCCTCGCTCTTGCCCATGTCGACCAGCTTCATGCGGTCGGACTTGGCGGCGAGAGCCTTCAGATAGGCCTCATAGGCGGTGTAGTCGGCCAGGAAGTAGTCGCTGCCGATCGGTTGGGCGAAGGCCGTGGCGGGCGAGGGCAGGTCGGACGCGGTAGCTCCGCCCAGCACGCCAAAGGCCAGCACCACGCCAAGGGCCGCCCCGGCCATCACCGCATGTCGTTTCATTGATCTCGCCCCATGAGCCCCCGGCGCGACCTTGTGCGCGCGCCTTCGCCTGACCGACGAAGGAGGACCGGATTTCCGCCTGCGGAGCAACCGGCGGGCCAGCCCATTTTTTCGCTTGGAAACAGACGTTGCGGTCCTGCGGCTCAGCGGGCCGGTGCGGAAACCGACATCTAGATCGCCGAGCGGCGCGCCAGTTCCGTGCGGCGCGCGGCCACCTCGCTGCGGGCGCGTTCGAGCGCGTCGATCTCGGTGGCGGTCAGCAGGTTGTCGATCACCCGGCCCAGGTGTTCGCGCATGGCGTTGCGGGCGCCTGCGGGATTGCGTTCCTTCAAGGCCAGCAGGATCTCCTGGTGGTCGTCGATCAGGGGGCGCACACCCACCTGCCGGGCGCGCTCCAGCATGGCGCGGCACAGCGGCGACTTGTACCGCAGGTCCCAGAGGTTCTCGACCACGGTGACCAGCGCGCTGTTGCGGCTGGCCTGGGCGATGGTCACGTGGAAGCGGCGATCGGCGCGCTCGCCGCGGACGTTGTTGTCGTTCTCGGCGACCATCTCGTCCATGATCGCGGCCAACTCGGTCAGTTCACTGTCGGTGATGGTGGCGGCGGCCAGGGCCGCGACCTCGCCCTCGATCAGGCGGCGAGCCTCGGTCAGCTCGAAGGCGCCGATGTCGAGCTCGGGCGCCGGGGTCTCGGGACGCGGCGCGTCGGTGACATAGACGCCCGAGCCGTGGCGGGCCTCGACCAGGCCGCGGATCTCGAGCGCGATCATCGCCTCGCGCACGGTGGGGCGGCTGACCTTGAAGTCTTCTGCCAGATCGCGTTCCGACGGCAGGCGCTGGCCGGGCTTGTGGGTTCCATCGCGAATAGCGTCAGCGATGGCGTTTGCGACCTGCTGGTAGAGTTTCTTGGTTTCGGCCGTCGATGTCGTCATGTGTCCGCGATCCCACCAACGCAACGTTGGCGCACGCGAATCCTATTGTATGACCGGGCGTGGCGCCACCGTCGGCGCGCTCGGCTCACGCCCGGCCGTCACAGGATCAGGCCGGACCTACCCGGAATGCGCACAGCTTGTTGCCGTCGAGGTCGCGGAAATAGGCGGCGTAGAAGGCCTGGGGGCCGTCATCGCCGCGCACGCCTGGGGCGCCTTCGCACTGGGCGCCCAGGCTGATGGCCTTCCCGTACAGCGCATCGACCTTGGCGCGCTCGTCAACCACCAGGGCGATCATCGTGCCGTTGCCGAAGGTGGCCGCTTCGCCATTGTAGGGCTTGCCCACGCCGAACATCGGCTTGGTCCAATCGGCGCCCCAGGCGCAGCCGCCGGTCGGAAACTCCATCAGGCGCTTGACCCCGATCGCGGCGAACAGATCGTCGTAGAACGCCTTGGCCTTGTCCAGGTCGTTGCTGCCCACCAGGGTGTAACCGATCATGCCGTTTCCTCCATCGCGTCGCGTTGCTGGAGAGTGATCCAGGCGAGGCTTTGCGGCCACAGGAATTTGCGCGCTTGAACCGAGGTGCGTCCGGGCTGATGATGGCTGGTCGGTGTTCGGCCGGGCGCGGGCCTGGTCAATCAACCCTGGCCGACCACGCCGGTTCGAGAGGACTTCGACGGGACCACGCTGCCGATCGACTTCCAGTGGCTGCGGACCCCTTATCCGGAGGCGATCTTCAGCCTGACCGCTCGGCCCGGGTTTCTGCGCCTCTATGGGCGCGAGAGCCTGGGCAGTGTCTTCACCCAGGCTCTGGTGGCGCGACGCCAGCAGGCGCACTGCTATTCGGCGGCGACGCGCCTGGACTTCGAGCCCGCCCACTTCCAGCAGGCGGTGGGTCTGGTCTGCTACTACAACGGCTCCAAGCTGCACTATCTGCACGTCACCCACGACGATGAGGCGGGCAAGCATCTGCGGGTCATGACCTGCACGCCCGACAGCCCCCAGGCCGACAGCTTCACGACGCCGATCCCGTTGGGGGCGGGGCCGGTCGACCTGTGCGTCGAGGTCGATTTCGAGCGGCTGCGCTTTGGCTTCAGCCAAGCGGGCGGCGACTGGCGCTGGCTGCCTGAGGTGTTTGACGCCTCGATCCTCTCCGACGAGGCCACCGCGCCGGGCGCGCCCAATTTCACCGGCGCTTTCGTGGGAATGGCGTGCCAGGACATGTCGGGCATGGCCACGGCGGCGGATTTCGATTGGTTCGACTATCAGGAGCGCGACTACGTCGCGCAATGGCCCGCCTGATCAGAAGGGCAGATGCGTCAGTCGCAACGCGTTGACCAGTCCCATCCACAGATACAGCGTCAGCGCCACCGGCAGCAGGCGCCGCATCAGGAAGCCGCTGAGGTCAAAGCTTTGCGCGAAATCGGTGGGAAGCATGATCGCGGCTTATGTGCTCGGGTTCGAACGGGCGGGTCAAGGGCTCAGGAAAGACAGACAGGACGCTGAACGAATATCCAAGCCGCACCTTTGGCCGGGAGACGCGATGGCATGGGCCGGAAAGAGAACCGGCTGACCCGACCCGAGGGATGTCGTCAGCCGGTTCCACATAAAGGTGTCGGACGCGGTGGGGTGCGCCGAGTAGGCGACACATCCAACGAGTCAGGCCGCATAGCAACGCTCCGCACCGGTCACAGGACTGCGACAAACCGGCGCAGGCGCCGCTCTTTTGGGCATTTGTGCCCTGAAGTGACGGAAACCGGTGTCGCAATCGCGGTGGGAGGGGTTTTCCTCCACCCGTCCATGTCGATCATGAACGCGGCGCGGCTGCGAATATCGGCCGGCGAGGCGCCGACCAACAGGCCGATCCGACCCCGGATCGCGCGCCATGTCGACGCCCTCAAGCGGGTGCGGCGGCGTGGGGATCACGCTGCGGCTGGGGACAAAAGAAAAGCGGCCCGATCGGGTGATCGGGCCGCTCGTCTCTGGCTTGTCGCGAGACCTTAGAAGGACTTGCGGACCGTCACGCCGTAGGTGCGCGGGGCGTTCGGATAGCCGCTGTAGCTGCCGTCCTGGGCCACGGTCGGGAAGGTCGAGATCAGACCATCGTCGTTGGTCAGGTTGCGCGCCCACAACATGACTTCGAGCTCCTTGGCGGTGTTGGTCACGCCGACGCTGGCGTTGACCAGGTTCTGACCCCAGGTGGACAGGTCCGGCGGGGTGGTTTCGGTCAGCTGCGTCTTGCTGGTGTAGTCATACTCGACGCGCGCATAGGCCTCGTAGTCGCCGAACGAATGGTTGACGGTCGCCGAGGTCGAGAACGTCCACTTCGGGATACCGGCCGGAGCATCGCCCGTCAGGTCGCGGAAGTTCGGACGGCGGCCGGTGGTCGGATCGACCGGGCAGCGCACGGTGTCGTAGTTCACGCAGGCCGCGCCGGTGAAGCTGTCATACTTCGGGTCGAGGTAGGTGACCGCGGCCGTCAGGTTCAACCAGCCGGTCGGGCGCCAGGCGCTGTCGATTTCGAAGCCACGAACCGACTCCTCACCGGCGTTGACCAGGCTGTAGCCCAGGCCCGTGAAGGCGTTGGACTGGAAGCCCTTGATCGACTGCTTGAACACCGCGAGGTTGGCGTAGCCGCCCGGGAAGTTGGCCTTCACGCCGGCTTCCAGAACGTCGACGTCTTCGGGGTTGGCGCTGCGGCCGACGCCGTTGGCGTTCGGCGGACGGCTGTCCGACGACAGGTTATAGGCGCCGGCCTTCCAGCCCGTGGAGTAGCTGACATAGGCGTTGACGGCGCCGAAGTCGTAGGCCGCGCGGATGGCGTAGGTGATCTTGTCACCCTTCAGCTGGCCGGACTCGGTGGCGTTCGGATAGTTCACCGGACCATGGTTGGTGGTGTTGCCGTAGAAGAACTGCAGCGCGCCCAGAGCGCTGTAGATGTTGCCCGGCAGGCCCAGAGCCGTGAACTGCGGCACCGCGCCGAGGTTCAGCGACGAGAAGGGGTCACGCAGGGTGACGAACGACTTGGCCTTCTTGCTGTCCTTCAGATAGGCCAGACCGCCCGTCAGGGTCAGGTTTTCGGTGACCTCATAGTCGAACTGGCTGAACAGCGACACCGAGCGCTGGTTCATCTTGTAGTAGTCGTCGATGCCTTGGCCGGCCTGGAAGTAGGTGGCGCCCGGACGGATCGACGGCGTCACGAGGCTCTGCAGGAACTCGATCGCGTAGAGGTTCGAACGACCGGTCAGGGCCGGGCGCAGCGTCGCGGGCAGGGCGCCGAGCAGGGTGGCCGGAACCGCGCCGGACAGGACGTCGGCATAGGCGCGGATGTCCGTGCCGTAGCTGACGGTGCGGCCGGTATCCAGGCGCTCGTCCTGGAAGAAGCCGCCGACCAGCCAGTTGAACGGACCTTCGCTGCTCGAAGCCAGGCGGATTTCCTGGGTGAACGTCTTGATCTCGTTGGCGGTGCGGTTGTTGGAGATGTCGGCGCCGGTGAAATCGATGTCCTGGAACGACGCGTTCTTCTGTTTGCGATAGGCCGTGATCGCGGTCAGCTTGGCGAAGCTGAGGTCATAGTCGATCTGACCCGAGAAGCCGCGGCCCGACAGGTCGTTCTGCGGATCGGTGTTGAAGATCACGTCGCGCTCGAAGACCTTGGTCGTGTCGCTGATCGGCTTACGCAGAACGCCGCCGATGGCCAGGGTGGCGGGGCCGTTGAGGATCGAGCTGACGCCGCAGCAGCGTTCGGAGATCTCGTTGTAGTCGGCGATGAAGCGCATCGACAGCTTGTCGGTGGGCTCGATCAGCAGGTCGCCGCGCACCGACCAGCGGTTACGGTTGTTGACGTCGCTGCCGGTGGTCAGGTTGGTGAACAGGCCGTCGCGCTTGTTGTAGCTGCCCGAGACGCGCACGGCGACGGTGTCGCTCAGCGGACCGGTGATCGTGCCCCGCAGCTGCTGGGCGTTGAAGTTGCCGTAGGTGCCCTCGATCTTGCCGCCGAAATCGTACTGCGGCTTCTTGGTGACGATGCTGATCGCGCCGGCCGACACGTTCTTGCCGAACAGGGTCGACTGCGGGCCGCGCAGCACTTCGATGCGTTCCACTTCCGGCAGGTCGTCCAGGGCCGCGGCCGAGCGCGAGCGATAGACGCCGTCGATGAACACGCCCACCGAGCTTTCGATGCCGTCGTTGCCGTTGCCGTTGCCGAAGCCGCGGATCACGAAGTTCGTCTGACCGGTGGCGTTGAACTGCGAGACCTTCAGCGACGGAACCACCGACTGCAGGTCGATCAGGTCGCGCACCTGGGCGCGTTCGATCGTCTGTTGACCGGTGACGGCGACCGAGATCGGCACGTCCTGCAGCGTCTGTTCCCGCTTGGTGGCGGTGACGACGATTTCGGCGACGGAGTTATCGGGCGTGGACTGGCTCTGGGCCAGGGCGGGCGAAGCGATGGCGAGCGCCAGGGCCGACACCCCCAGCAGGTGGACGTTTCTCATGAGATACTCCCTGATTTTTTATTATCTGCCGCACGGCTTCCCATCCCGCCTCGAGCAACTGCGGGTTTCTTTTGGGGAAGGGTGAGCGTGTTGACGTTGGGGAAGGGCGATCCTGACCAACCGAGCGCACCGTTCAAGACGGTCGCCTTGGCTTGGCCGTGGATGAGGACGCTTTGCGTCATGTTATCGCCCCAGCACGCGCGAGCTTGCATCCCGCGCGTTGCAGATCGGAACTTAACATGGTCTCGATATTCTAACGCAAGTTAGAATTTATCGGATTGATCCCCGACGCGTTACAGCGGAGGTTGGATATCGATGTTCAGCTGGCGCAGAACCGGCGGCGTCGCGGAGGAGAGCGCGGTTGTCGAAGGGCGGAGACCCTGGCCTCCTGACCGACGAGGTCAGGCCGCTGGCGCAGAGCCAGAAGTCGATGAAGAAGCGCGAGGAGATCCTGCGCGCGGCCATCAAGATCATCAACACCAAGGGTTTCGCGGCGGCCACCATGACCGAGATCGCCGCGGCGATCGATCTGCGCGATGCGGCGCTCTACTACTACTTCCCGAACAAGCAGGCGCTCGCCTATGCCGGCCACCAGCGCTCGCTCGAGCGTTTCGAGGCCATCCTGATCGCCGTCGAGGCGGGGGGCGGGACGGGGCTTTGCAAGCTGCGACGGTTCCTGCACGCCGTGCTGGAGGACGGGGTCGTCAATGGCCCGCAGCTCTATTTCGGCGACCATTCCTATCTGGACGCGGCGCAGCAGCGCGCGATCGACACATGGACCGTGCGCTTGGCCAAGCGATTGGAGCGGTTCCTCGAGGAGGGCATGGCCGACGGCACCATCGCGACCTGCGAGCCGCGGCTGGTCGTGCAGCTTCTGGTCGGCATGCTGATCTGGCTGACCAAGTGGACGCCGACGACGCCGGGTCTGACCAACGAGCGCCTGCTCGAAGCGATCGAGACCACGGCCCTGTCTGGCCTGGCCAAGCCTAGCTGATCCCGAGCGCGGCTTTCGTCTTGCGAGTCAGATTCGACGCCACCAGGCCATGGGCGGTTGTCAGCCAATCGGCGACTTCCCCATCGTCTTCGGCGCTCATGTCTGCGAACCAGACCCATTGGGCCCGCGCGAGATAGGGCGCGGGCTTGGCGCGACCCGACTCGGTCAGGACCTCGAAGGCGACGTCCGAAGCCTTGAACGAGAAACTGTCGCCGGCCGCCCTGCGCACAGCGAACATCTTGTCCGCCACCTTGAAGACGTGATTGTCGCCCCACTGGATCGAAAGGGTGGCGCCCGGCAGGGCCAGGCACGCCTTGTCGAACGCCTCGGGCGTCATCAGCCCTCGACGCCCAGACCGATCGGGCAGACGACGCCGGTGCCGCCGATGCCGCAGTAGCCGTTCGGATTCTTGGCCAGGTACTGCTGGTGGTAGTCCTCGGCGAAAAAGAAGGGGCCGGCGGGCGCGATCTCGGTGGTGATGGTTCCCAGTCCGCGCGCCGACAGCGCCTGCTGATAGGCCGCCTTCGACTCCGCCGCCGCCGCCGCCTGGGCGTCGCTCGTCACATAGAGGCCCGAGCGGTACTGGGTGCCGATATCATTGCCCTGGCGCATGCCCTGGGTGGGGTCGTGGTTTTCCCAGAAGGTCTTCAGCAGCGCCTCGTAGCTCACCTCCTCGGGGTCGAACACCACCAGCACCACCTCGGTATGGCCGGTGCGGCCGCTGCACACTTCTTCATAGGTTGGGTTGGGCGTGATCCCGGCGGCATAGCCGGCGGCGGTAACATAGACGCCCGGAACCTTCCAGAACACGCGTTCCACACCCCAGAAGCAGCCCATGGCGACGATGGCCGTCTCCAGACCCGCAGGATAGGGCCCCTTCAGCGCGTTGCCGTTGACGAAATGGGTCTGCGCCGTCGGGATCGGCGCCGCGCGGCCGGGCAGGGCGGTGTCGGCGGAGGGCATTTCGAGGGTCTTTTGGAGCGACAGCATGGCGGGCCTTTCGCGGCGGAAAACGCTTTGGCGCAGATATAGGCGCGGTCGTCGACGGTTTCATCCCGTAACGTGCTTGCTACCGGCGAGCCCCTGAGTATATTGCGCGCCTTCCCGCGCCGGGGGTCTCAACCACCCCCGACCTGAGTGCGCTGGTGAGGTGGCCGAGTGGTTGAAGGCGCACGCCTGGAACGCGTGTATAGGGGAAACTCTATCGAGGGTTCGAATCCCTCTCTCACCGCCACTACTCTCAGCCCAAGATCTTGAAAAGTATCGGAATTCCGCCGAGAGAGCGGTGTTGCGCCGTCATGTCCTTCGTCCCCAGAGCGGTTGTGCGGACAAGCGCCCAGGTCGCTGCCGGCGGCGGGCCGTCTTGAAACTGACATGAAAGTGCGATCCATCCGTCACGGGACTGTCGTCTTGCCGTGATCCCCCGCAGTTACACGCCCCCCACAATGAAGCGTCGCCATGACGCCAAACGGGGGTATCCATGTTCAACCGCTCGAAAGTGGCGCTGCTGCGCCGCGCTAGCCTGTTGGCGCTGTCGGCCGTCGCGATCTCCGGCGTCGCCCATGCTGCCGACGTCGTGACCGACGATCAGGATGCTGTGAGCAGCGTCGTCGTCACGGCCCGCCGCCCGCTGGCCGAGAGCCAGGCCGCAGCCCTGCAGATCCAGAAGAACTCCGACTCGCTGATCAGCGTGCTGTCCGGCCGACGCCATCGGCGACCTGCCGGACCAGAACATCGCCTTCGCCGTCGGCCGTCTGCCGGGCGTCGCCGTCGAGCGCGACCAGGGCCAGGCCCGCTATGTCAACCTGCGCGGCGCGCCGGTCTACTGGACCACGCTGTCGTTCGACGGTCTCAGCGTCGTCAGCCCCGAAGGCCGCGCGACCCGCTTTGACAACATCCCCTCGGCGATCGCCAGCCTGATCACCGTCGAAAAGGCCATTGTGCCCTCGATGCCGGGCGACACGGTCGCCGGCAATGTCGACATCCGCACCCGCCGCGCCTTTGACTACAAGGGCCAGAAGTTCACGGGCAAGCTGGGCGTCGGCCGCGTGAAGCTGGGCGGCGGCGACGAGCTGGACAGCAACCTCGTCTATTCGAACGTGTTCGGCGACAAGCTGGGCGTCGTGGCCCAAGCCTCGTACTATTCGCGCGAGATGGCGACCGATAACTGGGAGACCGATCCCTATCTGTCGAACACGGTCGATCCGAGCAAGCGCTTCGCCCGCGAGCACGAGAACAAGCACTATCGCCTGACCCGTCGCAACATGTCGGCCTCGATCCGCGCCGACTACAAGTTCGACGACAACAACGCGATCTTCGTCAGCACGATCAACACCTATTACAACGACGACGAGCTGCGCGATAACTTCCTCATCCGTCTGGACCGGGGTACCGACGCCGCCGGCAACAGCTACACCAGCACCGCCTTTATCAATGGCAACAACCCCGTCGCGGGCACGGTCTATGGCGCGCAGATCAACGCCCGTATCGACTACCGCAACACCAAGGAAGGCATGTCCACCAACACGGTGGGCGGCGAGCACAAGTGGGACAAGCTGAGCGCTTCGTGGCGCCTGAACTACACCTACACCCAGGACGGCCGTGACACGCCGGTGACCATGGCTTTCCAGAGCCCGTCGACCTTCTCGCTGCGTCCGACGATCGATTACGATTTCCGCAACGGCGACCTGAACACGATCCGCTTCTTCCAGACGGGCGGCACGACGACGGCGCGCACCCAGGGCGCGCAAGTCACCAACATCGAGGACTTCCAGTTCCCGCTGCAAAGCGCGGGCATGCTGAAGGGCGGCGACTTCACCGGCGCCTACACCGCCAAGGCCGACTTCGACTACGAAGGCGAACTGTTCGGTCGCGAGACCAAGTTCGAGTTCGGCGGTCTGTGGACCTCGCGCACCAAGAAGTCGCGTGAAAGCAGCTTCACCCGCGCCTATTCGGGTACGGGCGTGCCGGCCTGGGGCCAGTTTGCCACCAACATCGAGTATCTGGGCAGCCAGAACCTGAACTACGCCTTCCGCTACACCAACAAGGACTACACGACGAACTTCGTCGAAGACCTGGTGAAGACCGGCCAGGCGACCAAGAACGACACGCGCGCCAACTACTGGCGCGTGGGCGAGACGATCACCGCCGGCTATGCGATGGCCACGACCCGGTTCGACTGGGGCAGCATCGTCTACGGCGCCCGCGTCGAGCACATCGAGAACGAAGGCCAGGCCTTTGTCGGCTCCAGCCTGGTCAAGGTGACGAGCGACGACACGCTGTACTATCCCAGCGCGCACCTGAACTGGAACCTGCGCGAAGACCTGAAGCTGCGCGTGGGTGTCACCACCTCGGCCTCGCGCGCGGACTTCGACGACCTGCGTCCGAACTACACCTTCAGCGACTCCAACCAAACGGTTTCGGGCGGCAACCCCTACGCCAAGCCCGAGCGCCAGGTCGGCTTCGACACCTATCTGGAATGGTACGCCGGTCGCGAGACCTTCGTGTCGGCGGGCGTGTTCTACAAGGATCTGAAGGACGTTCTGGTCCAGACCTCGCGGGTGTTCGGCGAAACCACGCTGAACAGCGGCGGCGTCGATCGCTCGGGCTACGCCTATTCGGGCATCGGCAACGCCGGCGAGGGCCACATCCAGGGTCTGGAAGTCTTCTTCAGCGGCACGGCCGAGACGTTCGTCCAGTCGCGCAACCTGCCGGCTTGGCTGGGCGGCTTCGGGACCCGCCTGTCGGGCACCTGGACCTCGTCGGAGGTCGCCCTGCCGGCGACCACCACTCAACCGGCCCGCACCATCTCGGTGCTGGGCACCTCGGACGCGGTCTATAACATCCAGGCCATCTATGAAAAGTATGGCCTGACCATGCGTCTGGCCTACCAGTACCGCACGCCGTGGGGTCAGTCGGTGGGGGACTACCGCGTGACCAACGGCAGCGTCTTCACCTCGGGCAATGGCGATATCTACTGGGATAGCGACGAGGAGCTGGACTTCTCGGCGCGCTATCAGGTCAACGACAACATCGAAGTGTTCTTCGACGCCAGCAACCTGACCAACGCCGGCGCCCGCCGCTACGCTGATCAGAGCCGCTACACGATCGAGTACGAGAAGTTCGGCCCGCGCTACGTCGCCGGCGTGCGCTTCAACTTCTAAGACCCGGCGCGCCCACGCCTGGCCCTGGCTTTCAGGGGCGGGCGTGGGCGGCGTCGTCTCCGAGCCCGCGCAGGCGCGGCTCCGGTTGAGCTTCATCCTGACCGGCAGGCATGACGGGCTCGTCGAGCGAACGTTTCACGCCGGTTCCGGCGGCAAAGATCGCTCCGGCGAAGACCAATCCTCACCCTGAACAGCACACGCGAAGACGCGGACGCGGCCAGCGCAATCTCCCCGGCGAGCCGGCGGGGGTGACGGCTTTTTGCGGCACAGGTCAGGCGCGCATGAGCGCCGCTCATGCAAGCTATGAGCGTTGCGCTTCTGTCGGGCGAGAGTGGGGGCAGCTATCCTAACTCGGTCTGTGCACCTTTCGTTCTCGACCAAGGAGGAAGCTATGACAGCTTTGGCTATGGACGTGCGTGAGTTGAGTATCGATGAGATCGACGCGGTGGCTGGCGGGCCGCTTCCCGCTGTCATCATCGTAAAGGTCGCCGTCAAGGCGGTCTTGCTGGGCTCGGTTAGCTGTAGCGTGACCATCAAATCATAGTAACGCTGAACGGCCGCAGTTTCGGTTGCGGCCGTTCTACCGCCAAAAGGGTTTGGTGAGCGCCGATGGACCAGACATCGCGTTTGCGATCGTCCGCCCTCGTCGAGGTCCTGACGCGGGACGGGGACACCTTTCCTATCGCGGCGGGGCGGGAGCTGATTGCGCTGATCCCTGTGTCGTCGGGTCTCGGGACCCCGCTGCGGATCGATACGGCCTGGCAGGGGCCGACGTCTGGCATGGCGGGTTCGGCGGCGGGCGTGGGGACCGTCTCCCTGCCCGGCGAGGGCGAGGACCGTCGGTGGAGCTTCGGCTCACCGCCCGTCTGGCGCTGCGGCCTGTACACTCTGTGTCACCGCCCGGGCCGATTGCAGATCGAACAGCTTTTCGCCGACACCTTCGAGGACCAGACCGGCCGCGCCTTCGTGCTGCAGTACGATCGTCGGACCGGGCGGCCGACCCGTCTGCTGCTGCAGGTGGAACAGACCCTGTCTCTCGGGCCCATCCGCTTGGGTCTCGCCCGGTTCAGGGACTGGAAGCGACCGGTGTGATGAAGATTCTCGGTTCCCCGGCCCGATATGAGCCAAGAGTCTCTCCGACGACGCCGCTCCCCCGATGATGCTGAGTTTCGAGCCGGTTTCCCTGGCGTTCGGCGTTCGCGCGCGTTAGCAGGGCGCCCATGATCCGCCTCGACAACATCTCCAAGCAAAACGGCCACCAGATCCTGTTCATCGAAGCCTCGATGGGCGTTCAGAAGGGCGAGAAGGTCGGTCTCGTCGGCCCCAACGGCGCGGGCAAGACCACGCTGTTCCGCATGATCACCGGCCAGGAACAGCCCGACGACGGGATCGTCTCGATCGATGCCGGGATGCGGATCGGCTATTTCAGCCAGGACGTCGGCGAGATGTCGGGCCAGAGCGCGGTGGCGGCGGTGATGGACGGCGTCGGCCCCGTAAGCGCCCTGGCCGCCGAGATGGCCACGCTGGAGGCGGCGATGGTCGATCCGGACCAGGCCGACCAGCTGGACGCCATCATGGAGCGCTACGGCGAGGTCCTGGAGCGCTTCCAGGAGTTGGACGGCTATGCGCTGGAGGCCCGCGCCCGCGAGGTGCTGGCCGGCCTCAGCTTCAGCCAGGAGCGGATGGACGCCGACGTCGGCCTGCTCTCGGGCGGCTGGAAGATGCGCGTGGCCCTGGCCCGCATCCTGTTGATGCGGCCCGACGGCATGCTGCTGGACGAACCGTCCAACCACCTGGATCTGGAAAGCCTGATCTGGCTGGAGTCGTTCCTGAAGAATTACGACGGCGCGTTGCTGATGACCTCGCACGACCGCGCCTTCATGAACCGCATCATCGGCAAGGTGATCGAGATCGACGCCGGTTCGCTGATCACCTACTCGGGCGACCTTGATTTCTACGACCAGCAGCGGGCGCTCAGCGAGGCCCAGCGCCAGGCGCAGTACGAGCGCCAGCAGGCGATGCTGGCCAAGGAGATCAAGTTCATCGAGAAGTTCAAGGCGCGCGCCTCGCACGCCGCCCAGGTGCAGAGCCGGGTCAAGAAGCTGGACAAGATCGAACGGGTCGAGGCGCCGCGTCGTCGCCAGACCGTGCAGTTCGAGTTCCAGACCCCACCGCGCTCGGGCGAGGACGTGATCAGCCTGCGGGGCGTCCACAAGGGCTATGGCGAGCGGCCGATCTATCAGGACCTCGACTTTCTCGTGCGCCGCAAGGAGCGCTGGGCCGTGCTGGGCGCCAACGGCGCGGGCAAGTCCACCTTGCTGAAGCTGGTGGCCGGCGACACCAAGCCCGACCAGGGCGTCGTGAACATCGGCGCCAGCGTCAAGATGGGCTATTTCGCCCAGCACTCGATGGACCTGCTGGACGGCGAGGAGACGATCTTCGAGTCGCTGGAGCGCTCGTTCCCGCAGGCGGGGCAGGGGGCGTTGCGCACCCTGGCCGGCTGTTTCGGCTTCTCGGGCGACGACGTCGAAAAGCCCTGCCGCGTGCTGTCAGGCGGCGAGAAGGCGCGTCTGGTGATGGCCAAGATGCTGTTCGACCCGCCGAATCTGTTGGTGCTGGACGAGCCGACCAACCACCTCGACATGGTGACCAAGGAAATGCTGGTGGCGTCCCTTTCGGACTTCGAGGGCACCATGCTGTTCGTCTCGCACGACCGCCACTTCCTGGCGGCGCTGTCGAACCGGGTGCTGGAGCTGACGCCGGAGGGAATCCACCAGTACGGCGGCGGCTACACCGAGTATGTCGCGCGGACGGGTCAGGAAGCCCCAGGGCTTCATCCGGGCGGCTAGGGCCCCTTCGGCTTTAGATGGAGCATCTAGAGCGTTGGAAATGGCTCTAAATGTTTGATTCTAGAGCCTGTTTGTCTGCTCCAGAGGGCCCCGTCCAAAGCAGACAGGCTCTGAGGCCTTTTCGCGCCGAGGTCGGGGCGACGCCCGCCGTTGCGCACGCCGAGAAAGCCGGTTGGATCCACTACAGCCTCCCCGTGTAAACGGTTGCGGACGCGAAACGTGGCGTGAGAACGGCGCGAGGTCGCACGGCGCCGCGCAAGATTCTTGCTCAACGGGCCCCCGATCGCTCCATTTATCATAAGAATGTACCCAAAAAGGCGCTTGAAAAAAGATTGCTAGCGCTGTCAATTGGCCATTGCAGCGATCCGATACCGATGTTACCGCTAACTAGTTTCTAGTGGTTCGGTTCTTTGGTTCGGACGCCGGAACGGAAAGAGCGACCGGAAATGCTTCCGGTTCGTAACAAAAACAGCGCCCCATAGAGGGCTTGATTAGGGGGAATGGCTATGAAGCGGCTTCGTCGCTTGCATGCGTCTGCCTCGTGCGTCGCTATCACAGCGGCCATGTTCGCCAGCCCGGTGCTGGCCCAGCAGGCTCAAAACACCACCGTTGATGAAGTGATCATCACGGGCATCCGCGCTTCGCTCGAGCGGTCGATCGAGATCAAGCGGACCAATTCGGGCGTCGTCGACGCCATCTCCGCCGAAGACATGGGCAAGTTCCCGGATACGAACCTCGCAGAGTCCCTGCAGCGGATCACGGGTGTGTCGATCGACCGGACCAACGGCGAAGGCTCGCAGGTCACGGTCCGCGGCTTCGGCGGCGGCTTCAATCTCGTGACGCTGAACGGCCGCACCATGCCGACGGCCAACGTCGCCACGGTCGGTGGCGACCAGTCGTCGGACACCGCCGGCGGCACCAGCCGTTCGTTCGACTTCTCGAACCTGGCGTCGGAAGGCGTCACCACGCTGGAAGTTTACAAGACCGGCCGCGCGGCGGTTCCGTCGGGCGGCATCGGCGCGGCCATCAACGTCAAGACCCGCCGTCCGCTGGACGGCAAGCCGGGCCTGACGGGCAGCGTCGGCGTCAAGGCCGTCTATGACCAGAGCATGGACAAGAAGGTCGACGACGGCGGCAGCAAGATCACGCCGGAATTCTCGGGCCTTCTGAACTGGGCCGACGACAGCGACACCTTCGGCGTCGCCCTGTTCGGCGCCTATCAGAAGCGCGACTTCACCAGCCGCAGCGTCACGTCGAACGACTGGAACATCCGGACCTATTCGGACTTCATCAACCCGGCCAACGGCTTTGTCCGTAACAGCGGCGCGACCCAGATCACCAACGCGCCGTCCAGCGGCTCGACCCTGGTCGCCATCCCGAACGACAGCCGCTACCACTTCTCGCAAGGCGAGCGTGAGCGGATCAACGGTCAGCTGACCGCCCAGTATCGTCCGACCGAGAACCTGACCATCACGGCGGACGCCCTGTACGCCGTGAACAAGTCGTTCGAGCGTCGCAACGACAGCACCAACTGGTTCAACCGTCCGTTCGACCGCGTCACGTTCGACAACAACCCCGTCGTCGCGACCGCCGTGCTGCTGCAGGAAACGCTCAGCGGCACCAAGGACATGGGCTTCGAGCAGCAGTATCGCAGCAACGAAGACACCCTGGAGTCCTATGGCCTGAGCGCCGACTGGGATCTGTCCGACCGCCTGCGCGTCAAGCTGGACGGCCATATCTCGAAGGCCGACTCCGGTCCGCACTCGCGCAACGGCACCAGCTCGACCACCGTCTCGATCGGCGCGCCGATCGTCTCGGCGCACTCGGTGGACTACAGCGGCAAGGTTCCGGTGCAGTCGATCACGATCAACGACGCGGCGCCGCGCGGCAACGGCAACGGCGCCCTGGACGCCGGCGACCTGGGTAGCCAGGTCGCCCGCACCTGGACCAACAGCCAGCGCCACGAAGTCAAGGAGATCCGCGCCGACGTCACCTACGACCTCGACGACAACGGCAGCCGCCTCGACTTTGGTTTGGACTATCGCACCTCCAAGATGGTCCAGGAGAGCCGCTCGACCCAACAGGATCTGGGCAGCTGGGGCATCTCGAACCCGCGTGACGTGCAACAGTTCGCGCCGGGCCTGGTCAAGGCCTTCTGCATGGCCTGCCAGTTCAACGAGTTCGACCTGAAGCAAAGCGGCGCCGGCCTGGTGTCGTTCCGCGCTGACGCCATCGACCTCTACAACGCGATGTCGCAGGCCTATGTGGCGCGCGGCAATCCGGTGAGCGTCACGGGTCAAGGCAACAACCGCGTCGATGAAGACATCCTGGCGGGCTACGCTCAGGTGACCTGGAAGTCGGAACTGGGCGGCATGCCGGCCACTCTGGTCACCGGTGTTCGCTACGAGCAGACCAAGGTCACCTCGACCTCGCTGGTGCGCACGCCCAGCGCGATCGTCTGGACCGCCGACAACGACTTCAGCCTGCAGACCTCGGCGACCTATCAGCCGCTGGCCGGCAAGGGGAAGTACAACAACCTGCTGCCCGCCCTGGACTTCAGCGTCGACCTGCGTGACGACGTCGTCGGCCGCTTCTCGTTCAGCCGCACGATCGCGCGTCCGGACTACGGCAACCTGTTCGCCGCCCAGTCGGCCGGCACGCCGAACCGTCCTGTTGCGAACGGGGCCATCCCGCTTGGCTCGAGCGGCAACCCGGACCTGGAGCCGCTGATCTCGGACAACTTCGACGTCTCGCTCGAGTGGTACTACAAGCCCAGCAGCTACATCACGGCCGGCTTCTTCGAGAAGCGCGTGAACAACTTCGTGGGCACGGGCACCGTGACGCAGAACCTGTTCGGTCTGCGTGACGTCAGCTCCGGCGCGGCGGGCACCCGTTCGGGCAACGCCAAGGCGATCCTGACGGCCATCGGCGCCGACCAGACCGACGTGAACCTGTTCACGATGACGGCTCTGCTGCAGACCACCGGTTCGGCGGCGGCGGCTCAGGCTCAGTTCCAGGCCAACCGTGGCGTCACGGGCGACCTGAACCAAGCCTTCGTGGACCAGATCCTGGCGGCGGTCGATCTCTCGCCCAACAGCACCGATCCGCTGTTCAACTTCCAGGTCTCCAAGCCGATCAACAACAAGACCGGCAAGATCCACGGCTTCGAAATCGCGGCCCAGCACTTCTTCGGTGACACCGGCTTCGGTGTGTCGGGGGCCTATACGATGGTTCGCGGCGACGTGGCCTTCAACAACGGCGCGAGCCCGTCGCAAGACCAGTTCGCTCTGCTGGGTCTGTCGGACACGGCCAACGCCACCCTGATCTACGACAAGAACGGGATCTCGGCGCGGATCGCCTACAACTGGCGTGACAAGTTCCTGGCGGCCACCAACCGTGGCGGCTCGCGGAACCCGGTCTACACTGCGCCGTTCGGCCAGCTGGACATCAACGTCAGCTACGACGTGACGCCGAAGCTGGCGATCTCGCTGGAAGGCATCAACCTGACCAAGGAAAGCCTGCGGACCTACGCTCGCGACGAAAACCAGCTGTGGTTCGCCCAGGAGCTGGATCGTCGGATCCTGCTCGGCGCACGCTACCGCTTCTAGTCGCAAGACCGGAAGCAAGGATGGGGTCGCCGCTTGCGGCGGCCCCTTTCTTCCTTTGAAGTAGGCGTATCCAGGGTAGGTCGGCGTCCATGAACCGAGTGCTTCTCAACAATGTCGATCATGCCGACCTGCGCGTGATCGCCGCGCACGGCGTCGCGTTCGGCGATGGCGTCAACCAGACCCTGCTGCTGCCGACCGAGTTCGAGGCCGCGCAGCGCGAATATCCGATCCTGATCCGCAAGGACCCCTCGGGCGGCTACCACGCTGTGGCGCTGCTGGGCCTGGATCGTGACGAGAACCTTTTCCTCGACGAGACGGGCTGGCGCGCGCGCTATGTGCCGGCGGTCCAGCGGCGCGGGCCTTTTTCGATCGCGCTCCAGCGCGACGAACGCGGCGGCGAGCCGCGACCGATGATCCATGTCGATCTTGATCATCCCCGCGTGAGCCAGACCGAAGGCGAGCGTCTGTTCCTGCCGGCGGGGGGCAATGCGCCCTATCTGCAGGCGGTCAGCCAGACCCTGGGGCAGATCCACGAGGGGATCGACATCGCCAACCCGATGTTTGCGGCCTTCGAGCAGTATGGGCTGATCGAGCCCATCGATATCGAGATCAAGCTGGATGAGCATGCCAGCTATGACGTGCCGGACGTCTTCACCATCGCGCCGGATCGCCTGAACGCCCTGAGCGGCGAGGCGCTTGAGCGGCTGCATCAGTCCGGACTCCTGCGCGCCGCGCAGTGGATCGTCTCTTCGATGGGCAATATCGAGGATCTGATCGCCCGCAAGAACCGTCGCCGGGCCAGCCTGGCGTGACCGCGCTGACGGCGAGACGAACGCTTGAGGTCACGGCGGCGACGCCGGCCGAGATTCCGTTCGACGCCGTCCTCGCCGGCCAGACGCCGATGCTGTTCAAGGGGCTCGTCCAGGACTGGCCGCTTGTCCAGGCGGGCCTGGGTTCGCCCCAGGCCGCGCGCGACTATATCCGCGCCCACGATCGCGGCGTTGCGGTCGTCGGCTATACGGGCGACCCCGCCATCAAGGGGCGCTTCTTCTACAACGACGCCCTGACCGGCCTGAACTTCAAGGCCGAGCGCGCGCCGCTCGAGGCTTTCCTCGGGCGGATCGAGGCGGTCGAGGGGCAGGAGAACGCGCCCGCGATCTATATCGGCTCGACCGACCTGGACGCCTACTTCCCCAGCCTGAAGGCCGAGAACGATCTGGGTCTCGGCCCAGAGGTCTATGGGCCACAGCCGCCGATGGCCGGCATCTGGCTGGGCAACCGCACGGTGGCGGCGGCTCACTACGACATGTCCAACAACATCGCCGTGTGCGCCGTGGGGCGCCGGCGGTTCACCCTGTTTCCGCCGGACCAGGTCGCCAACCTCTATCCCGGTCCGCTGGAGCCGACCCCGGGCGGCCAGGTCGTCAGCATGGTCGATTTCGAGACTCCGGACTTCGACCGTCACCCGCAGTTCCGCGAGGCCCTGGCCAGCGCCCAGGTGGCCGAGATGGAGCCGGGCGACGTGCTGGTCTATCCGGCGCTTTGGTGGCACCAGGTCGAGGCCTTGGACGGCTTCAACGTGCTGATGAACTACTGGTGGAACGCCACGCCCGCCTTTGTCGATACGCCGATGACCACGCTGCTGCATGGCCTGCTCAGCCTGCGTGATCGCCCCGATTTCGAGAAGCAGGGCTGGAAGGCCCTGTTTGACTACTACGTCTTTGGTCCGGCCGAACGGGCCGGCGCGCACCTGCCGGACGATGCGCGCGGACCGCTCGGCGCGCTGGATGACCTCAAGGCCCGACGCCTGCGCGCCTGGCTGCTGGACCGACTAAACCGATAGGCAAGCCAAGGGGAGGGGAGATCATGCAACCCCAAACGATCCGCAAGGTTGTGATCGCTGGCGGCGGAACTGCGGGCTGGATGGCCGCTGCGGCGCTGGGCCGTCAGCTGGGCTCGCTGCTCGATATCACCCTGGTGGAGTCCGAGGACATCGGCACGGTCGGGGTGGGGGAGTCGACCATTCCCACGGCGCGCACCTTCAACGCCCTGCTCGGCATCGACGAGGCCGAGTTCATGCGCGCCACCCAGGCGACCTTCAAGCTCGGCATCTCGTTCGAGAACTGGGGCGAGGTCGATGATCGCTACATCCACTCGTTCGGCCAGGTCGGCAAATCCACCTGGATGGGCGGCTTCCATCACTTCTGGCTGCAGGCTGTGGCCCATGGCTTTGGCGGCGACCTCGGCGACTACTGCCTGGAACTGAAGGCGGCCGAGGCGCAGCGCTTCTACACGGGCGAGAACGGTCCGCTGAACTACGCCTATCATCTGGACGCCGGCCTCTATGGCCAGTTCCTGCGCCGCATGGCCGAGGCCGACGGCGTGCGTCGCGTCGAAGGCAAGATCGCCAGCGTCCGCCAGCGGGAGACGGATGGCTTCGTCGACGCGCTGGTCATGGAATCGGGGCAGGTGGTCGAGGGGGATCTCTTCATCGACTGCACCGGGTTCAGGGGTCTCCTGATCGAGCAGACCCTGAAGGCGGGTTACGAGGACTGGAGCCACTGGCTGCCGACCAACAGCGCGCTGGCGGTCCAGACCCGCTCGACCGAGCCGGCGGTCCCCTATACCCGCGCCATCGCCCACCGCGCCGGCTGGCGCTGGAAGATCCCCCTGCAACATCGCGTGGGCAACGGGCTCGTCTACTGCAGCGACCACATGTCGGACGATGAGGCGATGACGATGCTGACGAGCGAGATCGAGGGCGAGACCCTGATCCCGCCGCGCCTGATCCGCTATCGCACGGGCCGCCGTCGCAAGACCTGGGACAAGAACGTTGTCGCGCTGGGTCTGTCCAGCGGCTTCGTCGAACCCCTGGAATCGACCTCGATCCATCTGATCATGATCGGCGTGTCGCGGCTGATGCAGCTGTTTCCGTTCGGTGGGATCAGCCAGGCGACGATCGATCGCTACAATCGCCAGGCCGATGACGAGCTGGAGAAGATCCGCGACTTCATCATCCTGCACTACAAGGTCACCGAGCGGACCGACAGTGCGTTCTGGGATCAGGTGCGGACCATGGACATTCCCGACAGCCTGGCCCACCGCATCGCGCTGTTCCAGGAGAGCGGCCATGTCTTCCAGGCCCCGGGCGAGTTGTTCCAGGTCGACTCCTGGCTACAGGTGATGCTGGGGCAGCGGATCATGCCCAGGACCTATCACCACATGGGCCGGATGATGCCGCCTCAGCAGCTGAAGCAGGCGCTGGACGACCTGAAGCGCAATATCGCCGGCACGGTGTCGCGCCTGCCGCAGCACCAGGCGTTCCTCGACCATTACTGCGCGCCGGCGGTCAGCAAGAGCGCCTGAGGCGGCCGCGTTCCTACTGGGGAAGCGGCGCGAACAGCCTTTGCAGGGTGGCGCCGATCCGTGCGGCGGCGGGGTCTGCCTCGACCAGGCCCATGGCGCTCAACTCGCCGCCGATGCGACGACCCACCGCCAGCAGCGGACGGCTGGTGATCTGGACCTTGGCCAAGGCCTCCACCGCTTCGGCGTAGCGCGCGGCGTTGAGGTTTTCGAGCGCCCAGGCGCGGGCGGCCTGGCCGGTCTTGAGACGAAGGGGGGCGTCCGCCACCAGGCGTTCCAGGGTCACGCGCAGCGCCTCGACCACGATCTCGCCATCCACCTTGAAGACAAGCTCGTCGGGCAGTTCGCCGTAGAAGCCGGCGCGGGCCACCACGGTCGGACGGCCGCTGAGCATGCCTTCGCAGGCCGAGCCCGAGGCGCCCTCCAGCACCGGCTTTCGCAGGGCGATCATGATGTCGGCCTCGTCGAGGCGGCGGTCGAGGGTCTCGTCGTCCACGGCGCCGTCGATCACCAGGTTCGCAAAGCCCACCTCGGCGGCCAGGGCCTCCAGGCGCGCGCGCTCCTCGTCGGAGATCGGTCCGACGAGGCGATAGATGCAGCCCTTCAGCGCCTCAGAACCCCCCAGGGCCTGGATGACATCGGCCACGCGCTTGTTGGGGTTCATCACCCCGACCGTGGTGAGGGTCAGTTGCGACTTGGCTTTTGGCGGACCCGGAGGGGTCGCGCGATCGGGACAACACAGCGGCGTCACGGCCACCGGCCCGGCGCAGGCGGCCTCCAGCTTCGGCGCATAGAAGCGGGCGTGCGCCAGGGCGGCTTCGCAGCGGCCGGCCAGCCATTCGGTCATCGGCAGATGCTGGGCGATCTCGCCCATATCCAGCATCTGGCCCGATCGCACGGCCACCGCGTGCGGCTGGGCGGCGGGGCCATAGGTCGCCACGATCTCGGCGTCATGACGGCGGTAGTCCAGGCCGTTGTAGTACAGCCAGCCCGAGAACAGGTTGTAGATGTAGAAGTCGTGGAAGATCCCCAGGCACGGGGCGGCGTCCAGGATCGCGAAGACGCCGGCGTGGAAGGGATAGTTGTCGCCGATATTGACGACCACCACGTCGAACTCGGCCCTCAGCCGGCCCAGATCATAGGCCCGCCAGTGATGAACGGGCAGGGCGGTCGGGTGCAGCGGCTCGGCCGGATCGTTCTGGTCCTCGCAGCGCAGGATCTCGACCTGGTGGCCGCGCGCGGCCAGTTGCTTGGCGACCTCGGCGCTGACGCGGCCGATGGACGAGCGCAGGACGAAGGGCGTCACCCAGCAGATCTTCATCGGCGAATCCTAGCGGCCCAGCAGGCGCTTCTCGGCGTCGCCGCCGGCGCGCACGAAGGCGATATTGGCCGAGACGACCTTGGCGGCGGCCTTGGCGTTGGTCGTCGTACAGGCGCCGGTGGTCTCGTCGATCATGTAGGCCTTGAAGCCCGCGTCGCCGAAGGCCTTGAACCACTGCACAGGCGTCTGGCCGACCCGCGCCAGGTGCTCGGGTCCGAACTCGGCGATGATCGCCAGATCCGGATTCTTGGCGATCACGCCCTTCATACCGGCCAGGACGTCCAGTTCCGCGCCCTCGACATCGATCTTGACCACGTCCAGGCGCTTGGCCGGCGCCACGTCGTCCAGGCGCACGACCTCGACCTCGACCGTGCGGGCCTCTTCGGCGTCGGGCAGCGCATAGAGCGAGCTATGGCCGATAATGTCGCTGACGTGGAAGGTCAGGCGCCCCGCGCGCTCGCCCACCGCCTGATCGCGCACCTCGACCCACGACAGGCCATTGAGATGCTTCATCTTTTCGAGGTTCGAACGCGGGATGGCCTCGGGCTCGAAGGCGATGACGCGACCGCCGGGCCCCGTCGCCCAGGCCATCACCAGCGTCAGCAGGCCGATATTGGCGCCGACGTCCGCCACCACCATGCCCGGCTGGATCAGGCGACGCAGCACATCGCCGGTGCCGGGCTCGAGGCCCCGGCTGGTGGCGTTGGCCAGCATCGTCACAAAGGTCGGCAGGTTGCGCGGCGCCAGCACATAGCCGTCGCGCATGCGGATGGCCATCGACTCGTCGTCATAGGCGATGAGCGGCCGCTGCTTGATCTCCAGCTCGTCAAAGCGGGGGCCGAACACGCCGGGTATCCCGGCGATGTCGCCCCTGACGCCGGCGATGCCGCTCTCCAGCCTGTGGCCGAGGCCCTCGATCCGGATTCCGTGATCTTCGCCGCGGGCGCTGTGGCCTTCGATGCGCGTCAACTGTCCCGCCATGGCCTGCAGGGCGAGCGCCGAGGCCTGCTGTTGCTGCAGCACCAGATGAAGGAGTTCGCGATTGTGATCGATCCGGACATGCGCCGCCTGGAGGTCGGCCGACAGCGCCTGGATCTGGCCCTGGGCCTGGCGCAGTTCGTGCTCGACGGTGGCCTGCAGATAGCGACGCGCATAGTTCGCTACCGGCGCCAGCACGGGCGCAAGCAGGCGTCGGGCCAGACCGAAGCGACGACGCGGCGGCGGGCCTTGCGGCGCGGCGGGCGCGGAAACGGGCTCGGGCTCCGGTGCGGGCGAGGCGGTGGTGCGCAGGGCGGCGCTGATCGCCAGATCCAGACGTGCAGGCCTCAAGTCGTTCCTCCCTGAACGCCATCCGCAAGGGGAGGGCGCTCACCGATCACGCAACAGCAGGGCGAAGCGGCCCCTACCGCTCCGTCTAGATCAGATTCACGAGATGCAGAAACGACGAATGATCGCCGACCAGGCTGATCGAGCTGCCGTCGGCGAAATCGTAGGTCACGCTTTCCAGCTGCGAGATCCGGCCGACGTCATGCAGCACACGGGCGTCGAACATCACGATGTGCGCGTCCTTCTTCATCACCTCGATCTCGCCGGTATGGGCGATGAAGTAGTCGATGAAGGCCTTGACCATGTCGATCGAGGCATAGACGGGGGCGGGCGCGGGCGCGGGCGCGGGCGCGGGCGCGGGCGTCGCAGGCTCTACCGGCTTGGGCGGCGTGATCTCGCCCGTCACCGGCTCGGCCGAGGTTCCGCCTTCTATCGGTGTCGGCGCGGTCGGCGGCGTAACCACCACCGGCGTCACCACGGCGTCGGCAGCGTCGCTCGGCGTGGGCACGACAGTGTAGTGCGTGCTCTTGGCGACGATCTCGGCCAGGACGTTGGGAAGCTCGCTGACCTCGATCACCGAGATCTTCTGCGCGGAGCCGTCGCCCACCAGGCCGCGCACCAGCTGGACGGCGTCAATGGTCGGCAGACCAGACAGGCTGAAGCCGATCCGGACATCCAGCGCCCAGCTCGCATCGGCGCTGACCGGCGCGACGTGAACCGCGTCTGCTCGGGCGGGGGTCACGACGCCCAGCACCGCGTCGGCAGGCTGGGGGTCGTTCGAAGGCATGGTCGACAGCAGCGCGACCAGCGACAGCACCGAGCTCACCGCGTGAACCGGCGTGTTGTCGACGGTCTGAGTCGGCGGGGGAGGCGCGCTGGCCCCGCCGCCAAGACCACCCATGCCGGCCGGCATGGCCGAGGCGTCGCTGAAGTCGAGCGCCGCGGCGGCGGCGGTCAGACCCGAGCGTACGGCCGGGTCCAGGCTCGCGGCGTCCACACGGAAGTCAGAGGCCAGCAGGGCGGCGGCCAGAACCAGCACCGCCTCATTGGCCGGCAGTTGCACCGAGGCATAGGCGGGCTGCTGGAAGCCGACCGGCGCGACACCGGTCGTCAGGCTGGCGTTCGAGCTGCTGCTGAGCAGGACGGGGCGGTTGTGGCCCGAGGTCGCATTGCTCTGGCCGGTCTCGGCGGCGCGCGCCTCGCCGGTCTTGAAGAAGGCGGTGCCGACCACGGCCACCAGCAGGGCTGCGGGGTGAACCGACAGGTTGCTGCCGCTGTCCGAGCGGCGGATCAGCGGATGGCGGGCGACGAGGTTGCGCACCAGGCTGGTGAAGTCGAAGCCGCGCGCAATCTCTTCATAGGCGGGGCCGGCGATCAGATACTCGCCGTCGATCCGCGCGAAGTGGATCACCACCTCGCCGTCGTCCGCCCGGTAGAACACGAACCAGGGTTCGTTCTCGTCGCTCAGGCCGCGATCCGTGCCGACGCGGATGCCCGCGCGGATCAGGGCGCTCTCGACGCGGTAGAACTCGGCCAGCTCCTGCTGGCTCCAGTCCGCCGGTTGCGGCGCGTAGCGCGGCGAGCGCTGAAAGAACGACAGGACCTGTGCGGCCATACGGCGGAAGCTTCCCCAAGCCTAGGTGTAAAGCCGACCCCCCGTCGGCCCGAACACGCTAGCAGACGACACGATAACCGAACTAGTCTTCGCTGAACAGGATCTCGTAGGTGATGGGGTCATAGAAGCGGAGCAGTTCGCGCACGAACGTCTTCTCCGAGACCTCCAGGGCCTTGGCCCAGTCGCGGTAACGGTCCGGCGGAATGCGGCCGCGACCCGTCTCCAGCTGGGAGATGAAGGTGTAATAGTCGGCGCCGACCTTGGCGGCCAGCTGGCGTTGCGACAGGCCGGCGGCCTCGCGCATTTCCTTCAGCCAGCGGCCACCTTCGCGGCGGAGGTCTTGCACCTCCGAGGCGCTGCGGCGTTGCGGGTTACCATACATTATAAAGCCTCGCGCTTTGACCGGGGCAGGAGCGCGCGCGCGCGCTCACTCGTCCGCCAGGTGAACAGTCTTTATATATAGCGCTTTTCGGCGGGGGGTACAAGGAACGCTATATAGGAATTTGCTGTACCGGTTAGAAAAATGCTGTACTCCTGAAATTCGGCTATTGTCGACGTATGACGTTTGCTCTATAGCCATCGCTGCTCCCATGCGCGCCACTCGGTCGCAGGGGGTGTGGGATTTTTTTTGGGAGACAATCCTCATGGCCTATACGACGGCCCAGTTGGTGACTGCGTACACCAACGCTAACCTCGGTAAGGCGCCTGACGCCGCCACTCAGCTGACGCTCGACGCGTACGCGACTCAATCGCAAACCGGCGGCCTGACCGACGCCGCTGCTCTGGCCAACACCCTGAAGCTGGTTAACAGCACGACGGCTGTCGCCATCCAGACCTACCAGTTCTTCACCAACCGCGCCCCGTCGGCCGCTGGTCTGGACTACCTGGTCGACTCGACCACCAACACCAACGACCTGAACGACGCGACCGGCATCTACGGCACGCTGACGAACCAAGAAAACCGGTTCATCAACTTCTCGATCAACCTGGCCACCGGCTCGGGTGAAGGCGCCGCCGCTTTCGCCGCGTCGTACAAGGACGTCTCGTACGCCCAGACCGTCGCCACCGCCTATGACAAGATCATCGGCAACTCGGTCGCCAAGGCCGCTGGCATCGACGTCTCGGCCGCGGTGGCTTACCTGAGCCGCGCCGAGAACATCGCGTACCTGACCGCCTTCGTGAAGGCGAACACCACGCTGACGGCCGCCGCCGACATCGATCTGGCCGTCAAGGCCGCTCTGATCGGCACGATCCTGAACGCCGGCACGCAAGCTGGTCTGGGTGGCTACTACGCCGCTACGACCGCGATGGTGACCGACCTGTCGGACGGCACGCTGTCGACCGACAACGCGGCTGGCGTGAACATCATCACCGCCTATCCGTCGACCGGCACCGTTGGCACGGTCTACAACCTGACCGTCGGCATCGACACCTTCGTCGGCACCGTCAACAACGACACCTTCAACGGTACGGCCACCGCCGTCGCCAACAGCTCGACCGTCAACCTGCTTGACTCGATCGATGGCGGCCTGGGCGCCGACGTCCTGAACCTGTCGAACGCCGGCGCTGCTACGGACCTGGATCCGTCGGCTCTGACCGTCAAGAACGTCGAAACCCTGAACTTCACCTCGGTGACGGGTCTGAACGGCGGCGCTCTGGACGTTTCGGCCTGGACCGGCCTGACGCAAGCCAACATCTCTCTGGCCGCTCCGGCCGGTGCTTCTGCGGTTACCGCCGCCACCAGCACGGGTGTGGCTCTGACGGCTTCGAAGGTTGTCGCTCAGAACGTGTCGGTCCAAGGCGGTTCGGCCGTCTCGGTCACCACCACGGGCGGCACCACCGGCACGATCGCGGTTGGCACCACCACCGCTTCGACCGGCGACATCACCGTGAAGGCCACCAGCGGCGGTTACGCCGACGGCGCCAACCTGACGCTGGGCACCATCACGACCAAGGGCGGCACTGCGGTGTCGGTCACGCAATCGGCCGGCATCACCTCGGCTCAGTCGACGGCTGCTTCGACCGACGCGACCAACTTCACCGTGACCCTGGGCGCCATCGGCATCACCGGCACCGCGGCGACCAAGTCGGTCACCGTGTCGCAAGACGCCAACGTGACCAAGGTCGACAGCACCGGCACCGACGGTAAGATCGGCGTCACCGCCGGCGCCGTGACCATCACGGACGTCAACTCGGCCGACAACACCAAGGCCGGCGTGATCTCGTCGGTGTCGATCACCAACGGCACCGCCGCGACGATCAACTCGAACGCCCTGACCTCGCTGACCGTCAACGGCGCCACCGGCGTCGCCATCACGGCCAACGTCGCCAACGCGACGACGTCGAAGTCGCTGACCCTGGTCGCCGCTGGCGGCACCAGCAAGGTGACCGACACGAACAACGAGATCACCAGCCTGAACATCAACGCCACGGCCGCTTCGACGGTCGAGTTCGTTGACTCCGGCCTGACGGCTCTGACCGTCTCGGGTTCCAAGCTGCTGACCCTGAACGCTTCGAACGCCAACACGGCGGCTCTGAAGACCGTGACCGTCACGGGCGCCGGCGGTCTGACCGCTGACCTGAGCGGTGCGGCTCTGAAGAACACCCTGACGAAGGTCGACACGACGGGCGCCACCGGCGCTTCGACGATCTCGATCGACGCTTCGGGCACGGCCAAGACGGCTTACGCCGGCGGCGCCGCTGTCGACAGCGTCACCATCGTGGGCGCTGTTGCTACGGGCGCTTCGATCGTCCTGGGCGGCGGCAACGACCGTCTGCTGCTGGGCGCCGGCGGTTCGGTCACCACCTCGACGACCACGGTCATCGACGGCGGCGACGGTTCGGACGCCATTGCTTCGGCTCTGGTCACGGCCGGTAACGCTTCGATGTTCAAGAACTTCGAAGTCGTGAACCTGTCGAACACCGGCAACTCGACCTTCGACGTCGCTCTGCTGACCGGTTCGACCGTCACGGGTCTGGAAATCAACGCCGGTACGGGCGTTGGCCAGTACGCGAACGTGAAGCTGGCTCAAGGCACGACCGTCACGGGCGCCGCCGCGGCCAACGACGCCACCCTGGCGTTCTCGGACGCGACCGGTGCGGCTGACGCCTACACCGTGACGTTCGCCGCCACCGGCGCTGCGACCAGCACGGCTACGGCTCCGACCACGATCAACGCGGGTATCCTGCGTATCGCCGGCGTCGAAGACGTGAAGATCGTTTCGGGCGCGGCTTCTGGCTTCACCAAGAACCAGATCGCTCTGAACGACGCGGGCGCCAAGACCCTGACGATCACGGGTTCGCAAGCGACCCAAGTCAGCTTCGACACCGCCTTCGGCACCGTCGGCGCCACCACGGGCGTCAGCCTGATTGACGCCTCGGCCGCCACCGGCGCCGTGACGATCAGCACCGCGAACGTGAACGCCGTGACGGCGGGTCTGACCCTGAAGACGGGTTCGGGCGCTGACGTCATCACGCTGGCCGCTGCCCAAACGAACGTGGTCACCACGGGCGCTGGCAAGGACAACGTGAACGTCGCCGCCGTCCTCGGCGTCGCCGGCACGTACGGCACGGCCACGGCCGCCGCCTACACCACGATCATGGACCTGGCCGCTGGCGACAGCATCACGTTCGTGAACACGGGTACGGAAACCTTCACGTCGACGAAGGTCAACGTTGACGCCGCCGCGAACTTCTCGGCCGCGCTCGACCTGGCCGCTGCTGGCGCTGGTAACGCCAACGGCATCATCACGTGGTTCCAGTACGGTGGTAACACCTACGTCGTGAACGACAACACCGCCGGCGCGACCTTCACGGTCGCCACCGACATCGTTGTGAAGCTGAACGGCCTGGTCGACCTGTCGACCGCGACGAACTCGGCTTCGAACGTTCTGACCCTCTAATAATTCAGAAGCCGGCCGCCCTCGGGCGGCCGGCGACCGGATTGATCGACGCCGTCCTGGCTTGCCAGGGCGGCGTTTGTCATGTCTGGAATCCCGACGGGCGAGGGCGCTTGCGAAGCCTCGCGGCCTGTGCTCTAGCAGCCAGGCGAGGACCGCTCATTTTTCGCCACATTTTCGTGGTCGAGACGCAACCTCAGTTGTTACTGTACTCCGCCGCCCGATGGTGCGGCGTCCTGAAGGCTCGAAATGTTCTTCACCCGCACTGGCGCCAAGCCGACCATCCTCGATCAGGCTGTTCTGGTCGCGAAGCCGGCGGTGATCACCGCCATGGTCTTCAGCTTTTTTATCAACATCCTGGCCCTGGTCAGCCCGCTTTACATGCTGCAGGTCTATGACCGCGTGCTGTCCAGCCGCAACGTCTCGACCCTGGTTGTGCTGACGGTCATCTGCGTCTTCCTGTTTCTGGTCTATGGCCTGCTGGAAGCGCTGCGCACCCAGGTGCTGGTGCGCGGGGGGCTGAAGTTCGACGGCGTGGCCCGTGATCCGATCTTCAGGTCGGTGCTCGACTCGACCCTCAGCCGTCGCGGTCCCGGCAACCAGGCGTTCCGCGACATGGACCAGGTTCGCGACTTCATGACCAGCGGCCTGATCGCCTTCTGCGACGCGCCCTGGACGCCGGTGTTCGTGATCGTGTCGTGGATGCTGCATCCCTTCTTCGGCATCCTGGCGATCATCAGCTGCTTCATCATCTTCGGCCTGGCCGTGATGAACGACAACGCCACCAAGAATCCCCTGCAAATGGCGACCATGGCGTCGATCGCGGCCCAGAACGACGCCGGTTCGACCCTGCGCAACGCCGAGGTCATGAAGGCCATGGGCATGTGGGGCGGGCTGCAGGCGCGCTGGCGCGTGCGGCGCGACGAGCAGGTGGCCTGGCAGGCCGCCGCCAGCGACGCCGGCGGCGCGGTGATGTCGGGCATCAAGGTGTTCCGCAACATCGTCCAGACCCTGATCCTGGGCGGCGGGGCCTATCTGGCCATCGACGGCAAGATCTCGGCCGGCGCGATGATCGCCGGCTCGATCCTGGTCGGCCGCGCCCTGGCTCCGATCGAGGGCGCGGTGGGTCAGTGGAAGGGCTTCATCGGCGCGCGCGGCTCGTGGGACCGCCTGCAGACCATGCTGCGCGAGGAGAAGAGCGCTGACGACCACATGCCGCTGCCCGATCCGCGCGGCGTGCTCTCGGCCGAAGCCGCGTCGATCCTTCCGCCCGGCGCCCAGGCGCCGACCATGCGTCAGGCCAGCTTCCGCATCGACGCGGGCACGTCCGTCGCGATCGTCGGCCCCAGCGCGGCGGGCAAGTCGTCGCTGCTGCGCGGTATCGTCGGTGTCTGGCCCTGTGCGGCGGGCGTGATCCGTCTGGACGGCTACGACATCAAGCAATGGGATCCCGAGAAGCTGGGCCGCCACATCGGCTACCTGCCGCAGGACATCGAACTGTTCTCCGGCACTGTCGCCCAGAACATCGCCCGCTTTACCGAGTACGAGTCGCAGGAAGTCATCGATGCGGCGACCCTGGCGGGTGTCCACGAGATGATCCAGGCGTTGCCGATGGGCTATGACACGGCGATCGGCGAGGGCGGCGCCTCGCTGTCCGGCGGTCAGCGCCAGCGTCTGGCCCTGGCCCGCGCGGTGTTCCGCATGCCGGCGCTGCTGGTGCTGGACGAGCCGAACGCCAGCCTCGATCAGGTGGGCGAAGTCGCCCTGATGGAGGCGATGAGCCGCCTGAAGGCGGCCAAGCGCACTGTGGTGTTCGCCACCCACAAGGTGAACCTGCTGGGCATGGCCGACTACATCATGGTCATCAACCAGGGCGTGATCAGCGACTTTGGCGAGCGCGACGTGATGATGGCTAAGCTGACGGGCGCCGCGCCGCCGCAGCAGACCCCGCCGCCCGCGCCCGTACAGCGCGTTCAGTGACGCATCGCCCGTCGTCCCTTTTCTCGGCCGTTGTTCAACGCGCCCTTCAGGCTTGAGTCAGAATGAAGCCCCCCAAGATCCAGCGTCCGACGGATAACTACAAACGCGTCGCCCAGATCGGCTACGCGATCATCGCCATGACCTTCGTCGGCCTGCTCGGCTGGGCCGCTTTCGCCCCGCTCGACAGCGCGGTGATCGCCAACGGTGTCGTCTCGGCCGAGGGCAACCGGCGGACGATCCAGCACCTGGAGGGCGGCATCCTCAGCAAGATCCTCGTGCGCGAAGGCGACAAGGTGAAGGCCGGCCAGGTGCTGTTCGAGCTGGACCCGACCCAGGCCAACGCCGCCGCCGGCATCACGCGCAACCAATATGTCGCGCTGAAGGCTATGGAGGCCCGGTTGCTGGCCGAGCGCGATCAGCGCGCGACGATCGCCTTCCCCTCCGAGCTGACCAGCATGCGGAGCGACCCGATGGTCGCGCGCGCGATCGCCGATGAAGAAGGCCAGTTCAGAGAGCGCCGCCAGACGATCATGGGCCAGATCGCCCTGATGAACGGGCAGCGCGAGCAGTTCCAGAGCGAGATCGAAGGCATCGACCGCCAGACCCAGGGTCTGAAGGACCAGCTTGGCTTCATCGAGGACGAGCTGAACGACCTGCGCAAGCTCTATGACAAGGGTCTGGTGCCGCGGCCGCGACTGCTGGCGCTGGAGCGTGAACAGGCCTCGCTTTCAGGGGCCATCGGCCGGCTGACGGCCGACCGCTCCAAGGCCGTTCAGGGCGCGTCTGACACCCAGCTGAAGGTTCGTCAGATCAAACAGGAGTTCTTCGAGCAGGTCAGTCAGAGCATCACCGAGACCCGCGTCCGTCTGGCGGAGGTGACCGAGAAAGAGGTCGTGGCCTCCGACACCCAGAAGCGCATCCGCGTGGTGTCGCCGGTCAATGGCACGGCTCAGAATCTGCGCTTCTTCACCGAGGGGGCCGTGGTTCGCGCCGCCGAGCCGCTGATCGATATCGCGCCTGACGACGAGGCCTTCGTGATCCAGGCGCACTTCCAGCCGACCGACGTGGATAATGTCCTTCCGGGTATGGTCACCGAGGTGCGTCTGCCGGCCTTCCACTCGCGGGAGATCCCGATCCTGAACGGCAAGATCGAGTCGTTGTCGCGCGACCGTCTCTCGGACCCGCAGAACAAGACCGACTACTTCCTCGGGATCGTGCGCGTGGACGTCAAGCAACTGCCGCCGCACCTGCGCGCCAAGGTCACCGCCGGCATGCCGGCTCAGGTGATTGTCCCGACGGGCGAGCGCACCGTGCTGCAGTACCTGTTCTCGCCGCTGCGAGACACCCTGCGCACCACGATGCGCGAGGAGTAAGTCAAAGGTTTCAAGGGCCTGATTTCCAAAGCTTTTCGGATTAGCGGCGCGGGCGGGTTAAATTCGCCGGCGCTGCTTTCCATTCGCGGGCAATAGTGTAGTCAGGACCCTTCGTTGTTACTGGAGTCGGCGGATACGCATGGCGAAAACAGCTTTGATCACCGGTGTGACCGGTCAGGACGGGGCGTACCTCGCCAAGCTGCTGCTGGAGAAGGGCTACACCGTCCACGGCATGCTGCGTCGCTCGGCCTCGGCCGATGTGATCGGCGACCGCCTGCGCTGGATCGGCGTCTATGACGACATCCAGTTCGAGCTGGGCGACCTCTTGGACGCGGGCGGTCTGGCGCGCCTGATGCGGCGCCTGCAGCCGGACGAGGTCTACAACCTGGCGGCCCAGAGCTTCGTCGGCGCCTCGTGGGACCAACCGCACCTGACGGGCTCGGTGACGGGCCTGGGCACGACCAACATGCTCGAAGCCGTGCGTCTGGAATGCCCGCAGGCGCGCTTCTACCAGGCCTCGTCGTCCGAAATGTACGGTCTGGTGCAGCACCCGATCCAGTCGGAAACGACGCCGTTCTATCCGCGCTCGCCCTACGCCGTGGCCAAGCTCTACGCGCACTGGATGACGGTGAACTATCGCGAGAGCTTTGGCCTGCACGCCTCGGCCGGCATCCTGTTCAACCACGAGAGCCCGCTGCGCGGCATCGAGTTCGTGACCCGCAAGGTCACCGACGCGGTGGCGGCCATCAAGCTTGGCCAGCGCAAGACCGTCGATCTGGGCAATCTCGACGCCAAGCGCGACTGGGGTCACGCCAAGGACTATGTCGAGGCCATGTGGCTGATGCTGCAGCAGGAGACCCCGGACGACTACGTGGTCGCGACCGGCAAGACCTGGACCGTGCGCCAGATGTGCGAAGTGGCCTTCGCCCATGTCGGCCTGAACTACCAGGACCACATCACGGTCAATCCCAAGTTCCTGCGTCCGGCGGAAGTGGACCTGCTGCTGGGTGATCCGGCCAAGGCCAAGGCCAAGCTCGGCTGGGAGCCCAAGACGACCATGCAGCAGATGATCGCCGAAATGGTCGACGCCGACATCGCGCGGCGCTCGCGCAACTGATGAGCGCTTCCCTCGACATCGGGGGCGTCGTCATCATCGGCGGCGGCGGCCACGCCAAGGTGGTCATCGAGAGCCTGCGGGCCTGCGGTGAGACCGTGGCGGCCATTGTCGACGCCGATCCGACGCCGCGCGCGGTGTTGGGCGTTCCGGTGTTGGGCGATGACCTGGCGCTGCCGACGCTGCGCGCGCAGGGGCTGTCCAGACTGTTCGTGGCGATCGGCGACAATCGGCTGCGTCAGAAGCTGGGCCGCAAGGCGCGCGACCACGGCTTTTCGCTGGTCAACGCCATCCATCCTTCGGCCGTGGTGTCGCCCAGCGCGCGTCTGGGCGAGGGGGTCGCGGTGATGGCCGGCGTCGCGATCAACGCCGACAGCTGGATCGACGATCTGGCGATCATCAACACCGGCGCGGTTGTCGACCATGACTGCCGCTTGGGCGCGTCCTGTCATCTGGGGCCCGCCTCGGCCCTGGCCGGCGGCGTGTCCGTGGGAGAGCGGGCTTTTCTCGGTGTGGGCGCCCGGGCCATACCCGGCGTATCGATCGGCGCCGATACGATCGTCGGGGCCGGCGGCGTGGTCGTGCGCGACCTTCCGGACTCGGTCCTTGCGATCGGCGTGCCGGCCAAGATCAAAGGAGACCGTTCGTGAGTGATCTGCCGCGCATTTCCGTCGCCGCGCCGCGCCTGGACGGCAACGAACGCGACTATGTGCTGGAGTGCCTGGACTCCACCTGGATCTCGTCGGCCGGCCGCTTCATCACCGATTTCGAACGCGCCTTCGCCGACTATTGCGGCGTCAAGCACGCGATCACCTGCAACAACGGCACCACCGCGCTGCACCTGGCCCTGGTGGCGATGGGGATCGGCCCCGGCGACGAAGTCATCGTGCCCAGCCTGACCTATATCGCCTCGTGCAACGCCGTGACCTATTGCGGCGGCACGGTCGTGCTGGTCGACAACGATCCGCAGACCTTCAACATCGATCCGGCGCTGATCGAGGCCAAGATCACACCCCGCACCAAGGCGATCATGCCGGTTCACCTGTACGGCCAGGTCGCCGACATGGACCCGATCCTGGAGATCGCCAAGAAGCACGGCCTCATGGTGATCGAGGATGCGGCCGAGGCGGTGGGGGCGACCTACAAGGGCAAGATGTCCGGATCGCTGGGCACGTGCGCGACCTTCAGCTTCTTCGGCAACAAGATCATCACCACCGGCGAGGGCGGGATGATCACCACCAATGATGACGAACTGGCGCGCGTGATGCGCCTGTATCGCAGCCAGGGGATGGACCCGAACCGCCGCTACTGGTTCCCGGTCGTCGGCTTCAACTACCGCATGACCAACATCCAGGCCGCGATCGGTCTTGCCCAGCTGGAGCGGGTCGACGAACATCTGGCCGCGCGCGAAAGGGTCGTGGGCTGGTACGGGCAGAAGCTGGCGCGTCTGGGTAATCGGGTCACCAAGCCTCATGTCGCCCCGACCGGTCGCCACGTGTTCTGGATGTACACCGTGCGTCTTGGCGAGGGCCTTTCCACCACGCGCGATCAGGTGATCAAGGATCTCGAAGCGTTGGGTATTGAGAGCCGTCCGGTGTTCCACCCGATGCACATCATGCCGCCCTATGCGCATCTGGCTGCGGATGATCTGAAGATCGCCGAGGCCTGCGGGGCCGACGGCTTGAACCTGCCGACCCACGCGGGGCTGACTGAAGCCGATATCGACCGTGTCATTGCGGCGCTCGATCAGGTGCTGGTCTAGCCGATGCGCATCGTCCTGCTGTCCTCGATCGTGCCGTTCATCAACGGCGGCGCGCGCTTTATCGTCGAGTGGCTCGAGGAGAAGCTGGTCGAGGCCGGCCATGAGGTCGAGCGGTTCTATCTGCCGTTCGTCGACGATCCGAACGAGATCCTGCACCAGATCGCCGCCTGGCGGCTGATGGACCTGACGCAGTGGTGCGACCGGGTGATCTGCTTCCGCCCGCCGGCCTATGTGGTGGACCACCCAAACAAGGTGCTGTGGTTCATCCACCACATCCGCACCTTCTATGACCTGTGGGACACGCCCTATCGCGGCATGCCTGACGACGCCCATTACCGCGCCGTTCGCGATAATCTCCGTGCGCTGGACACCCAGGCGATTTCAGAAGCCCGCGCCGTGTTCACCAACTCCCAGGTGGTGGCCGACCGGCTCAAGGCCTTCAACGGCCTGGACGCCACGCCGCTGTATCCGCCGATCTATCAGCCCGAACGCTTCACCCACACCGGCTATGGCGACGAGATCGTCGCCATCTCGCGCCTGGAGCCGCACAAGCGCCAGGCCCTGATGATCGAGGCCATGCAGTACGTGAAGACCGGCGTGAAGCTGCGTCTGGCGGGCACGGCCTCCAGCCCCGAATACGGTCGACAGCTGGTCAAGATGACCCACGACCTGGGCGTCGCCGATCGGGTCATTCTCGAGGACCGCTGGATCAGCGAGGACGAGAAGGCCGACATGCTCAAGCAGGCCCTCGCCGTGGCCTATCTGCCCAAGGACGAGGACAGCTACGGCTATCCGTCGCTGGAAGGCGCCCACGCGCGCAAGCCGGTGATCACGACCACGGACTCCGGCGGGGTGCTGGAGCTGGTCGAACATGGCCGCAACGGCCTGATCAGCGAGCCCGATCCCCGCGCCCTGGCCGACCAGTTCGACCGCCTGCACGCCGACAAGTCGGCCGTGGCCAAGATGGGGACCGCCTCGCTGAATCGTCTGGCTGAGATGAAGATCGACTGGAGCACCGTGGTGGAGCGGCTGACCTCATGAGAACGCCCGCATGAAGGTTCTGGTCGTCAACAACGCCGCGCCGTTCCAACGGGGCGGGGCCGAGGAGCTGGCCGATCACCTGGTCCGCCGCCTGAACGCCACGCCCGGCGTCCAGTCCGAGCTGGTGCGCGTGCCCTTCACCTGGGAGCCGGCCGAGCGCCTGATCGAGGAGATGCTGATCTCCAAGGGCATGCGGCTCTACAATGTGGACCGCGTCATCGGCCTGAAGTTCCCAGCCTATCTGATCCCGCATCACCAGAAGGTGCTGTGGCTGCTGCACCAGTTCCGCCAGGCCTACGACCTGTCCGAAGCCGGCCAGAGCCACCTTGATTTCGACGATACGGGCAGGGCGGTGAAGGCGGCGATCCGCGCGGCCGACAACGCCTGTTTCGCCGAGTGCCGCAAGATCTACTGCAACTCGCCGGTCACCCAGAACCGCCTGATGAAGTTCAACGGCGTCGCCAGCCAGGTGCTCTATCCGCCGCTGAACGACGGCGAGCTGTTCACCGGCGGCGAGTATGGCGACTATGTCTTCGCCGGCGGCCGGGTCGCGGCGGGCAAGCGCCAGCACCTGTTGATCGAGGCCCTGGCCCTGCTGCCGGGAAGCCTGCGCCTGGTGATCGCCGGGCCGCCGGAAAATCAGGCCTATGCCGACCGCCTGACCAAGCTGGTCGAGGATCTGGACCTGAAGGACCGGGTCGATCTGCGGTTCGGCTTCCATCCGCGCGAGGACATCGCCCGTTGGGCCAACGGGGCCCTGATCTGCGCCTATCTGCCCTTTGACGAGGATAGTGTAGGTTACGTCACGATGGAGGCCTTCGCGGCGGGCAAGGCCGTGCTGACCGTGACTGACTCCGGCGGCCTGCTGGAGATCGTCAGCGCCGACACCGGTGCGGTCGCCGAGCCCACGCCGCAAGCCCTGGCCGAGGCGCTTGATCGTTTGACCTCGGACAAGGCGCGGGCGATATCGCTGGGCGACGCGGCGCGCAGGCTATGGCGCGACAAGAATGTCACATGGGAAGAGACGGTCCGCCGTCTTCTTGATTAAGCCACAAACATTAGGTTGAAGACCACGTTAAGACGGGGTCGGCTACAGTCTAGGAAATGCGAGTGCTGTCGAAAGTTCTGTCCGTGCGAACGTCTCTGATCGCCTTGGCCATGGCCATGGCGGTCGTCGGTCGCGCTGATCTCGCCCACGCCGAGACCTTGGCCGAGGCGATCACCGCAGCCTATCAGAGCAACCCGAATATTCAGGCCCAACGCGCCGCCATGCGCGCGCTGGACGAGAACTACACCCAGGCCCGTTCGGCCTATGGGCTGCAAGCCAGCGCCTCGGTCGCCGAGGTCTATGGCTGGTCCAGGGGCGTCAACGCCAAGAGCGGCGTCGAGGCCGCCAGCCAGACCTCGACGCTCTCTCTGAGCCAGAGCCTCTACACCAACGGTCGTTTCTCGGCCCGCCTGGCGGGTGTCGAGGCGCAGATCAAGGCCGCGCGCGAGAACCTGCGCCGGATCGAGATGGACCTGCTGGTCCGGGTGACCAACGCCTATATCTCGGTGCGCCGCGACCGCGAGATCCTGCGGATCAGCCAAGGCGGTGAAGCCTGGCTGCAGAAGCAATTGAAGGACACCGAGGACAAGTACAGCGTCCGTCAGGTGACCTTGACCGACGTGCAGCAGGCCAAGGCCCGCCTGGCGTCGGCCAGCACGCAGGTGGCGAACGCCCAGGCGCAGCTGAATGTCAGCGTGGCGTTCTACGCGTCCCTGGTGGGGCGCCAGCCGGAGACGCTGGAGCCTGAACCCGACATTGACGGCCTGCCGACAACCCTCGACGAGGCGTTCAATCAGGCCGAACAAGCCAATCCGACCCTGCTGGCGGCGGGCTACACCGAGAAGGCCTCTCGCGCCGGCGTCGCCGAGGCGCGGGCCCAGCGCCTGTTCTCGGTCGGCGCGCGCGCGGACTATCGCAATGGCTCCAGCACGCCGTACTACGCGCGTGGCGGTCTGCGCGAGGACACCGTCAACGCCTCGATCACCCTGACCCAGCCGCTGTTCACCAGCGGTCAGCTGAACGCCTCGGTGCGGCAGTCGATCGAGGAGAACAACCGCGACAAGCTGCTCATGGAAGATGCTCGTCGCAGCATGGTCCTGAGCGTCTCGCAGTACTGGGACAGCCTGGTGGCCGCGCGGAAGTCGCTGGTCAGCCTCGAAGAGGAAGTGAAGGCCAACACGATCGCCTTCTATGGGGTGCGCGAAGAAGAGCGTTTCGCGCTTCGCAGCACGATCGAAGTGCTGAACGCCCAGGCCGAATTGCAGAACGCTCAGATCAATTTCGTCCGGGGGCGCGCCAACGAATATGTCGGTCGGCTGCAGCTTCTGGCGCAGGTCGGCACGCTTGAGGTCGGCAATCTCGCTCCCGGCGTCCAGCCCTACGATCCTGAGCGTAACTTCAGGAAGGTCCGGTACCGCGGCGCTTTGCCGACGGAGCTGATCATCGGAACCTTCGACAAGATCGCCTTGCCGCTTGAGCCGAAGAAGCCGGCGCCGGGGGACACCTCGCCGATCCGCCCGCCGTCGAGCGAACTGCCGGCCAGGCCTGTTTCGGCCGACAAGGTGACGCCGCCGGCGTCGATGAACGATCTGCCCGCCCTGACCGACGATGCGCCCGTCCAGACCGCGCCGCGCAACTAGCGCCCTTTCCGATCGGATCGCCTCAATCCGATCGGATGAAAAGGGTTCTATTTCAGAAGTTCAGAACGTTCTTCGATCACCGTCTCGCACGGAACGGAGACCGCTCTAGGTCAGGGGCAGCCGCGCGCTCGTCATCGCCACCCAGGCGTCGCGGTTGAACGAGACGTGACCGTTCTGCGCCGTCGCGGCGGCCAGGGTGTTGCGCCAGGCGTCGTCGGAGATCATCCGCGCCAGCTTTTCGGCGGCGTCGCCCACATCGGCGTCGGCCCAGCGCCCGGCGCGATAGATGACGCCATCGCCCTGCACGGGAACCAGCCGATAGTCGACGAACTGGCTGGACGCCGGGTTCATGAACTCCACGTTCGATGACCAGCCTGTCGCCAGGGTGGGCTTGCCGAGCCATATCGCTTCGGCGAGCAGCAGGCCGTAACCCTCTGACCGGTGCAGGGACAGCACGATGTCGCTGCTGGCGGTGAGGGCGGCCATATCCTGCGCCGACAGGTTGTCCGTCAGAAGCCGGATGGACGGATCGTCGGCCACCTCGGCGGCGAGCGCCTGAAAGGTCTCGGGATAGAGGTCCGCGCCGACGACTTTGCAGACGAGGGTTGCGGGACGTGTCGCCCTGACGGTGGCGTCCCGAAAGGCGCGCAGCGCCGCGTCGGGATTCTTGCGCTGGGCGGTCGAACGCAGGTCGAAGGCCATCAGCACGACGACCCTGTCGTCCGGCAGGCCAAAGCGCTGGCGATCGGCCTGCGGGCGCGGATTGAGATAGAGCGGGTAAGGGACCGGCGTAACCTTTACGCCCCGCGGCGCCACGCGACGGATAGCGTCAGCGGCGAAGGCGGAGGGGGTCCAGACCTCGTCGACGAAATCGAAGGCGGGGAGCCATTCGGACGGGACCTCTTCCAGCTCCCAGGCCCAGTAGCCGATGTGCCGGCGGCCCTCCAGGAAACGGCCTTGGGTCTCCCGCGCCCATCGCAGAAGCTCTGGGGGATTGATGTGCGAGATCGTGACCCCGCGGTCGTCGGGATCCGGCGAAGAATAGGCCGGGGCGATCTCGGCGGCGAAGCCGACTGACGCCGACAGGTCCAAGGCGCGGACCGCAAGGCCCATGTCGCCAAACCCGCGCGCCAGCATCCGTGCGCCTTCGCCCAGACCGTGCACCGCGCCATGGAAACCGATGACCGTTACCGGCAGGGTGGGTGACAAACCCCTGGGACCGGCGCGTCTGCGCGCGCGCGCCAAGGCGGTTCTTTCCGCCCTCCGGTGTCGATGCTCCGCCAAGGCCTTGTCCAGCGCCTCCAGAGCGGCGCGCGGGGCGCCGGCGACGACATGCGCCGAGCGCCGGATGGGTGTCGGCAGGCGGCGCCATATCTCAAGCAGGCGTGACGTCATGGGCGATGCGGGCGGGCGAAACACATGCGCGATCGTATAGCCGTTCAGGCTGATCCAACACCAGCAAAGCTGCGCGGGGGCGTGTCAGGCGATCTTGTCATGCGAAAGGTTTGCATGCAGCAATGGCGTGCCACTGGGCTAAGGGGAAGAATACGTGTCGACTGAGTGGAGCGCCGGCTATGTCACGGACGTCAACTATACGTTTGGCTATTACAACGAGCTGAATCCGCTCCGCTGTCGCCTTCCGCTCCTGATGGTCGGCCGCCACGCCCCCAAGATCGAGAACGCCTGCGAGCTCGGGTTTGGCCAAGGCCTGTCGGTCTCGATCCACGCCGCAGCCCAGCCGGGAGTCAACTGGTACGGAACTGACTTCAACCCGTCCCAGGCGGCCTTCGCCACCGAAATGGTCCGCTTGTCGGGCGCCGAAGCCAAGCTCTACGACGAGGCCTTCGCCGAGTTCTGTAACCGCAAGGACCTGCCGGACTTCGACTTCATCGGACTGCACGGCATCTGGACCTGGATCTCCGACGAAAATCGCCACGTCTTGGTGGACTTCATTCGTCGCAAGCTCCGCCCGGGCGGCGTGCTCTACATCTCCTACAACACGCTGCCCGGCTGGTCGGCGTCGGCGCCGATCCGTCACCTGATGAAGCGGCACGCCGATGTCATGGGCGCGCCGGGCCAGGGCATCATCGGCCAGACCGATGCGGCCCTGAACTTCATCGATCAGTTCCTGGCCCTCGATCCGCTGTACGCCAAGGCCAATCCGGGCGCGGTCGAAAGGCTCAAGCAGGTCAAGGGACAGGACCGGAAGTATCTCGCTCACGAGTACATGAACCGCGACTGGCACCCCATGTACTTTGCTGACGTAGAGAACTGGCTCAGCGACGCCAAGGTCGGCTTCGCCAGCTCAGCCCATGTGCTCGACAACCTCTACGACCTCAACATGACGCCGCAGCAGACGGAGTTCATGCGCGGAGTGCCGGACGTCTCGCTACGGGAGACCATTCGCGACTTCTGCATGAATCAGCAGTTCCGGCGCGATTATTGGGTGCGGGGCGTGCGCGCCCTGGTCGGGCACGAGCAGGTGGCGGCTCTGCGCGAAGAGCGCGTGGTGATGACCACCGCCCAGGCGGACCTGCCGACGAAGGTGCGTGGGGTGATCGGTGAGGCGACGCTGAACGACAATGTGTATCAGCCCGTTTTCGAGGTTCTGCTCGACCACAAGCCTCACTCCATTCTCGAGCTTGAAGCGCACCTCGCCAGCAAGGACCTCCACTTTGGTCAGTTGTCGTCGGCGCTGACGATCCTTCTGGGCCTGGGCGTGATAACGTCGGCGGCGTCCGCCCAGGACGTGAACAAGGCCAAGAGCCGAACTCTGGCCCTGAACAAGGCCATCGCCCGTCGATCGCTGTCGGTTGGTGATATCGGTTGCTTTGCCTCGCCGGTCACCGGTGGCGGCGTCACGGCGCCCCGCTTCACCCAGCTCTTCTGGATGAGCCGGCAGAACGGCGGAAAAACGCCCGAGGACTGGGCGGCCTTCGCCTATCAGATCCTTCAGGCGCAGGGCCAATCGATCATCAAGGACGGCAATACGCTGCAGGGGGAGGACAATCTCACCGAGCTTCGCGCTCAGGCCACGCAGTGGGGCGCGCAGGTCTTGCCTGTTTGGACGGCTCTGGGCGTCTGACGACCTGCACCACCGCGCGCTTAGCGATAGCTCGGCGCGCGGTCGTTGGCCTCCGCTCCAGCACCCGTGCGTGGTTCCGGCTTCTCCGGAGAAGGGTTGCAGGGAAAACGCCCGTCGATGAGCGTAATCATGATGTGGAAAAGTGAAAACAGGTTCGACCTGTAGAGCTTTTTCGGATTTTCAATGTCTATAACGCTCGGATCAATTTGCGCTGCAAGAAGAGAAATCCTCTCGCAGAGCTAGATGAATTGAGGACTATGCTTTGCCTTTTGGCGTTGTCCTGTCTTCGAAGTTGATATTTTGACCGCTGCGTCAGGAATCTGAGGCGCGCTCCGCAATAGCGTAAGTTGTGCCCTGAATTCACGACTAAGTGTCGGATTCTTGGAGCAGAAAGGTTGCGAACCGGCGCCGGTTAAGATATGAAGAGCGGGTCTACCCACAAGACTTCCCATTAGCCCCGCCGGAGACCGCGTCACCGGCGGGGCTTATTGTATCTGGGATGCATCGTGGGCTCGCGGCGTGAGAACGCGACCGCTGCAGCGTTGTTTCTTCCGTCCCCTCTCGGGCGCTCCCATCAGATGCGATCCTCGGGCGGCGTGGACGGCGTGCGGCTCAGGTGGGGCCCGTGCACGACCGGCTGTCGCTCCAGGATCTGCCGCACCTTGCGGACCGCCACCGAAGCGCGGCTGCGACGCTGTCGCCACAGCAGCAGCAGCATCGCGCCGAGCGTGGCGGTCAGGAAGGGCAGGGGACCCAGCAGCCAAACCGCCGCCGCCAGAGCGAAGTAGTAGGCCCGGACGCCCGCATTGAACGCCGACAGCGCCGGGTTCAGGATGCCGCCGGCGGCCTCGGCGTATTCGGCGAGCACCGCGTTCGGCGCCCACATCGGCGTGGCCCCGATCGCGGCCAGGCAGTAGTTCATCTGGCGGATCGACCAGATGAAGTCGAGCAGTCCCCGGGCCAGGGCGATCAGCACGAGGCCGAGCTTGATCTGGAACATCAGCGGCGTGGTCTTGGCCAGCACCGCCAGGCCCTCGACGCTCTTCAGGGCGTTGTCGCCCCCGAACAGCACGCCGGCGGCGGCTGCGATCAGGATCAGGTTCGAGGAGGCGAAAAAGCTCGCCGAATTGATCGCGTGGCCCAGCAACTGACCGTCCAGCAGCGCGATCTCGCGCACCGCCATTTCCTGCATCCACCGGCGACGGATCACCGTCATGTCGGTGTTGAGCACACCGCCGCTCTCGCCGATGCGCTTGAGCATCGGTTCGTACATCAGCCAGCAGCAGGCGAAGACGATCAGGACCAGGATGTCGAGTAACGGCATGGCGAAAGTCTAGACCCGCGGGGAGAGTCGGAAAACCAGCTTAGTCTTCATGGATGAGACTATGCCGGCTGGTGTCCTTCAGAATGATCGAGCAGACCAGCCCGACGGTCATGACCGCAGCAACGTACAGATAGAAGGTGCTTTCCAGGTTCTCGTGCTTGAAGGCCAGCGCGACCATCTCGGCCGTGCCGCCGAACAGCACATTGGCCAGGGCGTAGGGCAGGGCCACGCCCAGGGCGCGGATCTCGGCCGGGAACATCTCGGCCTTCACCACGGCGCTGATCGAGGTGTAGCAGGACTGGAAGGCGACGCCCGCCAGGATCAGGGCCAGGGCCACGCCGACCGAGTTCGTCTGGCTGATGGCGCTCATGATCGGCCAGATGGTCAGGGCCCCGCCGCCGAAGGCGACGATCAGCATCGGCTTGCGGCCGAAGCGGTCCGACAGCCACCCCGCCAGCGGCTGCATCAGCATGAAGGCGATCAGGCTGAGCGCGCTGATCTCCGAGGCCTGCGCCTTGCTGAAGCCCGCCGTATTGACCAGGAACTTCTGCATGTAGGTGGTGTAGACATAGAAGGTCAGCGACCCGCCGGCGGTCAGGCCCATGATCAGCAGGCTCTCGCGCGGATGGCGCCGGATCAGCGGGACGATCAGCGAGACGAAGAACAGCACCAAGAAGGCCGCGCCCAGATACTGGCCGGCCTTGGCCAGCGGGCCGCCCGCCAGACCCAGGGCGGCCGAGACGATGGTCAGCAGCAGGAAGACGGCCGCGCTGGCGACCTGGGTGCGGGACAGGGTCTCGCTCTGCGCGGGCCGCTTGAACGAGATGCTCTCCTCCAGGCCGCGCCGGATCCAGAACACCACGACGGCCAGCAGGGCGCCGATGATGAACGGCACGCGCCAGGCCCATTCTTTCAAGGCCTCTTCGCCCAGGGTGCGCTGCAGGATGATCAGGACGCCCAGCGCCAGCAGCTGGCCGGCGATCAGGGTCACATAGTGAAAGCTGGACCAGAAGCCCCGGCGGGCCTTGCCGGCCATCTCGCTCATATAGGTGGCGCTGGCGCCGTACTCGCCGCCGACCGACAGGCCCTGCAGCACGCGGGCGAACAGCAGGATCGCCGGCGCCCACAGGCCGATGGTGTTGAAGTCGGGCGTGATGGCGATGATGAAGGCGCCGGCGCACATCAGCGACACCGACACCGACAGCGCCGCGCGACGGCCCGCATGATCGGCGTACAGCCCCATCAGCCAGGCGCCGATCGGGCGGGCGACAAAGCCCAGGAAGAAGACCGCCGCCGCCTGCAGCAGCTGGACGGTCTGGTCGCCCTTGGGGAAGAAGGCGGGCGCGAAATAGAGGGTGAAGGCGGCGTAGGCGAACCAGTCGTACCACTCGACGAGATTCCCGGCCGAGCCGCCCAGGATCGCCCGGGCCCTGGCCATCGGCGTGAGGCGCGCGGCCTCGGCTGTCGCCGTCATGAAATCTCCCCCTCAGCTCGAGGGGGAGATTAGGCGAACCCAGCGTCAGGGCAAGGTGGGGCAGGCGCAAGAGCGTGACGCCGAAGGTGGGAACCGGTTTCGGCGCAAGTCACGCTCTAGGACGGCGCGTCTTCGGCCTTGCGGATCTTGATGGCCCATAGGGTCCCGATCACCGCGCCCTTGACGCGGGGCAGGGTCAAGAGCGTCAGGGTCGTCAGCGGGATCAGGGTCACCGGGATCACGAGCCACGGCGAAGCCTCCCAGATCCAGGGGAAGAACAGCATCGGCGCGATGATGATGTGGCCGACGAGGAAGATCGTGAAATAGGCCGGACCGTCATCGGCGGGATAGAGACCCAGCTCGTGGCCGCAGGCCTCGCAGACAGGCGACACCTTCAGATAGCGACGATACAGCCGACCATCGCCGCAGTTCGGGCAACGGTGGCTGAGACCGCGCTTGAGGCCTGTCAAAACAGACGGGGAGGGCTGGGGTTCGGACATGGCGTCCATATGCGCTCGCCGCGACGGCTAGAAAAGGGCGACCAGCCGTCGCATGAGGCGGTAGAGGCCTTAGTGCTTGGCGTCGCGCGCGGCGCCGCTGACAGCCTTGCCGGCGGCCGACACATCGCGGCCCACGCCCTCGATCGTGTTGCACGCCGAAACCAGCAGCGCCGAGGCGGCCACGGCGAGGACGACGAACTTACGCATGCGGGAACTCCACTCAATCTACAGGGGGTGTTGAATCTTAGCCGTGCGCCGCGCCGAGCTTCAAGGGCTTGGCGCGGCGGCGGACTTTAGCGAAGCCGGCGGACGGAGCTGAAGCGGTCGTTCTGCCGATTGGGCAGCACCCCGACATCGTAGTCGTAGCGCCAGCACCGACCCTGGAAGTAGGCGTGCTCGCAGAACTCCCACACGCCGCGCGAAATCCGCATCGACGACACCCGGTCGTTGAAGCCGATCCGGGCCAGATCGGGCATGTCGCCGCGGATCGGGCGGGCGTCGCCATAGAAGTCGCGGTGCTCGAACAGCACGATCCCGCCGCCGCCCCAGCGATCGCGCCGATCATCGCGGCGATCGTCACGGCGGTCGTAGCGATCGTCACGCTGCTCGTAGCGATGGTCGCGGCGATCCCAGTCGCGGTCCTGGGCCAGGGCTTGGGTGGCCAGCAGCGTCAGCGCGCCGCCGGCGATGAGGAAGGTGGTCTTGCGCATCGAAGGCCCCCCCTAGCGAACGCGACGGATCGAGCTGATGGCGTCGTTCCACTCGCGGGGCAGAACGAACTGATCGGCGTCGAGGCGACTGCAGCGGCCCTGGTAGTTGGCGTGCTCGCAGATCTCCCACTGACCGCGGACGATGCGGATCGACGAGGCCCGGTCATTGAAGCGGGCGATGTCGAGATCGGGCGTGTCGCCCATCACCTCGTAGACGCGCCCCTGATAGCCGGTGTCCTCGAACATCAGGATGTCGCCCCGATAGCCGCCACCGCCGCCACCGTAGGGCGGACGACCGCCGCCCTGGCCCGGCCCGACGAAGCCGGCGCATTGCAGGCGGCCGTCACGGTTCTCCAGACCCTGGGCGCCGCATTCGCGGACGCGGGCGCTGCTCCATTCCCAGCCGCCGCGATCGGTCTGGCAACGCGCCCAGACCTGGCCGTTGAAGGCGGTGATCTCGCGGCACGAGCGGGTGTAGGAGCCGCGTGGCGGATCGTCATAGCGGCCGTTCCAGTAGGGGGCTTGGGCCATGGCCGAACCGGCCATACCCAAGGCGGACAGGGCCAGAACGGACAGGGCGGCGAGCGCGAAGGTCTTACGCATGATGTTCCCCCAACTGAGGCTTGATCGTTGAAGCGAGATAACCGCTCGCCAACTGAACGGCGGCTGAACGGCTCAGCTCAATCGTTCATCGTTCCCCGGGGCGATAGTCGACCTTGATGTGACCTTGCAACTGGTCCTCGGTGAAGCGCACCGGCTTGGTCTTCATCGCCACGAACAGGGGCGTCTGATCGGCGTAGTGCGGCGAGGCCGCGTCCAGCGTCGCCGAGCCGAACTGGTGAATGCTCTCCGACTGCAGGGCGCCCGCCTTGTCCCAGGTCACGAACATCACGAACGTGTCGCCGCCGTCAGCGGTGGTGGTCCCGTCCTTCTGGGGTTTGCCCCAGACCGAGCGGAAGGTGTCGGCGGCGCCGTCGATGGGCAGGTCGACCTTGCCGCGCCGGATCCGATTGACCTCGCCCCATTCGGGGTCCAGGCGGCCGAAGTGGGTCTTCAGGGTCTTGATGGCCGCGCGCAGGCTGTCGATCGGGGCGGGGGCCGGGTCGCCGTTCGTGTTGGCGAACAGGATCGGCTGGCTCATCAGGGCGGCCAGGGCCGCGCCGCGATTGGCGCGATCGGCCGTCTTGTCCCAGGCGCGCAAGATGCGCTGGGCCTGCGCCAGGTCCGTATCGCCCTTGGGGTCGACCGCCAGCACCTCGCGCACCATCGCCATGACGCTGGAGCGGTCGCTGAAGGCGACGTCGAACTTGTGGGCCCGGAAGCGCTCGTCGGTCAGCGCGCGGTCGGTCCCGTAGGTTTCCAGGGCCCGCCAGGCGCGGTTGGTCATGTTGGTCTGCAGGCCCATGGACGCGGGGAAATCCGCCGGCTTGAGGTTATCGGCCGCCTCGCTGGCCTCGAAGGGCGTGTTGTTGGAATTGAACACCAGGCCCGACTTGGGATTCCACAGCTGCGGGCTCTTCTCGACCGGCAGATAGCCCTGCCAGATCAGGTCGGAGCGATCGCCGGGCAGCACGCCGCTCCAGTCGGCCGGGGCCTTGCGGTCCGGATATTGGCCGTTGTGGACGAAGCCGATGTTCCCGGCCCCGTCGGCATAGACATAGTTCAGGCTGGGAATGGCGTGGGTGGCGATCGCGGCGCGCCATTCTTCCATGGTCCGGGCCCGGTTCAGGCGCCAGTACTGCAAGGGCTGACGCCACTCGCCCATACCGGCGTAGCGGATGGCGAAGACGCCGTGATCGGTCTCCAGCACCGGCCCGTGCGCCGAGCGCAGCACGGCCTTGCGCACCGGCAGGACGATGGGGCCGAGCAGCTTCACGCGCAGGGTGACATGGCGCTTGTCGAAGTCCTTCCACTGGCCGTCCAGCCGGTACTGGTTCTTGTTCGCCGGGTTGATGGTCAGGCGATAGACGTCGACGAGGTCGGGCTTTGAGACGGTGTTGGCCCAGCCCAGCGTGGCGTTGTGGCCGTGCAGCATGAACGGCGAGCCGGGGAAGAAGCCGCCGGCCACGTGCCAGCCCTGGCCGCTCTGGACCACGGCCTCGTACCAAGCGACCGGACCGGTATAGGGCTGGTGCGAGTTCACCAGCAGCCGCGTGGCGCCGTCGACGCTGCGCGAGGGGGCGGTGGCCAGGCCGTTCGAGCCCTTGGGCGGTGGTCCCTTCGTGGCCGGCGCGGTGATCCGGCGAAGCTCGCCGTCCAGGCCGTAGAAGAAAGGCTGCTTGAAGATGAAGCCCGCCGCCACATCCTTGCCGGTCACGGGCAGCAGGCCGGGCTTGGCCTTCTCCGGATGCCTGGCGACGTAGAGGCTGACCCCGTCGGCATAGGCCTCCATGATCGCGCGCAGCTCGGCGGGCAGCTCGGCGTAATGCTTGTCTACGGTGGGCCAGACCTCCAGCAGCGAGACCACATAGTCGGTCGGCGCGGCGCCGGCGCCCTTGTCGCGGGCCAGGACGCCGCGCGTCGCCAGCACCACGTCCTGCAGGGTGTCGAAGTCGTCCTCGCTCTGTGCGTAGCCGAGGCCGAAGGCCGCGTCGGCGTCGGTGCGTCCCAGGATGTGGGGCACGCCCCATTCGTCGCGGCGGATGCGGACGTCATAGGCCTTGGCCTTGTCGAGCAGGGCTTGCCGGCTGGGGGCCTGGGGCAGGCTGGCCCGGTCGATGGCGATCAGGGCCAGGGCCGCGATCAAGACAAGCGCCAAAAGCCCGCCGATCCCGCGCAGGATCCACTTCATACCCGTCTCCCCCCGTCCCCTGTTCGTTGGTGGCGATCATGGGGGGAGGGCCGGGCGGTGGAAAGGGCCGGGTTCGACGAAACCTTGCCGAAACTTCATGATAACGACGTTCTTCGAAGCGCTGCGGACTGCTACGAAGGGTCAAGCATCAAGGGAGGCGCGCGATGGCTCGCAAGTTCATGGTTCCGGCCTTGGCCGTTCTGGCGTTCGCTGTCGGCGCGCCGGTGATGGCGCAGGTTCCCGCCAATATCGCCAAGGCGGTCGCCGATCCCTCGCGTCCCGCCGCCGAGACCGCGCGTGACGCCGCCCGGCGTCCCGGCGAGATCCTGGCCATGGCGGAGCTGAAGCCCGGCGACACTGTCGTCGATTTCGTCATGGGCGGCGGCTACTTCACCCGCATCATCTCGGGCGCTGTCGGGTCCCAGGGCGTCGTCTATGCCTACCAGCCCGCCGAGTTCATCCGCTTTGCGGCCCGGTATGGCGAGAGCTTGAAGGCCGTGACCGCCGCCCTGGTCAACAGCAAGCCTCTGGATGGCCCGATCACCGCCCTGGACCTGCCCGACAATGTCGACGCCGTGATCACCGTCCAGAACTATCACGACATGCACTTGAAGCCGTTTCCGACGGACACGGCCGCCAAGGCCAATGCCGAGATCTTCAAGTCTCTGAAGCCGGGCGGGGTCTTTCTGGTCATCGACCATTCCGCCGTCGCCGGTTCGGGGATCAGCGCCGCCGACACCCTGCACCGGATCGACATCGCGGCGGTCAAGCAGGAGGTCGAGGCGGCCGGCTTCAAGCTCGAGGCTGAGAGCCCGCTGCTGGCGGATGCGTCCGACGCGCGCACCGTCAACGTCTTCGATCCCGCCATTCGCGGCAAGACCGATCAGTTCATCCTGAAGTTCCGCAAGCCGAAGTAGCGGCTCTGGAGGCGGGGATCCCCTATCGCGTCATCCAGGGCTTGGACTTGCCGGTCGGCGCGGCGGCGCTGGAGCGCTCGACCTTGCCGCTGGAGGCTTTCGGGCCATGTCCATGGCGGCCCTGGGCGGCCTTTTTCAGGCGCAGGGCGCGCTGCATCGGCGTTTCGCCTTCGGGGGCGGTGTCGGTCTTGTCAGTCATCCCTGCGATGTAGGCCTGCAAGGGCGCCTTGAGAAGGCCGCGCTTGCAGGTCAGTCTGGAAACATGTCGCTTCGTCGCCGGGTTCCCGTCACCGTCCTCCTCGCCGCCTTGAGCGCGGGCAGCGCCTCCGCCCAGGCCCAGAAGCCGCCGGCCGAGGCGCCGAACGCGGTGTCGCCGGTGCTGATCCTGCCGCCGACCTCGCCGCCCCGGCTGGTCTCCTCCTATCCCGCCCAGGACCAGGTGGTGGCCCCCGGCGTGCTGATCCTGAAGGTCGCCTTCGACCAGCAGATGTCGCCGACCGCCTGGAACTACGCCACCGTCGCCGGCGCCGAGCCTCTGGATTGCGTGAAGACGCCGCGCCGGCTGGCCGACCAGAAGACCTTCGTCCTGCTGTGCCGCGTCCAGGCGGGCCGGACCTACGGCGTCACGCTCAACGCCGAGCGGGCAGGGGGCTTTTCCAACCTCGGCGACAACCCCGCCCAGACCGCCGTCCTGACCTTCAAGGTCGGCGCCGAGGCCCCCGTGACCACCCTGCGCCGCGCCATGACGGCGGCGGGCCTCAAGGACGACGAGACCCCCGTGCAGGATGCCCCGCCCATGACCATGGCCACTGGCGCCGCCCGCTGAGCTTCGCCGCTGGCGCCGCGCGCCCGGCTAACGCATCATCGTCCCATGACGGCGGAATCGGGCGGACGCGATTGGACGGGGGCGGACCTGGCGGTGGTGGTGGGCGACTACATCGCCCAGCTGGAGAAGACGCTCGCCGGCAAGCCCGTCGACCGCGCCACCCATGACCGCACCGTGCGCTTCGTCACCGGCAAGGCCGACGGCCCCATCAGCTGGAAGCAGGGCGAGATCTCGGCGGTGCTGTCGCTGATCGGCGTGCCGATCCTCAAGGACCAGCCGCCGCGCTGGGCCTATGACGACGCCCTGCTCGACGCGGTCGAGGAGCAGCTGGCCGCCAAGCCCGCCCTGCTGGCCGCCGCCGTGCGCCCCGCCGCCCTGTTCACGGCCCCCAGCGCCGTCGCCCTGATCGAGGCCGCTCCGCCGAGGCCCATGCCGATGACCGAGCGCCTGATCCAGGCCATCCAGCGGTTCGACATGGGAAGCCGCGAGGCCGACGACCGCTTCCTCAAGGGCCTGGGGATCGCCAGCGTCGTCGCCCACGAGGCCCGCCGCCTGTCGGATCGCGGTCGCCCGGACCTGGCCGGCCGCATCCGCCCCGCGCGCGGCGGCGACCCCGAGGGCTGCGACGTCATCAGCTTTGGCCTCGACGAGATCCCGCGCCTGATCGTGGTCAAGACCACCCTGGCCGGCGAGGTCGCCCCCTTCGGCCTGACCCAGGCCGAGTACGAGCTCTCCGAGGCCCAGCCCCACGCCTTCCGCATCCGCCGCGTCTACGACCTCCTGGGCGAGGCGCGGTTCTATCGGCTCAAGCCGCCGTTCGGGTGAGGGGGCGGCTCAGCGCGTCGGAAATTTCTGGAGGAGCTCGGCGGCAGCTTGAGCCCGCGCAGAGAAGATATTGACCGACTGGGCCCGCATCTCGTCGGCGGCCTTCAGAACCTCCAGGTAGCGAGCTTCTCCTGTCGCCGCGAGTTGAGAGAGTGCGGCGGCGGATGCGGCGTCTGCGAGCGTTCCGACATTGCGCATGCTGTCGACCGCGTCCTGCACCGCCAGGGCGCTCGCCAAGGCGACCATCTGGTAGGCCTTGCCCGCACTGTCCGTCTGAACGGTGCTCGGCGTCATGGTTGCTTCAGCGGCTTGGTTTAGCGCGTCGATGAGCTCGCGGGCGATGCCGTCTTGGGCGAATGCGGTCATGATGGCTGCTCCGTGGAAGCCTTCGCGGGGACTGCAGGGGCAGCCGCAAGGGGCGGCGTATGAGGGCTGGGAACGCCCGCGCGCGCCAGCAGGTTGGCGCATGCGGCGCTGATCAAGGCTTGGCTGACGATACGGTCGGCCTGTTGTCGCGCCACCGCGTTCTGCATCGCCAGGCTAAGGGCCTGAGATGTCATTGCGTCCAGAAACGCGGCGCTCTCGGGCTTCGCTAACCCCAAGGCCAACAGGTCTGCGGTCGTCGCCGTGGACAGGATCTGGTTGTTCATGGGTCCACTTGCTTCGTTTGTCCCGCTGGCCTTGGTCCCATCGTCGCTACTCGGGCCTGTAGGCCTGACGTCGTCGCGGCCCTCCGGCGCCTGCGCGGCGTCTTCGGAGGGCGGTACGAAATCCGTCGTCGCCGCGTTGGCCTGAGCGACCGCGGCCTGGGCTTGCAGCGCTGACTCAAGATGGGCAGGCTGCGCCGCGGGGGAAATCTCCGCTTCAGCGGCAGCATTTGCAGGCGTGACCGGGGGCGCAGTCGGCTCGATCGCGGGCGACGGGCCCGTATCAACGCTAGAAGGCGCGGTGGAGGCGCTGGGCTTGGCCGGGCGCTTAGCCATGCTTCTCGGCTCCATTCAGGGTTCTGGCCGCGCCGCTGACCGAGGCATAGATCAGTGCGACGCCTTGCGTGGTGACCGCTTGCGCGATGATTTGCATCTGTTGGTGCGCGAAGGTGGCGTTGTGCGCCGCGAGCGCCAAGGCGTGCGATGTCGCCTGGAAGAGGTTGCCGGCCGCGACTGCGGGGGCTGACCCCAGGGTCATCGTATTGCTTTGAGAGACGGAGTCGGTGATCTGGTCATTAACTGCGGTCGGGAAAGCCATGTCAGACCTCAGGAGAGTATGCTTTTGGTCGCCATCCCGCTCGACGCGGTTGTAAGCGAGTAGAGCGTTGCGACGCCTTGTGTCGTCGCGGCTTGAGCCGTCACATAGTTCTGTTGCTGGCTATTGGTGGCGTTGTGTGCGGCATTCGCCAGCGCCTGAGCTGTCGCTTGAAACAAGGTCCCCATCGCAACCGCCGGGGCGTCCGCCAGGACATTGACATTGACCTGGGAGACCGCGTCGGTGATCTGGTCGTTGACTGAGGTCGGAAAAGCCATGGTGTTTCTCCTTCTCTTCCTGGATGCGCGCGTACGCGCGGAACCGCGCAACCGAGATTCCGGTTTGATTTAAGCGATTGAAATAATGCCTCAATCGCGCTGAGCAGGCGCTAGAGGCCTTGCGGGGTGTCGGCCAGCACGGCCTTCGTCGCTGCGCCTGCGGCGCCGGTATCGAGTGAGTAGAGCGTTGCTACGCCCATTGTCGTGGCGGCTTGTGCGGTGATGTAGGCTTGCTGCTGCGCCGCCGTCGCGTTGTGCGCTGCGTTCGCCAGGGCTTGAGCTGTTGCTTGATACAGGCTCCCCAGCGCCATTGCGGGCGCTTCTGCAAGCACGCTGACATTCGTTTGGGAAACCGAGTCGGTGATTTGGTTATTGACCGCCGTGGGATAGGCCATTGGGTCCTCGCTTTGGAACGCGCCGAAGGTCTTGGTCGCGGCTGTCGCAGCTAACGGTGTTATCCCACAATCTGAAAGTGCCTTTTTGCACAGCTTTCGCAATAATGGCGTTGCTGGGCGGGCTTAGCCGGCGACGCGGCAACAAAACGCCCCCGCCAGTCTCCCGGCGGGGGCGCTCAAAACTCCACGATCCGGCGCTGACCGCCCCGATCAATCCTCGTCCATCTTCAGGGCGGCGATGAAGGCTTCCTGCGGGATCTCGACCTTGCCGAACTGGCGCATCCGCTTCTTGCCTTCCTTCTGTTTCTCCAGAAGCTTCTTCTTGCGGCTGGCGTCGCCGCCGTAGCACTTGGCGGTCACGTCCTTGCGCAGGGCCCGGACGGTTTCGCGGGCGATGATGCGACCGCCGATGGCGGCCTGGATCGGGATGACGAACATGTGCTGGGGGATGAGCTCCTTCATCTTCTCGCACATGCCCCGGCCGCGGCTTTCGGCGCGGCTGCGGTGGACCAGCATCGACAGGGCGTCGACGGGCTCGCTGTTGACCAGGATCGACATCTTGACGAGGTCGCCGGCGCGGTAGTCCTCCAGCTGATAGTCGAAGCTGGCATAGCCCTTCGAGATCGACTTGAGGCGATCATAGAAGTCGAAGACGACCTCGTTCAGCGGCAGGTCGTAGACGACCATGGCGCGGCTGCCGACATAGGAGAGCTCGCGCTGCATGCCGCGACGGTCCTGGCACAGCTTGATGACGCCGCCCAGGTATTCGTCCGGGGTGAAGATCGTGGCCTTGATCCAGGGCTCGGCGATCTCCTCGATCTGCATGACGTCGGGCAGGTCGGCGGGGTTGTGCAGCTCGATCTCTTCGCCGTTGCGCAGCTTGATCTTGTAAACCACCGAGGGGGCGGTCGCGATCAGATCAAGGTCGAACTCGCGGGACAGGCGTTCCTGGATGATCTCCAGGTGGAGGAGGCCGAGGAACCCGCAGCGGAAGCCGAAGCCCAGGGCGGCGCTGCTCTCCATCTCGTAGGTGAAGCTGGCGTCGTTGAGGCGCAGCTTGCCGACGGCGGCGCGCAGGTCCTCGAAGTCGGCGGCGTCGACCGGGAAGAGGCCGCAGAACACCACCGGGACCACTTCCTTGAAGCCCTTGAGGGCTTCGGCGGTGGGCTTCTTCTCGTCGGTGATGGTGTCGCCGACGGCGGCGTCGGCCACTTCCTTGATCGAGGCGGTGAAGAAGCCGACCTCGCCGGGGCCCAGATACTCGACGTCGGTGGCCTTGGGCGTGAAGACGCCGACCTTGTCGATGCGGTGGGTGGCGCCGGTCTGCATCATGCGGACCTGCTGGCCGGCCTTCAGGCTGCCGTCGAAGATGCGCACCAGCACGACGACGCCCAGATAGGCGTCGTACCAGGCGTCGACCAGCAGGGCTTTGAGCGGCGCGTTCGGGTCGCCCTTGGGCGGGGGCAGGCGGGTGACGATGGCTTCAAGCACCTCGGGGATGCCCAGGCCCGTCTTGGCCGAGCACTCGACGGCGTCGGAGGCGTCCAGGCCGATGACGTCCTCGATCTGCGCCTTGACGCGGTCGACGTCGGCGGCGGGCAGGTCGACCTTGTTCAGGACGGGGACGATCTCGTGGTTGTTGTCGATGGCCTGGTAGACGTTGGCCAGGGTCTGGGCCTCGACGCCCTGGGAGGCGTCGACGACCAGGATCGAGCCTTCGCAGGCGGCCAGGGACCGGCTGACCTCATAGGCGAAGTCGACGTGGCCGGGGGTGTCCATCAGGTTGAGGATATAGGTCTCGCCGTCGGCGGCCTTGTAGGTCAGGCGCACGGTCTGCGCCTTGATGGTGATGCCGCGCTCCTTCTCGATGTCCATGTTGTCCAGGACCTGGGCGCTCATCTCGCGCGCGGTCAGGCCGCCGGTCGTCTGGATCAGCCGATCCGAGAGCGTGGATTTGCCGTGGTCGATGTGAGCCACGATTGAAAAGTTACGGATCTTGTCGAGAGGCGTCGAAGTCATGCGCGTGCGCATATCACATTTGCGCCGCTTCGCGAGGGGCGTTGCGGTCGCGGTGGGGGCTTGGCGCGCGGTTATGCTTAACCGCGCGTTAAGTTTGGAGCCCCAAACCGGACGCAATGGCTTGCAACTGTGTTGCAAACAATTCCATCCGGAGGCCCTGACATGGACCGTCGCAAGCTGATCCTCTCGAGCGCCGCCCTGGGCCTGTCGACCGTCGCGTCGGAGGCCCTGGCTCGCCAGCGCATCACCTCCGAGCAATTGCCGCCCGCCCAGCCGATCACCGATCCCAATGCGCCGCCGCCTGCGCCGCAGGAAACCTACGCGCCGCCGCCACCGCCCCCGGAGGCCGCGCCGGTCTCAAGCGGCATGACGCCCACCTATGATACGGGCCGGGTCCAGACCTACTCGGCCGACGAGATGATCCGCGCCACGTCGGACTTCCTGGGCGTCACGGCCGAGAGCGCGGGCGCAGCGATCGAGAAGGTGTTCAAGGACAAGGGCCAGCCCACCGCCTATATCGCCGGCGAAGAGGGCTCGGGCGCGTTCATCGCCGGCCTGCGCTATGGCCGGGGCCTGCTGTACATGAAGGGGCGTCCGACCATGGAGGTCTTCTGGCAGGGCCCGACCATCGGCTGGGACTGGGGCGGCAACGCCAGCCGCGTCTTCACTCTGTGCTATGACCTGCAGTATCCGGACGCCATCTTCCGCCGCTTCCCGGGCGTGGAGGGCAGCGCCTACCTCGTGGGCGGCCTCGGCGTGAACTATCAGAAGGCCGACGAGATCACCCTGGCCCCGATCCGCGCGGGCGTCGGCCTGCGTCTGGGCGCCAATGTCGGCTATCTGGGCTACAGCCGCCAGCGCCGCCGGCTGCCGTTCTAAGGAGCGATGGCTCTCCTGCGGCGCGGGAGAGCCTCAGATCCTCAGGACTTGGCGACCTTGGCGTTCAGCCAGTCCATCACGGCCAGCAGCACGCCTGACACCACGAAGGACAGGTGGACCATCACCAGCCAGAACAGGCGCACCTGGTCCACGGTCTGTCCGGGCTCGGTCAGCTTCAGGAACGCCTTGAGCAGGGCGATGGCCGAGATCGCCACGATCGAGGCGATCAGCTTCATCTTCAGGCCCGAGAAGTCGACCGTGCCCATCCAGTCGGGGCGATCCTCGTGGCTGGCGGTGTCGATCTTGGAGACGAAGTTCTCGTAGCCGGACAGGATGACGATCACCATCAGATTGGCCGCCAAAGAGAGGTCGATCAGGGTGAGCGCCATCAGGATGGCGCTTTCGGGCGTCATCGACGGAACGCGCGGCAACTCCTGGAACAGCTCCTGGAAGAACACCACCATCAGGGCCGCCAGGGCCACGACCAGGCCCACATAGAACGGCGCCATCAGCCAGCGTGACGCGAACAGACCGCGTTCCAGCCAGGTTTCCAGAACAGGTTTCTTCATGTGGCCCTCCGATGCGCCCCTGCCTCTAGAGCGCCAGCATGACGGTATCTAGCGGGCGAAAGCCACCGCATATCGGAAGCTCCGCCGTTCGCCCGCCGGGAGCGTGACCCGCCAGGCCACCTGACCTTGCCGGATGTCGTGCTTCTGGGGTTCGGCCACGACCTTGAACTGCGGCGCGCCGGGATCGTGACGGATCTCTACCGTGATCGGCGCGGTCTTGGCGTTGGCGAGGTCGACCTCGTAGGTGCGGCGCACACGGCCTTTCGACAGCGTCCGTTCCTCGACGAGGCGCGGCCGGGCGTGGACGTCCATGGCGCGGCCGATGACGAGGTCCAGAGGCTCTCCCACCGCCACGTCCCGCACCGCCTGCTCGCCGGCGAAGGTCGGGCGGCCCGCAGCGGTCTCGATCGCCGACAAGGCGCCCGAGGGCAGGGGCTTGCCTAGGCCATTGGCGGTCTTGTTCTCAAGCCGCAGCACGACATCGGGCGTGATCAACGGCGCATCCGCCGGGTCATAGCCGTCATAGCTGTCCATCGCGACAGCGTAGAGCCGCTGGAAGGCGACGTCCTTCTGGTCCAGGAAGGCCACCTGCTTGGTCTGCCGGGCGTTCAGGGTGACCGGCTCGGGCAGGGTGTAGAGCTTGTAGTCGCCCAGGTTCGACTGCTCGGCCAGTTTGGCGCGCGCGCCGGTGACCATGATCTCCTCGGCGCCGAACCGGGCCATCGGCGCGGCCGACATCACCGGGGGGATGGGCAGAGGCGGGGGCGGCGGCGGCGGTGGTGGCGGCGCCTGGCCGAAGTGGGTGGTGTCCATCGGCCAACAGGCGCGGTGAATGGATCGAGCCTCGCCCCTATCCACGCGGACGGGCCTGCGCGCCAGCTTTCCCGCCACCGCCTGGGTCTTGGCGTCGGCGAACCGGCTGCCGCCGCTGTTCACCAGGGTCAGCCAGCCGGTAAGGTCCAGGCGCTGACCGTCCGGATGGATCCGCGCCACATAGTCGGCCTGCCAGTTCACGCCCAGCGCCAGGTACGAGACCGTCAGTTTCGCCCGCGTGGGCGCCGGGACCTCGACGATGGTCGAGAGGCTGGGCTTGTCGGTCAGGCCCTCGGGGACGGCCCCCAGCACCAGACGCTCCGGCCCGCCCGAGCAGCCCAGGGCTTCCACGCCCTCGGCCGTGCGAACCATCAGGCCAGAGGGACCCTGGACCAGCGTGGCGTCGACCGTCTGCTGGCGGCCGGTCTTACGGTTGGTGCGCACCACCTTGATCGGCTGGCCCAGCGAGCGCTCGATCAGGGTTCCGGGGCTCAAGAGGGCGTAGTCATAGTTGCGCTCGACCGCCTTGCCGGGCAGCCCCTCGACCGCCGCGCTCTGCGGGATCAGGCCTTCAGCGACGCCGTCGAACCGCAGCGTGTGGCGGCCGGCGGGCAGGTCGACCGTGCGGGTCTCGGTGACCAGAACGAGGCCCTTGTCGCGCGCCTGCTGACGGGCCCAGGACGACATGGCCTGGAACGGTCCGTCGCCGTCGCGATAGAGGGTGATCGCCACGGTCTCAGGCGCGCGCGACGCGATGGTCTCGGCGTGGGCGGGGAGCGCGAAGCCGAGCGCGAGGGCCAAAATCCTCCCCCCAAGGGGGAGGTGTCCGCAGAGCGGACGGAGGGGGAAGTGGCCGGGGCGGAGAGGTCTTCCCCCTCCGTCGCCTGCGGCGACACCTCCCCCTCGGGGGGAGGATCTGTTCATCACCACCCCGTCTCGACCGTGAAGGTCAGCACGGTTTCACCATTGGCGGGCACGGGGACGCTCCAGCCCAGGGTCCCGGCGTCGATGCGGCGGCCCTTCAGGCTCTCGGCCTTGACGGTGCTGTCACGCCCAAGGCCTCCTTGACGCAGCTCCACCGTCACCGGCTGGTCCTTGGCGTTGCGCAGCAGGTACTTCATCTCGTAGCGGGTCAGGCGCTTGGAGACGCGGGACTCCGCCACCAAGGTCGCCTGGCTGGAGACGTCGAAGGCCTCGCCGGTCTTGATGGAGAGCTCCGATCCGGCGGGGGTGTGGCCGATCGCGTTTTCGCCGACGAACTTCGGATCGCCGGCGGCGTCGCGCATATAGACCCGCATCGTGCCCATCGGCAGCTGGCTGCCCAGGCCCGCGAGGCGAGCGTTGCTGAACTGGATGGCGACCACGGCCTTGGTGGGCTCGGCCTGGCTGGTGAACCAGCCCTCGCGGACCTCATAGACCTTCTTGGCGGTGACGCCCTGGGCCGACAGGAAGCCGACCTGCTTGTTCTGGTTGGAGGCGATCGTGGTGCGCTCGGGCAGGGGATAGACGTAGTAGTCGGCCACGCGCTCGCCGACGCCGCTTTCGGTTCCGGCGCTGATCATGCCGGGCGACCGGCTCGAACGATAGCCGCCGTCGTTCAGCTGGTTGACGTCGCCCGCCACCAGTTGGGTCCGCGCGTTCTCGAACGGCGTGCCGGAATTGTTCGACAGGGTGATCCAGCCCTGCAGGTCCATCGTGCTCTTGGCCTCGTCGAACAGGGCGACATAGTCGGCCTTCCACGACAGGCCCGAGGTCAGGTAGCTGAGCTTGGCCTGCCGGGCCCCGGCGCCGGCGGCCTCGACGCTCACCGACAGGGTCGGGCGAGCGCGCAGCGTCTCGGGCACCTTGTCGAAGATCACGCGGGTAGGAACGCCGTCGTCGCGCAGAACCTCGATGCGGTCGCCGATCTTCAGCACCACGCCTTCGTTGGCGGCCAGGACGGTGGCGACCTCGGTGGTCTCCTTGCCGTCGCCGGGATTGGTGCGGACGATCTTCACCTGCTGGCCGACCGCCTTTTCCATCAGCTTGTCGGGCGTCAGCAGATCATAGTCGAAGTTCTGCTCCAGGATCGTCACCCCGGGCGCCGACAGGCTGACCGTCTCGGGCCGGATCGCGGCGGAGACGTCCTTGAACTCCAGCTTCTGCCGCCCGGCCTTCAGGTCCAGCGAGCGGGCGTCCTCCACCAGGGCGAGGTTTGAATTGTAGATGGTGACCGAGACGTCGCGGCCCTGCGCCTGGGCCGTGAGCGGGGCGAGTAGCAGCGCGGCCGAGGCCAGCAGCATGCGGCGGTTCATCGACGTCCTCCCGTGTATTTACAGAGGTAAGCTACACGGGAGTATGGCGAAGTCTAGGCCGGGTTGAGTGGGCCACGCAGCATCGCGTGCCTCACAGGCTCAAAGGTTTGAAAACGGTGGGCCTCCAAGGAATATCGGTTCTAGCCAATTGGGGCCGAAGCCCCGGTTCAGACTGCCCGTCTCCTGATTGGCGGCCCGCCGTTTCGCGACGTCGATCGAAGGTTCGATGAAGTGCAAGATCGCGGATCTGTCGCTCCTGCTTCGAAGCGTGCGAAGCACGCCTCGGCTGGAAATGTCGATCGTCCAAAAGTGATGTTGAGAGTCGAAGTCTTGCATTGTGCCATCTCCTTTTTTGGGTCGGCAGCACGATTATGCAGGACGAATTGGAGGTCTCAGGGAGCCGCTACTGACTGGTGTTTCAGCCGCCCCACACCTGCTTGAGACGCGCGTCGCGACCGCAGCCGGTGCGATAAGCGAAGTATTTCAGCTTGTTCCGCTTGGCGTAGTCGCGGTGATATTCCTCGGCGAGGTAGAAGGTCTGCACCGGCAGGATCTGCGTCTTCATCGTGCCGGTCCTTAGGCGCTTGGCGGCCTCAGCGCGGGACTTCTCGGCGATCGGGCGCTGGGCGGGCGTGACGAACACGGCCGGGCGGTAGGACGGTCCCCGGTCGCAGAACTGGCCGCCGTCGTCGGTGGGATCGACCAGTTTCCAGTAGCGGTACAGCAGGAACCCGTAGTCGAGCTTGGCCGGGTCATAGGTGACGCGCACGGCCTCGTAATGACCGCTGGTCTCGCTGGTGACGTCCCGATAGGTCGGGTTCTTCAGGTGGCCGCCAGTATAGCCGCTCTCGACCTTTAGGACGCCGGGCACGCCCTGCATGTCGTGCTCCATGCACCAGAAGCAGCCGCCGGCGAAGACGGCGGTCTCGGTCTTGGGCGCGGCGAGGGCCGGAGCGGTGGCGCCCAGGACAGCGAGGGCGGCGGCGAAAAGGACGATCAGGCGGCGCATCGGGGTCTCCGGCAGGTCTGCGTCCTCTAGATACGCACGCGCACGTCGATCGGTTACTGCCGCCAGCCGAATCCGACGCCGCGCACCGACGGACAGGCCGCCAGCCGCGAGGCCAGCACCTGAGCGCGGTCATCGCCCTGGTCGTCGATCTCGAGACGAATGGCCATGTGCGGCCCCTCGGGAACGGCGGACAGGGCGCGCAGGCGGGCCTGCTGCACAGAGGCCACGCCCAGCACCCGCATCAGGGCGTCGGGCGTGTCCTCGGCGGTGACCAGGAAGAGGCGGCGACGCAGGGATGCAAGCTCGCCGCCTTCCGGTTTGAGCGGATCTACGCGGTCGCTCACGGACGGAACCACTGGTGCTCGACCGAGGCCGAATTGACGCCGGGCCAGGCGGCCAGATCGCGGGCCAGCAGGCGGGCGGCCTGATCGCCCAGATGGCGCACCTTCAGCGAGGCTTCGACGATCTGGCCCACGGGCTTCATCGTCAGGCCGCACAGTTCCGCGCCGCTGTCGGCCAGGCCCTGGCGGACGGCGTCCAGCGCGCTCGGCGCGTCCTGGGCCGCCAGCAGCAGCTGGTGAACCGTGACGCCGTCAGGGTCGCTATGGAAGGCGGGTGGAGAGGGCAGGTAGCTCATTGAAGTCGATCCTTGGCTTTGAGAGGCTTTGAGGACCGAGGAACCGCGCAACAAAAAACCCCGCTCGTGGGAGCGGGGCTTTTTGGAGATCTTGCGATCCTTCGGCTTTGGGTTTGGTAGGGTTTCCTACCGCTGCTTGCGCCGATTTTGCCCCGTTCGAACTCGGACGGTTTTAATCTGATTAATCATGTTCCACATCGCCACGGCGCACGACATCACGGCCACGGCGGTAAGGCCGGTGGTCATGAAGGCGGCGAAGGCGAAGGTCGATTGCATGTGGAAGCGATGATTTCCGATTAGCGCAGCTTACAGGTAGCGCGGGGTTTTCGGTTACGCAAGGTCTTGCCGACGAAAGAGGCGATCGGTCGCGGCAAGGGACGGTTTTGCCCTTGGTGAGGCAGGGCGCCTGGAAATGCAGCAATCCTCCCCCCAGTGGGGGAGGCGGCCGAAGGCCGGAGGGGGAAGTGGCCGGCTGTCAAACCCTTCCCCCTCCGTCGGCTTCGCCGACACCTCCCCCGCTAGGGGGAGGATTTGAAGTTTAACCCCGCAGCTTGCCGCCGGCCTTTTCCGCCGCCGCGACGACCTTGGCCGACAGGGCCTCGATGTCGGCGTCGGTGAGGGTGGCTTCGCGGGGCTGGACCACGATCTCGATCGCGACCGACTTGAAGCCCTCGGGCACCCCGGGGCCCTCGTAGACGTCGAACACGCGCGCGGCGGTGATCAGCGCCTTGTCGGCGCCGGCGGCGGCTTTCACCAGATCGCCGGCTGCCTTGGCCTTCTCGACCAGGAACGCAAAGTCGCGGGTCAGCGGCATCAGGGCCGAGGGCGAGAAGGCCGGGCGGGTCTTGATCGCCTTCTTCTTCGGCTCTGGGATCGCCTCCAGGGTGATCTCGAAGCCATAGACCGGGCCGGCCACATCCAGGGCCTTGAGCACCGCCGGGTGGATTTCGCCAAACTCGGCCATCACCGCCTTGGGGCCCAGCTGCAGGCGCGCCGAGCGGCCCGGGTGCCACCAGGCCGAAGCGGTCCCTTGCGCCGTCTGCAGCGAGGCGACGGGCGCGCCCAGCTCTTCCAGCAGGGCCAGCAGGTCCGCTTTCACCGTGAAGACATCGCCTTGCGCGGCCTTATCCCAGCCGCGCGGGGCCTTGGGGACCAGGATCGCCGAGACGACGGTGCGCTGGTCGGCCGGCTTGTCGCCGTGGAAGGTCGGACCGATCTCGAACAGGGCCGCGTCCGGGAAGCCCTGGCGGGCGTTGCGGCCGGCCGCTTCGATCAGGTTGGGCAACAGCGACGGGCGCATGCAGTCCAGTTCCGAGGCGATCGGATTGGCCAAAACGAGCACGTCCTGGCCGCCGCCGAACAGCTGCGCGGTCTTGCGGTTGGTGAAGCTGAAGGTCACGGCCTCGGCGTAGCCGGCGGCGGCCAGGGCGCGACGGGCGGCGCGGGCGCGGGCCTGCTTGGCGGTCAGGATGCCGCCCACGGCGCGCGGAACCTCGGGCAGCGGCGTCGAGGGCAGGGCGCCGTAGCCGGCGATGCGCGCGACTTCTTCTACAAGGTCGGCCTTGCCTTCCACATCGCGGCGGAAGGTCGGCGGCGTCACGGTCCAGGGCGAGCCCAGCACGACGTCAAAGCCCAGCGCCGTCAGGATCTGGTGGGTCTTGTCCGGCGTCACCGCCAGGCCGGAAAGCTGGCCGACATAGTCGGGATCGAAGGCGAAGCCCTTCGGCGCGGGCGGAACCTCGCCGACATACAGAACCTCTGACGGCTCGCCGCCGCACAGCTCCAGGATCAGCTTGGTGGCCAGCTCGATCCCGTCCACCAGCGAGCCGGTGTCCACGGTGCGGGCGAAGCGGTACTGGGCGTCGCTGGCGATGCCGGTCGTGCGGCCGGTCTGGGCGATGCGGATCGGCTCGAACCAGGCGCTCTCGATGAAGACGTCCACGGTGTCGTCCGAGCAGCCGGTGCTCTCCCCGCCCATGACGCCGCCCAGGCCGATCGGACGTTCACCGCCCGCATCGGCGATCACGCACATATCCGGCGTCAGCTCGTAGGTCTTGCCGTCCAGGGCGATCAGATGCTCGTCGCCGTTGACGCCATGACGGCCGAGGCGCGTCGAGATCTCCGTCCCCGACAGCTTGGCCACGTCATAGACGTGCAGCGGGCGGGCGCGGTCGTAGGCGATCAGGTTGGTGACGTCGACGAGGGCGCTGATCGGGCGCAGACCGATAGCGGTCAGGCGGTCCTGCAGCCACTTGGGCGAGGGGCCGTTCTTGACGCCGCGAATGTAGCGGCCGGCGAAGGCCGGGCAGGCCTCGCCGTCGACCTTGACGCTGATCGGGCAGGGGAAGGTTCCGGCGACCGGCGCGATCGACAGGTCCTTCAGCGTGCCGACGCCGGCGGCGGCCAGATCGCGGGCGATGCCGGCGACGCCCAGCCAGTCGGGGCGGTTGGGGGTGACTTCAAAGTCGATGACGGCTTCCAGGCCCAGGGCGTCAACGGCGGGCGCGCCGACGGCGAGGCTGTCGGGCAGCTCCATGATGCCGTCGCTCTCGCTGGCGTATTCCAGCTCGGCGGCCGAGCAGAGCATGCCGTTCGAGACGACGCCGCGCACCGGCTTCTCGACCAGGGTGACATCCAGGCCGGGCACATAGGCGCCGATCGGGGCGTAGATGGTGGTCAGGCCCGCCCGCGCGTTCGGCGCGCCGCAGACGATCTCCTTGCGGCCGTCGACGGTGTCGACCTGGCAGACCTGCAGGCGATCGGCGTTGGGGTGGCGCGCGGCCTCGACGATCTTGCAGACCGTGAAGGGCTTAAGCTTGGTCGCCGGATCGGTGACGTGCTCGACCTCGAGCCCGGCCATGGTCATGGCCGCGACGATCTCGGGGACGGTGGCGGTGGTCTCAAGGTGGTCCTTGAGCCAGGACAGGGTGAACTTCATGGTCTGTACCTCTTTGTCATCCCGGACGTCGCGTCAGCGGCGATCCGGGACCGCAGCGAGCGCAAGCGCCTGGGGTGGTCCCGGCTCTTCGCGACGTCGTCGCTACGGCCGGGATGACATGAAAAACTAGCTCAGGCCGCTGGCCGGGTTCGGCGCGGCGAAGGCGCTGAAGCCGTAGTGCGACAGCCAGCGGACGTCCGACGACCACATGTCGCGCAGGTCCGGCATGCCGTACTTCAGCATGCCCAGGCGATCGACGCCCATGCCGAAGGCGAAGCCCTGGTACTCGTCCGGATCGATGCCGCAGGCGCGCAGGACGTTCGGGTGAACCATGCCGCAGCCCAGGATCTCGAGCCAGCTGGTGCCCTGGCCGATCTTGATCTCGCCGCCGGAGCGGTCGCACTGCACGTCCATCTCGGCCGAGGGTTCGGTGAACGGGAAGTGGTGCGGGCGGAACTGGGTGGTGACCGCGTCGGTCTCGAAGAACCGCGCCAGGAACGTCTCCAGGGTCCACTTCAGGTGGCCCATGTGGATGCCCTTGTCGATGACCAGACCCTCGACCTGGTGGAACACCGGGGTGTGGGTGGCGTCGTTGTCGCAGCGATAGGTGCGGCCCGGCGCGATGATCCGGATCGGGGGCTTTTGCGACACCATGGTCCGCACCTGCACGGGGCTGGTGTGGGTGCGCAGAAGCATCCGCTCGCCATCCTCCTTCGGGTTGAAGAAGAAGGTGTCGTGCATCTCGCGGGCCGGGTGCTTCTCGGGGAAGTTCAGGGCCGTGAAGTTGTGGAAGTCGTCCTCGATGTCCGGGCCCTCGGCCACGGCGAAGCCCATCTCGGCGAAGATGGCGACCATCTCGTCCATGGTCTGCATGGTCGGGTGCACCGAGCCCTTGCGGCGGTAGGGCGCGGGCAGGGACAGGTCCAGCGTCTCGCTGGCCAGGCGCGCGTCCAGCTCGGCGGCCTCCAGGGCGGCCTTCTTCTGGGTGATGGCGTCCTGGACCTTGTCGCGCAGGGCGTTGATCGCCGCGCCTTGGGTCTTGCGCTCCTCGGGGCTCATCGCGCCCAGGGTTTTCAGCAGGCCCGAGACCGAGCCGGTCTTGCCGACGGCGGCTACGCGGACGGCGTCGAGCGCTTGGAGATCCGAGGCGGCGGCCACCTGGGCCAGCACGTCGGCTTCGAGAGTGTTGAGATCGGTCATGACGGGCATCCGTCTAGGCGGTTTTGGTGACTGTTGGAACTTCCATTGTCATCCCGGCCGCAGAGGAGCGGAGAGCCGGGACCACCGGAAGCGCCAGCGCTTGCCGCGGTCCCGGCTCGGCGCGCTTCGCGCTTGGCCGGGATGACAGCATTTGGGACAGCAAAAAGCCCTCCGGCTCGCGCCAGAGGGCTTTGCAAGATCGGTTGGATCAAAGACCCAAAAAGACCTTAGGCCAGGGCGGCGCGAACCTTGTCGGCGATGGCCTTGAACGCAGCCGGGTCGTTGCCCGCGATATCGGCCAGGACCTTGCGGTCCATGACGATACCCGCCACGTCCAGGCCGTGGATAAACTGCGAGTAGGTGAAACCTTCCAGACGGGCGCCGGCGTTGATGCGCTGGATCCACAGCGAACGGAAGGCGCGCTTGCGCACCTTGCGGTCGCGGTAGGCGTACTGGCCGGCCTTGTCGACCGCGGCCTTCGCCGTACGGATGGTGTTCTTGCGGCGCCCGTAGAAGCCCTTGGCTTGCTCGAGAACCTTCTTGTGCTTGGCGTGAGCAACCACGCCACGTTTAACGCGAGCCATGTGTCAGCGCTCCTCTTACAGGCCGTAGGGCAGGTACGTGCGGATGATCTTGGCGTCGGCCTCGCTCATCACCTTGGTTCCGCGGTTTTGGCGGATGTACTTGCCGTTGTGGCCGATCAGGCGGTGGCGCTTGCCGGCGACGCCGGCCTTCAGCTTGCCCGTGGCGGTCAGTTTGAAGCGCTTCTTGGCGCCCGACTTGGTCTTCAACTTCGGCATTTCGCGTCGGAGCTTGCGCCCCGTCCTCTAGAAGCATGACGAACCGCCATGGCATGCCAATTGGCCAGGCGGTTCCGGAAAGGCGGCGTAGCTACAGGAAAGACTCGGTTCTGGCAAGCATTTAGGCCGCGACCTTGGTCCGGCGGACGATGACCAGCGCAAAGCCGATGGCCGGAACCATCAGGGCCGCGCCGAACCAGTAGGGGCCGCCGATGGCCAGGCCAAACAGCGGCCCGGCCAGCAGGGGGCCGCCGATCCGGGCCAGGGACCCTGCCGCCATGTTCAGGCCCAGCATCTGGCCCTGGCGATCAGGCGGGGTCGCGCGCGAGATCAGGGCCCCGACACAAGGGAACACCAGAGACTGGCCAAACGCCGTACACGCCACCGCCACTACGGCCAGGGCGGGCTTGGAAATGAACGGCGTGATCAGCAGCGACGTGGCGATGATCGACAGGCCGGCGGTCAGCACCCGCGCCTCGCCAAAGCGCCGGGCCAGGCGGCCGGTCAGCACGCCCTGGCCGATCGAGGCGATCACCCCGATCAACGCAAAACAGGCGGCCACCTGGCTGGCCGTCCAGCCAAAGCGGGTGTCGGCATAGAGACCGAACACCGCCTCCATGCCGGCGAAGGCGGCGGTCGAGATCAGGGTGACCAGCAGTACGCGCGAGAGAACCGGGTGGGCGGCGGCCTGGCTCAGAGCCTCCAGCCGGTGGGCCTGCGGCGCGCCGGGCGCCGACGGCGCGCGACTTTCCTTGACGAACAGGATGACGCCCAGAGCGGCCGTCCCGGCCATGGCGGCGGCCAGGAACAGCGGCAGCTGGTAGCCCAGGGCGCCGGCGCCTGGTCGCATGACCATCACCAGGCCCGGGCCGATGACGAAGCCCGCGCCGAACGCCGCGCCCAGCAGGCCCATCCGCCCGGCGCGCTTTTCCGGCGGGGTGACGTCGGCCATGTAGCCCTGGATGGTCGAGATGTTGCCGCTGCCAAAGCCGCCGAACAGGCGGATGAGCATCGCCACCCAGATGTTGGGCGCGAAGGCCAGGGCCAGATAGGCCAGGGTGTTGGCGATGATGGTGACGATCAGCACCGGCCGCCGGCCGATCCGGTCGGAGAGACGCCCCCAGAACGGCTCGCCGAAGAACTGTCCCAGGCTGTAGGCGGCGAACATCGTCGTCACCTGCCACGGCGCTGCGTCCATCGACCGCGCATAGAACGGCAGCAGCGGAATGATCACGCCAAAGCCCACCAGGTTGATGAAGACAACCAGGAGCAGGACAGCCAGGGCGCGGTTGCTGTGGGCAGGCTCGGACATCAGGCGGCGGGATTTACGCCTGATGTCTCAGCTTGGCGACCCTACAAACCATCAATCCGGCGGATTGTGCTTTTCGGCGAAGGTCACCGAGTCGGTCAGCATCTTCAGGCGCGTCGCGCCGCTTGAAAGCCAGTGATCCTCGCCGGCCAGTGTGACGAACTCGACCGGCTTTCCGGCCTTGCGCAGGGCGTCGGCCATCACCACGCTCTGGTCGTAGCGCACCACCGTGTCGTCCTTGCCGTGGATCAGCATGATGGGAATCTCGACCCGGTCAGCCAGCCTGGCCGGCGAAATGGCCTGCAGGTCCGGGTCCTTGATCCCGTAGGCCCCCATGAACCGCAGCCAGTAGCGTTGAGCCGCCGACATCTCGCCATTGTTGGCTTCGCGTACCGACAGCAGCATCTTCCGGAGGTCGGAGGGGCCTGCCACCGAGACCGCGCAGCGATAGACGCCTGGATCCAGGGTCGCGCCGGCCAGGGCTGCGTAGCCGCCGTACGACGCGCCGACGATGCAGACCCGCTTGGGGGCGACGATCCCTTGCTTGACGAGATCTCGGACGCCATCCGAGAGGTCGGTCTGCATCTTCTTGCCCCTCTCGCCGAACCCGGCCTTGACGAAGTTCCAGCCGAACCCCTCCGAGCCCCGGAAGTTGGGTTGCAGGACAGCATAGCCCCGTGAGGCCAGGGCCTGACTCCACCCGTCGAACCCGGGCGTGTCGCGGCCTTCGGGACCGCCATGCGGCAGCACGATCAGGGGGAGGTTCTTGGGATCCCGCCCCTTGGGCAGGGGCAGATAGCCGCTGATCTCAAGCCCGTCGGCCGCCTTGTACCGGATCGGCCGTACCGGCGAGATCGCCGCCTCGGTCAGGCCGCCTTAACCCCGCCCAGCAGTTCGCCGTTCAGCTTGCGAACGACCAGAACGCGCTCCTGGCCGTCGGTCCTGATGACCGCCAGCTTGGTCCCATCCGGCGAGATCGTGACTCCCTCGATCTGCGGCAGGCGGCCATAGACCGCCAAGTCCGGCTTTTCCGCCGCAGACACGGCGGCGGCCGCAAAAAACCAAAGCGCAGCCACGGCTGCTGGCAACGACTTGAACAAAGGCGCCCCCGAAATCCCCTGATTAAACTGTCATGGGTTGAGGGGCTGACGAGAGAGCGCGTTCTGGCTGAAACGCAAAACGCCCCGGCCGTGGGGCCGGGGCGCTTCGGTGTCTATTGCGATGAAAGCCTAGCGCGGGGCCAGGATCATGATCATCTGGCGGCCTTCCATACGTGGCTCGTACTCGACCTTGGCGACCTCGTCGAAGTCGGCCTTGACCTTCTGAAGCAGCTTCATGCCGAGTTCGGGGTGGGCCATTTCGCGACCGCGGAAGCGCAGGGTCACCTTGACCTTGTCGCCTTCCTCGAAGAAGCGATGCATCGCCTTGGCCTTCACATCGTAGTCGTGGCTGTCGATGTTCGGGCGGAGCTTGATCTCCTTGAGCTCGACCACCTTCTGCCGCTTGCGCGCCTCGTTCTTCTTCTTCTGCTCCTGGAATTTGAACTTGCCGTAGTCCAGGATCTTGCAGACGGGAGGATTGGCGTTCGGAACGATTTCCACCAGGTCCAGGCCGGCTTCCTCTGCCGCTTCCATAGCGGACGCGGTCGGCATCTCGCCTTGCTTTTCGCCGTGTTGGTCGATCAGCAGGACGCGGGGGACACGGATTTCATCGTTGATACGCGGTCCGTCTTTAACGGGCGGCGTTTGCATAGGACGGCGAATAGGGGCGGCTCCGGTGCTGTTGGTATGACGTGCGGTAATTGCAAATATAGCTGAACGCGTTCGCGCCGCGCTGGGCGCGCCGCGAGAACCTGATATATGACGCGCCCGCCGCGCCGTATCAAGCGAAGGCGGTCAAACAGACGCCGGCGGGTCCAGTTTTTTTGGCCCCGTGGCGAGGCCAGACGATCATTCGGGCCAATCGGGATGGAAACGGCGAGGCGGGGACGAGTTTTCCCTGAACAAGACGCTTGCCCGACTCATGCCCGAACATCGCCATTCTGCGCTGGAGGACATCCATGCGCTCCTCATCGGCTCCAGCTTCATCGCCGTAGGGCTGACCCTGCTCAAGGCCGCGGGCCTTGTGACCGGCGGCGTCGCGGGGGTGGCCCTGATCATCTCGTATCTGAGCGACTGGCCGGTCGGGATCATCTTCTTCGTTCTGAACCTGCCGTTCTATGTCCTGGCCCAGCGGACCCTGGGCTGGGCGTTCACCTTCAAGACGCTGGCGACGAACCTGCTGCTGGCGGGCCTAGCCTGGGGCATGCCGCACTGGCTGAAGGTCGGCGGCATCGACCCGATCTTCTCGGCCGTCTTCGGCGGCACGATCATCGGCATGGGCATCCTGGCCCTGGCCCGTCACCGGTCCAGCGTCGGCGGGGTCGGCGTCCTGGCGCTGTACCTGCAGGAACGCCGAGGGATCAGCGCCGGCAAGGTGCAGATGGCGGCTGACTGCGTGGTGGTGACCGCAGCGTTCTTCACGATCAGCTTCGACAAGCTTCTGCTGTCCATCGCCAGCGCCGTGGCGCTCAGCGCGGTGATCATCGCCAACCACAAGCCTGGGCGTTACGCGGGGTATTGAGGGGCTTCAACCTTCTATGTCATCCCGGCTCTTCGCTGCGCTTCGCCCGGGATGACAAGTTTGGGGTCCCCTAATGCGGCAGCAGCGCCATGGCCGCGCTGGCCACGGTGCTGACGGGCAGGGCCTTGAGGTCGGGCGAACGGATCACCGCCACGTGGCCGCGCGGCCCGCATAGCTCCGGATCCGAGGCGTCGGAGAACAGGGCGATGGTCGGCGCGCCGGCGGCCGCAAGAAGGTGCGTCGGACCCGTGTCGTTGCCTACGGTCAGCGCCGCCTTGGCTCCCAGGACGGCCAATTGGGCGAAGTCAGTGCGGCCGGTGAGATCGCGCGCGCCGCCGACGGCCTTCTGGATGTGACGCGCCATGGCGCTTTCCTGGGGACCGCCGATGATGACGATGTCCAGGCCCTTGGCCTTTAGCAGCGAGCCCAGCTGAGCGTAGCACTCGACCGGCCAGCGCTTCTCGAGCCGGTGTGCCGAGCCGCCCGGCACGAACAGGACGTAGGGGCGCGGCGCGGCGGCGCCGGCGACGGGGCGCGGCTCCTTGTGCTTGCGCAGGATCCACGACAGGTCGGGCGGCGGCGCGCTGCCAGGCTCGGTCGGGGCGTCGGGCCAGATCCCCGCCGCGCGCAGCTGATCGGCCTGCCGCTCCAGCGTGTGCATGGTGAGGCGGGCCGAGCCCTTCTGCGGCAGGGCGCAGCCCACCGCGATTCCGTTCCACTGCGGCGGGAACGGGCGCAAGAGCTGGAAGTACCAGTTGGTCCGGCTGTTGGTCTGCAGGTCGTAGATGCGGTCGTAGCGCGCCTTGCGGATGCGGCCGATCATGGCCAGGGTCTGGCCGAAGTCCTCCGGCCGACCATCGGTCTCGACGCTGTTGAAATAGGGGCTCAGCTTGGCCAGCGCCTCGAAGGGCGGGGTGGTCAGCAGGGTGATCTTGGCCTTGGGGTGGGCTTCGCGGATCTTGCGCATCGCGGCCAGGGCCAGGACGAAATCGCCCAGCGCCCCAAGCTTGATGACCAGGACCTTCTTGATCTCCTTGCTCAAGACGAACGCTCCAAACCCAACACCTGCGCATAGACCTTGAGGGTCGCTTCGCACATCGCGTCCACTGAATACAACCGTCGAGCACGCAAGCGGGCGGCTCGTCCCATGGATTGACGGCCCGAAGCGCCGATCTCGACGGCCTCGAGCAGGGCGGCGGCCCAGGCCTCGGCGTCGCCGGGCGCGACCAGCCAGCCCGTCTCGCCCGGTACGACGGTCTCGCGGGTGGCCCCATGGTCGGCCGCCATGACGGGCCGGCCCATGACCTGCGGCTCCACTGCCGTGCGACCGAACGCTTCGGGCTCCAGCGAAGGGGCGATGGCGAGATCGGCCAGCAGATAGGCGGCCGGCATGTCGTCGCAATGACCGACCAGCTTGACGGCGTCCTCAAGACCCGCCTGGGCGATCGCCGCTTCCAGTTCGGCGCGATAGCCCTTGCGGCCCTGATCGTCGCCGGCCAGCAGCAGCAGCACCTTGTCCTCTCCGCGCGCCGTCAGCAGGGCCATCGCCTGGACCAGCAGGCCCTGACCCTTCCAGCGGGTCAGGCGACCGGCCAGCAGCACCTTCAGGCGGCGTTCGTTCGGCGCAACGCCCCAGGCCTGACGCAGCGCCGCGATCCGATCAGCACTCACCACGTCGGGCTCGAAGCGCGACAGGTCGACGCCGCGCGGGATGGCCACCACCTTGTCGGCGGGAACGCCGTGCTCCCGGATGACGTGCTCGCGCGTGTATTCGGAGTTGGCGATCACCACCGCGCCCTTGGTCATCACCGCATTGTACCAGCGCTTGAGGCCGGACTTGGCGTTGTAGACCCCGTGATAGGTGGCCACGAACGGAACCTTGGTGGCGTGGGCGGCCCACAGCGCGCTGAACGCCGGGGCGCGGGAACGGGCGTGGACCAGGCTGACCTTCTCGCGTCGGATCAGGTCGATCAGCCGCGCGGCGTTGCCCAGCATGACCAGCGGGTTCTTCGATTGCGCCGGCATCTGGGCCATACGTCCGCCGTCGGCCTCCAGCCGCGCGGCCATGCGCCCGCCGCGGGTGGCCACCAGCGCCTTGCCGCCTTGCGCGACCACGGCGTGGGCGACATCAATCGTCGTCTGTTCGGCGCCGCCGGTTTCCAGTTCCGGCGTCACTTGCAGCAATGTGAAATGGGCGGGTAGGTCGGGCACGCGAGTCTCGACGGCGATAACCGCCCGTTGTTAGCGAAAGGATCAAGGCGACGCCATGACCGAATCCCGGGGCGCCCTGACGCGTGAAGACGGATCGACCCTGGCCTGGCGGCGGGTGGACGGCGAGGGGCCGACGGTCGTGTGGCTGGGCGGCTTCCATTCCGACATGACCGGGACCAAGGCCGAGGTGCTGGCCGAGCAGGCCAAGGCGACGGGCGGTTCCTATCTGCGGTTCGACTATTTCGGCCATGGCGAGTCCGGCGGGGCCTTCCAGGACGGCACGATCAGCCGCTGGCGCGCCGACGCGCTGGCGGTGATCGACGAACTGACAGACGGGCCGCTGGTGCTGGTCGGCTCGTCGATGGGCGGCTGGCTGTCGTGCCTGGCGGCCATCGCGCGGCCTGACCGGGTGAAGGCCATGGTGCTGATCGCGCCCGCGCCCGACTTCACCGAGAAGCTGATGGGGCCCGAACTGTCCGCTGAGGCCAAGGCGGCGATCGCCCGTGACGGCTTCTGGATCCGCCCCTCCGAGTACGATGACGGCGGCTATCCGATCACCCGCGATCTCCTGGAGGACGGCGCGCGGTGGTCGATCCTGCCCGGACCCGTGCCGATCGATGTTCCGGTGCGCATCCTGCAGGGCGGAGCGGATCCTGACGTGCCTTGGACTCACGCCTTGGAGCTGGCCAACGCCCTGACCTCGGACAATGTGGTGTTCAGCCTGATCAAGGACGGCGACCACCGGCTGTCGCGTCCGCAGGACCTGGAGCGCCTGGTCGCCGCCGTTTCCGAGGCCAAGGGCCTGGCCGAGCCGGAAGAGGGGGACCTCGTCTCCCGCCGCCTGGCGCGCGCGGCGCGGCTGCGCAACGCGGCGGGGCTGGAAGCGACCGGCATCGCGCCGCGTCCGCTGCCGATCGACGACGAGTAGCCCCTAACCACGGGCCTTCAGGATCGCCGCCAGACCTTCGCGATAGGTCGGATATTTGGGCCGCCAGCCCAGTTCGGCCTTGGCTCGCGCGTTCGAGACCCGCTTGTTCTCGGCGTAGAACCGCCGGGTCGCCGGCGACATGCCCAGTTCGTTGAACGGCAGGTCCGGCGGAACCGGAACGCCCAGCAGCCTGGCGGCGTGCTCCATGACGTCCTGGGGTGGGGCCGGTTCGTCGTCGACGAGATTGTAGATCCCGCCTGCGCGCGGGTGATCCAGCGAAGCCAGCAGGCCCGAGACGATGTCGTCAACATGGATGCGGCTGAAGACCTGGCCCGGCTTGACGATCCGGCGGCCTTCGCCGGCGCGCAGGCGGTCCAGCGCGCTGCGGCCCGGACCATAGATGCCCGGCAGGCGGAAGGTGGTCACCGTCAGGCCCATGCCGCGCCCGACCTGGCGCCAGTCGCGCTCGGCCCCGACGCGGCGGGCGCCTTCGACCGACTGGGCCTTGAGGGGCGAGGTCTCGAACACCCAGCGGCCCTCGAAGTCTCCATAGACCCCGGTCGTCGACAGATAGCCGATCCAGTCGGGATAGGCCTGGGCCTGGGCCAGGGCTGGGACGATCGACTCCAGCGCCGGGCAGCCGTCAGGACCGGGCGGGGCGGTGATGAGGATCGCGTTCACACCGGCGAGCGCGGCGATCATAGCGTCGCGGTCGGCCGGATCGGCGGGGGTGATTCCCTTGTCGCGCAGCGCCTGGGCCTGACCGGGGTCACGCGCCGAGGCGGCGATGTCCCAGCCGCGTTCCTGCAAGGCGTCGGCGAAGGCCGCCCCGACATAGCCCAGACCAAACACGAACAGACGCAACGCTGGCGCTCCACCCCGAGAAATCCAAGCTTCAAACCCGCCTGAAACCGGCCCGGATCAAGCCCCGGAAAAAACCCGCGATGCAACCCCTCAAAGGGCGCTTGCAAACCGCGAAGCGCTCTGCCATAAGCCGCCTCCTCGTCGCGGGGCGCTCTTCTGGGCCTCGCCGATGCGGGCGTAGCTCAGTGGTAGAGCGCCACCTTGCCAAGGTGGATGTCGAGAGTTCGAATCTCTTCGCCCGCTCCATTCTCCCGGTTGCCGGGCAGGCTGGATGAGACCATATCTCGCGAATAGCGCGGGCGTAGCTCAGTGGTAGAGCGCCACCTTGCCAAGGTGGATGTCGAGAGTTCGAATCTCTTCGCCCGCTCCATTCTCGGTTTTCCCGACAATTGGATCTTATCGACTTGTTCCTTCGGGACGGTCGATTCGCGTGTGGACGCGGCGCGGCCTTGGCCTAATCTTGGCGCCATGACTCAGCATCGCACCTGGCGCGCCGCCCTGGCCGGCGTCTGTCTCACCGCCCTGGTCGTTTCGTCCGCCTGGGCCGGCCCTGCCGAAACGCTCACCGGCCTGGTGGCGCGCTATGAAGCGCTGGGCAATGCGGATGGCGACCCTGACGACGCCGGCGGCGACGCGGCGCGCTGGCGCCTTCCCGATGTCTCGCCGGCCGCCGACGCCGCCAGGCTGACCAAGCTCAAGGCGATCTCGGCCGACCTCTCGGCCATGGACGTGACCGGCCTCTCCGACGACGAGAAGCTGACCCGGGACCTGCTGCTGTGGGCGGTGAAGGACCGCGTCGAAGCGGGCGGCTTCGACGAGGCGCGCACGCCGTTCAGCAGCGACGGCGGCTTTGACGTGATGATGCTATATCGCGCCAGCGGCATGCGTCTGAAGACCGAGGCCGAGGCGCGGCGCTGGATCGCGCTGCTCAACCGCATGCCCGCCTGGTACGCCGCCAATATCGCCAACGCCCGGCGCGGCGTGAGCACGGGTTTCGTCCACGCGGTTTCTACCGCCCAGGCCGTCCAGGACCGCGCCCAGCGCGCTGCGACGACGCCGCTGGCCGAGGATCCGCTGCTGGCCCCGCTGCGTAATCTGCCGGCCAGCATGCCCGAAGCCACCCGCGCGGCGCTGGTCGCCGAGGGCGAGAAGGCGATCAAGGACAGCGTCGCGCCCGCCCGCGCCGGCTTCGTCAAGTTCATGGCCGAAGAGTACACGCCGCGCGCGGCCAAGAGCCTGGGGGCGTCCGACCTGCCGGACGGCAAGCGCTACTATGCTTTCCTGGCGCGTCGCCACACGACCACGACCCTGACGCCCGACCAGATCCACGACATCGGGCAGGCCGAGGTGAAGCGCATCCGGGCCCGCATGGAAGAGACCATGAAGGCCGCCGGCTTCCAGGGTGACCTGCCGGCCTTCATCGCCATGCTGCGCAAGGAGCCGCGCTTCTACGCCACCAGCCGCGAGCAACTGCTGGAGAAGTCCAGCGAGATCGCCAAGCGCGCCGATGACCAACTGCCGGCCCACTTCGGCGTGCTGCCGCGTCTGCCCTACGGCGTGCGAGCGGTGCCGGCCAGCATCGAGAAGGGCTACACCACCGGCCGCTATTTCGGCGGCGACGCCAAGGTCGGTCGCGCGGGCGGCCTTATGATCAACACCTCCGAGCTGGACCAGCGGCCGCTCTACGAGCTGCCCGCCCTGGTGCTGCACGAAGGCGCGCCGGGCCACCATATCCAGACTGCCCTGGCCGCCGAGCAGGTCAATGTGCCGGAGTTCCGCAAGAACCTCTATTTCACCGCCTTCGGTGAGGGCTGGGGTCTGTATTCGGAATGGCTGGGCGAGGGGATGGGCATCTATCGCGACCCCTATGAGCTGTTCGGCCGACTGTCCTACGAGATGTGGCGCGCCTGCCGCCTGGTGGCCGACACCGGCATGCACTGGAAGGGCTGGAGCATCGACCAGGCCCGCGCCTGCTTCACCGACAACACCGCCCTGTCGCCGACCAATATCGAGGTCGAGCTCAAGCGCTATGTCTCCTGGCCCGGCCAGGCCCTGGCCTACAAGATCGGTGAGCTGAGGCTGTTGGAGCTGCGCAAGCGCGCGGAAGCCAAGCTGGGCGACCGGTTCGACGAGCGCGGCTTCCACGACGCGGTGCTGCTGCGCGGGTCGCTGCCGCTCTCGGTGCTGGAGACCAGGATCGACGCCTGGACCGCCCAGGAGTTGGCCAAGCCCGCGCCGTCCAGCAAGGCCAAGGGCTGACCGTGGCCAGGATCACGGTTCTAGGCGAGTGCATGGTCGAGCTGTCGCCGGAGGCCGGGGACGGCGGCGCGCCGCTCTATCGGATGGGCTTCGCCGGCGACACCTTCAACACGGCGATCTACATGGCGCGGCTGGGCGATCAGGTCGCCTATTGCACGGCGCTGGGTCAGGGAGACCCGTTCAGCGAAGGCGTGCTGACGGCCATGCGCCGCGAGGGCATGGACACCCAGCTGGTGCGTCAGGTCGAGAACCGCCTGCCGGGCCTCTACGCTATCGTGCTGGATGACCACGGCGAGCGGAAGTTCCACTACTGGCGCGAGCGCGCGCCGATCCGCGACCTGTTCTCGGCCCATACCGCCGACCAGCTGATCGAGGCGGCCAAGGCCAGTGATCTGGTCTATTTGTCGGGCGTCACCCTGGCCGTGATCGGCGACATCGGCCGGGCGCGGCTGCGCGACATCCTCGCTTACGTCCACTCGCACGGCGTGGCCGTGGCGCTGGACTTCAACTACCGCCCGGCCTTGTGGCCAAGCGCCGAGGCCGCCCGCGCGGCGCTCGATGGCGTTGTTCCAGCCTGCCGCTATGTCTCGCTGAGCAGCGAGGACAGCCGGCCGCTCTATGGCCGCGAGGCCGAGGATCTCGCCGCCGAATGGGCCGCCGCCGGCGCCGAGGTGGTGGCGCGGGATGAGAGCCATGCGGTCAATGTTCTCAGACCGGACGGACGCACGGCCACGCCGGCGCCGGCGCGGGTGAAGGCCGTGGACACCACCGGCGCTGGGGACAGCTTCAACGCCGCCTATCTGTCCTCGCGACTGGCGGGCGCGACCATCGCCGACGCTGTCGCCCGCGCCCACGCCCTGGCTGGGATTGTGGTGTCCCACCGTGGCGCGATCGTTGCGCCGGAGGTAGGGATGCCTTCTTTAGTTTGAGTACCCCGAACCATGTCCTTCTTGATCCCGCCGCCTCCGCTGCGGGTCAGCCGCGAGCAGGCGGCGCTGACCAAGAGATTCCTGACGCCAGCCCTGGACCGGCTGCACAGCTTGCTTCTGAGGCTTCGCCAGGGCGTCGACGCCTATCTGACCGCCGAGTTGGCCGGGCGCTACACGCAGCCCTATCCCTATGGCTGCTGCCTGGAGATCACCAACGCCATGGCCGAGCAGTTGCAGGCGCTTGCGGCGCGGCGTGACGGGCCGGCCGAAGAACGCGCTCTGCGGGCGTTCTTTCGTCACGGCGGCGAGGTGAGAATTCTCTGGGGCGTGCTGCGCGAACAGTTTTTCCAGAACGCGCTGCAGATCGGCGGTCTCTATGTCGATGTGTCCAATGACACTGTCGACGTCCGCAAACCTAAGATCCAGATTCTGCCGCTGGAGGAGTCTGGCTTTGCGCTGGTGCGCGACGCGTTCGACTTCGCGACGATCGCCGAGCGCTACTGGCAGGCGCGTGTCTATGCCAACAGCGTGCTGCCGGAACTGGCGCCGCTGTATCCGATGATCGCCGTGGACCGTCATGGCGTCGTGCAAATCCAATCCAACGCCGCCTACATGCTTCGGCTGCTCGGCGGCGAAGGGTTTCGGCTGGCCGAGGCCTGGCTCGCCGAAGCGCCCGCTGCTCCCGAGGCGGTCATGGCGGCCTTGAGAGAGCACGCGCCGGCCGAGCTTCGGCGCGCGACCTCATCGGGGACAGCTGAGGCCGTTGATGAATGTCGTCGCCTTCGCGCCGGCGATCCGCCGGACGCGGCGTGGGTGATGGCGATGCGGGGTGTCTTCCAAAAAACGCCCATGATTCGTTTGGCGGCCACGGAGGCCAAGCCCTCTCGGGAGACCGTCGTCTATTCACAGGCTCTGATGAGCGTAGCGGCCGCCTAGACTAAGAAAAAACAATCGCTTAGCTCGAGCTTGCATGAGCGAAATAGGAATATCTTCCTCTGCGCGGAATATAAACCTATAGTGGTGTTCGCCGGCTGCGCTCGCGGCCTGGAGGAGAGGACGCCATGCTGGTTCAAGCCCTTGAGGATATCTGGGCGATCACGCCCGATCCCCGACGCGACCGCCTGACGGTCGGCTTCGTCACCCACCTTGTTTCCCTGGCCACCGGCGTGCCGGCGGTGGAGATCGCAACGCCCAAGCGGGCGTCCCACACGGCGGTGCGCGCCCGGCAGCTCGCCATCTACCTGACCCACATCACCCTGCATTGGCCCCTAGCGCGGGTAGCGTTCGCCTTTGGCCGGGATCGCACCACCTGCGGGCACGCCTGTCGCAAGATCGAGGACCTGCGCGAGGACGAGGCCTTTGATCGGCGCCTCTGCGAACTGGAGGCCTGTCTGCGTCAGGCCCCGTCGCACGCTCAGGACCTGCCATGATGACCGGCGCGCTTCATGCCCGTTTCGAGGCGGCTTTGGACGCCGAGCGCCGCGCCGAGCGCGCCATGCGGCTGCTGGCCAGGCCCGGCGCGGTGATCGAGCCCCATGGCGGCGGCTACGGCGTCAGGCTCGGCGCCAGCCGTCGGCGTTGCGTGATGCTGACCCTGGACGACGCCGCCTTCGCGGTCCTGGCGCGGGAGGCGACGCTCAAGCCACGTCGAGAAGGCGGCTGGACGATGGTCGCTCGGCCTGAAGTCGCGCCGCCGCCGCCGCCGCCGGGGCGCCCGGGCGTCATCGAGGCCTCGGTCGAGACGGCGGACGGCGTCGTCCAGCGCAATCTGGGGAGTCGCCGATCGCCTGGCTGTCCCGCCGTCGGGACAGCCACGGACGGCCCTGGCTGGCGCCCGCCGAGATCGCGGCGGCAGAACGGCTGCGCGAGGAGTTCGAGAGCCTGGGAACGCTGGGTCGCATGACCATGCGCTGGGACGCTGTGTCCCGCGTGGACGGTGGCCGGCCGGCGCTGGCGCCTGCCGAGCGTGATCACGCCACCCGTGAGAGGATCGCCCGAGCGCTCGCCGCCGTGGGGCCCGGATTGCGCGAGATTCTCGAACGTGTCTGCCTGATGGGTTCAGCGCTCGAGGCCGCAGAGGCCTCGCTCAAGCTCCCCCGGCGCGCGGGCAAGACGGTGCTGAAGCTGGCCCTGCAGGCGTTGGCGAAACACTATCGGATGGCGTGAAGCGAGGTTCAGTCGGTCTTGGTCGGCAGGGTCGCGCCGACATGGTCGACGCCCAGGGCCTCGCAATGCAGAACCTGACGATGACGCTCGGCGGCGCGCGCCTTCTGCTCTTCGCTGCGCTGGTCATGACAGGCGGGGCAGGCCACGCCCTCGACATAGAGCGGAGAGGCCTGATCCTGCGGACTGACCGGCATGCGACAGCCCCGGCACAGGACGTGGTCGCCTTTTGCGAGCCCATGGCCCACCGAGACGCGCTCGTCGAACACGAAGCACTCGCCGCGCCAGAGGCTTTCGGGCTGCTGGATCTGTTCCAGATAGTCCAGAACACCGCCCTTCAGGTGGAAGACCTGCTCGACGCCCTCGGACTTCAGGAAGGCGGTCGACTTCTCGCAGCGGATCCCGCCGGTGCAGTACATCGCCACCTTGAGCGGCGCGTCTGGGCTGCGTTCGGCCTCGACGCTCTTTCGCCAGTCGCGGAACCAGGCGGGGAAGTCGGCGAAGCTGGCGGTCTGCGGATCGATCGCGCCCTCGAAGCGGCCGACCGCCACCTCGTAGGCGTTGCGCGTGTCGATCACCAGCACGTCCGGATCGCTGATCAGGGCGTTCCAGTCGGCGGGCTCGACATAGGTTCCAGCATCGGTGGGATCGAGGTCGGGCTCGCCCAGGGTGACGATCTCGTTCTTCAGCCGGACCTTCATCCGGTAGAAGGGCATGCGCTCGGCCCAGGCGGTCTTGGGCGTCAGATCCGCGCAGCCGGGTAGGGCGCGGATATGGGCCAGCACCGCCTCGATGGCGGCGTTCTCGCCGGCGATCGTGCCGTTGATCCCTTCGCGCGCCAGAAGCAGCGTGCCCTTGACGCCAAGGCTACAGCACAGGGCCGCCAGCGGCCCCTGGATCGCCGCCGGATCTTCGAGGCGTGTGAAGCGATAGAGCGCGGCGACGCGATAGCTAGCCAAGCGCGGCCTGCGCGTCGCGCTGGATGCGGGCGACCATCGACTTGAGGCCATTCGAGCGCTGTGACGACAGCGCCTCGGACAGGCCCAGGCGATCAAAGGCGGCCTTGGCGTCGAAGCCGGCGATGTCGGCGGCGGCCCGGCCCGAATAGAGCCGCAGCAGGATGGCGATCAGGCCGCTGACGATGTGGGCGTCGCTGTCGCCGCGAAAGACGATCGAGCCGTCGGCTTGCGGCTCGGTGACCAGCCACACCTGGCTGGCGCAGCCGCGCACCTTGTTCGCTTCGGAGCGTTCGGCGTCGGTCAGCGGCGCCAGGTCCTTGCCGAGCTCGATCACGTAGCGATAGCGCTCTTCCCAATCGCCCAGCAGTTCGAACTCGTCGGCGAGGTCGGTCAGGGCGGTGTCGATGGGGCTGGTCATGCGCGGCGTTTAGGCGCCTCGCCGCGCTTAGGCAAGCACCGGCTAGGCGGCTCTGAGGATCAGGCGGGCCAGGAAGCCGGCGCCGAGGCTGGAGGAGAGCTTCAGTTGTCCGCCCATGGCGCGCGACAGCAGGTCCACGATCGGCAAACCAAGGCCGGCGCCTTCGTGGGTGCGCGTGAGCGCGCAGCCGCCTTGTTCGAAGGGCTGGAGCAGGCGCGGCAGCTCGGCGCTTTCAACGCCCGGGCCCTGGTCGCGGATGGCGATCTCGATCTCGCCGTCCACGCGTGCGGCCGTGACATGGATGACGCCGCCGGCGGGCGAGTGCGTGACCGCGTTCTGCAGCAGGTTGGTCAGCATGGTCCGAAGGCCCCGGCTGTCGGCCTGAACCGAGGGCAGGGCGCCCGCGCCGACGACGTGGACGATCACGTCCCGGCGGGCGATCTCGGCGCGCAGGCTGTCGACGACGTCCTCGATGGCCTCGTCGAGGGCCTCAGGCGTCATTTCGATATCGCTGGCCTGGCCCTCGAGCCGCGCGAGTTCGACGATCTGGTTGACCAGCTTCAGCAGCTTCAGGCCGCTGTCATGCACGATCGTGGCGTATTCGCGATACTGGGGGCTGCCCAGGGGGCCATAGAGCTCCTGCGACAGGATCTCCGAGAAGCCGATGACGGCGTTCAGCGGGGTTCGCAGTTCGTGGCTGACCATCCGCAGGAAGGAGCGCTTGCGCTCTTCCAGCGCCAGTTGGCGGCGCGCCTGTGCGGCCGCGCGGCGATCGGCCGGCGAGGGCGTGACGGCGCTGTCTTGCGACGCGTCCTGGATCGCCGGCTGTGCCATGGGGTCTCCCGGACCTTCTGTCCGTGCTGAATCGGATGATCAGCATGGGAGCAGGCGCTTACGATTCCGTTTCCGTCCACAGGGCTTCCACCACGAAAGGTCGCCCGGAGATTGTGCGGGGTTGGAGGGAAGGCCCGCCCCGCGTTAAGGTTTGACGACGGTGATCCTCCCCACCGCGCTTAAAAGTCGACTGGCCTTGGAATTCGAAACGCTTCCAGACCCGTTCAGACGTCCGGCCGCACGCGCCGCCGGGCTAGATCCTGCGCACGCTTGGCGGCTCGGGTGGCTGGCGGCTGTCTGTCTGGCGGCGGCGGCGGCCCTGTTCACCGCCGACTCCGGCGGTTGGCCTGTGTGGGCGGCGCTCGGCGCTGGCGCTCTGCCTGCCTTGGCGTCGCTGATTTTCACGCGGGAGGACGAACGCACCCAGTCCTGGCTCTTGGTGCTGTGGGCCGTGGGCGGCTCGCTGGCGGCGGTGCTGACCGGCGGCGTGGGCGGGGCCATGGCCGCCTGGTGTCTCGCGCCCGTGGCGGCCGCCTCCACCCAGGATCAGCCCAAGCGTCTGGCCGAGGGCGCGGCCCTGGCTCTGATCGGGGCCTGTGTCGCGGCGCTGACCCAGCTTTCCGGCCTGGCGCCCGCGGCGCCGACGGGGCCGCTGGCCTTTGTTCTGGGCTTTCTGGCGCTGGTGACGACCGGTCTTGGTCTCGCCGCCGGCCTCCTGATCGGCCGGCGTCGCCAGGGCGCGCGCGACGATCGCTACGCCAGCGAGATCATCGGTCTGGAGACCTTGCTCGACGGCCTGCCGCACTTGGCGATCGCCGTCCGGGGGCAGGGACAGGTGACCGCCGTGCGCGGCGCGGCGCCGCCCGGCGTCACCCGCGCGGATCTCGTCAATCGCGGTCTCACCGGCGCGGCTGCGCCCGGCGACCGTCAGCGCCTGACCGCCGCTATCGCCCAGGCTCACCGTGAGGGCTCGGCCAGCCTGACCTTCAACCCCGCGCTGGGCGTCGAGCGCGTGGTGGCCCTGGACATGCACCGTGTTGCGCCGAACCAGCTGGTCGGCGTGCTGCGCGACATCACCGTGGAGCGCCATCGCGAGCATGCGCTCGACCAGGCGCGTATTGACGCCGAGGCCCTGGCCGCCGGCCGCGCGCGGTTCCTTGCCAATATGAGCCATGAGCTTCGCACGCCCCTGAACGCCATCATGGGCTTCTCCGACATCATGCGGGCGCGGATGTTTGGTCCGCTGAGCGACCGCTACGCCGAGTACGCTGAGCTGATCCACGAGAGCGGCGGCCATCTGCTGGACCTGATCAACGACGTGCTGGACATGTCCAAGATCGAGGCCGAGCGGTTCGAGCTGCAGCGCGGTGTGTTCGACGCGCGCGAGGCGGTTCAGGCGGCGATGCGGCTGCTGCGCGTTCAGTCCGACACCGCCGGAGTTCAGCTGCGCGGCGTCCTGCCGCCCGGCGAGCTGGAGGTCGATGCTGATCGCCGCGCGCTGAAGCAGATCGTCCTGAACCTCGTCTCCAACGCCCTGAAGTTCACCCCGCGCGGCGGGCAGGTGACCGTCACGGCGCACGGCTATGATGGCGTGCTCGAGATCGTGGTCGCCGATACGGGCGTCGGGATCAGTCCTGAGGACCTGGAACGCCTGGGGCGTCCCTATGAGCAGGCCGGCGGGGCCGAACAGCGCGCGCGGGGCACGGGCCTTGGCCTGTCGCTGGTGCGGGCTTTCGCCCAGCTGCATGGCGGCGAGATGGTGATCGAGAGCCGCCTGGGCGCAGGCACGACCGTGTCGGTGCGTCTGCCTGTGCTGCTGGCGCCGATGGTCGCTGCGACGCCGACGCCGCCAGCCGCGCCAGAAGCGCCGTCGGCGCCGGAACCCGCTCCCACGGTCGAGGAACCGCCGCCGGCCAGCCTGGGCGACAACGTCATCGCCTTCGCGCCGCGCTGAGGCGCTCTGGCCTTACCGCAGGAACGCCCGTCCGGCGGCGAAGTCTCCGACCTCGATATAGGCCTTGCGCGTGACCTCCTCGCCGCGTCCGGCGAAGGCGAACTCCACCGTGACCGCTTCACGAGGGTCCAGTTGCGACATCGCCTCGGCCACCGCCTCCGGGAAGCGGAAGGCCAGGCCCGTCTTGGCGCCGGTCGGCAGCAGGGTCACCGGGGCCTCCTCGCGCCGCTCGGCCGTGAAGACCAGGCTGGCGTTGCGCGGCGGGATCTTGCCCGCGAGATTCTTGCCAGACCGCGTGTCGATATAGGGGCCGAGCGTGCGCTTGGTGTCGCGCAGAATGATCCGCGCCACATAGGGGCGTTGGCCGTTCTCGAAGGTTGAGACAGCCAGCACGGCCTTGGCGCGCCCGGCCAGACCGAACATCAGCCGATCGGCGCCAAAGCTCGACGGCTGCGACAGCCGCCAGACCGGAATGGTGGCCGACACCGACCGCTCGGCCTTCCAGGATGAGACATCGCCCGGATAGGTCATGGTCAGCAGCTGGGAGTAGCCCTCGAAGGCCTTCTTCACGCGGGCGGCGGCCACGGTGAGGTCCTTGGAGTCGCACGTGGCGCTGGCGGCCTTGGCGCGGGCGCGCTGTTCGAGCGCGGCGACCTGCAGTTCGGTGGCGCCCGAGCGCAGCGCGGCGCCGCGGGCCTGGGCGCGGGCGGCGTCGAGCGCGGACGAGATGGTCGGCGAGAACAGCCGGCAGCGGCTGTCGGCCGCTGTCATCAGGGTGCGCTCATAGAGCTGCCCGCCTGTATCAGCGGCGAGGAGCGCGCCCGGACAGGCGGAGGCCATCAGGCTGATCGCCATGGCGATCCCGCGTCGGATGCGACCTTTGGGGTGCTCTGCGAACGTCATTGGCCTATGGGAGTGACGAAACTTGAAGGACGGGTTCTAGACGCGCCCGGGTTGCGGTTCGGTTAGCGATGCTTCTTTCGACGGATATCTGGGTCGCGGCGCTGATCCGCCGGGCCGAACTGGGCGGGGCCTTCGCCACGGTCGCTCGCAAGGGCGACGCGCGCGCCGGCGCGGTTCTGGTCAAGGTGGTCGATCGCCGGGAGGGGACCGCGCGCCTGTTCAGCGAGGCGACGCGCGGAGACGGTGAGCGCTTCTGGATGCAGCCTGTGCGCTCGACCTTCGAGCCGGATCTGGACGCCTACGCCGAGCGCGCCGCGCGTATCGACCCCGATATCTGGGTGGTCGAGATCGAGGATCGCGACGGTCGCCACTTTCTGACCGAGCCGGTCGAGTCCTGAGCGACGACAGCCCTGTGAAAAGGGGCGGGCCGAGATGGCGTTAACCTTGCTCCTAAACCGGAGCGAAAGCGTGCGTCGGGCATGATCAAGGGGTCCAAGGTCCCCTCAACAGCGCTCGCGTACCCGCCATGCTTTTCCTCATGAACGATGTGGTCTTGAGCTTCGACGCTGCGGAACTGACGCCGCCGGTGACGCGCGACCGCTTCGCCAAGCTCTCGCTGAGCTATGTCGGAGAACTGGGCAAGGAGCTGTTCTCCGAGGAGCCCCTGCTACACATGAAGGACCGCGAACGGGCCGAGCGTCTGGCCGCCCTGATCGTATCCAAGACTCCGGAAATCAACGCGGCGCTGTTCATCGCTCCAGGCCGTGGTTGCCGGGTTGCGGATGTGCAGGTGCGCTATGCGCAGTTGAGCGTCGAGGTCATGGCGACTCTGCTGGAGCGGCAGAACAGCGGCGCGCTCACCAATATCGAAGCTGATCGCCAAGTCTGGCGTCGTCTCGCCGCCTAAAGCGTTACTCGATCCGTGTGACACGACGATCGGGTCTGCGGCGCTCCAACCTTCTGATCTGATGGTTCAACCAGATCAGAAAGGGGCCTAGACGAAGTTCATCATCCAGCTCAGCGCCACGGCCGAAGCGGCCAGACCGGCAATGGCCAGGGCCAGGCACAAGGCGCTGCCTGCGGGATGTTGACGAGTCGGGGCGCGATGATGGTCGAGCAGGGCCATCTTTCGATTTCCTCCATACGCCCGGCGATCTGACGCCTGCCGGTGCGGATGAGGGGAGGATGACTCCAAACCGGATGTTCGAACAGGGGCATTTTGTCGCCTGGACGTCACGACGCGAGGCGACGCGCCTTGCCAGCCGGCGTGCGTGTCGCTTAGCTTCAATTCGGGGTTGTGGATTGGGGCTTTGTCAGGTCGATGTTTGTTCGTGCTGTGCTCGGCTTGGTTTTGAGCCTGGCGATCCTTGGCCGCCCTAGCCTGGCGCGCGCCGAATGGCAGCGGGCCGAGAGCGCTCACTTCGTGGTTTACAGCGACGGCGGCGAAAGCGGTCTGCGCGCCTTCACCGCCAAGCTCGAGGACTTCGACGCGCTGCTGCGTCTGTTCCATGGCCGGGCGCCGGATCAGGACGATACGGCGCGCAAGCTGGATGTCTATCTGGTGCGCAGCGCCGACCAGTTGCAGCGCGTCTTTCCCGACGCAGAGTCGGCGGCGGGCGTCTATACCGCCGGAACCAACGACATTTTCGCGGTCGCTGTTCGCAAGTCCACAGGCTTGGCCGACGACGCCGTGCTGCATGAGTATGTCCACCACTTCATGCTGCAGCACTATCCGGGCGCCTATCCCGCCTGGCTGGTCGAAGGCTACGCCGAGTACTTCATGACCGCCGACATCCAGGACAAGAAGATCCTGGTCGGGGCGCCCAACGGGGCGCGGGTCTCCAACCTCTTGAACGGCTCCTGGGTGTCGGCGCGCGATCTCTTGACCAAGCGTCCCCGCGCGCTCACCGAGCGTCAGGGCGCCATGTACTACGGTCAGTCCTGGCTTTTGACCCACTACATGCTGTCGGATCCCGAGCGGAAGAAGCAGCTGTCGGCCTTTGTCGCGGCGACGGCGCGCGGCGAGGACCCGCTGACGGCCTGGCCTAAGACGACGGGCGTCGCGGTGGATGACCTGGAACGGGTGATGCGGAGCTATCTGCGCAGCGCCATTCCCAACAAGACGCTGGTCCGGGACAAGCAGCCGGACTTCCCGATGGTGGTGACGACCCTCCCGTCGTCGGCCGGTGACCTGATGCTCGAAAATCAGATGGCCAAGCGCGGTCCGCCCAAGGAACTCGGCCAGAGGCTGCTGAAGACGGTGCGCGCCGACGCCGCCCGGTACCCGGGGGACCGCCTGGCCACCCTGACCCTGGCGCGTGTCGAAGCCGACTATGGCGACCGCGCCGCGGCCGACGCGATGTTGGCCGACTGGATCGCCAAGCATCCCGACGACGCCGAGGCCTTGCGGCTGGCGGGGGAAAGCCGTCTCGACGCGGCCAAGGCGCTCAAGGACAAGCCCGCCGAGGCCAAGGTCCTGGTCGCTGAAGCGGCGCGATTCTTTGGTCGGGCCAACAAGGCCCAGCCCGACAGCTATCAGACGCTCTATAACTTCGCGAAGACACGCCTCGGCGAGCCCGGCTATCCCAGCGACAACACGCTGAACGTTCTGGAGCTCAGCGCGCAACTGGCGCCTCAGGTCTCGGAGATCCGTCTGACGGTCGGCCAGGCGCTCGCCGCACGCGGGCGCTATGCTGACGCCCATGCAATGCTTGAGCCGGTCGCCAACAGCCCCCACGGCGGACAGATGAGCGAGACCGCCGCGGCCTTGCTGAAGTCCATTCGCGAGAAACTCGCCGCAGCGCCGGGCCAGAGCCCGTCGTCCTGAACGACAGATCGAACCGCTATCGGCCCGAGCCTTCGTCTTGCTTGTCGCCCCGCGTCGTGCGGCGCAGGTGACAAGGACGCCGTGGACGGGTAGGTCCCCGCCCATGAGCACTGCACCCGCCGCTGAAGCCGCCCGTCGGCGCACCTTCGCCATCATCAGCCACCCCGACGCCGGCAAGACGACCCTGACGGAAAACATCCTGCTGGCCGGCGGGGCGATCCGGGCCGCCGGCGCCGTGCGGGCGCGCGGCGAGAACCGTCGCACCCGGTCGGACTGGATGAAGATCGAGCGCGAGCGCGGGATCTCGGTCAGCGCCTCGGTGATGACGTTCGACCACGACGGCAAGATGTTCAACCTCTTGGACACGCCGGGCCACGAGGACTTCTCGGAAGACACCTACCGCACCCTCACCGCCGCCGACGCGGCGATCATGGTGCTGGACGCCGCCAAGGGCATCGAGCCCCAGACCCTAAAGCTGTTCGAGGTCTGCCGCCTGCGCGACATCCCGATCATCACCTTCATCAACAAGATGGACCGCGAGGCCCAGGACCCCATCGAGCTGCTGGACGAGATCGCCTCCAAGCTGGCGCTGGATCCCGCGCCGCTCTACTGGCCGGCGGGGTCGGGCGGTCGCTTCAAGGGCATGCTGGACATGCGCGAGGGGATCTTCATCCCCTACGCCAAGCGCACCGGCGGTTCGGGCGACGATGAGGGCCACCCCGAGCCGGTCGCCTTTGACGGCAACTCGATCAACCAGTTCCTGGAAGACGCCGAGAAGGCCGAGCTGGAAGAGCAGGCCGAACTGGTCGGCGGCGGCTATCCGACGTTCGAGGTCCAGTCCTTCCTGGAAGGCCACATGACGCCGGTGTTCTTCGGCTCGGCCCTGCGCCACTTCGGCGTCAAGGAGCTCTTGGCCGGCATCGGCGCCTACGCCCCGTCGCCCAAGGCCATGAAGGCCGAGAAGAACGGCGAGGCGACCAGCGTCGAGCCCGGCGACAAGGAAGTCTCGGGCTTCGTGTTCAAGGTCCAGGCGAACATGGACCCCAACCACCGCGACCGCATCGCCATGCTGCGCCTGACCAGCGGCCGCTTCACGCGCGGTATGAAGCTGAAGGCCCAGAACACCGGCAAGGCCATGAGCGTCAACGCGCCGATCATGTTCTTCGCCTCCGACCGCGAGCTGGCCGAGGACGCCTTCGCCGGCGACGTGATCGGCATTCCGAACCATGGCGTGCTGCGGGTGGGCGACAGCCTGTCCGAGAGCGGGACCCTGCGCTTCGCCGGCCTGCCCAACTTCGCCCCGGAAATCCTGCGCCGCGTGCGGGTCAAGGATCCGCTGAAGGCCAAGCACCTGAAGAAGGCGCTGGAAGGCCTGGCCGAAGAGGGCGTCACCCAGCTGTTCCGCCCGATGATCGGCAGCGACTTCATCGTCGGCGCCGTCGGCCAGCTGCAGTTCGAGGTCATGGCCGATCGCCTGTCCAACGAGTACCAGCTGGACGTGATCTTCGAGAACAGCCCGTTCGCCGAGGCGCGCTGGCTGGTGGGCGAGCGCGCCGCCGTCGAGGACTTCGTCGACAAGCACAAGTCGGCCATGGGGCAGGACATCGACGAAGCGCCGGTGTTCCTGGGCAAGAGCGCCTGGGAGATCGGCTACGTCGCCGACAAGTACCCGAAGGTGCGGTTCGAGCGGACCAAGGAGCGGGCGTAGGGGCGTCAGGCGGCGGGCGCCGCCCTCCGCTCCGCTGGAGCGAACAGAGCCTACCGCGCCACGTAACCGTCGAGCTGCGCCAGCTGAACGTGATCTGCCTCCGCGAGAGGCGGGCCGTCCATCACCGCCTTGAAGGCCACCTTGAACGCCGCCATCTCCTCGGGCGTGCCGACCGAGATGCGCACGGCGTTGGGCCAGATCGGCCAGGTGCGGCCGATCATGACGTTCCTGGCCTTCATCGCCGCCATCACCGCGCGGCCGTTGCGGCCGGTGTCGATCATGAAGCAGTTGGTCTGCGGATCGCCGATGACCTTGTAGCCATTGGACTTTAGCCAGGCGATCGTGTCGCGCCGCGTGTCGCCGATGATCTTGCGCCGCTCGGGGATCAGGTTCGGATCCTCCAGCGAGGCGCGGGCGGCGGCCGAGCCGGTGATCGGCATGGCGTTCTGGCCGAACGGCTTGAGCTTGGCCAACAGGTCCGGACGCCCCGCCGCAAAGCCGCAGCGGATGCCGGCCATGCCGTAGATCTTCGAGAAGGTCCGCAGCACGATCAGGTCCTTGCCCTGGGCGACCAGGTCCAGGGTGTCGGGCTCGTCGGTCAGGTGGATATAGGCCTCGTCAACCAGCAGGATCGACCCCGCCGGCTTGTTCTCCAGCGCCCAGACGATGTCCTGCTTGGTCGTGAGCGTGCCGGTCGGGTTGTTGGGGTTGCAGATATAGATAATGCCCGCCTGAGCGTCGGCGGCGACCATCGCCTTGACGTCGTGGGCGAAGGCGCTGGTCAGGGGCGTCTTGATGATCTTGGCCTGGCTGGTGCGGGCCGCGAACATGCCCGCCTCATAGGACGGATCGGCGGTGACGAAGCTCTTGGTCGGCGAGGTGAAGGCCAGGACGCTGTAGTGCAAAGGCTCGGACGAGCCGGCATAGACGGCGATGAACTCCGGCTTGAGGCCGCTCTGCGCCGCGATGGTCTTGGTCAGGAGTTCGGTTTCGCCGGTCAGGTCATAGCGTCCGCCCAGCGGCGCCACGCGGGCGATGGCGTCACAGGCCGCCTTGCTGGGGCCGAGCGGATTTTCGTTGGCGTTGATCAGCACCATGCTGGAGGGCGGCGCGGTGGGGCCCTGGCCGTGCAGCGCCATGCCCGAGGGCGGGGCGGGGGTCTGGGCCGCGTAAGCCAGGCTGGCCTCGGTCATGATCGGCGCTGCGGTGGCCAGGAAGGCGGCGCTGCGCAGGAAGGATCGCCGCGCCAGCGCGGGCTTGTCCGAGGTTTCGGTGGCCATGGTCGTTCTTCCCCTGCGTTGCGAGGGCTCAAGGACGCGCCGAGGGCGCGGGCCGCGCAAGGGTCTGGCAGGCGATAAAGCGCCCGGCGCCTAAGCCCCGGGCAGGCATACGCCCTTGTCGATTGTGTCGGCGCGAATTTGGAGCGCCGTTACGGTCCGCTGGTCCTTTGGCGGCCCCGCTAGCCTGGGAACTTCATCAGGTTCGGCTTGGGGATGGCGGCCCTGAAGCTGCCGCGCGACTTGGCCGTATCCAGCCCGAACTCCGCCCAGGCCGACAGAAAGCCGCTGGTCGGCTCGCCGGGGGAAGCGGGGACAAGGTCCAGCACGGGGCGCGAGGCGACCGCGGCGCGCGCCAGGGCCCAGACTTCCGGCTCGGCGGTCGCATAGTCGCCGTCTGCGGCGACCAGTTGGCCGGCCAAAGCAGGGTCCAGGAACCGCAGGGTGACGGCCGTCTCCGGCGGCAGGTCGGTGAGGCTTTCCAGGGCTTCGGTCAGGGCTGTCAGGCTCATCTTGGCGCTGCTGGTGCGCCGCTCGCCGCCGGCGGCGCCCTTGATCGCCGCTGCGCCGGTCTCGCCGTCGATCTTCCGCACATAGGCCCATCCGCCATAGCCCGGGTCTGAGCGGCAGAGGTTGGCGATCCAAAGGGTGACGGCGGCCATGTCGGGCTCCGGAATCGACGATCCTGGGCGCTTTCTAGCCTGCTTCGTGCTGTTTGGGGGAGGGCGGGGTGGAATGAAGGGTGAACGGACGCTTAAAACTTAGGGTTAACGTCATTTTAAGGTCGGTGAACAAAGTTCTAGGAACGGCGGGCGCGGGGCTGCCGCGCGCGTATTCGCCAAAGCAAGAAGTGTGCCAATTCAATACGCTCTCAACCATAATGGTTGGAATTCTGATCATGGCGTAAAAACAAAGAAAATATTTATGGTTAATGCGCTGTAAACACTTCTTAACCACTTGTTAAAATCCGCTGGCTCCGGTTTTGCTGCTTAGGCGTTGAACCTGCTCCGGGCTGTCCCGGGGTGGGACGATCCGTAAGCGGAGTGCGCGTGGCGATGTTCGAGTTCGGACGAGATCTGAAGCGGTTGTTCGGCGCCGACGCTGAAGGCGGCTTCAAGGGGGCTTGGCGCGAGGGGCTGACCGGCGGGGACACGTCCCTGCTGGAGCTCTTGGATGTGCGACTTCTGGCCAATGAGGCCCGGTCGGCCGATGTGGTCGCTGGACGCATCGGCGCCAAGGACCGTGGCGCGCGGCTGCTGGAAGCCGCCGTCGTTTGGCGCGAACTGGCCCGTCGAACCGGCGACGCCACCGCCCTGCGCAAGGGCGCGGCCCAGGCCGAGGCCGCCGCGAAGCTCTTCGAAACCGAACGCCGGCACGACGCCTTGAGCGCTGCGCGCTGCGAGCAGGCCGTTCTGGCGGTGCTGGGCGCGGATCTCTTCGGCGACGAGGGGTTGGTCGCCGCCGCGTCGGCGACCCTGGCCCGCACGCCGGCTCATCAACGCACTGCGCAGTGTGCGGCCATGACCGCCGGCCTGGAAGGGCGCGCGGCGTTGGCCCAGAACGATCTCGACCGCGCCATGGCCACCGTCGGCGCTTTTGACGGTCCTCTGCGGGCCCTGGCCGCCGCCAAGCGCGCCAAGGGCGGTCCGGCCCGTCTGATGCTGGCCGAGCATCGCGCCACGCGCATCGAGCTGATCCTCGCCTGCGCGGTTCGCTTGAAGGACCGCAGCCTGGCCGAGCAGGCCGCCGGCGAAGCCTAGGCCGCCGCCGCCGTTCTCGATCCCGATTTTGAACCCCTGGCCTGGGCGCGCCTGCAAGGTCTGCGTGGTGCGGCGCTGGTGCAATTGGGCGAGCTGGATGGCGAGATCTCGCGTATCGCAGACGGCGTCGAGGCGCTGACCGAAGCGGTCGAGGCGGTTCCCGCCGATCACAGCCCGATGGACTGGGCGCGGGCCCAGGCGGGACTCGGCGCCGCCCTCCAGGCGATGGGCGAGGCCTCGACCAGTGAGCGCGCCTTCGAACAGGCGGTGATGGCCTATGACCGGGCCACCCAGACCCTGAAGGTGCAGCCGGCCCTGGCTCTACGCGCCGTGGTCGCCAACAACCGCGCGCTTTGCCTGGCGCGCTGCGCCGAGCTGACCGCCGACCTGGCGGTGCTGGACGCGGCCGAACTGGCGTTCAAGGCCGAACTCGCCGCGGCCCCAGGCGCGCGCGATCCGGCCAGTTGGGCCGTGGCGCAGATGAACCTGGCCCGCCTCTACGAGGCCCGCGTCGAGATCACCGGCCGCGATGATGGACGATTGGCCCGGGCCGGTGCGGCCCTGGCGTGCGCCTTCGACGTCTTCTCGGAGCTTGGCCTGCGGTCACTGACCGACCTGGCGGCACAGGGCCTGCAACGTCTCAAGCAGGCCCAGGCCGTCTGATCCGAAACGGAACACCAGGCGGCGAAAGGCCCGCCGACAAAAAGACCAGTACAGGGATGAACACGTGATCGCTTCGCTCGCTCTCGCCGCCGCCGTCTTCGCCGCCGCCCCTCAGGCCGAGGCCCGGACGGACCTGCTGAAGCCCGTGTCCGAGCCGCGCATCGCGGTCGCGATCCTGAACTGCCTGGTGAAAAACGACGGCTATCTGACCGCCTGCACCGTACAGGACGAAACGCCGAACGACCTGGGCGTCGGGCAGGCCGCGCTGTCGATGGTCTCGCAGGTCCAGGTCGACCTACTCGGCCCCGACGGCAAAAGCCGTGCGGGTTCGTATATCCAGGTGCCGGTGCGCATCCGCATCCGCTAATCACGGCCTTACGGCGGTTGGGACACAGCGTCGCGGCCGCCGAACCGGGGGCGGCGCCGCCAACCCCTAACGCCCTGTTAACCATATTTCGCCCATCTTCGAGCCTCGATTCCAGGCGGCCGGTCCGGCCGATTCCGACGAGGCTTTTGATGACGGGCGCCGAGGTTCTTGATGTCGGCCGGGACGCGATCTGGCTGACGCTTCAGCTCTGCGCGCCGGTGCTGATCGTCGGCCTCGTCGTCGGCGTCGTCATCGGCCTGTTCCAGGCCCTGACCCAGATCCAGGAAGCCACCCTCGTCTACGCCCCGAAGATCGTGGCGATCTTCCTGTCGCTGCTGATCTTCCTGCCGCTGATGGGCTCGCTGATGAGCGGCTTCATGCGTCAGATCGCCGCCCGCATCGCCGGCATGTAGGAGGCGAGGGGCCCTTGAACGCCTTCGCCACGGCCTTTCAGGTCTATGTCGCCGCCCTGGTCTTCGCGCGGGTGGGCACCATGGTCATGACCATGCCGGGCATCGGCGACCCGGCGATTCCCGCCCGCATTCGCCTGTCGTTCGCCCTTCTGATGGCGTTGATCCTGGCGCCGCTGGTCCAGAACACGGTCGGTCCTATCCCGACCACGCTGGGCGGACTGGGCGGGGCGGTGATCCACGAGGTCCTGATCGGCCTGATGATCGGTTCGGTGCTGCGCCTGTTCATGACCTCGCTGACGACGGCCGGCGAAATCATCTCGATGCAGACCACGCTGTCGTTCGCCCAGAGCACCAATCCGTCGATGGAAGGGTCGAGCACGGCGGTGGCGACCTTTCTGTCGATGCTGGGCCTGACTCTGGTGATGGCCACGGACCTGCATCACCTGTTCATCGGCGCCATCGTCAAGTCGTATACGATCTTCCCGTTCACCCGCGCCGTACCCGTCAACGACGCCGCCGCCCTGGCGGTGCAGACGGTCGCGCAGTCTTTCAGCCTAGGCGTTCAGTTGGCCGCGCCGGTGATCGTTTTCTCTCTGGTATTCAACCTCGCCACGGGTCTGGTCGGGCGCATCATGCCTGCGTTCCAGATCTTCTTCGTGGCCTCGCCGCTCAGCGTGATCCTGGGCCTGTCTCTGTTGGCGCTGTCGCTGAGCGGCATCGCCATGGTCTGGACCGACCGCTACCGCGAGCTCCTGGACATCTTCACCTAGGGGGCGAGCATGGCGGACGATACGGATCCAGAATCGAAAACAGAAGAACCGTCAGCCAAGAAGCTGTCGGACGCCCGCGCCAAGGGCGATGTCATCAAGTCGGCCGACATCCCGCAGCTGGCCTCGCTGGCCGGGGCGGTGTCGGTGATCCTGCTGGCCGGCGGCTGGCTGACGCGCGACCTGATGGCGGCCTTGACCCCCTTCATCGCTCACGCCGGCACGATCGACCTGAGCAGCGGCGGGGCCATGATCGTGCTGAAGCAGGCCCTGCTGGCCGCGCTGCCGGCGCTGGTGCTGGTCATGGTGGTGACCGCCTTCGCCGGCGCGGCGGCTCACATCGCCCAGACGGGCTTCCTGCTGACGCCCGAGAAGATCAAGCCCGACTTCCAGAAGCTCGACCTGATCAAGGGCCTTGGTCGCATCTTCGGGCCGGACGGCATGGTCCAGTTCCTGAAGTCGGCGGTGAAGTTCCTGCTGACCGGCGTCATCGCCTATTTCGTGCTCAAGCCGCATGTCGGCGAGGTCCGCAATCTCGTCGGCATGGACCCGGCGGCGATGATCCCCGAGGCGATGAAGCTCTCCAAGAGCCTGCTGATCGCTGTGATCCTGCTGCTGGTGGCCACCTCGGCCTTTGACTATTTCTGGCAGCGCATGCGGTTCATGAACCGCATGCGGATGACCCTCCAGGAGGTCAAGGAGGAGTTCAAGCAGTCCGACGGTGACCCGCACATCAAGGGCAAGCGCCGCCAGATCCAGATGCAGCGCTCGCGCCAGCGGATGATGCAGGCGGTGCCCAAGGCGACCGTCGTAGTCATGAACCCGACCCACTACGCCGTTGCGCTGAAGTACGAGCAGGGCGAGACGCCCGCGCCGCTGTGCGTGGCCAAGGGCGTCGACGATCTGGCCTTGAAGATCCGCGCCGTCGCCGAGGAGCATGGCGTGCCGGTCCTGGAAGACCCGCCGCTCGCCCGCGCTCTCTACGCCAGCGTTGAGATCGACGAGGAAATCCCGGTTGAACACTTCGAAGCCGTCGCCAAGGTCATCAGCTTCATCCTCAACGGAAAGAAGCCCCAGCCCCGGGCGCGTCCTCTCTAAGCCACATTCTCCAGAAAACTGACCTAGCCTCCAGAAAAGGCTATTCTTTCTCCAATTGCGGGTGAGTCGCTGGCTCGCCGTAAGAAAGGTACAACCTCGCCGATGGCCGACTTGCAGCTCCAGGACAAGGTTTCGACCGGCGCCCCGCGTCGGCGGTTTGATCCATGGCTGGTCGGCGCGGCGGTGTTTTTCGTGGCCGCGGCGGCCCTGTCGGCGGCGCCGGCGCTCAAGGCCGGACCGACCACCCTGGCCGGTCTGCTGCTGCTTCTGGGCGTCGCGGGCGTGGCTGTGTTGGGCCTTGTCGCCATTCGCGGCTCGGCGCTTTCCGGCGGCGACGCCGACCAGGCCGAAGGCTTCATCGAGGCGCTGGCCGAGCCGGCCGCCCTGGCCGCCGCCGACGGTCGCGTCCTGGCCGCCAACGGGCCCTGGCGCGAAGTCATGGGCGAACAGCGCCGCCTGCCCAAGGGTGTGGCGGGCTCCAGCCTGTTTGCGGCCCTGGTCCAGGCGCGCCAGGGGCAGATGGCCGAGGGCGTGCTGAGCGCCGGAGGAACCGACTACACCGCCAAGGTCTCGCGCCTGGCGGGCGGACGGCTGCTGATCCGACTTGCGCCCATCGTTGTCGCTGAGCCGGTCGTGGAAGACGCGTCGCCGGCCCCGGTCGCCGAGCGCGCCGCCCCGCCACCCAGTTCGCTGGACGCCTTCGCCGGCGCCTCGCCGTTCGGCGCGGCCCTGCTGGAAGGCCTGGAGCCTTTCACTTCGCGGGTGCTGGAGACCAATCCGGCGCTGACGACGATGACCGGCGCGAAGGCCGGTGTGCTGTTCGGCGACCTGATCGACGCCGCCTCGCGCGCCGAGGCCGAGACACGCCTGAACGAAGGCCGCGCCGGTCCCTACGAGGTGCGGTTGGCGCGCGATCCGTCGCGCATCGCTCACCTTTACCTCTATCGCGCCGAAGGCCGCCTGGTGGCCTACATGATCGACGTGTCCGAGCAGAAGCAGATCGAACTGCAGCTGTCCCAGGCCCAGAAGATGCAGGCCATCGGCCAGCTGGCCGGCGGCGTCGCGCACGACTTCAACAACCTCTTGACCGCCATCCAGCTGCGTCTGGATGAGCTGCTACATCGCCATCCCGTCGGTGATCCGTCGTACGAGGGTCTCAACGAGATCCGTCAGACGGGCGTGCGCGCCGCAGACCTCGTGCGCAAGCTCTTGGCCTTCTCGCGCAAGCAGACCGTACAGCGCGAGGTGCTGGATCTGGGCGAGCTGATCAGCGAGTTCGAGGTCTTGCTGCGCCGCCTGCTGCGCGAGGACGTCAAGCTCATCACCGACTATGGCCGCGACCTGCCGCAGGTGCGCGCCGACAAGAGCCAGCTCGAGACGGCGGTGATGAACCTGGCCGTCAACGCCCGCGACGCCGTGCGCGCGGCCAAGGGCGGCGGCGTCGTGCGAATCCGCACCGCGCGCCTGACCCGCGACGAGGCGATCCAGCTGGGTTTCCCGGCCGCCGACGGCGACACGGCCTTCATTGAGGTCAGTGACGATGGTCCAGGCATTCCGCCCGACGTCATGGGCAAGATCTTCGACCCGTTCTTCACCACCAAGCCGGTGGGCGAGGGGACGGGTCTGGGCCTGGCCACGGTCTATGGCATCGTCAAGCAGAGCGACGGCTGGATCCACGTCCACAGCCGCCCGAACGAAGGCGCGGCCTTCCGCATCTTCCTGCCGGTCTATGAAGCGCCCGCCGGCGCAGCGGCTGTCGCCGCCGCCGCCGAGCCCGCCAAGCCGCGCGCCGCGCGCGACCTGTCGGGCGCCGGCCGCATCTTGTTCGTCGAGGACGAGGACGCCGTGCGCAGCGTCGCCGCCCGCCTGCTGCGCGCCCGTGGCTACGAGGTGCTTGAGGCGGCCGACGGCGAAGAGGCCCTGATCATCGCCGAGGAAAACGCCGGCACGATCGACCTCTTGATCAGCGACGTGATCATGCCCGGCATCGACGGTCCGACCTTGCTGAAGAAGGCGCGCGGCTATCTGGGGACCGCGCCGGTGATGTTCATCTCCGGCTATGCCGAGGCCGAGTTCAGCGACCTGCTCGAGGGCGAGACGGGCGTGACCTTCCTGCCCAAGCCGATCGACATCAAGACCCTGGCCGAGCGCGTCAAGCAGCAGCTGCAGGCGGCCTGAAGCCCGCCGCCCTCAAGGGGCGGCGGGCCCAAGCGCCTCAAGCCTTCGCCGGCAGGAACTTCGGATTGCGCACCAGCGCCGCGCTGACCAGAGCCACCAGCACCCCGACCGGGAAGATCTCGGCGAAGGTCATGGGCATGCGCAGCAGCGGATTGGCGTAGCTGCGCTTCATCGCTTCCAGGTCAGAGGCCAGCTTGGCGTATTCGGCGCCGCTGAGGCCGGCGGCCTTCTTCTGGGCCAGCGTGGCGGCGACATACTGCTCCATGAAGGTGTAGTCGGTGAGCGCCAGATAGACCTCCCAGATCAAGACGTAGGCGATCCCCGCCACCAGGGCGACGCCGAGGCCGACCAGCAGGGCGGGCCAGAACTTGATGACGCCGCCCAGCGCCTTGTCGCGGTGCGACTTGACCGCCATCAGGATCGAAGAGAGCCCGACCAGCATGATCAGATAGCCAAGCCAGACGTTGGAATGCGGCGCGTCGCCCTTGGAGAGCACGATGGTGGCGATCATGCCCAGAATGATGATGGCGCCCGACGTCAGGCCGTGAATGAGAATGGTGCGTTGCATGGAGTCCTCCTCCGCGCCGCCCCCTGCGACGCGCCCCGCAAGCTGTCCTGTCCCCGCCGGGAAACGGTATCGCCCAAAAGGGTGAGAACGACAGTTTCGCCCGATCGGACGTCGGTCAAGGTCGGGGTCAAGCTCAGGGGATGAGCGAGAGTTCCCGCGCCTTGCCGACCGCCTGTGTGCGGCGGCTGACCTCTAGCTTGCCGTAGAGGTTCCCGACGTGAGTCTTGACGGTGTTGGGCGAGAGGCCGAGGTCGCGGGCGATCTCCTTGTTGTAGCGGCCGGCCGCCAGACGCTCCAGCACCTTGATCTCCTGACCGGTCAGGCCAAGGCTCGCCAGGGCGGCGTCATTGCGTTGGAACATCTCGGGGCGGGCGCGGGCCGCGAGCCGCCAACCGACCCAGACGCCGCCGGCCGCGAACGCCGCTCCGATCAGCCCGACATAGACCTGCCAGGAGAAGGCCCGCACGACCAAGCCGTACTCCAGCCATTGCAGGGCGAACGCGCCCAGCGCCAGGACCAGCGCCCAGAGAACGACCGTGCGGATCATGGGCGAAAGGGTGCGTGAACCAAGCGGCGCGTCAAGGCAGAGCATTTTCCGATAAGTGTGAAACGGCTATCGGATCGAAAAATGCTCTAACTTTTGAAAGCGATACGTGCCTTGGCCTCCGGCGGTGCGACCTGGTCGAACAGGATCTGAAGGTGCTGATCCTTGGCGTGGTCGTTGTGCAACTCCCACGACAACGAAACGGGAAGTCGCAGCCGGCCGCCGTCGGGCAGGCGAGCGATCAGCACGCGCCAGGAAAAACCTTCACCCGGATCGCCCAGAGGGTCCTTGAACTCGACGGGCGCGGGGTCGCGTAGTCGGAACTTGCGCTCGGGATGAGCCTCGAACCAGGCGCGGTCGGCCTCGGCGGTGGGATCGGGAGCGGCGACGAGCTTGGCGGTGACTTTGCGAACCATGGGCCGCAGATAGCATGTTTCGCGCCAGCGGGCGTCATGGGGTCACGGGGATGGGACCCGCCGCCGCTCCATCATCAGGATCGGCGAACCCTTGTAGGTCGCCTGCGTCTTCAGCTTGAAGCCGACCTTCCGCGCCAGGGCGATGGAGGGGGCGTTCTCCACATTGATGATGCACGGCACCACCTCCGGCGCCAGGGCCTGGTCGATCCAGGCCAGCCCCGCGCGGACCGCCTCGGTTCCAAAGCCCTGACCGTGCGACCAGGCCGCCAGCACCCACCCCATCTCGGGCAGGCCATAGAGGTTGGGCTCGAGCTCGCGCCGCAGGTCCGCAAAGCCGACCTCGCCGACATAGCGGCCCGTCGCGGTCTCCCGCACCGCCCAGTAGCCAAAGCCCAGCACTTCCCAGAGACCCCGGGCGCGCATCAGCCGCGTCCAGCTTTCTTCCTCCGTGAAGGGGCGGCCACCCACGTGCTTGACCACCAGCGGGTCCATCCACATCGCCAGGCTGTCTTCGAAGTCGGCGAGGGTGGGCGGGGCCAGGGTTAGGCGATCGGTGGTCAGGGTCGGGGCGGGCATAGGGACTCGGCGTTTGCGAGGCTTGGTCTGCGCAGGCTACACCGACGCGCTCGAACCGGAAGAACACCATGACCACGCCGCAAGACGCCATCGCCGCGCGCCGCAAGCTGACCAACAAGCTGATCGCCGCCAAGGACGCCGCGCGCCTGCGGCCCTTCTTCGACCCGCGCGTCACCCTGATCGCCGGTGACGGCTCGCTGCTGCTGGGCGCTGAGGACGTGCTGGCGGCCTTCGCGGGCCAGTTCGCCGACAAGGGCTTCGTGGCCTATGTCCGGACGACCGAAGAGATCACCCTGGACTCCGAGGGGACGCGCGCCGCCGAGCGCGGCCGCTGGGTTGGGACCTGGAAGGACGCGCCCCAGCAGTCGGGGACCTATCTGGCGACCTGGAAGAAGGTCACGGGCCAGTGGGTGATCGAGAACGAGCTGTTCGTGACGCTCGCCTGAGCGGAGCCCCCTTCCCATCGAAGATGACGCGGAATTAATTAAGCCCAATAGGGGAGCGGGGCTTACGCCTTCGTCCTTCAATACGCCTCTGGGGAGGAAAACCTTGCTCAATCGTCGCCACATGATGTTCGCCACCGCTGCGGCCGGCTTCGCCGCCACCGGCGGTCTGCCGTCCCTGGCCCTGGCCCGCGAGGGCGAGGTGGCCAAGCTGAACGCGCTGTTCGACGCGATCATGGCCAAGCAACTGCGCCAGTCGCCCGAGACTGCGACGGGCCTGGGTCTGGACAGCGGCGAGCTGGCCTGGACCAAGGGGCTGCTCACGGACCGCTCCGCCGCCGCCATCGAGGCCGGCAAGGCTGAGGTCCGCACGCAGCTGGCCGCGCTGCGCGCCATCGACCGTCGCGCGCTCAAGGGCATGGACGCGGCCAACTACGACACCGTTGAGTTCATCCTGGCGGTGATGGACGAAGGCAACAGCAAGTTCAGCTATGGCGGCGGCGGCTCGGGCGCGCCGTACGTGCTGAGCCAGCTGACTGGCTCCTACCAGCAGATGCCGGACTTCCTGGACACCCAGCACAGCATCGAGACCAAGGCTGACGCCGACGCCTATCTGTCGCGGATGGAGGGCTTTGCGCGCCTGATGGATCAGGAAGCCGCCCTGGCCAAGCAGGACATGGCCGATGGCGTGATCCCGCCGGACTTCGTCATCGACAAGACCCTGGTCCAGATGAAGGCCTTCGCCGACACGCCGACGGCCGAGACGACGCTGGTCAAGTCGATCGCCCGTCGCACCAAGGACAAGAACATCGCCGGCGACTGGGCGGGCGAGGCCTCGAAGATCTACGAAAACTCGGTGCTGCCCGCCCTCAAGCGCCAGATCGCGCTGATGGAGAGCGTGCGCGGCAAGGCCACCCATGACGCGGGTGTCTGGCGGCTGAAGAACGGCGGTGACTACTACGCCACCTCGCTGAAGAACTACACGACCTCCACCCTGACGCCGGACGAGATCCACCAGCTGGGCCTGGACACGGTGAAGGCGATCGAGATCGAGGCCGACAAGCTGTTCAAGAAGATCGGCATGACCAAGGGCACGGTTGGCGATCGCATGCGCAAGCTGGGTGAGGACTTCTATCCGAACACGGATGAGGCCAAGGAGCAGCTGATCAAGGACCTGAACGACAAGGCCAAGTGGATCGAAAAACAGCTGCCGGCCTATTTCGGCCAGCTGCCCAAGGCTCCACTGGAGATCCGTCGGGTGCCCAAAGCCATCGAGGCCGGCGCGCCGGGCGGCTACTACAACTCGCCCTCGCTGGATGGGAAGCGTCCGGGGATCTACTGGATCAACCTGCGCGACACCAAGGAGCAGGCCAAGTACACCCTGACCACCCTGACCGTGCACGAAGGCGTCCCGGGCCACCACCTGCAACTGTCGCTGTCGAACGAGGCCAAGGGCCTGCCGCTGATCCGCAAGATCATCGGCTTCTCGGGCTACACCGAGGGCTGGGCGCTCTACTCCGAACAGCTGGCCGTCGAGATGGGCGTCTACAAGAACGACCCGCGCGGCCAGATCGGTATGCTGCACGACGCACTGTTCCGCGCCGTGCGCCTGGTGGTCGACACCGGCATGCACCACAAGAAGTGGAGCCGCGAGCAGGCCATCAAGTACATGGCCGAGACGATGGGCGATGAGGAAAGCGGCGCGATCACCGAGATCGAGCGCTATGTCGTGTGGCCGGGCCAGGCCTGCAGCTACATGATCGGCAAGATCGTCTGGTTGCGCGCCCGCGCCAAGGCTCAGAAGGCGCTGGGCAAGAAGTTCGACATCCGCGAGTTCCACGACGCGGGTCTGCTGTCGGGCATGACGCCGCTGACCGTCTTCGAGCGGGTGATCGACGATTACATCGTCAGCAAGGGCGGCAAGGCTTAGATCTGCTTAGCTTTGGTCCCTCCTCCACGAACCTGGGGGAGGGATGCGCCCTTCTAGCCCCAGCTTTCCGCTGCGCCAGCGCGTCGCGCTACGGCCTTGACCGGGGCGGTGGGACGTAGGGCCGGGGCCGGCTTGTCCGACGGCTTGCCGTAAAGCCATCCTTGGGCGAAGTCGACGCCGACATTGCGGATGACCTCCTCGACCTCTGCGGTCTCGACCATCTCCGCCACCGTGCGAACTTTCAGGTCGCGGCACAGCTCCACGAGGCGGCGCACCAGCGCCCCATCGCGGCTGTTGTCGGCCAACTCGCGCACATAGCGGCCGTCGATCTTGACGATGTCCAGCGCCAGTTGCTGCAGATAGGAGAACGACGAGGAGCCCGCGCCGAAGTCGTCGAGGCAGACCAGCGAGCCCATGGAGCGCAGGCTCTGGATATGCTGGTTGGCGGTCGCCAGATTGTCGATCGCCCGGGTCTCGGTGATCTCGAATATCAGCCGCCCCTTGGCCTCGTTGAACTTGGCCAGCAACCGGCCGACGTGCTCGACGAACGTCTCGTTGCCGATCGTCTGGCCCGACACATTCACCGCCAGCTTCAGCTTGCGCTCGCTGTCATTGGCCAGCTTCTTGACCGCCTGCTCGACGATGGCGTGATCGAGCTCCTCGATCAGGTCGAACTCTTCGGCCATGCGGATCAGGGCGAACGGACTGCCGCCGTCCTCGAACCGCACCAGCACCTCGTGGTGGTGGGCCAGGCCCGTGCTCAGTGAGACGACGGGCTGGAAGGCCAGATTGAAACGCCGCTGGCTGACCGCGACGCCAAGCGCGCCGGCGCGGGCCAGGGTGCGCTTGACCGATCGGTTCATCGCCTCCGACAGGGTCATCGGCGGGGTGTCCTTCAGGCCCTCGCGCAGGAAGTCGTCCAGCGCATAGCGCAGCGCGCGAAGCGCCCGCGACGAGCCGCCGCCGTTCTCCAGCGGAACCACATGGGCGCTGGCCTCGGCGCTGACCATCTTGGTCAGGCGCTTGATCATGTTCTCGGGGCGATCGTCGCGTTGACGAAGCAGGGCGAAGCGGTCGTCCGACAGCTTGGTGGCGGCCGCGCCGCCATGGGCTTCGGCGCGCAGCGCGCTGGCCACCCGGACATCCAGCGCCACCGCCTCGTCAGGAGACAGGGCCTCGCGCATGTCGCCCAGGCCGGCGAACTCCACCATGGCCAGTTCCAGCTCGATGCCCGTGACACGGGCGGCCTCGAACAGGCCCTGGGCGATATCGTCGAACGACTCGCGGGGCTGCAGCGAACTGGCCGACAGCGGCGGGCCGGCGGGTTGCGCCGCCGTCACGGCGGCCGAGATGCGGCCCTGGTTCTCGGGCAGGGCGCGCAGAACGATGCGGATGTGCTTATCGGCAGGTTCGGCCAGGCGCAGTACGACAGGGCCGCGCCGCACGCCATCGTCGGCGCAGCTGAGCATGGCTTCCATCAAGGCGCGGTCATCGGCGTGGAAAAGCTCGGCCCAAGCCTTGCCGGTCAGCGCAGCCTCGCTCGCGCCCATCACCTTCTGGGCCGCGCCCAGAGCCAGGCGAACCCGCCCGTTCTGTAACTCGACTAAAAGGTCGGCGCTGGCGAAGGCCAGACCAAGAAGGCGACGCGGATCTAGCGACAAGATGGCAATCCCCCAGTAAGCCCGCAAACCTTGCATGCCGGGACTTAAAGACCGGTTTCAGCGGCGGCGCGGACTAAACCCAATTCCGGTTTCGGGCGGAGAGAATAGGGGTGCGACAGAAACGGTCGTTTCTATGCGGGAGAACATCTTGCGAACATGGAACAAAGAGTGTACATCTTTACCAAGTTCCACAGGTTGCTGAGGCGGGGCGCGGGAAGCGCCAATCGGGCGACCGGAATCATGGAATAGAAGGCGGATCAACAATGACCAGTCAGGCGGCTTTGAAACTCGTGGCCAAGGAAGAAGGCGATAAGCAACGCGCGCTAGAGGCGGCTCTCGCCCAGATCGACCGCGCGTTCGGCAAGGGCTCGGTGATGAAGCTGGGCGAGAAGGGCAAGGTCGAGATGGAGTCGGTCTCCACCGGGTCGCTCGGCCTCGACATCGCGCTGGGTATCGGCGGCTTGCCCAAGGGGCGGATCGTCGAGGTCTATGGCCCTGAGAGCTCGGGCAAGACCACCTTGGCCCTGCACGTGGTAGCCGAGGTCCAGAAGGCCGGCGGCACCGCCGCCTTCGTCGACGCCGAGCATGCGCTGGACCCGTCCTACGCCTTCAAGCTGGGCGTCAATCTCGATAACCTGCTGGTCTCTCAGCCCGACAACGGCGAACAGGCCCTTGAGATCACCGACACCCTGGTGCGCTCGGGCGCCGTCGACATCGTGGTCGTCGACTCGGTGGCGGCCCTGACGCCCAAGGCCGAAATCGAAGGCGAGATGGGCGACAGCCTGCCGGGTCTTCAGGCCCGTCTGATGAGCCAGGCGCTGCGCAAGCTGACCGCCTCGATCAACAAGGCCAACACCATCGTCATCTTCATCAACCAGATCCGTCACAAGATCGGGGTGATGTACGGCAGCCCTGAAACGACCACGGGCGGCAACGCGCTGAAGTTCTACGCTTCGGTGCGCCTGGATATCCGCCGCACCGGCTCGGTGAAGGCGCGTGACGAGATCATCGGCAACAATGTCCGCGTGAAGGTGGTCAAGAACAAGGTGGCCCCGCCGTTCCGCGAGGTCGAGTTCGACATCATGTACGGCGAGGGCATCTCCAAGCTGGGCGAAGTCATCGACCTGGGCGTCAAGGCCGGGATCATCGACAAGGCCGGCTCGTGGTTCTCGTACGGCAGCCAGCGGATCGGCCAGGGCCGCGACAATGTCCGCGAGTTCCTGAAAACGAACCCCGACATCGCCGCCTCGATCGAAGCCGCCGTCCGGAAGTCGTCGCAGAAGATCGAGGAAGAGCTTCTGGTCGGCGGTCCGGAAGAGGGCGACGAAGAATAGCGCCAGGCGCTCAAGGGCTTCGCGGCCTTCGCCCGCACTCGCGGGCGTTCCCCGCCTTCAACACGCCCGCGGCGGACCGCCGCGAAGGCCGCGATCTCAGGCCGCCTGGACCCCATGCCAGGCGGCCTACTCTTTTGCGGGAAGGCGAGGGGGCTTGGGCTGGTCGCGATGGGCAACGCCACTCGATCCGCCAAAGGTCCGGTGTCAGCGCGGGCCGGGTTTGCGGTATCCGACCCGGAGGGGACGGCGCCATAGAGCTCAGGCCGGACGAACGACATAGAGCATGTAGCCGGTATCGCCGGACACGGCTCGCCAGTCGGACGCTTCCTTGCGGGCAGCGGCAATCGCAGCCGCAACCGAAGCACTTGTGCCCGCGGCTTCGAGCATTTCGCAGCGCTCAAGCATTGGATCGTAGTAGGCGGACCATGCTTCATGGGTGAGTTGGCGCGATCCGAGCACCTGCCAGCCGGCGGATGCAATCTCGGCGCGAGTTGTGGCGTCGGTTCCAATACTGCCGGGTTCGCCCTCCCAGAAAGCCAGCGCAGCTTCGGACGGCGCGTCCGTGAACAGGCAGGGATGACTGAACGCGACGACACCGGTTTCAGTCAGAGCACTGCGCCAAGCTTCAAGCGCCCGCGTCACTCCCAGGAAATAGACCGCCCCTGCCGACCATATCAGATCATAGGGACCGGTCAGGTTCTCCATGCTGGCTCTAATGATCCGCACGGACGGATCATCTGCGAACCGAACTGTCGCTGCCTCGACGAAATGCGCAACGGTCTCAAACCCGTCCACAAGGCCTTCGGGAACAAGCTGACGCAGAGCCGCAAGGTCGCCGCCAGGTCCGCATCCCGCGTCGCACACATGCCCATCCCTGGGCGTCGCGCTCAGACGCCCGGTCCAAGCGATATCGTCGGCGAGCCCAGGGCCTTCCCTGGGCAGATCGCGATGCACCGTGAAGAAGGCGTCCCAATCCATGCTGCGACCTATCGCAATCGGTCCCTCCCTGGTCAACGAGCGCCGATAACTGTGATGTTATCGGCCAACCCGACACGGTCAGGAACTGAACACACACATACAAACCGGCACTCGAAGCACAAAAAGAATGTCCGTCTTCGGCGAGGCAGATCAAATCGTCCGGTCGGACTTGGTGATCACAACGACCGCAATCCCACCCTCGCTGCTCTTCCGCGCGTCCGCTTCAGGGGAAGGGCGGTCAATGTCCGGAGGTCGGCGTGGGGCTCATTTCCGTTCCCGACCCTGGGCGGACAAGAATCCCTCTTCCAAAGGGAGAGGGCGGGGCCCGCACTGAAAGCGTGGGAGAGGGGTTACGAGGTCAGACGGCGTGCCGGCGCTGCGTCGGACACTGTAACCCCTCTCCCCAACCCTCTCCCTACGGGAGAGGGAGCATGGTCTCCTCCCCACCCTCCACTGACATCCCCGACATCCGCTCGCGAGGACGCGATGCCCGCTAGGTTCATGGATCAATGCGGGGAAACGGCCGGCGGCGCTTGTGTGGCTAGTCGACAGGCGCTTGAACCCCACCGGGGCCGATCGGCTCTGCGTCGAACCGTCTCCCGATGGGCGCCAAGCTGGCCCCCAGACAAAAGAACGGCCGCCCTCCAGGAGAAGAGGGCGGCCGAGTCATTGGGAGGAAACGCCCGAAAGGGCTGAATTCCATATAGCTGTTTGACTTCGTCTTGACAACGTTGTCACGCGAATAATTTCGCGGAACGGTGAAATCCGACGCGTGGCGGCCCGACTATTTCTTCTTGGCGGCCTGGACCTCGATCTCGACCAGCATGCCGTCGGCGACAAGGCCGGAGATCTGGCTGGTGATGCGGGCCGGCTTGTTGGGTTGGGCGGCGGTGCCGAAATAGGTCTTGTAGCCTTCCATCATGCCCATGAAGTCCATCTTGCCCTCCTTGGCGGGGTCGCCGACCAGCAGGACGCGCATCATCACGACGTCGGCCATGGTGGCGCCTTGGCTCTTCAGGGCGGCCTCGATGCGGCCCAGCACGCCCAGGGTCTGGGTCTTGGTGTCGCCGAAACGCGCGACGCCGACGGCCTTGTCGTCGATGACCGGCGGGGTCATGCCCGAGACGTAGATGGTGTCATAGCCTGCCGGCACGGTGACGACGCTGGCGATCGGCGACTGGGGATTGCCGCCGCGGACGATGTCCTGGGCGTGGGCGGCGCCGGCGAGGGCGCAGGCGGCGATGGTAAGAGCTATCAGGCGTTTCATGGCGTCTTCCCTATGGTGAAGGCTGAAGGTCAGTGCGCTTGCAGGCCGCGCGGCTTGGCGGCGGCCTTGGCGGCGACGCGGGCGGCGGCGACCTCGGTGGGCTTGATCGCCGAGCCCTTGTTGCCCCAGGTGGTGCGGGCGTAGGTCAGGATCGCCGCCAGATCGGCGTCGCTGATGTCGTCCTTGAACGCAGGCATGCCGGCGCGGCCGTTGAGGACCGTGGTGATCAGAACCTTGGGTGGTCCCTGCACCAGGGGCGCGCCGGCCAGCGCCGGGAAGGCGCCCTTGACGCCCTTGCCCGTCGCCTGATGGCAGGCCGAGCAGTTGTCCATGTACAGGGACTTGCCGTCGGCGGACGCGATGGCCGGAGCGGCGAGGCCCGCGGCGAGCGCCAGGGCGGCGAGGCGATAAGCGAACGTCATGCGTATCCTCGAAACTTAAACGTCAGGCTTGTTGGACGCGGGCGTGGATCTTGGCGATCTGCTGCCAGGCCGACTCGATCGCCCCGGCTTGCCAGCCGCCAAGGTAGCTGAGGTGTTCACCGGCCAGATAGAGGCGGCCGTCGGGCTCGCAGAGAATGGGATAGGCTTCCTTGCGGCCGTTCTCGCCCCACTCGGCCCAGCCGCCCAGATTGTGCTCGGCCAGGTGCCAGCTGAACGAGAAGGCGTTCTCGAAGTTCTCGGCGTATTCGGGGAACACCTTCTGGCCGCCCGCGACGGCGAAGGCGGCGCGATCAGCAGGGCTCATGGCGCTGATCCGCGCGGCTTCCCCGCCGAAGCTGTAGTAGCCCAGCAGCACCCCCTTCTGGGCCTGCCAGCCGTAGGAGGGCAGGGAGATCGAGCGGATACCGGGCAGGTCGGTATAGATGTGGCCGCCGTAGATGTGGTGCTTGTCCTCCCAGAAGCGGCTCTTCATCTGAAGGCCGATCTTGTTGACCGGCGCATAGGCCACGCCCTCCATCGCCGCCTTGAACGGCGCCGAGGCGTCGAGCTCGATCTGCTTGAGCACGCTGAGCGGGATGGTGCAGACGCAGTAGTCGGCGGTGACCTCGCCCAACTTGCCGTCGGGCCCCTTGAACGAGACCGTCACGCCGGTAGGCGACTGCTTGATCTTCTGAACGAGCGTGGAATAGCGGATCATCGGCGCGACGCGCTTTTCGAAGGCCTTGGCGATCTGGTCCATGCCGCCGATCGGCTGCAGCATGGTGCGCTGCTGCTCAAAGCCGGTGACCGAGCTCAGCACCCGCCACGCGTTGCTGTCGAGCACGTCCTTGAAGGCGAAGGGTTCCAGCTCCTTGCCGGGACCGGGATCCACGCCGGCGCCCGGATGCACGGAGAAGCCGCGCCCTTCGGTGCCCTTGTAGGTCATGTCGCTCTTGGACAGGCGACCCTCATTGACGAGATAGGCGATGAACCGCTCACGATCGACGCCGCTCAAGGGCGCGTCCAGGGCGCCGGCGCTCGCGGCCTTGGCGACCAGCTCGGCGGTGTAGCCCCGGACGTCGGCGGCGATCTCGCCCTTGCGGACCGGCTTGCCGTTCAGCGGTCCCTTGCCCTTCTCGAAATAGACGTAGGAGGCGTCGTTGTCGTTGACGAAGCTCTCCAGTAGGACGCCGAAGCTCTTGGTGTAGTGCAGGGTCGAGCGGTGGTGGTACGGGATCCGCCAGGCGCCGTGGTTGATGTAGTGCCCGTCGTCGAACTCGCAGACCTGGGTGTTGCCCAGGAGGTCGGTGTGCTTGAAGCCCTTGCGCGCCGTCTGGCAGCGCCCGCCCGCATAGTCGCGCGCCTCGAGGATCTGCACCTGATAGCCGGCCTTGGACATCTCATAAGCGGCGGTCATGCCCGCCAAACCCGCGCCCAGGATGATGACCTTGGTGTTCTTGGCGCCGCCGGTCAGGGTCGGCGGCAGCTCGGTCGCCGAGGCTTGGCTGAAGCCGAGGGCTTCCATGCCCGACAGCACCAGCGACATGCCGCCGACCGCGGCCAGGCTTTCAAAGAACCGTCGGCGCGTGAGTACGCTCGCCGCCGGTGACGCGTCAGATCCGCTCATACAATCCCTGCCCTTGTTTCTGCGGAGGCGTCGCCGGGACGACCCGCGCGGTCCCGGCCACCCCCAGCGCCGAAACCTCCGCCATCTCGAAAGGCGCGCTTCCGGCGCGCAATCCGTTTTCCGTGGTGGCCCGGACTGACATGTCAGACGCCTCGCCATTGGGCGCCTGGGGCGTTGATTGTTCGATCACTGAGCGAGGGCGAGGGATCGCGCCGCCCCCGCCGAATCCTTGTTTTTCCCTTGGATCGGCGCGAGGTGATTAAGGGTGATGACCGAAGCTCGTCCCCACCTTCGCCTGCGCCTGGCGCGCCCTGAAGACATGCCCGCGCTGTCGGCGCTGATGGACCGTGCGATCGGGGAGCTGCTTCAGGATTTTCTGCCGCCCGAGGGGGTCAAGGCGTCGTACGAGATCATGGGCCTGGACACCCAGTTGATCGCCGACGGTACCTATTTCGTGGTCGAGGACGGCGCAGCGATCGCGGGTTGCGGCGGCTGGAGCCGGCGGGCCACCCTATTCGGCGGCGACCATTCAGCGGGGCGCGACGCGGCGCTTCTGGACCCCAAGACCGACGCCGCCCGGGTGCGGGCCATGTACACCCACCCCGATCACACCCGCAAAGGCGTGGGCCGGATCATTCTGGACGCCTGCGAAGCCGCCGCCCGCGCCGAGGGCTTCTCCAGCGTCGAGATGGCCGCGACCATGGGCGGCGTGCCGCTGTATCGCGCCTGCGGCTACCACGACATCGAGCCCTTCGAGGCCGTGACCTCGACGGGCTATCGCGTGCCGCTGATCCGGATGGGTAAGCCGCTCTAGCGGGTCCCCCGCAGTACTGAAGGATGAGGCTGCGTCATTCCGCAGCGGCCGTCCTCGCCCTTCGACACGCTCAGGGTGAGGATGACTGCTGGCCTCGGTTCGCACAAAATCCTCGTCCTGAGCTTGTCGAAGGATGAGGATTTCCCTCCGCTTGGGCGTCCACACTCAACGCAAATACAGCCAAAGAAAAAGGGCCGGGGATCGCCCCGGCCCTTCGTTTTTCTAGACGGTGAGCGAGCAGGTCGCTCACCGTCGTGCGTCTTGACCCTAGAGCCTCGCGTGTCAAAACGGAATCGTTTTGACACGATAACGAGGCTCTAAATCAAACACTTAGAACGTGGCCGAGAGCTTGGCGTACCAGAAGCCGCCTTGCCAATCGACGATCGAGTCCGAGCGATAGACCCGACCGTTGGTGGCCGACTCGCCGGTCTTGTCGGGATCGGGATAGTTGGCGAACAGGTTCCGCGCCCCGATGGCGACCGAGTAGTTTTCGGTGGCCTGATAGGACATTTCCAGATCGAAGAACGTCTCCGGATCCCACTTCTGAACCACCGGATTGGCGACGCTGAACATGTTCTTGTACGGACCCCAGACGTTCAGGCGGCCGGTGGCCTTGAACTTGTCGATCTGGTGTGTAGCGGTGAACACCGAACGCCAGCGGGGGCGAGCGTTCTCGAAGTCATAGACCCCTTCGGCGTCGAAGAAGTTCGTTGAGAACACCTTGTCGATCTTGAACTTATTGTAGTTGCCGCTGACGGTGAAGTTCGTCGTCTGGCCATTCTCCCAAGCCTTGCGGTAGGTGGCCACGACATCGACGCCGGTGGTCGTCGAGTCGAAAGCGTTCTGGAAGAACTGCACTTGGCCGATGGTGTCGGCGCCCGGAATGCTGGCGGCGACCAGGGCCGAACGGATCGCCGGGGTCACGGTGATCGGGGTGGTGGCGTAGAACTGATCCTCGATCTTGATGCTGTAGAAGTCGACCGTCAGGCTCATGTTCTCGATCGGCGTGGCGGTGAAGCCGGCCGCGAAGTTCAGCGACTTCTCGGGCTTCAGCTCCTTGGCGCCCATGAATTTGGCCACGGGGTTGGTCGCCGGGAACAGGCCCGAGGCGATGATCGCGCCGTTCTCGACCCGGGTCGAGACGTTGGTGGTGAAGGCCTGGCCCGGGGTCGGGGCGCGGAAGCCGGTGCCCGCCGAAGCGCGAAGACCGAAGTTCGGGGTCAGTTGGTACTGGGTGGCGGCCTTGCCGTTCCAGGTGCTGCCGAAATCGGAGAAGTGCTCGCCGCGCACCGCGAAGTCGAGGAACCATTCCTCGGTCACGTTGCCCGAGGTTTCCAGATAGCCGGCGTAGGAGTCGCGGGTCAGCTTGCCGGAGTACGCCGGGGTGTTGCCCGGGAAGCCGTTCGAGCCGACCGCCAGGGCGTTGTAGACCGGGTCGATGCCGGCGAAGCCGTCGGCGTTGGTCGACAGGTAGTTGGCGCAGTTCAGGCCCGAGGTGGCCGGCAGAGCCAGACCGGCTGCGGTCGGGGTGCGGGTCGCAGCGTTACAGAACTTGAAGGGGTCGGGCACGGCCCAGGTTCCGGCCACATAGGACGGAACATCGCCCGGCTCGATCTCGTAGCCTTCCTTGCGATACTCGGCGCCGAAGTTGATGGTGACCGGGGTCTTGAAGCCCAGGCCCTCCCAGTCATAGGCGAAGTCGGCGTTGACCGAGGATTCCGTCGAGATGAGCGCGCCGTCATAGAACTTCTTGGGCGAGGCCGGACCCATCGAGGGGTTGACGGTGTCCCAGATCGTATAGGCGATCTTGTCGTTGCCGTAGCGGGCCGACAGGTCATAGCTCAGGCCATAGCCGGTCAGGCCCTTGAAGCCGCCCGTGAGGCTGTAGTCGGTCACGTCGCCGCCGAACATCGGCGTGAAGCCGGCCGGGAAGATCGAGCTGAACTGGAAGGTCGAGCCGTCCTGTAGACGGATCGGCGTGGCGTTGACGGCGTTGCTGACCGGCGGACGATAGTTGAAGTACTGGACCGCGCTGCTCTTGGAGTAGTTGCCGAAGGCGTAGATCGACAGCGTGTCGCTGAACGCGTAGCCGGCGTTCACGACGGCGCGGGTGGCCTCGGAGTCGGGCTGGCCCCATTTCTGGACGTAGTCGTTGATCAGCGCGCCGTAGGCCGGATTGGTCGCCGCATAGCTGGTGACGCAGAAGCCGGCCGCCTGGTTCGGGATGCCGACGTTGCAATACTGCCCACCACGGTTGACTTGGTTCTGGCTGGTGTATTCGACCGTGGTGTTGATGAAGCCCTTGTCGCCGATAGGCAGGCCAAGGTTGCCGGTGATCAGCACATCTTCACCGTCGCCCAGGAAGAACTGGCCGTACTGGGCGGTCAGCGAGCCGCCGCTGGGGCTGTCCTTCAGTTGGAAGTCGATGACGCCGGCGATGGCGTCCGAGCCGAACTGCGCGCCCGCGCCGTCGCGCATGACGACAACGTTCTTCACGGCCGAGGCGGGGATCGTGGCCGCGTCGGGCGCCTGGGCGCCGGTGCCGCCGATGGTCACCAGCGCCGAGCGATGGCGGCGCTTGGAGTTGACCATGAACAGGGTCTTGTCGGTGGGCAGGCCCCGCAGGCTGGCGGGGCGAATGAAGGTGGCGCCGTCCGAAATCGGCTCGCGGGCCAGGGTGTAGGACGGGACCAGGGTCTTCAGAATGTCGTTGGTGTCGGTGAAGGTCGACGCCTTGATATCGCTCTCGCTGAAGGAGTCGACCGGGACGGCGGAGTCGAGAACCGTGCGAGGTTTGCCGCGGGCCGTGACGACAACCGTGTCGAGTTCTGCGGCCTGGGTGTCTGTGGTCGCTACAGCTGTGTCAGCAGCGAAGCTGGGCGTGAAGTATACCGAAGTAATGGATAGCGCGGAAATACCCGCAAGAAGTGCGGGTTTAAAACGCTGAGTCATAAGTAGCCCCCTCATTCTGTTTATTGACGCGTGACGATTCCCTCATCCATGGCGTTTTTCTCCCGGCGATTATGTTTTTTGACGCGGGTACTAAAAATATATCGACGAAGCATCGATCTATTCATGAGGTTTCAAGCTATGGCGTTCGGCAATGGGCGCGCCGCAGAAAAATGCGCAAGCCGCGCCAGCGCCCATGGGGGCGCCCCTTTGCGCGGCGTCTGTTCACGGATTTTAGGCAGAACGCGCCGGCGCCTCGGCTTGGAGGCGGCGATCTGGCGGCGACGCGACGCAGGGTTTAGGCGCAGAGACGCAGGGGTTCGACCCTTTCGTCGGTCTCTTCGGTCTCGAAAAGCTCGAAGGCGTCTTCCCAGGGCATGAAGCGCGACTCGCGCAGTTCGGCGTCGTCGGTGACGCGGACGATCTGGTCCTCGCGATCGTTCCACACGAGGCCGATGTCGGTGACGCGCTCGACGTCGCGGCCCAGCAGCAGGAACATGTCGGCCTTGGCCGCGCGCTCGTGGCTGATCCGGCGCAGGCTGCGGCCGCCGCCCAGATCGCGATGGATGTCGGCGAAGTCCAGCACCGCCGAGATCATGGCGGCGTTGACGGGGGCGATCGTCCAGGCGGGGCAGGCGAAGCGGGTCATCGGGGGTCCTTGGGTTCTCCAGGGGCGATGATGGAAGATTGTCCGCGCATTGCGACAGAAACGGTCGTATGACGGGCGGTATGAGACACGAGAAAGCCACCCGCCTTCTGGATCTGGCCCGAATGCTGGCGGGCTCAGCCGAGGGGCTGACCCTGGACGAGATGGCCGCAGCCCTGGGCGTGGGCCGCCGCACCGCCGAGCGCATGCGAGACGCGGTCTGGGCGGCTTTTCCGCAGATGGAAGCGATCGACGATCCGCCGACCAAGCGCTTCCGCATCCCTTCGGGCCTGGACGGCGTCTTTCAGACCCCGACCGCCGAGGAGTTGGCCGCCCTGCGTGTAGCCGCCGACTCGCTGAAGGCCTCCGGCGCCGACGCCCGCGCCGCGTCGCTTTACGCTCTGGAGGCCAAGCTCTTGTCGGCGCTGCGCGGCTCGGCCCGCCGCCGGGTGGCGCCCGATGTGGAGGCCCTGGTCCAGGCCGAAACGATCGCCGTCCACGCCGGCCCACGCCCCTATGAGGACCAGGCCGTGCTGGGCGCGATCCGCGCCGCGATCAAAGGTCTGCAGGCCTTGTCATTTCGCTATGAAGGCGGCTCCACGCCCGGCCGCACGCGCGAGGTGACGCCGCTGGGCGTGCTGTTCGGCCGCTCCAACTATCTGGTGGCGCTGGAAGGGAAGGGCGGCAAGCCGCGCTCCTGGCGGCTGGACCGGATGAGCGACCTCAAGGTGCTCGACAAGCCCGCCCCGCCGCCGCAGGACTTCTCGCTGCAGGCCTTCGCCGACGAGAGCTTCGGCATCTATCATGACGAAATTCAGGACGTGGTGCTGCGTATCCACAAGAGCCGCGCCGAGGATGCGCTGCGTTGGCGCTTTCACGCGACCCAACAGGTGACGCCGGAGGCGGACGGCTCAGTGCTCGTCACCTTCCGGGCCGGGGGGATGCGCGAGCTGTCCTGGCATCTGTTCACCTGGGGCGATGCGGTCGAGATCGTCGCGCCGCAGGCGCTCAGGGATATGATGGTGCAGGAGCTGCGCGAGGCTGGTCGCGCGCACGGGGCGTGGTAGGAGCCAGGGCATGAACTACCGTCACGCCTTCCACGCGGGCAACTTCGCCGACCTGCACAAGCACGCGATCCTGCTGGCCATGCTCTCGGCCCTGCAGGAGAAGAGTCCGGCGCTGGCGGTGATCGACACCCACGCGGGAGCGGGCGGCTATGATCTCGCGGGCGAGATGGCGCGGCGCTCGGGCGAGGCCCAGGCGGGAATCTTCCGGCTTAAGGGGGCGACGGACGCGCCGGCGGTGTTCCAGCCGCTGCTTGATGCCGTTACGCAGATGAACGGCGGCAAGGACGGCGACCTCTATCCCGGCTCGCCACGCCTGATGGCGAGGGCGCTGGGTAGCGCCGACCGCTATGCCGGCTGCGAACTGCGCGACGATGACGCCGATCTCCTGTGCAAGACCCTGGCGCCCCACGCCAACGCGCGCGCTCTGCAGGCCGACGGCTTCGACACCGCCGTCAAGGACGCCGGCAAGGGCGGCCGCGCCTTTGTCGTCATCGATCCGCCGTTCGAGCGGCCCGACGACTATGATCGGATCGTCGCGACGACCCGTGCGGTGCTGTCGCGCGCCCCGGACGCGGCCTTGGCGATCTGGTTGCCGATCAAGGATCTGGAGACCTTCGACGCCTTCCTGCGCGGGATGGAAACCGTCACGAACGACCTGTTAGTGGCCGAGCTTCGCCTTCGCCCTCTGACGGACCCGATGAAGATGAACGGCTGCGCGATGGTGATGATCGGCGCGCCGGCCTCGGTCGATCCCGCAGCCGCGCAGGCCGGCGACTGGCTGGCCGCGCGCCTGGGCGAGCCTGGCGGCCGCTCGCGGGTCTGGCGGGCCTAACATGACGCGACCGCCGACCTTGGCCCAAGCCCTGCCGGTCTGGCTGAAGGTCGGCGTGCTGGGCTTTGGCGGCCCGGCGGGCCAGATCGCTCTGCTGCATCGCGAGGTGGTCGAGGTTCGTCGATGGGTCGACGACGCCGAGTTCGCCCGCGCGCTGAGCTTCTGCATGCTGCTGCCGGGGCCCGAAGCGCAACAGCTGGCCACCTGGCTGGGCTGGCGGCTGCATGGGATCCGGGGCGGTCTGGCGGCGGGCCTGTTGTTTGTCCTGCCGGGCCTTGTAGTGATCCTGGGCCTTTCGGCGCTGTATGTCGTCCATGGCCGCTCGGCCTGGGCGGGCCCGGTCCTGCTGGGCCTGAAGGCGGCGGTGGTGGCGCTGGTCGTCCAGGCCTTGGCGCGGATCGGCCAGAGGACGCTCAAGGATCGTGCGGCGGTGGCCGCGGCGATCGGCGCCTTCGCCCTGATGGCGTTCACGGTCGCACCGTTCCCTCTCGTGGTGCTCGCGGCCGGCGCGCTCGGGTGGTTTCTGGGCGGGAAGGGTGCGGAGGCCTCGAGCGCCGTCGCGCCGGCGCCGACGGGACGCGCGCGGGTGGCTCTGGTCTGCCTCGCGGCCTGGCTCGCGCCCATCGCCCTGGCCAAGTTGATCGCGCCGGGCTCGCCCCTGGCCTGGATGGGCCTGACCTTCGGCGGGCTGGCGGCGATCAGCTTCGGCGGCGCCTATGCGGCCCTGGCCTATCTGGGACAGGCGTCGGCTGTGTTCGGCTGGCTGTCGCCCGCCCAGATGCTGGACGGCCTTGGCCTGGCCGAGACGACGCCGGGACCGCTGGTGCTCGTCTTCGTCTTCGTCGGCTTCGTCGGCGCCTTCCAGGCTGCGCCGCTGGAGAGCGCCTGGATCATGGCCCTGCTGGGCGGACTGATGGCCGCCTGGGCCACCTTCGCGCCGTCGTTCCTGTGGATCTTCGCCGGCGGCCCGCTGGTCGAGCGCTGGGGGCGTCGACCAAGGCCGGCTCGCGCCCTGGCCATGGTGTCGGCGGCGGCCGTGGGCGTGATCGGCCAGCTGGCGCTGTGGTTCGCGGTCCACCTGCTGTTCCGTAGCGGCCAGACCTGGGAAGCGGGCGTGCTGAAGGTGGTGACCCCCGATGTCGGAGCGGTGAACCCGGGCGCTCTGGGGCTTGTGGTCCTGGCGCTGGGCCTGACCTTCGCGATGCGGCTGCCCATGCTGGCGATGATCGGCGTGACGGTGGGGGCGGCGGTGCTTTTGCGCGCGATCGGATTCAATTGACGTAAGGTTAGCGTTTTTGCGCTTGCGAACGCGATTTCCGTGCTATGTTGCATTGCAACAAATCGCGGTTGCCAGGAGCGCGCCATGGTTTCGCCTTTCACCTTCCTTCCCAAGTATTCGACCGACAAGGTCGAGCCCGAGACCGCACCGCGCGTCGCGGTGGGGGCGGTTTCGCCCCTGTGGCTGATGTTCGGCGGCGCGGCCGCCGCCGGAGCCGCCTACTGGTGGTGGGCGTCGCGCTGGCGTGAGGCCGTCAATCTCGAGGCCCTGATGGCGCTCGCGCCCGAGCCTGTCGCGCCGGCCTTGGAGGCCGAAGCGGTGCTTGAGGCCTCGCCCGAGCCGATCGTCGAGACCGTGTTGGCGCCCGTCACCGAAGCGGTGGCGGACGCCGTCGAGATCACGACGGACGGGGTGGAAGCCGCCGTGGCGCTCAGCGCCGAGACGGTCGTCGAGATCGTGGCCGAGAGCGCCGAGGCGGCCGTCGCGGTTCTCTCCGAGCCTGAGGTCGAGCCTGAGGTTGAGCCCGAAGCCGTCGTCGCCCTGGAGGCCGTCGCCGACGACCTGACGCGCTTGGTCGGCATCGGCCCCAAGCTGGCGAGTTCGCTGGCCGAGTTGGGGGTGACGCGCTTCAGCCAGATCGCCGCCTGGTCGCCCGACGACCTGGCCTCGATCGACCAACTGCTGAACCTCAAGGGCCGCGCCGAGCGCGACGCCTGGATCGCCCAGGCCAAACGCTTCGCCGGAGCTGCCGAGGGATAAGCGCCTCCACGCCATTCAGCGGTCCCGAGGCCTGATGGCGGAGGGGAAGCCTCCAATACCTTACATGCCGGCCGGAGCGCGCAGCACGGAGAGCCAGGACCCAGGGGGCGAGGGGCGGCTTCGCTCTGTCGCCTTTCTATTCGCGGCCCCTCCCCACTCGGGGGGAAGAACCGCACGCGTCCGCGACCAATCGTCTCGCTTGGCCGATTAACCAGAATTCACCACGCGTGAGTACACCGCCTTAACCATCGCGGACCATTCTGTACCGGAACGGGATTGGGAGGGGGCCGCATGGGCCAGCACGTGGAAACCCTGGTGATCGGGGCCGGTCCGGCCGGTCTGACCACCGCCTACACCCTGGCCAAGGCCGGGCGCGGCGTGACCGTGCTCGAGATGGACCCGACCTATGTCGGCGGCATCAGCCGGACCGTCGACTATAAGGGCTTCAAGTTCGACATCGGCGGTCATCGCTTCTTCTCCAAGAGCAAGGAGATCGTCGACCTCTGGAACGAGATCCTGCCCGACGACTTCATCGACCGGCCGCGCCTGTCGCGGATCTATTACCGTGAGAAGTTCTACGCCTATCCCCTGAAGGCCTTCGAGGCCCTGGCCAATCTGGGCGTCTGGACGGCCGCCAAATGCATGGCCTCGTTCGGCTGGGCCAAGCTGACCCCGATCGCGGCGCCGACCACCTTCCACCAGTGGGTGCGCAACCAGTTCGGCGAGAAGCTGTTTTCGATCTTCTTCAAGACCTACACCGAGAAGGTGTGGGGCATGAGCTGCGACGAGATCTCGGCCGATTGGGCCAGCCAGCGGATCAAGGGCCTGGACCTGGGCGCGGCGATCATCGACGGCGTCAAGCGCTCGCTGGGCCTGCGCGGCAAGGCCGCCGAGGGCGGACCTAAGACCCTGATCGAGAGCTTCCGCTATCCCCGCAAGGGCCCGGGCATGATGTGGGAGGCCTGCGCCGACAAGGTCATGGCCTTGGGCGGCGACGTGCGCCTGGGCCGCAAGGTCGACGGCCTGCACTACGACAAGATCGCCAAGCTCTGGACCGTCGCGGTCACCTGCGCGGATGGCCGCAAGGAGATCTACACGGCCGACAACGTCGTTTCGTCCGCGCCGATCCGCGAGCTGATGCAGTCGATCAGCCCGACCCCGATCAGCGTCTTCCACGCCGGCGAACTGATGTACCGCGACTTCATCACCGTGGTGCTGATCGGCAAGCCGCAGAAGGAACTGCCGGACAACTGGATCTATATCCACGACCCGTCGGTGAAGGTCGGCCGCGTGCAGAACTTCCGTTCGTGGTCGCCGGAGATGATCCCGGACGGCGTCTCGACGTGCCTGGGGCTGGAATACTTCTGCTTCGAGGGTGATGGCCTGTGGGTCACCTCGGACGAGGAGCTCGTGGCCCAGGCCAAGCGCGAGATCGGCAAGATCGGCCTGATGGCGCCGGCGGACGTCTATGACGCCTGCGTGGTGCGACAGCACAAGGCCTATCCGGTCTATGACGACGCCTACGCCGAGCACGTGAAGATGGTCCGGCTGGACTTGAAGTTGCACTTCCCGGGCCTGCACCTCGTGGGCCGCAACGGCATGCACAAGTACAACAACCAGGACCACGCCATGATGACCGGCCTGCTGACGGCCGAGAACATCATCGCCGGCGAGACCCTCCACGATGTCTGGGAGGTCAACGAGGACGCCGAGTACGGCGAGGCCGGCGTCTCCGGCGCCCGTCAGGCCCTGCGCAGCGAGCGCGCCGTGCCGACCAAGGTGGCCGCATGATCTTCACCCTGGCCGGACCGATCTGGCGTCTCCTGCCGGAGGGCTTTCGGGAGCTGATCCTGTATGGCCTAGTCAGCGCCGCCGCGCTGGCGGTCGACTGGGGGCTTCTGGTTCTGCTTACCTGGGCCGGTGTCGACTACCTGCTGGCCTCCGGGGTGGGCTTCTGCTTTGGCATCGGCGTGGCCTATGTCCTGTCGATCCGACTGGTGTTCGCCCATCGTCCGATCGCCGACCGCTGGCGCGAGTTCACCGGCTTCCTTGGGGTGGGTCTGGCCGGGCTGCTGCTGACCCAAGGCCTGATGATCGTCGGCGTCGAAGCGTTCGGCATGGCTCCCGCCTCGGCCAAGGGGCCGACGGCCTGTCTCGTCTTCCTGTTCAACTTCACCGTCCGCCGGGCGCTGCTGTTCCGAGCGCCGCGCGCCGCCATCGCTCGGTCGTGAACCGGCTAGGACGTTTCGCCGACAGCCGCTGGCTTGGCTGGCTGGCGGCGTTCGGCCTGTTCCTGCTCAGCCGTCCGTTCCCGGGCGTCCACCACGACGGTCGGCTGTATGTCGGCGACGCCCTGGCCAAGCTGGATCCCGGCGGGGTCGGCCGCGACCTCATCTTCGTGCATGACGGCCAGTTCGGCTTCAGCCTCTACACGCCGCTGCTGGCGCGGCTGATCGCGGTGCTGGGCGTTTCGGGGGCGACGCTGGCGATCGTCCTCGTCACGCTGGCGCTCTGGTTCGCGGCCCTGGCGCTGCTGATCGAGCGGCTGCTCGCCGATCGTCCCCCAGCCGAACGCTGGGTCGCCCTGGTCTTCGCCGCGATCCTGCCGCCGCTCTATGGCGCGATGAACGTGATCGGCTTTGGCGAGCCCTACGCCACGCCGCGCGGCCTGGCCGAGGCCGCCGGTCTCCTGGGCATGGCCGCCTATCTGTCGGGGCGACGCGTCCTGGCCTTGGGCGCCTGCGCTCTGGGCATGCTTTTCCATCCGATCATGGGCCTCTGCGCGGCCGCCGCCATCGGCCTGGCGATCTGTCTGGAAGACCGTCGCTGGTTCTGGGCGGGACTGGCGGCGCTGGGCGTCCTGGTGGTCGCAGGGCTCTTTCGCCTGCCGCTGGCCGACCGAATGGTCACGGTCATGGACCCGGCCTGGCGAGTGATCGTCGAGACGCGCAGCCCGATCCTGTTTCCGTCGCAGTGGTCGGCCGAGACCTGGGGGCGGACCGCCGTCCAGGCCTGTACGCTCGCCGCGGCGGCGTCGTTGCTGACAGGACCGGCCCGTCGGCTGGCGCTGGGCGGGTTGGCGGCGGGACTGGCCGGGGTGGCCGCAGCCGCGCTGCTGGCCGATCATGTCTCGCTGCTGCTCTTTCTCCAGGCCCAGACTTGGCGGACCCTGCAGCCGATGGCCGTGCTGGCCACGATCGGTCTGGCCCTGGTCTGCATCGAAGCCCCCCGAAAGGGCGCTCCGGGCCTGATCGGCCTGGCTTTGCTGAGCATCGCCTGGATGGTTCGTGGTATCAGCGATCTTGGACTCCTGATCGCGCCGGTTGGGCTGGCGTTCCTGCTGCTGGGCGATCGGGTTCGCCTGTCGCGGCCCAGGCTCTATGGAGCGATCGCGGTGGGCGCGCTCGTGGTGGCGCTGGTCGGCTATGGGGCGCTGCGAAGCTATGCGCTGCGCGAAGCCCTGGCCCGCCTGCCGGACGCCTGGCCTTTCAGCCAAGGGCTGGTCTGGGCCAGCGACCTGCCCGCCCTGCTGATCGCCGGCGGGCTGAGCCTTTGGATGGCTAAGGCCTGGAAGGCGCCCGGCCGGTCTCTGCAGCTCGCCGGCCTGCTGGTGGTGGGGCTGTCAGCGACCCTGCTCTGGGATGACCGATCCGCCTATATCCGCCAGCGCGACGCCGGCCGTGATCCGACCCTGGCCTCGATGATGGCTTCCCGGCCGGGCGAAGTCCTCTGGCTGGCCGGCGACGTGGAGCCATGGATCGTTGCGGGCCGGGCCAGCTGGATCAGCAAGGTTCAGAGCGCAGGCGTGGTGTTCTCGCGTCCCCTGGCGATGGCGTTGCATGATCGGGTGGCGCGGGTCGAGGCCGCCGGCCTCGCGGGGCCTGACTGGATCCGGCCGCTGCTGATGGACGCGCTGAAGCCGCCGCCGCCTGGGCCGGAGAAGGTGCGGGCGTTCTGCGCGGCCTCGGATGCCCCGGCCTGGATCGTCTCACCGCTCTGGGACGGGGAGGGGGCGCTCGATCCAGGACTGAAGGCGCGGGTCTGGTCGCCCGCCGCGCCCTATGCCGAGGATCTTTCGGACGCGTCAGGCCGTCGCTGGATGACGGCGTATCGCTATGCGGTGATCCCGTGTCGCGGGGGCTGAACCGACTCGGCCGTTGCCCGGATCGCCGTCCATCGGCGTGAGACTCAGCCGACGAAATGCATCAACGCGACGGCCGGTTCGGTGATCGCCGCCGACACGAAAACGCGAGAAAATCCACACGTATGGTTGACAACGTTGTCACGTTTCCGGTGAATGCGACATCCGCGCGAAGACGGATTTGACACATCGTCACTAGGGAGTGGTGCAGTGATTGCGTTCCTGAATTTCAACCTCGGAGGTGTCGGCCAATGACCGACGCCGCAATCGCCAAGACCACGACCAAGGGCGGGGGCGTCAAGCTCGCCATCGTCTATGTGACCTGCCTGTTCTTTATCTGGGCGCTGGTCACCAACCTGCTCGATCCGCTGCTGAAGACCATGAAGACGGTCTTCACCCTGACGCCGGTCGAGGCCAGCCTGACCGGCTTCGCCTTCTTCATCGCCTACGGAATCATGTCGCTGCCGTCAGCGGCGTTCCTGTCCAAGCTGGGCTATGCGCGCTCGGTGATGGTGGGCCTGGGCGGCATTGTCGCCGGCTGCTTCATCGCCATCGCGGCGGCCAAGTTGCACACCTTCGGCGTATTCCTGGTGGGCCTGTTCGTGATGGCCTCGGGCGTCACGCTGCTGCAGGTCGCCGCCAATCCGCTGATCGCCTCGATGGGCAAGCCCGAGGAATCCTCGTTCCGCCTGAACCTCTCGCAGGCCTTCAACTCGCTGGGCGCGGCCTGCGGCCTGTGGTTCGGCGCGAACTTCCTGCTCAAGGGCGAGATCTTCGAGAAGGACGTCGTGATCACCGACGCCATGCGTGAGCAGGCGCTGGGCTTTGTCAGCAATGTCTATCTGGCCATTGGCCTGGGCCTGACGCTGTTCATCCTGCTGATCTTCATGGTCCGCCAGAAGATCACCGACGCCGCGCCCAAGACCGGTCAACTGGTCAATCCGTTCACCGCCCTGACGTCCAAGTGGGCGAACCTCGGCGCGATCGGCATCTTCCTGTATGTCGGCGCTGAAGTGGCGATCTCGCTGCACCTGCTGCTGTTCCTCGAACAGGCGCACATCCTCGACATCTCCGCCGAGCAGGCGGGCAAGCTCACGACCTTCTACATGGTCTTCGCCATGATCGGCCGTTTCACCGGCTCGGCTTTGCTGAAGACCATCAAGGACTACGTGATGCTGGCCATCGTGGCCGTCGGCGCGATCGCGCTGTGCCTTGTCGTCATCCTCACCAAGGACATGACGCCCAGCGCGCACGCCGGCACGGTGAACTTGCTGCTGGCCTCGGCGCCGGTGACGACGGGCCTGATCCCGGCCTTCGCGGCCCTGCTGATCGGCCTGTTCAACTCGATCATGTTCCCGACGATCTTCACCCTGACCCTGCAGCGTTCGTCGGCGCCGACCTCGGCGACCTCGGGCCTGCTGTGCATGGCCATCGTCGGCGGCGCCTTCCTGCCGCTGGCCTTCGCCAAGATCGAGGAGATGACGGGCTCCATGGCCCTGGGCTTCGCCGCTCCGCTGGTCTGCTACGTCTACGTCCTGTGGTTCGCCCTGGTCGCCAAGAAGGCCCCGACCCACGAGATCCAGGAGGGCGTGGCCAGCGGCCACTAGCCCTTCGCCTGAGACTGCCCTGCAAGCGCCCCCGGGAGGTTCGTCCTCCCGGGGTTCTTTTTATGGCTGAGAGCGGCCCAGTCCGGTCAGGATCGCCGTTTCTGGGACGCTTCAGTTTTCCTGAGGTCGCCCTTGGAAAAACCTCGCTCGTAAATCCCATCGCGCAGCACGACATTGCTCGACGATACGATTGTCGAGGAACGTCATGGCCGCCACGCAAAGTAAGAGCAGCCGCTTCATCAGTGGGTTCGGGGCCCAGGTCCTGATCGCGATGGTCGCGGGCCTGGGCTTGGGGCTCTTGGCACGTCACCTGGGGCCTTCCGAAGGTCAGGCCGGCTACGCCTTGGCCGAGACCCTGCGGCAGGTGGGGCAGATCTTCGTCCAGTTGCTGCGCGTGCTGGTCCCGCCGCTGGTGTTCACGGCGATTGTCGCCAGCATCGCCAACATCGCTCAGATGCAGAACGCCGCGCGCCTGGTATGGCGGACGCTGTTCTGGTTTGCGGTCACCGCCCTGATCTCGGTCGTCATCGGCATCGCGCTGGGCCTCGTCCTCCAGCCCGGCCTGCACGCCAGCCTCGACGCCGCCGCAGCCAAGGCGCCCAAGACGCATGGATCCTGGCTCGATTTCCTGACGGGCCTCGTGCCGGTGAACATCCTGGGCCTGGCCGCCTCGACCAAGATATCGGACGCCGGCGCGGCCAGCACGTCGCTGTCGTTCAACGTCCTGCAGATCGTGGTCATTTCGATGGTCACCGGCGTCGCGGCCCTCAAGGTCGGCGAGGCGGGGGAAGCGTTCCTGAAGTTCAACGCCTCGGCCCTGGCCATTGTCCGCAAGGTGCTGTGGTGGGTGATCCGCCTGACGCCGATCGGTACGGTCGGTCTGTTCGGTAACGCTGTGGCCCAGTACGGCTGGACGACCCTGGGCCAGTTGGGCGCGTTCACCTTGGCCATCTACGCCGGGCTCGGCCTGGTTTTGCTGGTCGTCTATCCGGGCCTGCTGGCCCTGAACGGCCTGAACCCGATCCGCTTCTTCCAGAGCGCGTGGCCGGCGATCCAACTGGGCTTTGTCTCGCGCTCGTCCATCGGCACGCTGCCGGTGACCGAGACGGTCACCGAGACGCGCCTGGGTGTGCCGCGCGCCTACGCCGCCTTCGCTGTGCCCCTGGGCGCGACCACCAAGATGGATGGCTGCGCGGCCATCTATCCGGCCATCGCCGCAATCTTCGTCGCCCAGTTCTTCGGGGTGCATCTGGTCTGGTCGGACTATCTGCTGATCGTCTTCGTGTCGGTCATCGGCTCGGCGGCGACGGCCGGCCTGACCGGCGCGACGGTGATGCTGACCCTGACCCTCTCCACCCTGGGGCTGCCTCTGGAAGGGGCGGGGCTCTTGCTGGCCATCGATCCGATCCTCGACATGGGGCGCACGGCGGTGAACGTCGCGGGCCAGGCGCTGGTCCCGACCCTGGTCGCCAAGCGCGAGGGCATCCTGGACCTGGAGGCCTACAACGCCGCCGGTTCGTCGGGCGAACCCGTGCTCTACGCGGCCGAATAGGCGAGCGCGGTTGCACGGTGACGCTTTAGCGGCGAGTTTGCCCGCCTCGTGAAGCGTCCCCGGGGGATTCCATGGCCTTGAAGACGAAGACCGGCGGCCCCCCGGGGCCGAGCCGACGCGGATTCCTGTCTGGCGCGGCCGCGCTGGCGGGTCTGGCTGTGACGGCGCCTTCGGCCTTCGCGCGGGCTTCCGGGCGCGTCGAGGCCCTGCTGGCCCAGATGACCCTCGAGGAGAAGGCCGGCCAGCTGTCGTGCTTCGCCGACATGATCCGCCCGCCGATCGGGGACATCAATCCGCTGGTCAACATCCGCAACGCCCAGACCCTGATCGCCGAGATCAAGGCGGGGCGGATTGGAACCCTGATCAATGGGGTCGGCGCCCAGGCCGCGCTCGACACCCAGAAGGCGGCGGTCGAGGGTTCGCGGCTGAAGATCCCGCTGCTGTTCGCGGCCGACGTCATCCACGGCTTCCGGACCGTCTACCCCATCTCGCTGGCCGAGGCGGCCAGTTTCGATCCGCATCTGGCCGAGCGGACGGCGCGGGCGGCGGCGGTTGAAGCCTCGGCGTCGGGCCTTCACTGGACGTTCGCGCCGATGGTCGACGTGGCGCGCGACCAGCGCTGGGGGCGCGTGGCCGAAGGCTCGGGCGAGGACGTCTATCTGGGCGAGGTCATGGCCGCCGCCCGCGTGCGCGGCTTCCAGGGGCGCGACCTGAGGGCCGAGGACAGCATGCTGGCGACGCCCAAGCACTTCGCCGGCTATGGCGCGGTGATGGCGGGCATGGAGTACAACTCGGTCGAGATGTCCGAGGCGACGCTGCGCGAGACGCACCTGCCGCCGTTCCAGGCGTCGTTCGCCGCCGGGGCGATGACCACGATGTCGGCTTTCAACGACATCAACGGCATTCCCGCCACCGCCAATCGACGCCTGCTGACCGACATTCTGCGCGGGGAGTGGGGCTTCAAGGGGGTCGTGATCTCGGACTACACCGCCGACCAGGAACTGGTGGCGCACGGCTATGCGGCCGATGATCGGGACGCCGCCCGCCTAGCCATTATGGCCGGCATCGACATCAGCATGCAGAGCGGCCTCTACAACCGCTACCTGCCCGAACTGGTCACCTCGGGTGCGGTGCCCGTCGAGGCGGTGGACCAGGCGGTGCGGCGCGTGCTGGCGCTGAAGGAGGCGATTGGTCTCTTAGACAATCCCTACCGGTCCCTCGACCCTGAGGTCGAGCGCAAGCATACCGCTACGCTGGCGATGCGGGCGCTGAGCCGCGAGTCCGGCGCGCGGTCCATCGTGTTGCTGAAGAACGACCAGGGCCTGCTGCCACTGCCGAAGGCCGGCAAGCGGCTGGCGTTGATCGGTCCCTTCGCCGACGACCGCGACAATGTGCTCGGCGCGTGGGGCGGTTTCTTTGCGGACCGCAGGCTGAACGTCGACCTGGCCACCGGCTTGCGGGCCCAGATGGCCGATCCCGCCAACCTCATCGTGGAGCGTGGCTGCGAGGTCGAGACGACCATCGCCGGCGGCTTCGAGCGCGCCGTCGCCGCAGCGCAGGCGGCGGACATCGTCCTGCTGGCGGTCGGCGAAAGCCAGGACATGACCGGCGAGGCCAAGTCGCGCACCGACATCCGCATCCCGCCCGTCCAGCAGCGCCTGGCCGAGGCGATCGCCGCCACCGGCAAGCCCGTGGTGGTCCTGCTCCGACACGGCCGGGCCATCGCGCTGGAAGGCGTGGTTAAGGACGCTCCCGCCATTCTGGCGACCTGGTTCCTGGGCAGCGAGATGGGCCACGCCGTGGCCGACGTGCTGTTCGGGACGGTGAACCCTTCCGGCCGGCTGCCGGTCAGTTTCCCGATCGAGAGCGGCCAGCAGCCGTTCTTCTACAACAGCCGCACCACCGGGCGGCCTGCGCCCGCCGATCCCAACGCCCAGGAGTACAAGGCGCGCTGGCGGTCGATCCGCAACGACGCGCTCTATCCGTTCGGGTTTGGGCTGGGTTACACGAGCTTTAGCCTGTCGGACCTCAAGCTGAGCACGGCTCGCCTGGCGTGGGACGATACGCTGCGCGTCACCGCCAAGGTCCGGAACACCGGGCAGGTTCACGGTGACCATGTGGCGCAACTGTACATCCGCGACCGGGTCGCCAGCCGGACGCGTCCGGTCAGAGAACTGAAGGGTTTCCAGCGTGTCAGCCTGGCGCCCGGCGCCGAGCGCGAGGTCCATTTCGAGCTCAGGCGCGAAAACCTGATGTTCGTCGGCGACAACGACTATTGGACCGTTGAGCCAGGCGCCTTTGACGTCTGGGTCGCCAACTCCTGCGTCGACGGGCTGATGGGCAGTTTCGAGCTGCTGCCCTTCGATCAGGGCTGATCCCCGAATCAGGGTCTTGGCGAAACCGCGTCCGAACGGCCTCCAACCCGTCTTCGAAGACCTTGTTCTCGTCGCGAAAACGGGCTCAGCGGCAAGAAGTGGGGTGGCTGCAAGGATTGGCGCAGCGCAATGCTTGGAAGGCCTTAAGCCTTGATGTGAAAGGGTTTTTCCAACTTCGGAGCGTGTTCGAATGCGTTCCTAGGGTTGTGCGCGCGACCAATATCGATCTGCGGCCGCGTGTCTCGTTGAAAGGTGTTGGAAAGGAAATATGGTTACCGAGAATTAGCCTTAGTGTGGCTATCTTGGGGCGCTTGCGTATTGGGCGTCTTTAAATTGCTCGGGCGCACGTGGGGGCGTCCACCAGCAAGGATGGACGAATGGCGATCTCCAATCTTTCCGCCGCGCAGATCTCGACCCTTTCGGTCACCGCGATCCAAGGTCTAACGACGACCGACATCCAAGCGCTCAACGGAACCCAGATCGCCGCTATCAGCGCGACGGGCATCGGCGCGCTCGCCACCACCCAGGTCGCCGCGCTTTCCACCACCCAGGTCAAGGCGCTCACCGCCACCCAGATCCCGAAGTTCGCGACTTCGGTGGTGTTCGACGTCACCCAGCTGACGCAGCTTTCCACCCAGCAGGTTTCGGCGCTCACCTCCACCCAACTGGCGGCGCTCGACACCTCCCACATCGCCGTCCTCAGCGCGACGCAGCTTGGGGCGCTTTCGGCGACCAATTTCTCGGGTTTCGACACCACCCAGGTCGGCCAACTGAACGAGACCCAGGTCAAGGGCCTGACGGCCAGCCAGATCAAGGGGCTGACCACCACCGACATCGGCGAACTGGCCGGCACGCAAGTCGCCGCGCTGGCCGCTGATCGCGTCGCCGCGCTCAGCGTCACCAACCTGTCGGCGCTGGACGCGACGCAGGTGGGAGCGCTCAGCACAACCCAGGTGGCGGCGCTCTCGACCACCCAACTGAAGGGGCTCACCACCACAGATATCGGCGAGTTGGCGACGACCCAGGTCGGCGCGCTCTCCGCCGCCCAAGTCGGGGCGCTGTCGGCGACGAACTTCTCGGCGCTGAGCGCCACGCAGGTCGGCGCGCTGTCGGTGACCCAGGTCAAGGGCGTGACCGTTGACCAGATCAAGGGGCTGTCGACCACCGACATCGGCGAGTTGGCCGACACTCAGGTCGGTGCGCTGAGCACGGCGCAGATCGGCGCTCTGGCGACCACCCAGACCCAGCAGCTTTCGACGACCCAACTGGCGGTGTTGGCCTCGACCCAGGTCGCCGCCCTGGGCGCCACGAATTTCTCGGCGTTGAACGCCACCCAAGTCGGCGCCTTGAACGAGACCCAGGTCAAGGGCCTGACGGCCGCGCAACTCGGCGCTCTGACCACGACGGATATCGGCGAGCTCGCGGACACCCAGATCGCGGCGCTGTCGGCGACCCAGCTTGGGTCCCTCTCGGCGAGCGCCTTCTCGGCGTTAGACGCCACGCAGGTGGCGGCGCTGTCGACGACGCAGGTCAAGGGCCTGACGACGACCCAGCTGAAGGGCCTGACGACGACGGATGTCGGCGAGCTGGCCGACACCCAGATCGGCGCGCTGGCGACCAGCCAGCTGGCCGGGGTGACGGCGACCAACGTCTCGGCGCTTAGCGCGACCCAGGCTGCGGCGCTGTCGGTCACTCAGATCAAGGGTCTGACGGCCGACCAGTTGAAGGGGCTTTCGACCACCGACATCGGCGAACTGGCCGACACCCAGGTGGCGGCGCTGTCGGCTGACCAACTGAAGAACCTGTCGGCGACCAATGTCTCGGCGCTCAGCCAGACCCAGGTTTCGGCCCTGACCAACACCCAGGTCGCGGGGCTTACCACGACCCAGCTCAAGGGGCTGTCGGTCACCGACATCGAGGAGCTGTCGGCCACGCAGGTCGGGGCCCTTACGACGGCTCAGGTCGGCTCACTGGCCTCGACCCAGGTGCAGGAGCTGTCGACCACCCAGATCGGCGGTCTGTCCTCGACGCAGGTCGGGGCGCTGACCGCCACGAATCTGAGCCTGCTCGACGCCACCCAGTTGGGCGCCCTGACGACCACGCAGCTGAAGGGGCTGACCAACGCCCAGATGGCCGGGCTGACGACGACCAATGTCAGCAATCTGGCGGACACCCAGGTCGGCGCCCTGTCGTCGACCCAACTGGGCGCCCTGACCGCGACGGGCTTCTCGACCCTCAATGGCACCCAGGTCGCCGCCTTGTCGGAAACCCAGGTGAAGGGTCTGACCGCAACCCAGCTGAAGGGGCTGACCACCACCGACATCGGTGAACTGGCGACCACCCAACTGGCGGCGCTGTCGACGGCGCAACTGGGCGCGCTGACGGCCACGAACGTGTCGGCGCTGGACGCGACCCAGACGGCCGCGCTGACCACCACGCAGATCAAGGGCCTGACGGCGGACCAGCTCAAGGGCCTGTCGACCACGGACATCGGTGAACTGGCCGACACCCAGATCGCGGCCCTGTCTGCTGACCAGATCAAGAATCTGTCCGCCACCAACGTCTCGGCTCTGAGCCAGACCCAGGTCGCGGCGCTGAACGCCACCCAGATCAAGGGTCTGACGACGACCCAGCTGCAAGGCCTGACGACCACCGATGTTAGCGAGCTGGCCGACACCCAGATCGCTGCTCTGGCCACGTCGCAGATCACCGCGCTGAGCCTGACCAATGTGAAGAGCCTGTCGGCCACGCAGGTCGGCGCTCTGAGCGCGTCTCAAGTGGGAGCCCTGTCGGCGACGAACTTCTCGGCGTTCGACGCGACCCAAGTCGGGGCGCTCAATGAAACCCAGATCAAGGGCCTGACCACGGCTCAGCTCGGCGGGTTGACGACGACGGACATCGGCGAACTGGCGACCACCCAATTGGCGGCGCTGGCTTCGACCCAGATCGGCGCGCTGACGCCCACCGCCTTCTCGGCGCTGGACGCCACCCAGACCGCCGCCCTGACGACGACCCAGGTCAAGGGCCTGACCGCGACGCAGCTGAAGGGGCTGACGACCACTGACATCGGTGAGCTCGGCGACACCCAGGTGGGCGCCCTGAGCGCCACCCAGCTCGGCGCGCTGACGGCGACCGGTTTCTCGGCCTTGAACGGAACCCAGGTCGCGGCGCTGACCACGACCCAGGTCAAGGGCCTTACTGCGGATCAGGTGAAGGGGCTGACGACCACCGATATCGGCGAGTTGGCTGACACCCAGGTCGCGGCCCTGTCCGCCGACCAGATCAAGAACCTGTCGGCGACCAATGTCTCGGCGCTGAGCCAGACCCAGATCGCCGCGCTGAGCAACACCCAGGTCCAGGCGCTGTCGACGACGCAGTTGAAGGGCCTGACGACGACCGACATCGACGAGTTGTCGTCCACCCAGGTGGGCGCGCTGTCGGCGGCCCAGATCACGGCCCTGGCCTCGACCCAGGTGCAGGAGCTGTCCACCACCCAGATCGGTGGTCTCTCCTCGACCCAGATCGGCGCTCTGACGCCGACGAACTTCAGCCTGATGGACGCCACGCAGTTCGGGGCGCTGACCTCGACGCAGCTCAAGGGCGTCACGAACGGCCAGCTGGCTGCGCTGACGACGACCAACGTCGGTAACCTTGCAGACACCCAGGTGGCTGCGCTCTCGGCGAGCCAACTGGGCGCTCTGAACGCGACCAACTTCTCCACCCTGAACGCCACCCAGGTCGGCGCGCTCACCGAGACGCAGATCAAGGGCGTGACGGCCACGCAGCTGAAGGGCCTGACGACCACGGACGTCGCCGAGCTGTCGACGACCCAGGTCGCCGCGCTTTCGGCGGCGCAGATCGGCGCCCTCTCAGCGACGAATGTGTCGGCGCTGGACGGAACCCAGGTCGCGGCGCTCACCACCACCCAGGTTAAGGGGCTGACGGCCGACCAGATCAAGGGTCTGTCGACCACCGACGTCTCCGAGCTGGCCAACACCCAGATCGGCGCGCTGACGGCCGACCAGATCAAGAACCTTTCGCCCACCAACCTGTCGGCGTTGGACGCCACCCAGACCGCCGCCCTGACCGTCACGCAGCTCAAGGGCCTGACGAACACTCAGCTGGCCGGGCTGAGCACCACCGACATCAGCGACCTGGCCGATACGCAGATCGCAGCGCTGTCGTCGGCGCAGATCACAGCGCTGAACGTCCAGGACCTGACGACCACCCAGATCTCGGGTCTGAGCTCCACGGTCATCGGGGCCATCGGGCCGACCAAGTTCTCGGCCTGGAACGCCACCCAGGTTGCCGCCCTGAACGCGACGCAGCTGAAGGGTCTGACCACCAGTCAGTTGACGAGCCTGACGACGACGGACATCGGCGAACTGGCAGACACCCAGGTGGCCGCGTTGACCGCGACCCAGCTCGGCGCGCTCTCGCCCACGGGCTTCTCGGCGCTGGACGCCACCCAGGTGGCCGCGCTGTCGAGCACCCAGATCAAGGGTCTCACCGCCACCCAGCTGAAGGGCCTGACCACCACCGATGTCGGCCAACTGGCCGACACCCAGGTGGCCGCGTTGACCGCGACCCAGCTTGGCGCGCTCACCGCGACCGGCTTCTCGGCGCTGAATGAGACGCAACTGGCGGCGTTGAGCGCCACCCAGGTCAAGGGTCTGACCGCCGATCAGTTGAAGGGTCTGACGACCACCGACATCGGTGAATTCTCGACGACCCAGATCCAGGCCCTGACGGCCGACCAGCTCAAGAACCTGTCGGCGACCAACATCTCGGCCCTGGCGGACACCCAGATCGCGGCGCTGAGCAACACCCAGATCCAGGCGCTTTCGACGACCCAGCTGAAGGGCCTGTCGGTCACCGATATCGACGAGCTGTCGGCGACCCAGGTCGGCGCGCTCTCGGCGGCGCAGATCGGCGCCCTGGCCACGACGCAGGTCCAGGAACTGTCGACCACCCAGATCGGCGGCCTGGCGTCCACCCAGGTCGCGGCGCTGTCCACGACCAATCTGAACCAACTTGACGCCACTCAACTCGGGGCGCTCAGCACCACCCAGATCAAGGGGCTGACGGCGGATCAGCTGAAGAACCTGTCGACGACGAGCGTCAGCGCCCTCGTCGACACCCAGGTCGGCGCTCTGTCGGCGACCCAGTTGGGCGCGTTGACCGCGACGGGCTTCTCCACCCTCAACGCCACCCAGGTCGGCGCGCTCAGCGAGACGCAGGTCAAGGGTCTGACGGCCACCCAACTGAAGGGGCTGACCACCACCGACATCGGTGAGCTGGCGACGACCCAGTTGGGGGCGCTCACCGCGGTGCAGATCGGGGCCCTGACGACGACCGGCTTCTCGGCGCTGAACGCAACCCAGGTGGGGGCGCTCACCACGACCCAGATCAAGGGTCTGACGACGGATCAACTCAAGAACCTATCGACCACCGACATCGGCGAACTGGCCGACACCCAGGTGGCGGCCCTGACCGCCGACCAGATCAAGAACCTGTCGACCACCAACATCTCGGCGCTGTCAGCGACCCAGTCGGCGGCCCTGACCTCGACCCAGATCAGGGGGCTGACCAATACCCAGATTCAAGGGCTGACCACCACGGACGTGGGCGATCTGGCCGACACCCAGATCGCGGCGCTGCAGACCTCGCAGCTCGCGGCCCTGGCCACGACCCAGGCCCAGACCCTGTCGACTACCCAGCTTGGCGCGCTGAGCGCTACGCAGGTCGGTGCGCTGACGACCCAGGCCTTCTCGGCTCTGGACGCGACCCAGGTCGGCGCTCTGACGACGACCCAGGTCAAGGGGCTGACCAATAGCCAGCTGTCGGCCCTGACGACCACGGACGTCGGCCAGCTCGCGGACACCCAGGTGGGCGCCCTGAGCGCGACCCAGCTCGGCGCTCTGACGGCCACGGCTTTCTCGGCCCTGGACGCCACCCAGACGGCGGCGCTGACGACGACCCAGGTCAAGGGCCTGACCGTGACGCAGCTGAAGGGCTTGACGACCACCGACATCGGCGACCTCGCCGACACCCAGGTCGGCGCGCTGAGCGCGACCCAGCTGGGCGCCCTGACCGCCACCGGCTTCTCGTCGCTCAACGCCACCCAAGTGGCGGCGCTGTCGGCCACGCAGATCAAGGGCCTGACCGCCGATCAGCTGAAAGGCCTGAGCACCACCGACATTGGTGAGCTCTCGACCACGCAGATCACGGCTTTGACCGCCGATCAGCTGAAGAACCTCTCCGCGACCAATATCTCCGCCATGGCGGACACCCAGGTCGCGGCGCTGAGCAACACCCAGATCCAGGCGTTGTCGACGACGCAACTGAAGGGCCTGTCGGTGACCGACATCGACGAGCTGTCGGCGACCCAGGTCGGGGCTCTGTCGGCGGCCCAGGTCGCGGCGCTGGCCTCGACCCAGATCCAGGAGCTGTCGACCACCCAGATCGGTGGCTTGTCGGCCACCCAGATCGGCGCGGTCTCGGCGACCAACATCAGCCTGCTGAACGCCACGCAGGTGGGGGCGCTCACCACGACCCAGGTCAAGGGTCTGACGGTCGCCCAACTGGCGGGCCTGAGCACCACCAATATCGGCGATCTGGCCGATACGCAGGTGGGGGCGTTGAGCTCGACCCAGCTGGGCGCGCTGACCGCCACCGGCTTCTCGACCCTCAACGGCACCCAGGTGGCTGCGCTGAGCAGCACTCAGCTCAAGGGCATGACGGCCACGCAGCTTAAGGGCCTGACCACCACCGATATCGGTGAACTGGCCGACACCCAGATAGCCGCTCTGACCGCCGCTCAGATCGGGGCGCTGTCGTCGACCAATGTCTCGGCGCTCAACGCCACCCAGGTCACCGCCTTGACCACGACCCAGGTCAAGGGCCTGACCGTGGATCAGCTGAAGGGCCTGACCACCACGGACATCGGTGAGCTGGCTGACACCCAGATCGCGGCCTTGGTCCCCAGCCAGTTGCTGGCGCTGTCCACGACCAATCTTTCGGCTCTGAACGCCACCCAGATGGGTGCGTTGACCGTGACGCAGATCAAGGGCCTGAGTGTCGACCAGGTGAAGGGTCTGTCGACCACGGATATCGGCGAGCTGGCCGACACCCAGGTTGGCGCTCTGACAACGTCGCACATCGGCGCCTTGGCGACGACCCAGGCGCAACAGTTGACCACCACCCAGCTGTCCGCCCTGACGGGCTCGCAACTGGGCGCCCTGACGGTCACGGCCTTCTCGACGCTGGACGCCACCCAGGTGGGGTCCTTGACGAGCACCCAGGTCAAGGGCCTGGGCACAACCCAGCTGGCGGCTCTGAACACGACGGATATCGGCCAGTTCGCCGACACCCAGATCGCTGCGCTCAGCACCCAGCAGCTCGGCGCCCTGTCAGCGACCAACCTCTCCGCGCTGGACGCCACCCAGACCGCCGCGCTGTCGACGACCCAGCTCAGGGGTCTGTCCACCACGCAGCTCAAGGGCCTGAGCTCGACGGACGTCTCGGACCTCAGCGCCACCCAGATCGGCGCTCTGGCCTCGACGCAGCTTGGCGCTCTGACGACGACGGTGATCGACAGCCTGACCACGACCCAGATCGGACAGCTGCAGACCACCCAGCTACCAGGCTTGACGACGACCCAGCTGGACTTCCTCTCGACGACCAATATCGAGGCGATGACCAGCACTCAGGCCAACGCCCTGACCGCCACGCAGGTGCAAAGCCTGAGCGACGCCCAGGTCATCTCGTACCTGACCGTCACCTGATCTTGAGCCCGGCCGCCGATGTCTCCGGACGTCGGCGGCCGATCGCCTCTCGGCCGATGGTCGAGTTTCCGCCCCCATGCCATGATCGCGTTCGGTCGACTCGCGCGCCGCGTTCGCTTGCGCCTGTCCGCCGCCCCTCGGTTTCAGGAAGACAATGGCTGACCTCGACGCCCTGGAAATGCTCAGCAAGCTGACCGCAGACGGCTGCTCGCTGGGCGATGTGATCACCCTGGCCAGCAACCTTGCGACCGGCGGCCAACCGGCGCTTGCGGACCAGGCCTACAAGATCTGGATCAAGTTCAACCCAGACCATCCGCAGCTCTGCGTGGCCCTGTTCAACCGCTCGGTCCTCCAGGCCGCGCTCGGCGACAATGTCGCCGCCGCCGCCTCGCTGGAGCAGGCTATTCAGATCAATCCTGAGTTCATGCCCGCCTATGTCAATCTGGGCGGGCTCCAGGAACGCGCCGGCCTGCAAGAACTGGCGATCGCGACCTGGGAGGCCGGAGCCAATCGGCCGATCGTGTTGAACGGCATGGGGGTCAGCTACGCCTTCACCTGCCTCAAGCAGATCGCGCGCTTGCTGGGCGAGATGCACCAGCCCGCCCGGGCGGAACTGGCCTTGCAGCGGGCGGCGGATATCGATCCAAAGGCCATGGACGTCATCGGCCAGCTGGTCGCCACGCGCCTGTCGCAATGCAAATGGCCCGCCGTCCAGCCGACCGAGCGCCTGAGCCGCGAAACGCTGCTCAACGGGGTCAATCCGCTGTCGATCGCGGCCTATTCCGACGATCCGCTTCTGCAGCTGGGCGCGGCCAATCAGTTCATCGAGCGCGAAGCCAAGACCACGCCAGAGCAAGTCCGTACCGATCGCCGCGACGCGCCGATCGACTTGGCGGGGCGCCGCCCCCGGATCGGCTATATTTCGTCCGACCTGCGCGACCACGCGGTCGGCTACCTGATGGCCGAGCTCTTCGAGGTGCACGACAAGGCCAAGGTCGAGGTATTCGCCTACTACTGCGGACCAGAGTCCAGCGATGGCCTGAACACACGCATCCGGGCGGCGGCCGAGCATTTCATCGACATCCGCCCCATGAGCGACGACGAGGCCGCCCAGCGCATCGCCGACGACGGCATCGACATCCTGGTCGACGTCAACGGCCACACCCGCGACGCCCGCACCGCCGTCTTCGCCCGCCGCCCCGCGCCGATCCTGGTCAACTGGCTGGGCTATCCCGGCACGATGGGCAGCGACTACCACCACTACATTATCGGCGATCCGTGGATCATCCCGCCGGAAATGGAGCTCTACTATTCGGAGGCCGTTCGCCGGATTCCCTGCTACCAGCCGAATGACCGGCGACGCATCGTGGCCAGCGACGTCCCGACGCGGACCGAGGCGGGCCTGCCCGAAGACAGCTTCGTCTTCTGCTGCTTCAACGGCACGCAGAAGATCACGCCCCACGTCTTTGACCGGTGGATGGAGATCCTCAAGCGCACGCCCGGCAGCGTGCTCTGGCTGCTGGACAGCAACCCCGAGACCAACGCCCGCCTGCGCGACGCCGCCGAGGCGCGGGGCGTTGACCGCATGCGTTTGGTCTTCGCGCCCAAGATGCCCAACGCCTTCCATCTGGCGCGCTATCGCCTGGCGGACCTGTTCCTGGACACCACGCCCTACGGCGCCCACACGACGGCTTCCGACGCGCTCTGGATGGCCGTGCCGGTCCTGACCTGGTCGGGCCGCTCGTTCGCCTCGCGGGTCTGCGGCAGTCTGGTGCGCAGCGCCGGCTTGCCCGAACTGGTCGTGGATAGCGCCGCAGCCTATGTCGAAAAGGCCGTCGAGATCGGTTCGGATCGTGCGCGCGCCCAGGCCTTGCGCGCCACGCTGGAGGCCAATCGCGACACCTGCGTGCTCTTCGACATGGACCTGTTGGCCGACAAGCTTGAGACGCTCTACGGCGAGATGATCGCCGAGTATCAGGCGGGCCTGCGTCCTCAGCCGAACCTCGCCAATCTGGCGACCTATCTCGCGGTGGGTCTCGCCTTGGATCGGGACGAGCGCGAGGCGCAAGACGAGCCTGATCTGCACGATGTCTATCGCCGCGAGCTGGCGCGGCGACACGCCGTCAAGGCCATCGCGCCCGATGGCCGCCTGTGGGAGGGGCAGGGCCGGTGAACCGCGAGCAACTGCAGGCCCTGAAGCTGGACGGCTACGCGCCGCGCACCATGCTCGACATCGGCGCGCACGTGGGCAGCTTCACGCGGGGCTTCCTGCAGGTGTTTCCCGACTGCGCGCCGACCCTGGTCGAGCCCAACCCGTTCTGCGAGCCGGACCTGGCGGCCATGCCGTTCGAGCGCCATATGGTCGCGGCCTCGCACGAGAACGGCGAGGCCGAACTGTTCCTGACCAAGGAATGGCTGCAGTCGACGGGCACGTCGCTCTATCGCGAGAATACCGACTTCTTCCGCGACGACGTGATGATCCGCCGCGTGGTGCCCAAGGCGCGGCTGGACGACCTGCTGGCCGGGCGGCGCTTTGACTTCGTCAAGATCGACACCCAGGGCGCGGAGCTGGACGTGCTGCGCGGCGGCGAGGCCGTGCTGCGGCAGGCGGACTACATCCTGCTTGAGATCTCGGTGGTGAACTTCAACGAGGGGGCCCCGCCCGCCGAACAGGTGTTCGAGCAACTGCGGGCGATGGGTTTCATGCCGGCCGACGTCACCGATTTCCATCGCCTGCGGGGTGTGCGCGACGGTGGTCTTCTGCAACTGGATTTCCTGTTCAAGCGCCGGGCGGCGCGGCCCTCGCAGTTTGGCCAGCTCACGGGCCTCAATGCGCTGGGCGAGCTGGTCGCCCATCTGCGGGCCCGCAAGGCGCAGGATCCGGCTTTCCGCGTACTGCTGATCGGCGGTGGACCGCCCGGATGGCCCGAGGACCTGCGCGACGCCACCCTGGGCGGACCGACCGGCGAGTACGCCGGTGACCTCTCTGATCCGGACACATACCGAGCCCTGCTGACGCGGGTGGCGCGAGAAGGGCGGTTCGACTACGCCGTTGCGCCGCACGTTCTGCAGACCCTGGCGCGACCTTCGGTGCTGCTGGACCGCCTGCCGCTGCTCGCCGAAGCCGGCTGGATCACCACGCCCTCGCGCTATCTGGAGGTGCTGAAGATCGAGGGCGCGCATCGCGGTTTCGCGCATCACCGTTGGGGCGTCGACAACGACCAGGGCCTATTGGTCCTGGCGCCGAAGACCCCGCTGGTCGAGCGCATGGCCTTTCCGGGTGAAGCGCAGTGGCGACAGGCGACCGACCGTTTCGAACTACAGGTCGGCTGGCGCGGCGGGCTGCGCTACGAGATCCTGATGGGGGAGGGCGTTCTTCCCGGACAGGCGGCGGCGACGGCGCTGCTGGGGCGCTTCTTCGAGGGCGTGACCCCCGACGAGGTCGTTACGCCTCCGGAGACCGAGGCGCCGCTGGACGTCGCCGCTGAACTGGACAGGGCGATAGCCGCTGCACGGGACCTGAACTCCGGGCTGCACCCTTTGGGGCGCATCAAGTACTATCATGACGCGGTCAGCCTGATCCTGTGCGAGCCGCTGAGCGCCGAGCGCCTGGCCCTGTTCGAAGCGCTGCTCGATGAGGCGGCGACGCTGCAGGTAGAGCCTCCGTCGCCCGAATGGCGCGACTGGGTGATCCACTATCAGGTGGTGATGGAGGCGTTGACGGGCGGCGAGCTGGACGCGCCCACACCGGCGGCGGTCGACGATGGCCCCCAGGTCTTTCTGACCGGCGATGGCCGCACGCTCGACGCCGAAGGGCTGAAGGCGCACGCCGACGCCCTGGGCGTCAGGGTGGTGTTCTTCGCCGCCGCCGACGCGCGTTATGTCGAACTCTACGGGCGCTGGCTGGCTTTGTCGGTCATCAAGCACAGTGACGTGCCGTTCCTGGTCATGATCCATGTGATCGGCGGGGCAGAGCGCCTCGCGGACGCTGCTGCGACCGTCGGCGTGAACGATCCGCGCCTCGTCTTCACGGGAGACGCCTTCGACGCCTCGGCCGTCACAACGCGTTGCTACGAAGCGCCGCCCAAGGGGCTGATCGAGATTCCGGTCGCGCACTATCAGTCGGTGCGTTTCCAGCGCCTGGGCGGGCTGCTGGACCTGCTACAGAGGCCGGTGTTCGTCTCCGACATCGACCTGCTTTTGCAGAGGGGCGTCGAGGACCTTCTGGACCAATGGCGCGACGCCGATTTCGTGCTCAACGAGAATGAGCGCAACACCCAGGCGGGCTCGCGGATCACCGCCAATCTGCTCCTGGCGCGCCCCACGGCGACGACCGCAATCATGCTGCGCTGGCTGCGCGCCTATCTGGACGAGCGGCTGTCGCGCGAGACGGTCACGCGCTGGATCGACCAGGTCGCGCTGAATCTGGCGCGCCATCACCTGGCTTTGCAGGTCCAGGACGCGAAGATCGGCGCCTTCGACACGCTCAGCGACATCAACAACGTGATGTTCAGCGCGTACGTGCCTGGCCATCCATTCCGGTTTCTGTCGCTGTATCACGGCTTCGATACGTCGACTCTGGAGGAGTAGGGCGCTCAGAACCCGACGCGGGCCCGCATCAGGGTGGCGTCGCCGCACCTGGCCCACAGGTCAGCGCCGTCATCGGTTAGGCGGCCCTCCGCCGTGACCGTCTCGCCGGCGAAGGCGGGTTTGAGCGCGCGGAACGAGAAGCGGCTGATCGCCTGACGAGGCATGGCGTCCAGCAGCAGCAGGGCGATCAGAGGGCCATGGACGACAAGGCCTGGATAGCCCTCGATCTGCGTCGCATAGCCCAGGTCGTAATGGATGCGGTGGCTGTTCGAGGTCGCGGCCGAGAAGGCGAAGAGCAGGACGGGGTCGGTGGCGGTGTCCCGGCTCCAGTCGGTTGTCGTGGGAGGCTCGCTGTCGGCCACGCGCGGCGCGGGCGCTGCGCTCGTATAGACGATGGTCTGGCGCTCCCGCACGCGGACTTCGCCCGCCTGTGAGACCACGCGATCGACGGTGACGAAGGTGAGGGGACCGCTGGCGCCCGGCTTCTCCTCGATATTGGCGACCGTCTCAACCAGTTCCGTCTCCTGGCCCGGTACGAGCGCGCCTGAGAAGGTCATGTCGGCCGAGGCGAACATCCGGCGCGGCGCTTCGATCGGCGGTAGGAACAGGCCGCGACGCGGGTGGCCGTCAGGGCCGAGATCCGCGCGGGATACGGGCTCGGCCAGACAGGCCCAGTGCCAGGCGGGCGGGACCTCGCAGGGCGCCTCCCGGTTCAGCAGCGCGGCCAGTCTGGCGAGGTCGGAGGCCGCCAGCACGGCGGTCCTCTTGCGCGTCCGCCCGATCCAGTCCGCGTGCGGCGACATCAGTAGGAGCGCGGCAGGCCGAGAACGTGCTCGGCGACATAGGCCAGGATCAGGTTCGTCGAGATCGGGGCCACCTGGTAGAGGCGCGTCTCGCGGAACTTGCGCTCGATGTCGTACTCCTCGGCGAAGCCGAAGCCGCCGTGCGTCTGCAGGCACATGTCGGCCGCCGCCCACGAGGCTTCCGAGGCCAGCATCTTGCCGATATTGGCCTGCTCGCCGCAGGGCTGGCCGGCATCGTAGCGCGCCGCCGCGTCATAGATGGTCAGCCGCGCGGCGTGGGTCTGGGCGTAGGCGCGGGCGATCGGGAACTGCACCCCTTGGTTCTGACCGATGGGGCGTCCGAAGACGACGCGGCTATTGGCGTAGTCCCGCGCTTTGCCGATCAGCCAGGCGGCGTCGCCCAGGCATTCGGCCCCGATCAGGATCCGCTCGGCGTTCATGCCGTCGAGGATGTAGCGGAAGCCCTTGCCTTCCTCGCCGATCAGGCTGTCAGCGGGGATGACGAGGTTGTCGAAGAACACCTCGGTCGTGGCGTGGTTCAGCATGGTGGCGATCGGCTTGATCGTCAGGCCCTTGCCGAGCGCGGCGCGCATGTCGACCAGGAACACCGACAGGCCGTCGGCCTTGCGGGCGACCTGGTCCTTGGGCGTGGTGCGGGCCAACAGCACCATCAGATCGGAGTGCTCGGCCCGGCTGGTCCAGACCTTCTGGCCGTTGATCACATAGGTGTCGCCCTCGCGGCGGGCGAAGGTCGAGATCGAGGTCGTGTCGGTGCCGGCCGTGGGCTCGGTGACGCCGAAGGCTTGCAGCCGGATCGAACCATCGGCGATGCGCGGCAGCCAGGTTTCCTTCTGCGCCGTCGAGCCGTGGCGCAGCACGGTGCCCATCGTATACATCTGGGCGTGCAGGGCCGCCGCGTTGCCGCCGCTGGCGTGGACCTCTTCCAGGATCGCCGCCGCCGCCGTCAGGCCAAGCCCGCCGCCGCCGTATTCCTCGGGGATCAGAACGCCCAGGAGACCGGCCTTGGTCATCGCCTCGACGAACGCGGTGGGATAGGCCTTCTCGCGATCCAGGCCGCGCCAGTAGGGCGGGGGGAAGTCGCGGCAAAGGGCCCGCACCGTGTGGCGCAGGGCCTCGATCAGTTCCGGGTCGGCGAGCGACATCAGACGCGCTCGAAGGCCAGAGCCGCGCCCTGGCCGACGCCGATGCAGAGGGTGGCGAGGCCGCGCTTACCGCCGCTCGCCTCCAGTTGACGCAGGGCGGTGAGCACCAGCCGCGCGCCGGACGCGCCCAGCGGGTGGCCCAGCGCGATGGCGCCGCCATTGGCGTTCACATGCGCGCCGTCGTCAGGCAGGCCCAGCTGGCGCAGCACCGCCAGGCCCTGGGCGGCGAAGGCCTCGTTCAGCTCGACGGCGTCGAAGTCGCCGATGGCGAGACCCGTCCTGGCCAAGAGCTTGCGGACGGCCGGAACCGGCCCGATCCCCATCACGCGCGGCTCGACCCCGGCGGTGGCGTAGCCCGTGATCCGGGCGTGCGGCGTCAGGCCATGGCGCTTCACGGCGTCCTCGGAGGCGATGATCAGGGCCACCGCGCCGTCATTGACGCCTGAGGCGTTGCCGGCCGTGACCGTGCCGCCCTCGCGGACAATGGGTTTCAGCTTGGCCAGGGCTTCCATGGTGGTTTCGCGCGGGTGTTCGTCGCGATCGACGATCGTCGGGCCCGCCTTGCCGGGGATCTCGACCGGCGTGATCTCGCTGGCCAGGAAGCCATTGGCCTGGGCGGCGGCCGCTCGCGCCTGGCTGCGCAGGGCGAAGGCGTCCTGGTCCTGGCGGTTGACGCCGTAGTCGGTGGCGACGTTCTCGGCCGTCTCGGGCATGGAGTCGACGCCGTACAGCTTGCGCATGGCGGGGTTGATGAACCGCCAGCCGATGGTGGTGTCGAAGATTTCAGCGTTGCGGGAGAAGGCGCTGTCGGCCTTGCCCATCACGAACGGCGCGCGGCTCATGCTCTCGACGCCGCCGGCGATGACGAGGTCATTGTGGCCCGAGGCGATGGCGCGGGCGGCGTAGCCGACGGCCTCCAGGCCCGAGGCGCAGAGGCGGTTCACCGTGACGCCGGGAACCGAGACGGGGTAGCCGGCCAGCAGCAGCGCCATGCGGGCGACATTGCGGTTGTCCTCGCCGGCCTGGTTGGCGCTGCCCATGGCGATCTCGTCGATTGCTGCGAGATCCAGGCCTGGGTTCCGCGCGGCTAGGGCCTTGAGCGGGATCGCCGCCAGGTCGTCGGCGCGGACCTTCGAGAGCGACCCGCCATAGCGTCCGAAAGGTGTGCGGATGCCGTCACACAGATAGGCGGCCGTCATGCGAACTCTCCCCGTTATCGCGATCAAACACTTGTTAGATGCGCGAGGTCGGAGCCTCAACGGTTTTCGAGATTGACGAAGGGGAAGTCGTAGGCCTCAGCGCTTGATCGAGACGGGCGCCGTCATGCGCAGGATCTCGCGGCTGCGCCGGGTGATGCCGTAGAGCGTTCCCTTGTCGCTCTCATCCCAGTCGATGGCCTGTCCTTCGGCCTCCATCGGCAGGGTTTGAAGATGGTCGAGCACGCCGCCCCCTTTCGGAAGCGCCACGACGTAGAGTTCGGGCAGGTCGTGGCCGCTCAGATAAAGCCGTCCATCCGGACCCCAGCCGCCGCCCGAGATACTCATCGGCTTGATGCGCTCCAGGATCGAGGCGGGCAGGGCCCAGCCTTCCAGGCGTCGCCACTGGTCGTCGAACTTGACCAGGGTCGTGTGGCGGTGATCGCGCGGCGCCTCGCCGCCCTTGCCGTCATAGTTGGCGAACATCGCCCACCAGAAGCCGTCCTTGCGATCGACCCAGGTGATCGATCCCGTCCCCAGCCCCAGGGAGACGCTCTTGCGATGCGCCAGGGTCATCGGATCGAAAAACTCGACCGTGCTGACATGGGGCGTGCCGGGAAAGTTCGAGCTGGCGCAGACCAGATCCTTGGCGATCACGGCGCAGGAATTGATGTGCGGAAACCGCGAGCGCTCGCCGGTCCATTCGCCGCGCTTCTCGCCGGTCTTCTTGTCCAGGCGGACGATGTTGAAATTGCTGACCGCAAAGAGGTCGTGAGGGCCGACCGCCACGCCCTGAGTGGCGTTGCTGGCGTAGCGGCGGGCCGTCTCGAAGCCGGCTGCCGTCGCAGGCGGGCGGCGGGCGGGGTGATCGTGGCGACTTGAAGCGCCGCAGCAATCGCCAGAACGAGTGACACGATCGACCCCTTGTCGCTTAGAAGTTCACAGCCGCGCCGACCCAGTAGGTGCGGCCATAGTTGGCCCATTCCTGCAGGTAACGGCGGCCGGGGCCAGTGACTTCCTGGCGGCCGGTGTTCGAGAGGTTCTGGCCTTCGACGAACAGGCTCAGGTGCTCGTTCCAGCGCCAGGACAGGCTGGCGTCGAAGACGTGGCGCCCCTTCCAGTACTGGTCGGAATTGACGTTGGCGTCGTTGATCGTTTCCAACTGACCGCCGATGTAGTTGTGCGACACGCGCGCTTCGAACGGGCCGCGCTGGTAGTAGACGGCCGCGTTGGTGGTGATCTCGGGCTGCTGGAACAGGCCTGTCACGCGCGGGCCGGTCGAGGTCCGGAACGTGAACTCGGTGTCGAGCCAGGTGACGTTGCCGTTGAAGCCAAAGCCGTCCAGCGGCGCGGGCAGGAAGGTGAAGGCCTGCTGCACGGCGAACTCGACGCCCTTGATCTTGGCCGTCTCGGCGTTGCGCGGGGTCGAGATCAGCACCGTCTCGACACCCCGGCCCACATCGAGCCGCTCGCTGGACGACAGGGTGAAGATCTCATTCTTGATGTCCTTGGAGAACACCGCCAGCGAGACCATGCCGTCGGTCGGATAGAACTCGACGGAGAGGTCAAAGCCTTCGCTTTCCCGCGCCTTCAGGTCGGGGTTGCCGCGCGACAGGGTCGGCTGGCTGCCGTCAAAGCTTAGGGTCTCCGTCGCGGCCAGCGACCCATAGTCCGGGCGGCCGATGGTGTTGGTCCAGGCGGCGCGGACGATCAGGTCCTGACGCGGCTTCCACTGCAGGTGCAGGCTGGGCAGCCAGTTGGCGTAGCTGCCGTCGTTCGATACCGGCGTGAGGACGCCGGCCGTATTGCGCACGGCGTCCGACTCCACCTTGGTGCGCTCGTAGCGCAGGCCGCCCAGCAGGGTCAGGTCGCCAAACTGGTAGCTGGCCTGGGCGTAGCCGGCCTGCACGTCCTCGCTGACATCGTAGTTGCCGGTCGGCGCGGAGACGGTCGTGGTGAAGCGGCTGCGGTTGGCTTTGAAGAACGCCACGGCGGCGTCGGCGTCGATGCGCGGATCGAGACGATAGCGACCGGCGATCAGGTCGCTCGGGCCAGGCTTGTCGACCTCGGCGAGCGTGTAGGTGAAGCCCGTTCCGGCGCGATAGTTCACTTGGCTGCTTCGCGAGTCGCGCTCGCTTGAGCGCAGCAGACCGCCAAACTTCACCCGCCAATGGGTCTCATCGTCATAGGCGAAGTCCAGGCGCGCCTCGCTGGTGTTTTCGTTCGCCTTTGCCAGCGAGTCCCGATGTTGCAGCAAAACGTAGTTGGCTGGGTTGCGCAGCCCGGCTTCATTGACGGGATTGAAGGTCGGGAACAGCCGGTTGGTGGTGTCGTAGGTGAACGCGTAGTTGGCGCCCTGTGCGTCGACGGTGCGGAACTCGACCGAGTGGTTGGGCACCTTGAGACCGGCCAAAGAGTAGACGAGACCGCCCTCGGCTTTCCAGTTCGGCGCAAAGGACCACGCAAAACCCGTGCGGGCCAGGCCGATCTCGCGCGTCGTGATCGGTTGGTTGAGGTGGATGATGCCACGGCCGCGCGCGAAGGCGCCGCTGGTCGGGGTCTGGTTGGCGACATTGCCCAAAGGCTCGAGTCTGTACTCGATCCGCTCTTCGTCATCCTCCATGCGCGAGGCCAGCACCGAGGCGTCCCAGCGGAACGTATCGCTCGGGCGATATTCGAGCTTGGCGTTCAAGCCGCTGCGTTGCTTGGTGTTGTTGTACCAGAACAGGCGCACTTGGGTGGGCACCTGGAAGCCGTTGCCCGTCGCTGCACCTGAAAGCACTGGAGCCCCGGCGGGGGTGTACTCCCGAACGCTGGGCGAGGCGGCCTCGACCTGGGGGATGTCGTAGTCCAGTTGCTCGTGCGAGCCGCCGATCACGACGCCCCACTGATCCTCGGCGCCGAAGGTGCGACCGGCGGCGAAGGCCAGGCGATACGAAGGCTTGTCGTTTCGGACATCGCCGCTGCGCTCATAGTGGCCGTAAGAGGCCATGCCGTTGAAGAACGGGCGCTTGGCGTCGAAGGCGCTGCGCGTGGTGACGTTGATGACGCCGCCGATGGCGTTGCCGTCGTTCTCCGGGGTCACCGTCTTGATGACCTCCAGGCGGCCGGCCATCACCGAGGGGACGATGTCCATCGGAACAGTGCGGTCGCTTTCGTCCACCGAGGCGACGGGCGCGCCGTCGATCGTGGTGCGATTATAGGTCGAGCGCAGGCCGCGAACGACGGGGAAGCGCGGCTCGCCCTGGTCTTCCATGACCGAGATGCCGGGGATACGGCGGAGGGCCGCGGCGGTGTTGTGGTCGGGCAGCTTGCCGATGTCGTCGGCGGAGACCACGTCGGACACCGCGAAGGCCTCGCGCTTGACGGCGATGGCGGCGCGCTGGGCCTCACGCTGACCGGTGATGATCACCGCATCTACGGTGGTGGCGTCTTGAGCGAAAGCGATCATCGGCGCGCACAGGGCGCTCGTGGCCAGCAGGCCGGTGATCAGGTTACGAGACATCAGTTTCGACACGAGCCCACTCCAGCGCTTTGTGGGGCCGGTGATACGGAGGCTCTGCGACGCCAAGGCCAAGGTTTCGTCGAGGTTTCGATACGGAAGAACGAAGGTTCCGTGTCGGGGGTAGGCGTCTGCGCGCACGAGAGGGCACGAGAGGGGATGGCGCGGTTGAGGCGGCCGACTGACGAAAGCGCCAACTCGTCTAGGCAAGAGACAGGTCAAGGCGAGCGCCACAAGGCGGCGCCGACATGGTCAATAGAAGCAAAGAAGGAGAGTTTATCGCGGTGGCCTCAGCGGAAGGCCAGGATCTCCAAGAGGAGAATGGTGGGTGTACAAGGATTCGAACCTTGGACCCGCTGATTAAGAGTCAGCTGCTCTACCAACTGAGCTATACACCCATTCGACGATCCGAAGCACTTGCGAGCCCCGGCGGCGAGGCGCGGAACATACGCAATGATTTTGGGAGCGCAAGCGCTTTTTTCATGGCCAGACGAGATATTAGCGGCGCGGTGGATTTCGCCTACCTGGAAGGGTTCGCGGCGGGGGATTTCGCGGTGGTCGATGAGGTGCTGGCGCTGTTCCGTGAACAGGCCGCGCTGTGGGCCCCGATGCTGGATCCGTCGCATCCGGGCTGGAAGGACGCGGTGCACACCGTGAAGGGCGCGGCCCGGGGCGTGGGGGCCTTTGACCTGGGCGAGGTCTGTGAGCGCTGTGAAGCGGGTCAGGAGAGCCTGGAGGGCGTTCGCACGGCTCTGGACGCCGCCCTGTTGGATATCGCCGCCTACGCTCACGAACAGGCTCTGCGATCGCTGAAAGGCTAGGCGGCGAGGGCGGCGGTCGCTCAGCGGGCTGTTCGCCTGCAACCCCGGCAGGATAAAGGAAGCGTAATTGGCGAGGCGGGCGCTTCGCGGCTAGAAGGTGGGCCTCTGACACGAGGAGCCATCCATGCCGACCAGCCCCTGGAGCCACCAGCGTAACGCCAACATCGCTGACGACATCGACTTCGAGATCAAGGGCGAGGATCTGCAGTTCGTCGAGATCGAGCTCGATCCGGGCGAAAGCGCCGTAGCCGAAGCCGGCGCCTTCGTCTGGAAGGACGCCACCGTACAGATGACCACGGTGTTCGGGGACGGCGCCGCTGACCAGGGCGGCGGCTTCATGGGCAAGCTTCTGGGCGCGGGCAAGCGTCTGATCACCGGCGAAAGCCTGTTCACGACCGTCTTCACGCACCACGGGACGGGCAAGGCGCGCGTGGCGTTCGCCTCGCCCACGCCCGGCACCATCCTGCCGCTGAACTTGGGAGAGCTGGGCGGCACGCTGATCTGCCAGAAGGACAGCTTCCTGGCGGCCGCGCGCGGCGTCTCGATCGGCCTTCACTTCCAGAAGCGGATGATGACCGGCCTGTTCGGCGGCGAAGGCTTCATCATGCAGCGGCTGGAAGGCGACGGCTGGGTGTTCGTCCAGATGGGCGGCACGCTGGTCGAGCGCACCCTGGCCCCCGGCGAGGAACTGCACATCGACACCGGCTGTCTGGCCGCCTACACGCCGGACGTCGATTTCGACCTCGTCATGGCCGGCGGCGTCAAGAGCGTGTTGTTCGGCGGCGAAGGCCTGTTCTTCGCCCGCGTGCGCGGTCCGGGGAAGGTCTGGATCCAGTCGCTGCCGTTCGCGCGTCTGGCCGGCCGCATGCTGCAGGCGGCCAACCACCAGGGCGGCAACCAGGGCGAAGGCTCGATCCTGGGCGGCTTTGGCCGGATGATTGACGGGAACTGACGGGGGGGGCGAGCGCCCCCTTCCGTCTCGCCGCGTATCCGCAGCGATCGACCTCCCCCGCACGCGGGGGAGGTCGGGTTTTTATCCTCCCCCGTGCAGCGGGGGAGGTGGCCCAAGGGGCCGGAGGGGGCGCTAAGCGCGCCTACCTCTTCGTCCGGTCCCAGCTGTCGTATTCATAGGCGATGCAGCGGTCGATCAGCGTGCGCCACACCGGCTCGGCGATCGCTTCGGACAGGCCCGCTTCGCGAGCGGCGGCCTTGACCTTTTCCACCACATCCTCGATCCGCGCGCGGTCGAAGACCTTGTTGCGGTCGGCCTTGATGCGCGCCGCCGCGTCCATATAGCCCTGACGCTCGGTCAGGAGCTGGACCAGGGCCCGGTCCAGGGCGTCAACGCCCCGGCGCACATCGACCATGGTCTGGCAGTCGGCGGGCGCCAGGCGCTCATCGACCGTGAGAGTCGTCGTTTTCATGCGCCCCTTTAAGCGGTTTTGGGGCGCTCGGACCATCCCAAAACCTGACGATTCCGCCGTCAGATGCCCGCGCCGTTGTCCATCGTGCGCAGCGCGGCCTCATGGGCCTCGGCTTCGGCCTTCAGCCAGTTCACGAAGGCCTTCACCTGCGGGAGGCGCCCCTTCGCCTTGGGGTGAACCACATAGTAGGCGAAGTCGACGGCGGTGGAGGCCTCGAACGGGATGACCAGGCGTCCGGAATCGAGATCGGCCTGGGCCAGGGTGCGCTTGGCCAGGGCGATGCCGCGGCCGTTGGCGGCGGCCTCGATCACCAGGCTGGACTGGTTGAAGCGCGGGCCCCGTGCGCCGTCGACGCCCTTGATCCCGCGCGCGGCCAGCCACATCGCCCAGTCCGGGCAGCTGTCGTCGGCGTCGGGCGAGCCGTCATGCAGCAGAATGTGGTGCTGCAGGTCCTCGGGGCGCTCCAGCGCGTTCTGTTCCAGTAGCTCGGGGCTGGCGACCGGCACGACGGTCTCGTGCAGCAGGCGGATGACCTCCAGGCCCGGATAGCGGCCTGAACCGTAGCGGATGGCCATGTCGACCTCGCCGGTGGCGAAATCGACGACCTCCATGCCCGCCGACAGCCAGACATCGACCTGCGGGTGGGCCTGTTCGAACTTGCCCAGGCGCGGCACAAGCCACTTGGCGGCGAACGAGGGGGCGGCGGTCAGGGTCAGGCGGCGGCCATCCACGGCGGCGGTCAGCAGGCTGGCGGCCTCGGCCAGGCGGTCGAACGCCTCGCGCAGCGCGGGCAGGGCGGTCTGCGCCGCGTCGGTCAGCAGCAGCCCCTTGGGCGTGCGCTTGAACAGCGCCGCGCCGACATAGTCTTCCAGATTCTGGATCTGCTGGCTGACCGCGCCTGGGGTCACCGACAGCTCGTCCGCCGCCCGGCTGAAGTTCAAATGCCGCGCGGCAGCTTCGAACGCGCGCAGGGCGTTCAGCGGCGGCAGGCGACGGCGCTCGTTCGGTCTTTCCATAGTTTTACTGAACGCCCCGGCAGAAGTCCTTGTTTGCGAATTGGCCCCTTCGAGCCGAGTTTGCAAGCCTTCGCTGGCGGATTGGCCCTTTTCGTCGGCGAGTGCGAGCGGGGTTGTCCTTAGGGGCGACCCCGCCTTGCGTTCCACCGCTTTATTCCGAGCGGCTTGATAGAGGTTCTAAACCCATGGCCCGCCAGCCAGAGCGAAATCGCCCGCCCGGACTTGTCGTCGTCGGCGGAAAACATGCGGGTCGCGCGCTCGGCGCGGTCTGGCTGGTGGGGGCGGGGCCCGGAGATCCGGACCTGCTGACGTTCCGTGCGTTCAACGCCCTGCGGGCCGCCGACGTCGTGGTGCATGACGGCCTGGTCTCCGAAGAGATTCTCGATCTTGCCCCAAGCCGCGCCCGGCGGATCAATGTCGCCAAGCGCAAGTCGCGCCATACTTTGCCGCAGGACGACATCAATCAGCTGCTCGTGGCCCTGGCGCTTGAAGGCTTGAATGTCGTGCGCCTGAAGGGCGGGGATCCGTTCCTGTTCGGCCGCGGCGGCGAAGAGTTGGCCGCCTGCCGGGAGGCCGGCGTCGACTGCCACGTGGTGCCGGGCGTCACCGCCGCCCTGGCGGCCAGCGCCGGCGCCGGGGCGCCGCTGACCCAGAGGGGCTCGGCTCAGGCGGTGACCTTCGTCACGGGTCATGCGGCGCACGGAGAGCCTGACCTCGACTGGGTCGCGCTGGCGCGCCCGAACCAGACGGTCGTCGTCTATATGGGCGTCTCGACCGCCGCCTTGATCGCCGAGCGCCTTACGGCGGCCGGTCGTGCGGCGTCGACGCCGGCCCTGATCGTCGAGAATGCGAGCCGCCAGGACGAGCGTCGGATCCTGACGACCCTGTCCGGACTGGCCGAGGCCGCCGCCTCCGTGCGCGGACCTGCCCTTCTGATGGTGGGCGAGGCCATGGCGATGGCGGATGTTCAATCTCCTCCCCCGTTGACGGGGGAGGGGGACCGCGAAGCGGTGGAGGGGGGGCTCGCCGCAAAGCGCGCCCCCTCCGTCAGCTCGCCCGTGGGCGAGCTGACACCTCCCCCGCTTCGCTGGGGAGGAGAGTTCAAATGAAAGCCGTAGTCGCCAATCGCCTGATCGACGGCGAGGTCGTGTTCTGGAAATCCGGGCAGTGGGTGGAGCGCTTCGGCGACGCCGAGCTGTTCGACTCCGAGGCGCCGGTCGAGCAGGCCGTCGCGGTCGGCAAGTCGCAGCCGACCGTCGTGGTCGACGTCTATCCGATCGACCTTGTGCAGTCCGAGGGGCGCTGGGCGCCGCTCAGCTATCGCGAACGCATCCGGGCGCTGGGCCCGACCAACGAACCCACGCACGGCAAGCAGGCCGAGGGCGGCGACGTCGTCGAGGCGCTGCGTCACGCCGCCGGCGCGGCGCGGTCGACCGGTCGCGTCGATCTGATCCGCAGGAAGTAGGGCGGCATGTACCAGTACGATCTCATCGACAAGGAATTCCTGGCCGACCGCTCGGCCGAGTTCCGAGGGCAGGTCGCCCGCCGTCTGTCCGGCGAGCTGACCGAGGACCAGTTCAAACCGCTGCGGCTGATGAACGGCCTTTATCTGCAGCTGCACGCCTACATGCTGCGGGTCGCGATCCCCTACGGTTCGCTGAACCCGACCCAGGCCCGCCGTCTTGCCGAGATCGCCCGCGACTACGACAAGGGCTATGGCCACTTCACCACGCGCCAGAACATCCAGTTCAACTGGATCAAGCTAAAGGACGCGCCGGAGATCCTGGACAAGCTGGCGGAGGTGGATCTCCACGCCATCCAGACCAGCGGCAACTGCATCCGCAACACCACGTCCGACCCCTATGCCGGCGCGACGGCCGAGGAGGTCGATGACCCGCGCGTCTGGTGCGAGGTGATCCGCCAGTGGTCGACCCTGCACCCGGAATTCTCGTTCCTGCCGCGCAAGTTCAAGATCGCCATCACCGCTTCGGCCAAGGACCGCACGGCGGCCAAGGTCCACGATATCGGCCTTCTGCTGCGCCAGGGCCGCGACGGGCAACTGGGCTTCGAGGTGATCGTCGGCGGCGGCCAGGGGCGCACGCCCTATGTCGGCCCGACCATCAAGGAGTTTCTGCCGACCGACCGGCTGCTGAGCTATCTGGAAGCGATCCTGCGCGTCTACAATCGCCACGGCCGCCGCGACAATATCTACAAGGCCCGGATCAAGATCCTGGTCGCCGCTCTCGGGGCCGAAGAGTTCGCCCGCCAGGTCGAGGAGGAGTGGAGCAAGATCGACGCCGCGCGCGCCGACCTGCCGGCCTCCGAGCTGGCGCGTATCCGCGCCGCCTTCGCCACGACCCCGTTCGAGACGCTGCCGGCGCGTTCAGAAGCGTTCGAGACAGCCAAGGCCAAGGACGCGGCCTTCGCGCGTTTTGTCCGCAACAACGTCCGCCCTCACAAGCAGCCGGGCTATGCGATCGTTGAGATCTCGCTGAAGGCGCAGGAGCAGACGCCGGGCGACGCCTCGGCCGACCAACTGGACGTCGTCGCCGATCTGGCCGAGCGCTACGGCTTCTCGGACCTGCGCGTGACCCACGCCCAAAACCTCGTTCTGCCGCACATCAAGCTGGACGATCTGCCGACCGTGTTCGCGGCGTTGCAGGCGGCGAGCCTGGCGACGCCGAACATCGACCTGGTCAGCGACATCATCGCCTGCCCCGGCCTGGACTACTGCGCCCTGGCCAACGCCCGAGCGATCCCGATCGCCCAGGACATCGCCCGTCAGTTCGCGGACCTGGATCGCGCCGAAAAGGTCGGTGAGCTGAAAATCAAGATCAGCGGCTGCATCAACGCCTGCGGTCACCACCACGTGGCCCACATCGGCGTTCTGGGCGTCGATAAGAAGGGCGAGGAATTCTACCAGCTGTCGCTGGGCGGCTCGGGCGCCGAAGACGCCTCGATCGGCAAGATCCTGGGTCCGGCCCTGCCGGCGGACAAGGTCGCCACCGCCGTGGACCAACTGGTCGAAGCCTATCTGAACGCTCGCGCCGATGGCGAGCGTTTCCTCGACACCTATCGCCGCGTCGGCCTCGAGCCCTTCAAGGAGGCTGTCTATGCCCAAGCTGATTGAGCTCGCCGGGAACGAAGCTCGCTGGACCGAGGACGCCTTCATCTTCGTCACGGACGAGGACGCGATCCCCGAGAGCGGCGACGTGATCCTGTCGCTGGCCCGCTTTCAGGCCGAGGGCGACGCCCTGCTGGCCTCGAACAGCCGCCGCGTCGGCGTGCGGATCGAGCCTGACCAGGAGGTCGAGGTCCTGGCCTACGACCTGCCGCGCCTGGCGGTGGTGGCCCTGGCCTTTCCGAAGTTCCGTGACGGCCGCGCCTACACGTCCGCGCGGCTGCTGCGCGAGCGGTTCGGCTATCAAGGCCAGATCCGCGCCGTGGGCGATGTGCTGCAGGAGCAGGCGGGCTTCATGGTCCGGTGCGGCTTCGACGCGTTCGAGCCCGCCGATGGCGCGACGCCGGACGTGCTGACCAAGGCGGCCAATCGTTTCCGGCACGTCTATCAGCGCGCGGCCGACGATCGCCCGATCGCGCTGGACGAGAGGGCGGTCTAGTGGCCTACGACCAGACTAGCGCGACGGCTCCAGGCCTTGCCGCCCGGCTGGACACCGAGCTGCGCGAGGCTCATCCCAGCACGATCCTCCGCACGGCCCATGAGCACTTCGGCGACAAGCTGGCGCTGGTGTCGTCGTTCGGCGCGGAGTCGGCGGTGCTGCTGCATCTGGCGTCGCGCGTCTCTCCCGCCATCCCGGTGCTCTTTCTCGATACCGGCATGCTCTTTGGCCAGACACTGGACTACCGGAAAAACCTCGCCGCCCGGTTTGGCTTGACCGATGTCCGCGACCTGCGGCCGGCCTTCGCCGATCTGGCGACCCAGGATCCCAATTCCGACCTCTGGCGCACCAGCGTCGACGGCTGCTGCCACATCCGCAAGGTGCTGCCGCTGGATCGTGCGCTGGGCGGTTTCGACGCCTGGATCACCGGCCGCAAGCGCTTCCACGGCGGCGATCGCCTGAGCCTGCCGGTGGTCGAGGAGGCCGACGGCAAGATCAAGTTCAATCCGCTGGCCAACTGGTCCAAGGGCGAGCTCGACGCCTATGTCGCCGAGCATGACCTGCCGGCCCACCCTCTGGTGGCCCAAGGCTACGCCTCGATCGGCTGCTGGCCTTGCACCCAGCCGTCGGAAGACGGTCGCTCGGGCCGTTGGGCCGGGCAGGAAAAGACCGAGTGCGGCATCCATGTCGCCCGCGCGCCAGGCGTGGCGCCGAATGTCGGTGGGGATATCTAGGATCTAAATCCTCCCCCCAGCGGGGGAGGTGGTCGCGAAGCGACCGGAGGGGGAAGTCCTGCTGACCTTGCCTCTTCCCCCTCCGTCGTCTCTTCGAGCCGACACCTCCCCCGCTGGGGGGAGGATTTTCTGGTTCTACTCCCCAGGCCGGTACGTCCGCACCGCGTGCTTCTTGACGTCCTCGGGATAGAAATAGACGTCCCGCAGATTGCCGATCACATAGCGCTGGGCCTGGTCATTGAAGTGCGGCGAGGCGGGGTCACCGCTCTCGCCGCCCGCCGAGATGGCGCGGGCGCGAACCTTGTCGCCGAACTGCACGACCGCCACGAAGCTGTTGCCCAGCGTGCCGTAGTACTTCTTCGTGCCCGGCCAGCGCTTAGCCCCGAACGAGGCCAGAGAACCCCACTGGGCCGAGGTGAAGCCCACCGGAAGGCTGGGCTTGCTGTCATCGAAGGTCTGGACGATGGCGCCGTCATTGCGCTGGAAGCGGTTGATCTCGCCCCACGGTGTCTTCCACGATCCGAAGTCGGCGGTCAGGCGGTCGGAGGCCTCGGCCAGCGCCGCCAGCTTGTCGGCCGGTGAGAGCTTGTCGGCCATGTAGTCATAGGCGTTGAGGCCCTCGGCCTTGGCGGCCGGCGCGGCCTTGGCCCACATCGCCTCGCCCCAGAATACGGCCAGGGACGTCTCCGTCGAGCGCGTCGACCACTTGCGGTCCCAGGCGGCCAGGGCGGCGACTTGGGCGGCGACCTTGGCCTTGACCGGATCACTGTCAGGCGTCGCCGCATAGGCGGTCTCGAGCGTCGGGATCAGGCGCGAGAAGGCGGTCAGATAGGGATCGTAGGCCTTCTCGATCAGGCCGCCGAGCGTGAGGTTCTTGACGTCTTTCAGAACGAGTTCGGCGTGCAGCCCGCGCGGGTTTTCCCCGAACGTGTCCATGTACTTCGGGAAGTCCGCCCGCTTGGGGCTATAGGGGCCCGCCGCCGTGTAGGGCCAGTTGTTGGTGTTGAAGGTCCAGCCGTTCGGCGGGTTCAGCACATGGGGCGCGTCCTTCAGCGCATGCAGGCCCTTCCAGTCGGTCGCCGGATTCGAGCCGTCGACGGGCTTGGTGTAGTCGAAGCGATCGTCACGGACCGGGATGAACTGCGGGTGCAGATAGGCGATCTCGCCCTTGGCGCTGGCGAACAGGGTGTTGTTGGACGAGTTGGCCTTCAGTTCGGCCACCTTCATGAACGCGGCGTAGTCGGTCGCCTTGGTGCGCAGGAACGACTGCTGGAGCGCGGCGACCGGCTTGTTCATCAGCGCGATGCTGATCCACTTGCCGCCTTCCTCGCGCACGATGGGACCGCGATGGGTCTTGAAGACGGTGAACTTGCGTTCGGCCATCGCTCCGTCGGCGGCGCGATAGGGGACGGTGATGACCTCCGTCTTCAACGGCCGAAGCTGGTCGCCGTACTTGTAGAAGCGCTGGCCGTCCTTCTCGACGATCGTCTCGGCGAACTCGTCGACCACGTCGACGCCGCTGGAGGTGTGCATCCAGCCCGCCTTGGCGTTGAAGCCCTGATAGATGAAGAACTGACCCCACGTCGTGGCGCCGTAAGCGTTCAGGCCCTCGCTACTTGAGACCTGCATCTCCGAGCGGAAGAAGAAGCTGGTGTGCGGGTTGATCAGCAGCATCGCCTCGCCGTCCAGGGTCAGCTTCGGCGCGATGGCGATGCCGTTGGACCCTGTGGGTTCCTTGAACAGCAGGCCTTTCTCGTCGGCGGTCATGGCCAGCCGGCGCTTGCCGTAGAAGGCCTCCAACTGGGTCAGCGCCACGCGCTCGATGTCGCCGCCGATGCTGCCTTCCGAGAAGCTCAAGGCCATCCAGGGCTCGAAGCGCTGGATGACGCGCGGCTTCACGGTCGGGTGGGTGTCCAGATAGTAGTTGAGGCCGTCGGCCCAGGCGTTCATCAGCGCCTTCAGCCAGGCCGGGCTCTTGGCGTAGTCGGCCTTCAGCACGGCCGGATCGATGAACAGCTTTTGGCGCAGGTCGGCCCAGATGGCCTTCTCGCCTTCGGCCTCGGCGGTGCGGCCCAGCGAGGTCATGAAATTGGCCTCGACGCGGTTGAAGTCGTCCTCGGCCTGGGCGTAGGCCATGCCGAACACCGCATCGGCGTCGGTCTTGCCGTGGATATGGGCGATGCCCCAAGTGTCGCGGGTGATTTCCACCTTGGCCGCGCGGGCCTTCAGTCGAGACAGGTCTTCACTCGCCTGCGCCGAGCCTGCGCAAAGCACGGCGCAAAGCGCCAGGATGCTGACTGAGTAACGACGCATGACGACCCCCTAAGACCAGGCGCTCCCCGAACCGGTGGGGATCCAAGCCGAGTTCGGGCGTCAAGGCCAGCCTCTCTGGGCGGTCTGGGAGGCTATTGGGGCGGACAGCCTTTGAACTCGCCAACCTTGGAAACCGAAAGGCTGGAGAGATCGATACCGCGCAGCGCCTTCATCGAGCTGGCGCCGACGCCGCTGAAGAGGTCCAGCTTGAGACCCTTGATCGCGCCGCCGATGTCCGAGGCGTACCAGTAGCCGTCGTGCTTCTCGCCGTTCGGCATCGGGAGGCCCACGGTCTCCTTGATGAAGATGACGGTGCGACGGGGAATGACCTTCGGGTCGACGGCGACCGTACGCATGGCGGCGACCCTGCAGCCCAGCGAGTCGAACGCGCGGATGCCCTTGGCGCCGGCGTGGTACATCGTCGCCTTCATCTTCCACTCGACCGAGCCGGGCAGGGCGCCGCCGCTCAGAGCGGAGGTGATCAGGTCGCCGAGCGGATCGGAATGGGCGGCGGAGGCCGGCGCGGAGTCCGCCTCAGGGGCGGCTGCGGCGATGGCGGGAGCGGCGAACACGGAGATGACCGCGGTGGCCAAAATTCCGGCGAGCTTGCGTCGCATCGAGGGGATCCTCTTATCGGCGGTCTGTCGGGCGGGGTCTGGATAGTCCGATCACGGCTCCGTGACAACCCTGTGAGTCGATATCGCGATGGCGAGTCTCGCGCCGTGCGCGAAAAACCGGCATCGATTCAGGGATTTGAAACCGGGCCTTGGAGAGTCGATTTGTTCGTTCCCGGGCGTTTTGGAAAGGAACGACCATGGCGTTTCGGATCTATGGCGACTCGATTTCCGGCAACTGCCTGAAGGTGAAGTGGACGGCCGATCGGCTCAGCTTGGCCTATGACTGGATCGAGACGAACGTCCTGACCGCCGAGACGCGGACGACGGAGTTCCTGGCCTTGAACCCCGCCGGCCAGGTCCCGCTGGTCGTGTTCGCGGACGGCCGGCCGCTGGCGCAGTCGAACGCGATCATTTTTCATCTGGCGGAAGGCTCCGACCTGATCCCCAGCAGCGCCTTTGATCGGGCGAAGATGCTCGAATGGATGTTCTGGGAGCAGTACAGCCACGAGCCCTACATCGCGGTCGCGCGGTTCCAGATGCGTTATCTGGGCAAGCCGGCCGAGAGCCTGGAGCCACGCCTCGTCGAGCGCGGGGCTGCGGCTCTGGCGCGCCTCGAAACACAGCTGAAACAATCGCGGTTTCTGGTCGGCGACACGCTGACCCTGGCGGATGTCGCCCTGGTGGCCTACACCCGCGTCGCGCACGAGGGCGGGTTCGATCTGTCGCTCTATCCCGCCGTCTTGGCCTGGGTGAGCCGCGTCGAGGCCGATCTCGGCATAGAATAGTCTTCCGGAGCTGAATCCTTGCGTCTGTCGTCTAGCCTGAATGTTCTCGCCCTCGCCGCCGTGCTGGCGGCGCCGGCCACCTCGGCCCTCGCCTGGGGTGCGTCGGGCCACCGTGTGGTCGGCGTCGTCGCGGCCAGCAAGCTGCCGGCGGATGTTCCGGCGTTCCTGCGCACCCCGACCGCCATCGCCGCCATCGGCGAATATGCGCGGGAACCGGATCGCTGGAAGGGTTCGGGCAAGGTCCACGGCACGGATCGCGACTCCGCCCACTTCCTGGACCTCGACGATCAGGGACGCATGTACGGCGGTCCGATGTTCACCGTCGAGACCCTGCCGCCGACGCGCGCCGACTATGAGACCGCGCTGCGGGCTGTCGGGCAGGACAGTTGGAAGGCGGGCTATCTGCCTTACGCGATCATCGACGGCTATCAGCAGCTGGTGAAGGACTTCACCTACTGGCGTATCCTGACCGCGGTGTTGAAGATCGAAAAGGACGCCACCAAGCTCGCCTATTACAAGGCCGACCTGAAGCGTCGAGAGGCCCTGCTGCTCCGCGATCTGGGCGTCTGGGCGCACTATGTGGGCGACGCCAGTCAGCCGCTGCACCTGTCGGTGCACTACAATGGCTGGGGCGACTACCCCAATCCGAACGGCTACACCAACTCGCGCCAGATCCACTCGCAGTTCGAAGGTCCCCTGGCCAAGGCGGTCGGCGATCAAGCGTCTATCCAGGCGCTGGTGCCCGCCTACAAAGCTTGCGCGTGCTCGATCGAGACCCGCGTCGTCGGCTATCTGACCGAGACCTGGAAGCTGACCGAGCCGCTCTACCAGCTCGAGAAGCAGGGGGCGCTGGTCGCGACCGATCCACGCGGCAAGGCCTTTGTGCAGGCGCGCATCGCAGCCGGCGCCACGGCCCTGCGCGATCTGGTCGTCGACGCCTGGACCGAGAGCGCCAACGGCAAGATCGGCTATCGTCCCGAAATCAGCGTCGCGGATGTGGAGTCCGGCAAAGCCGATCCCTGGCTCGATCTCTACGGCAAGGACTGATCCAGGGATGCTGGCGTTCGGCGCGCCCATCGCGGGGCTGAACTACAAGGACCGTCCCGCAGCGTTCGGCGTGGCCGAGAACAGTCTGGGCCAGATCGCTCTGGCTCAGGTCTCCAAGCCGGGCAAGGCGCCGTACTTCGATCTCCCGGGCGGGGCGGTCGACGGCGACGAGACCGAGCCGCAAGCGGTGGTCCGCGAGTTCGGCGAAGAGACGGGTCTCGTCGTGGAAGCCGGCCCGCTGATCGAGCGCGTCTCGCAGGTCTTCCTGAAGTCTGACGGGCAGCCCGTCCGGAATTTCGGAGGAATCTACGTCGTGCGCGTCACGGGCTTGATCGAAAGCCTCAAGGTCGAGGACGATCACGCCCTGGTCTGGCTGGACCCGCGTGACGCCGTCGTCGCCCTTCGCCACGACGCCCATGCCTGGGCCGTCGCGGCGTGGATGCGACGAGGTTAGACGGGTTAGTTCGCGGCCAGGGCGATGTCGGCGCCGCTGCGGCGGGCCAGCTTCAGGTCCGCCGTCTGGCGCTCGGACAGAGCGTCTTGCAGATCCTCGTTGAACTCCATCAGGCAGGCCTTCGCCGACAGGCCGCGAAAGCCCTTGGCCTCGCAGGCGCGATTGGCGGCGATGTTGGCGCGCCGGGCGAACTCGCGCGCGCCGGCCGGGCTCGAAAGGTTCAGATCGCCGACCTTGACCCGGGCCGGGGCTTGCGAGCGATCGCCGGCGTGAGCGGCGCTGAGGCCGATGATCGGCGTGGCGGCCAGGGCCAGGGCGGCGGCGACGGCGATGCGGTTGACGAGCTTGCTCATATCTTGATCCTCGGTTTGGGTGGTCGCTTGGCGAACCGTTGATCGAGGATGTAGAGCGGTCGGATGGCGAACACCCGTTACGACTGCTTCATGACGTCGAATTAAGTCTATGAAAAAGAAGTCATAATTGGTGGGCGCTTTAGAGTGGGCTGCTGCCGCCCAGTCTTCGTAAATGATTAACCGCAAAACTTGGGTCTTCGTTAGCGCACTTCTGAGACAACCGTCCCATCAACTTTGTTCGCCAGAAGGGATGGGCGGCTATGAAAATCTCGATCACGATTGCCGCGGGTGTCGCTGGCAGCTTCTTCATCGCTCAGGCCGCTCTGGCCGGTGGCGGTTTCGAAGACCAGATGGCCCGTTGCCTGCAGCAGCACGCCAATACGCGCGACGCAGCGCAGGTCATGCTGGAGTGCAACGCTGACGGCGGCAAACTGTCGGACTGCAAGGTCGTGGACAACAGCGCCGCGGGCAAGGGCTTCGACAAGGCCGCGATGTGCATCGCCGAAAAGCTCCCGATGGGCGCCAAGACCGGCACCGTGAAGGTTCCGTTCCGCTTCCCGGGCGGCGCGTAAGCGTCTTTCCGATCGGAACACAAAACGCCCCCGTCGACCTGGTCGGCGGGGGCGTTCTGCTGTCTGGGGCGCCCGCCATGGTCAACGGGGTGCAGCGGATCGGATAGAGTCGGGTTCGTCCGGATCTGTCGGAACTGTCGCAAAGTCGTGCTAACCCGCGCACCATGCTGCGCTGGCCGATATTGCAAGACGCCTGCCCGGGCCCGGAAACGCTGAGATGAGCGATCTGGCGAGCCTGCGCGCGCAGCGGCGCGACCTTTACCAGTTCATCGTCCGCCGCACACGGGACCCAGCCACCGCCGAAGACCTAGTGCAGGAGACCTTCGAACGGCTCCTGGCTTACGGACAGGCCAAGACGATCGTTGACCGTGCGGCGCTGGGCTATGGCATCGCCCTCAATCTGGTCCGGGATCATTTTCGCCTGGCCCAACGACGCGCCGTTCAAGTCTTGGACGACGACATTCCCTGCCCAGACCCCGCGCCGGAGCAGATCCTGATGCATCGCCAGAAGGTCGAGGTCTTCAGTCAGGCCCTCGACGCCATGCCGCCGCTTCGACGCGACGTGTTCATCCGACGCCGCCTGCACGGTCACTCCTCGCGACAAATTTCCGAAGAACTGAGCCTGAGCGAGGCGGCGGTCGAGAAGCATGTCGCGCGGGCGTTGGAACAATTGCGTCGCGAGGTCGCGCGCGCTGAACGTCGCGCAGGCGGGGGACGCTCATGAACCGCATCGCCCAGGAAGCCGCTCTGTGGGCCGCCCGACGCCTTGACGCCGACGCTCAACCTGACCCGGCCTTTGAGGCTTGGAAGGCGGCGGATCCCGCCCATGCCCGCGCCTACGAGCAAGTGTGGCGCGCCAGTCAGGATCCGGCTCTGTCGGAGGCCCTGCGGCTCAGCGAACAGCGCCGCGCCGCGCCCCGTCGGGCATGGCGTGCGCCGGTGCTCGCGGGCGGACTCCTGGCCTGCGGCCTGGCCGTGTTCATCGCCTGGCCGTACGCGCAGGTCATGACGGTCCAGCCCCAGGTGATCCAGACCGCGCCGGGTCAGCAACGCGTGGTCGCGCTCGCCGACGGCACGCAGGTCACCTTGGATGGTGCGACACGCCTGGATGTCCGTCTCGGGACCGGCCGTCGTCAGGTCGAGTTGGTGCGGGGCGAGGCGTTCTTCGACGTTGCTCACGATGCGCGCCGTCCGTTCATCGTACAGGCGCCTGAGGGCTCGGCGCGCGTGCTCGGGACGGCCTTCGATCTCGAGCGCGGCGACGGGCGGCTCGAGCTTTCCGTGCGGCGGGGAAAGGTCAGGCTCGCACCGACGGGCGTGATCCGTCGGACCGCCGAGCTGACCGTTGGCCAAAGAGCGTTCGCCAAGGAGGGCCGGCTTTCGGCGGTTCGCACCTTCGATCCTCAAGCCGACGACTGGCGTACCGGTTGGCTTGAGACGGACGGCGTGACCCTGGCCCGCTTGGTCGAGCGCCTGAACCGAGCCTCGGATAAACCCATCACCATCATCGACCCGGCTTTGGGTCGCCAGCGCGTGGCCGGCCGCTTCCGGCTCGACGATCCGGAAGCCCTCGCGCGCAATCTGGCGCTGATGCACGGGTTCACCATCCGCGAAACGTCGAACGGCCTGGAACTGACGCGCTGAGCGCGTCTTGGAAACTTCACAAAATTCACTGTCCTGATTTGCCGGCCGCCAGCGTCTTAGCCGTCGAACCGGCGTTTGACGCCGCGCGACATCGGGGATGACGACATGACTGCGAAGACCTGGACCTGGTTGGGCTCCGCCTCGGCGCTGGCGATAATGCTGGCGGGCGCCCCGGCCTTTGCGGCCCCGCCCGCGAAGCCGACCCTGGCGATCCCGGCGGGGGATCTCGCCACGGCTCTGCCGAGCTTCTCCCGGGCCACCGGCCTGCAGGTGCTGGCGGATCCCGCCCTCCTGAAGGGCAAGCGCACCGAAGGCGTGCGTGGCCAGTTCGAAGCCGAACGCGGCCTGACCGAGCTTCTGCGCGGCACGGGTCTCAATTTCGTGCGCAATGGCGGGGCGGCGATTCTCCGCCCGATGGCGCAGCGAGTGTCGACCGCGCCCGCGCCGGTTGCCGCTCAGGCCGCGCCTGTCGCGCCGACCGCCGCGCAGGCCGAGGAACCGGCCATGCTTGAAGCCCTGGTTGTCACCGGCGGGTTCGCCAACTCCCTGGCCCGCGCTCTGGCGGAAAAGCGCAAGGCCGCCAACGTCGTCGACGCGATCTCGGCCGAGGATATCGGCAAGTTTCCCTCCAACAACATCGCGGAGGCCTTGCAGCGCGTCCCGGGCGTGGCGATTACCCGCGATCGGGGGGAAGGACTCTTCGTCCGCGTTCGGGGTCTTGGTCCCAACTTCCAGATCGTCACCCTGAACGGCCGCAGCGCCGCCGTGAACGAAAACATGCGCGACAGCGGTCAGAGCGGCCGTCAGTTCCGGTTTGACACCCTGCCGTCCGAACTGGTCGCCGGCGTCGAGGTCGGCAAGTCGCCGCTGGCGTCGCTGGACGAGGGCGCGCTGGGTGGGGTTGTCGACGTCAAGACGTTCCGCCCGCTGGATCTGGGCCGCAGCACGCTGGCTCTGTCGGCCACCGCCAGCCGTCCGCAGTTGGCCGGAAAGACCGACCCGCGGCTGTCGGGTCTGGCCAGCTGGACGAACGCAGAGGGGACCTTCGGGGTGCTTGCGGCGCTCGTCTTCGACCAGCGCACCTTGCGTCAGGATCGCATCACCGGCGTGGGCTGGAGCTATGCGGACCCGGCCTCGACCCTGGGCAAGACAATGATCGCCCAGGGTATCAGCCTCTACCCGACCGCCATTCGTCCGACCCTTGAGCGCGAGGACCGTGAGCGCAAGGGCGTGGTGCTGTCGGCCCAGTACCGTCCGAGCGATGAGACCGAGATTACGGTTGACGCCAGCTATACCAAGCTCGACGACCACTATGACGAGCTGACCTATTCGGTCGACCAGAACGTCGCCACCCTGGCGGCGGGCTCGGCGGTCATCAAGGACGGCGTGCTGGTCGGCGGAACGGTCAACTCGACCACCCAGATCGGTCGCGAGGTCAGCGACCTGGCGCACGACAATCTCATGGTGGCCGGCAGGATCCGCCAAAAGCTCGAGGACTGGACCCTGACGGCGGATCTGGCCTATGCCCGCGCCTTCTCCGAGACGTCCAACCCCATCACCCGCACGCGCCTGCTGGGGCCGATCGGCCAGACGACCTTTTCGATGACCAAGGTCGACGACGACGCCGTTCCGAGCGTGCGCCTCGCCACGGCCGATCTCGGCAACCCGTCACTGCTCCCGTTCCGCCGCATCGAGTGGCGCGAGAACAACGCCACCGACGATGAGACCGCGCTGCAGTTTGACGCCGAGCGTCCGCTATCGTGGGGTCCGCTGAGCCGCGTCCAGTTCGGCGTGAAGTATCGGGAACGCTCGCGCGACTACAATCGCGCAGATATCAACTACACCACCAACCTGGCCGGCAAGGTCTTCGGGGCGGAGTATTTCGACGCCTTCCCGGTCAGCAGCTTCCTGGGCAAGGTCGACGGGACCTTGCCGACCAACTGGGCGATGCCAGATCCCGCTGCGTTCTGGGTGCTGGCCGACAAGACCCAGAAAGGCACGGCGCGCGCCGATAAACGTAACTCCTACCACGTGTCGGAAGACATTGCGGCCGGCTACATCCTGGGCGACGTGGAGAGCAAGGTGTTCAACGCGGCGCTTCGCGGCCAGTTCGGCGTGCGGGTGGCCAGGACTGAACAGATTTCCGCCGGCAATGCCGACAACGGCTCCGCCGCGATCCCGGTCCGCTACAAGGAGACCTACACCGACGTCCTGCCGACCGCGAACTTTGCGCTGGAGTTGACGGACACTCTGCAGGCGCGCTTCGCCGCCGCCAAGGTGATAACCCGTCCATCGCTGGCCGATTTGGCGCCGCGTCTGACGTTGAACTCCTCGGGCACCGTGTTGACGGCCGTGGGCGGCAATCCACTGCTCAAGCCGTTCGAGGCCTGGCAGTATGACGCCACCGTAGAGTGGTATTTCGCGCCCGGCAGCGCGCTGATCGCAGGCGCGTTCTACAAGGACATCACGACCTTCGTTTACAGTCAGAAGACCAATATTGTCGTCGACGGTCAGACCTATCTGCTGACCTCTCCGACCAATGGCGGCAGTGCGAAGATCAAGGGGATCGAGCTGGCTTACCAGCACCTGTTCAAGCGCTTGCCGGCCCCTTTCGATGGCCTGGGTTTCCTGGCGAACTACACCTACACGGACACTGAAGCGACCTACTCGCCGACCTTGAAGGACGAGATGGTCAATGTGGCTAAGAACAGCTTCAACCTCACCGCCTTCTACGAGAAGGACCGCTTCGCCGCGCGCGCCAGCTATAGCTGGGTGGACGATGTCCTGCAGGACGTTGGCGGCGCGGGCCTTTCGGCTCTAAACGACAGTGCGTTCGGATCGCTGGACGCCAGCGTCAGCTACAAGATCACGCCCAGCATCACGGCGGCGGTCGAGGCGCAGAACCTGACGAACGCCTCGCAATGGCAGTTCGTGAAGGGCGGCTGGTTCGGCGGCTATACTCACTATGGCCGTACGTTGAGCTTCGGGCTGCGGGCGAAGTTCTAGCGCCTGGTCCTGGACACCAAGGGCCGGTTCGCGCGGACAGGCGCGAGCCGGCCGCTTTCCTTCGCGCGGATGGGAAACGTCACACGCTTGGGGTAGGGAAGGCGCATGCTCAAGCTCTCGACTCATCGCCGCCCCAGCCTGTCGCCCGTCGCCCTGGCGGTTGCGCTTTGTCTTGCGCCGGCGGTGTCGCCGCCTGCTTTCGCCCATCCTGGTCACGCTGTTCAGCCCGTCGGCCCCTCGCGTCCCGCCGGGCGCGCCGTCAAGGCCTCGGAGCGCAAGTGGCAGGCGGGTGACCATCACGTCCATAGCTGGTTCAGCGTGTCGTTGAAGCCGGGGGCGGACCCGTCGCAGCCGCCGTCCCTGATCAAGGCCGGTGACGCGGTCAATCCGATCACCACCAACGCCCGGATGGCGGCCAAGCACGGCCTGAGCTGGATGGTCGCCACCGACCACGGCGGTCCCAACCATTCCAAGCTGAACCGTGACGAGGCCTATCCGGAACTGCTGCGCTCGCGCGTCGAGACGCCCGCCGTGCTGCAGTTCTGGGGCATGGAGCTGGATACGCCGGCGGCCGAGCATTCCAGCCTCATTCTGCCGCGTTCGTCCGAGGAGCGCGACGCGCTGTTCGGCATCGAGAGCCGCTACAATCGGCGCGAGCCCTGGCCCGCCGATCCGGCGCGCGATCAGGAGGCTTTCATGCTGGAGGCCTTGCGTCACATGAAGGCGCTGAAAAAGCCGCCTGTGGTTATCGCCAACCACCCTTCGCGATCCGCGACCGCCGTGGGGCGCTATGGGCTGGTTTCGCCCTCCGAGCTGCGCAACTGGAATGACACCGCGCCCGAGGTCGCGATCGGCATGGAGGGTGCGCCCGGCCACCAGGCTTCAAGCCTGAAGCCTGACGGCGCCCTGAAGCCGCAGGGCGATCGCGGCGGCTATTCGCGCGCGCCGACCATGGGCGGCTTTGACCAGATGACCGCCAAGCTGGGCGGGTTCTGGGACTCCATGCTGGGCGAGGGGCGCCGGTGGTGGATCACCGCAACCTCGGACTCGCACCGACACTATACCGACGGCGGCGAGGATTTCTGGCCGGGCGAGTACTCCAAAACCTATGTGAAGGCCGCCCACACCTATGACGATGTGCTGGACGGTCTGCGCAACGGCCGCGTTTTCGTGACGCTGGGCGATCTGGTTTCCGAGGTCGAAGTCACCGCCAGTGTGGCGGGGGCCAAGGCCGATATCGGCGGTCGCCTCGAAGTCGCGCCGGGCTCAGACGTCACGGTGGTCATTCGCGTCCGCGATCCCGCCGGCAAGAACTTCGGTGGTTTCTCTCCTAGCGTGGCGCGCGTGGACCTGATCCAGGGCGAGATCCTCGGGCCGGCGACGGACCGATCCACCGACGCCAACCCGACCACCCGCGTGATCCGTGCCTTCACCCCGACCTCCTGGGCCCGCGAGGGGGAGGTGCTGTCGATGACGCACGTCCTGAAGGACGTCCGCCGTCCCCTCTATATTCGGGTTCGGGGCACGAACGGCGCCGAAGCCGAGCCGCTGCCGGACCCCTTGGGCGAAGATCCCTGGTCGGACCTGTGGTTCTACGCCAACCCGATCTTCATCACCGTCGCATCGGCGCGCTGAACGTCGCGGCGGGGGCGCGCTTCACGGGAGGACGTAGTCCGCGTCTTGCCTGGCTTCGAGGCGGGCTCGGCTCGGGTCGAAAACCAGGTTCAACACCGCCAGCACCGCCAGCAGCGCGGCCAGGCCTGTGGCGAGGGCGAAGCCGTAGACGGCGTCGCCGAACCGGTCGCTGATCAGACCCATCATCCAGGGCGCGATCACCGCGCTGACGCAGGTGAAGAACAGGATCACGCCCGAGACCGAGCCGTGCTCGGCCTTGGGGAAGCAGCTGATGCCCTTGGAGTTGATGGTCGGATAGAGCACCGACATGAACAGGCCCGAGATCGGCAGGCTGAAGACGGCCACGGCGCGTCCGCCGGCCAGGGCGGCGCCGAAGCAGATCAGGATCGCCACGCTGCAGATCGCCACGACCTGCGTCCACGACAGCCGGTTCAGGAGCCAGGCGCCCAGGAAGCGGCCGGCCGCGCGCAGGATGAAGAAAACCGACAGAGCGTAGGCCGCCAGGAGCACGGCGGGACCCTTGTAGTCGGCCAGCAGGGTCGGCATCCACACATAGATCGCCGTCTCGACCCCGACATAGAGCATGATCGCGAAACTGAAGGCCAGGGCGTAGGGGTTGCCGAACATGGCCAGAGTCACCCGGGGATCCAGCTTCTGCTGGGCGATGGGCGGGGTTTGCGGATAGCGCACGTTCAGCGCGGCGATGATCAGCAGCACGCACAGCGCGCCGGCGATCACATAGAGCCACTTCCACGACGCGCCTTGCGTCAGGAGAGCGGTCACGATGGCCGGTCCGATGATGGCGCCGAGGCCAAAGAAGCCTTCGACCATGTTCATGGTGGCGGTGTGCGCGCGGGTTGAGGAGGAGATGTCACCGATCAGGGCCAGGGCCCCGGTCTTGAAGACGCCGATCGCCAGGCCCGACAGGAAGAGCAGGGCGACGAAGAAGCCGAAGTCCTTGCCGACCGCGAACAGGAAGGCCGTCACGGCGAAGGCGACAAGGCCCAGCACGATGGTGGCCTTGCGACCCAGCCGGTCCGCCAGAAAGCCCAGGCAGACCCCGCCCAGTGCGATCCCGGCCATGCTGGCGTAGTGGAACGATCCCGCAGCAGCCATGCCCAGATCGAAGGTCTTGATGACGTGGGGAATGATCACACCGACCGAGTCGGTGGTCATCGCGAACATCATGAACATCAGATAGGTCAGGATACGGATCAGGCGCGGATCGCGCGACGCATCAGAAGCGGTCTGGGTCATGGCGTCAGGTCCTGGCGTCGGGTGGCGTCGTGTCGAAGGCCCAGCGCGACCGCGCCGAGCAGGCCGGAGTTCGCGCCGAGGCCCGGCGCCGCGACGAAGGCGTCGATCTCGGACCTCTGCTCGAGCGGCGCGAGGTAGCCGGCCAGGTGTGTCTGCAGCCGCGTCCGCGTCTGCTCCAAAAGCTGCGGATTGCCCCCGACGCCGCCGCCGATGATCACGCGCCGGGGCGAGGCGATCAAGGCGAGGTTGGCGACAAGCTGGGCCAGATAGTCGGCGACCAGCACCCAGACGGGGTCGTCCTTGGACAGCGACTCGCCAGGCGCGCCGGTCCGCGCGGCCAGGGCCGGTCCGCTGATCAGGCCTTCAAGGCAATCGCCATGGAACGGGCAGGACCCGGCGAAGGGGTCTTGGGCCGCATCGCGCCGGACCAGGATATGACCGGCCTCGGGATGCAGCAGACCGTGCGTCGGCGCACCGTTGACGACGAGCCCCACGCCGACGCCGGTGCCGACCGTGACATAGGCATAGTCGCCAAGCCCCTGGGCCGCGCCCCAGAGCCCTTCGGCCAGGGCCGCGCCGTTCACGTCAGTATCGAGGGCGAGCGGCCGATCGAACCGCCGGACGAGCCGGGCGGCCACATCGGCGTGCGACCAGCCGGGCTTGGGGGTCTTGAGGATATGGCCCCAGTCCGGCGCGGCAGGGTCCAGCCGGATGGGGCCGAAGCTGGCCACGCCGATCGCATCGAAGCGGCCTTGCTCGGCGGCGAGCGCGTCTTCGATCCGGGCCAGGGTCTCCGTCGGCGTCGTGGTGGGGATGCGGAGGGGGGGCGACAGGTCGTCCGGCCCCGATCCGAAGGCCACCATCACCTTGGTGCCGCCCAGCTCGATCGCGGCGATCCGGCTCATCGGGCGACCAGCCACGTGATGCCATAGGGCGGCAGGCTGACGGCTCCGGCGGGGGAGGGGGCGCCATCAAGCACATCCTCGGCGCCTTGGGCGAACGCCGGGGGCAGTTCGACGTCTTGCGGCGCATCCGAGAAATTGGCGACGCACAGGAACGGCTGCGCGCCTTCATCGCGCAGGAAGGCCAGAACAGCCGGCGAGGACACTTCAACCGGCCGCGCAGGACCGGCGACGCCCAGGGTCGCCAGGCGCCGCGCGCGCTGGCCCAGCCTGGCGAAGGCGGCGAACAGGTCGGCCTGCAGCGCGCCGACCTCGCCTTGACGCTCGGCCAGCGACCAGTCCATCTGCGGACGGTGCAGCCAGCGCCCGTCGCCCGCGCGCAGCGGGTCGTCCTGATAGGCCTCGTCGCTATCGAGACCGATCTCGTCGCCCATATAGATCAGCGGCCAGCCGTCCAGGGCGTGGATGATCCCGTACAGCAAGCGAAGTCGCCGCGCGCCCAGGCTGTCGCTATCGGCGTCGGAAGTCAGGCCTGCCAGTGCGGCCGCCATGCCGTTGGTCGACGGAACGCCCCCTTCGGCGGTCTGGAAGGCCCGCCCGCGCGAGAAGCTCTCGCCATGCCCATAGGCGTTTGACCAACGTCGCAGGTCACTGGCCGGGGCATAGGCCGCCAGGGCGTTCCAGATCAGATCGTCATGGCAGCGCACATAGTTGAGCCACGCGCCTTGGGGCGGCTTGCGCGATGCGACCGCCAGGCAGCGCCGGGCGATGGCCGCATCGCCGTCGGCCAGCGCCGCCCACAGGGCCGTCATGACCACGTTGTTGTAGGCGAGGTTGCAGCCGGGGGTCTCGCCGCCGAAGAAGGGCAGGACGTCCTCGACGCTCTCGATCGCCTCGGCCAGCAGCACGACGCCCGGCGCGACAATCGACAGCGCCGCGCGCCAGGCTTCGACGATGTCGTAGGTCTGCGGAAGGTTGCGACAGGTGGTGCCGGCCTGTTTCCAGAGGAACGGGGCGCTGTCGAGCCGGAAGCCTTGGGCGCCCTTCGCCGCCAGGAAGATCAGCACGTCCAGCATCTCGGCGAAGACGGCGGGGTTGGCGTAGTTCAGGTCCCACTGGAACGGATAGAAGGTGGTCCAGACATAGCCGCCCATGTCCGCGTCGTAGGTGAAGCTGCCCGGCGCGGTGTCGGGAAAGACGTCGATCAGCTCGCGATCGCGCGCTGCGGCGCTCTGCGCATCTGGCAGCACGATGTAGTAGTCGCGATAGGCGGGATCGCCCGCGCGGGCCTTGGTGGCCCAGGCATGCTCGCGGGCGGTGTGATTGCAGACAACGTCGAGGATCAGGCCCATGTCGCGCTGGCGCAGGTCGCTGGCCAGGGCTTCCAGGTCGTCGATCGTGCCCAGGCGCGGATCAACCTTGCGATAGTCGGCGACCGCAAAGCCGCCGTCGCTGTCGCCGGGGCGCGGTTCCAGCAGCGGCAAAGGGTGAAGCCAGCGCACGCCCAACTCGGTCAGATAGTCCAGCTTGCCGCGAACGCCGTTCAGGTCGCCGGCGAAGCGATCGACATAGAAGGTGTAGGCGGTCTGACCCGGCGCGTGCAGCCACGCGGGATCGGCCGCCCGCGCCGCATCGAGCGCGCGCAGCGGCTCTGGCCGCGCATGGGCGGCCTTGAGAAGACGGGTCTTCAGGCGTTCGAGGACGGCGGGTCCGCGCCCGTCCGCGCTATAGACCTTGGCGAACCGCGATTCCACGACCGGCCACAGCGCGGCGAACCGGGCCTGGACGGTATCGTCGTGCGACGTCGGGATCGAAGCGGTGGAAATCATGCCGGAACGCTCGCGAAGGAGTGGCCTCGCCAGCGCGTGGGGAGCGCTCTGGCGAGGCCAAGGCGCCGACGGGGCAGGAAACCCGTCGGCGATGGGGGCTAGAAGCTGTACCGAAGCGTCGCCGTGACGGTGCGGCCGTTGATCGAGCGGGCGCGGATCGCATTGACCGACCCCGCCGTGATCGCGCCTTCCTCCGCCTCGGTCAAACCGACCTTGTCGAACAGGTTGTTGGCGTTGACCGACAGCGACAGCGTCTCGGCCAGCTTGTACTCGGCGAAGGCGTTGACCTGGCCGTAGGCCGGGAAGATCAGCTGGTTGTCGTCCTGAGCGTAGGCCTTGGTGGTGCCGATGACGCTGGCGCCGATCGTGGCCTTGTCATTGATCGTCCAGGTCGGGGCGAACTGGTAGATCCACTTGGCCTGACGACGCGGCGCGTTGCCGACGACGGCGGGCGTCAGGGCGTCCTTGTCGATGACCGCATCGGTATAGGTGGCGCCGCCGGTGACCGAGAAGTCGCCGATCCGGTAGCTGGCCTCAAGTTCGATACCCTTGGCCTTGTAGGTGCGGTCGAAGAACCTCTGGCTGGTGGCCTCGAAGTTCTGCTCCTGGGTGCGGGCCCAGAAGGCCGTGGCGAACAGGCCAAAGCCGGCGCGGCGATACTTCACCCCGCCCTCGACCTGATCGACCATGTCGACGGCGTCTTCCTTGGACACCGTGCCGTCGGCCCGGACCTTGCCGAACAGCAGGCGGTCGGCGTTGGCGCGACCGCCGCGGCTGACGCGGGCGAAGGCGGCGACGTCGGGATTGAACTGGTAGTTCGCGCCCAGCGACCAGGAGGTGTAGCCCCAGTCGTAGTTGACCGGCGAGGCGTTGGCGTTGTCGATGACCGACACGCTCTGCTCGACGGTCTGGATCACGCCGTCGCCGTTGACGTCCACCGTGGCCTGCTTGGCCCCGGCATAGAGGCCGCGCGCCTTGCCCTCATCGCGGCGGAGGCTGGCGTCCAGGCTCAGATCGCCGATGCGGCTCGACAGGCTCAGATACGGCGCGTCGATGTCATAGGTGACGTCATAGCGTCGGGTGCAGCAGTTGCCCCACAGCGGCACGCCATAGGCGGCCAGACCCGTCTGGGTCAGCTTGGTCCCGGCGCTGTTGTAGACGTCCAGCAGGGCGGCGTTATCGCCCTTCACTTCCGAGACAAAGGTGTTCCACAGCCAGTCCATGGCGATGGTCTGGCGCGACTTGTAATAGCCCACCGTCACGTCGACCACGGCGGCGCCCGTGTCGAAGCTGCGCGACAGCTTCAGGTCGTTCATGGCGTTGCCGAAGTCGTTGATCTCGACATCGAACATGTGGATGCGCATCGCCAGACCATTGCCGTTCAGGTTGGTCGGCGCGGTGATCGTCTGGCCGGCGCTGGGGCCGTTGGCGTAGCGCAGGGTCGCGCCCGCGCCGCCGATCGAGGTCGCCAGGGCCTGGGCTGACAGAACCTCGGCGGGGAAGGGAGCGACAAAGCGTCCCGAGGTCTTGGCGACCTTGAAACGGTCCTCGATCTTCCAGCCGCCGATGTCGAACTTGGCCTCGGCGCCGAACTGCAGGGTCTCGGGGTGCATGCCGTCGGAGACCTTGCTGCTCCGGCGATTGCCGTCGCCGTCGATGCCCGGATTGCGGGCCAGGTAGATCGACTGCAGGTCGTCGCGGCCGATGTCGTAGCCGGCGAAGGAGCCGATATCGGGATCGCTGTTCGAGCCCGTCACCCGCGTGGGCATCGGCAGATAGCCGACGGCGCGATCGTTCAGGTATTTGACGTTCAGCCGGATAAAGCCGTTCTCGAAGTCCTTGGTCAGGTTGACCTTGATCTGGCCGCCCTTTTCCGAGGTGTAGCCCGACTTCCGGGCGCCTTCGCCCTCGCGATAGAAGCCGCCGACATGAAAGCGCAGGGTGTCGCTGAGCGGCGCGCCATAGTCGAAGTCCAGGCGGGTATGATCGTAGCCAAGACCCTTGGTCAGGGCGATCTCGCCGCCCTCGACCTCGCCGGTCTTGCTGATGAAGTTGATGACGCCGCCGGGCGAGTTCGACGCGAAGGTCGAGGACGAACCGCCGCGCACCGACTCGATGCGCGAGACGTTCTGGTCGGCGCGCAGGAAGATGTCGGCGTTCCCGAAGGCGATGTCGCCGAACTCCATGACCGGCAGGCCGTCTTCCTGCAACTGCAGGAACTTGGCGCCGCCCGAGGCCACCGGCAGGCCGCGCACGGCGATGTTGGCGTTACCGTCGCCGCCCGTCGCTTCCGAACGCACGCCGGGCAGGCCGCGGAAGATTTCGGCGGTCGAGCGCGGGGCCTGGGCCAGGATCTGATCGGCCGACAACGCGCTGACGGAAATGGACGAGTTCATCTTGGTCGCGCCGTCGCGCGAGGCGGTGATGACGACCGCGTCTAGTTCCAGGACGTCCTGATCGTTGTTTGTGGCGCTCTGTTGGGCGTGCGCCGCCAGCGGCAGCATGGCGAGCACTGCGGCGCCCACGAGCAGGCGCGACTTTTGCCGGTTCATATCTTCCTCCTCATGCGCCCTCGCTTCTTGTGGCGAGGGGTTCGTGGGCGAGAGTGATCATCTCGCAATCGATTGCGAAGTCAGAAAAGCACGACCTGGAACTTTTAGCAATCGATTGCGTTAGTTTCGCAACACCTTCGTTGTCCGGTCTCACGTGCCGCGCACGACGAGCTCGGGCGTCATGAAGACCGACTCTGTGGAGGCCCCCTCGATACGGCGGAACAGGAGGTCCACCATGGTGCGCGCGCCCGTCGCCAGGTCTTGCCGCACTGTCGTGAGCGGCGGAGCGCTGTAGCGCGCCAAGCTGATGTCGTCGAAGCCGACCACCGAGATTTCGTCGGGAACCGCGCGCCCGGCGGCGGTCAGGGTGTTGATCGCCGTCACGGCGATCAGGTCGGAGGCGGCCAGGACGCCATCGAAGGTCGCGCCGCTGTCGATCAGCGCCCGCACCGAGGGTTCGGCCGACTCGATCGTGAAGTGCGCCGGAGCGCTGAGCTCCGGATAGGGGCTCAGGCCCGCCTCCCTGAGCGCCTGGAGATAGCCTTCGCGCCGCAGTTCCACCTCGGGCGCTCCTGGCAGTCCCAGAAAGGCGATCCGCCGGCGGCCCTGGGCGATCATGTGCCGGGTGGCGAGCCGGGCGCCGGCGACATTGTCCGAGCCGACCGTGCAATAGCGGCGATCGGCGATGTCGCCGCCCCAGACGACGAGGGGGCGATAGGTGTCGGCGAGTGCGTTCAACGCCTCGTGCTGATCGCTCTGGCCGATAATCAACAGGCCGTCGGAGCGGTGGGACTGGACGATCCGGCGCAGCCAGTCGACCCGGGGCGCGACGACCTTGTTGAGCAGCACCTCATAGCCCCGCCCCGTGATCTCGTCGGCGAGACGGCCGATCATCTCCAGGAAGAACGGATCGGTGATCAACTGATCGCGCTCGTGCCCGAGGGGCACGATGAGGCCAATCGTATGGGTGCGTTGGAGGCGCAGGCTCCGAGCCGACTGGTTGATCACATAGCCATGGGTCCTGGCCAATTCGGAGATCTGGTCCCGCAGCGCCTGGGGGATGGACGGATTTCCGGCCAGGGCGCGCGACACTGTCGACGTCGAAACCCCCGCCAGCTTGGCGATGTCCGCCATCTTCAGGCGGGCCGACTTGGGCTCGGTGGGCTGGCGACTCATGGGGGCAAGCTTAGTTTATCGCTGGGCCGCGACAACGGTTGGCGGACGGACGCCGATGCGATGTCGAGTCTGGGGCCCCGACGTCTTGACCAAGGCGTCACCGCCCGCCAGTCCTAGCCAAACGTTTAGAGAGTAATCCGTGCCGTTCGACGTCCCCCCAGCCTCCGTCGCCACTGTCGTCGTCGAGGCGCCGCGGTTGCCGCCTCTGGTGGGCCAGGAGGCGTTCTCGACGGCCCGTTACGACGCTGAGGCGCTGAGCGCGGCCAACCGGCTGGATGTGGTGTTGAAGGCGACCCCCGGGGTCTCCCTGTTCCGCAGAACCGGCAGCGACGCGGCCAACCCGACGATTCAGGGCCTGTCCCTTCGGGGCGTCGCACCGTCGGGCGCGGGGCGCGCCTTGGTCACGCTGGACGGCGCGCCGCAGAATGATCCGTTCGGTGGTTGGGTGATCTGGACCGCCTTGCCGGGTGAGGGGCTTTCCGGCACCACCATCGTGCGCGGCGCGGGCGCGGGTCCCTATGGCGCCGGCGCCTTGACCGGCGTCGTCGCGCTTCGAGAGCGGGCGGCCGGAGGGGGCTGTCCAGCTTGAACATTCAGGTCGGCGCACGCGACAGCTGGCGTGTGGCAGGGACCCTTGGAACCGACCACCTGCTGCTCACCGCCCGCGGATCGCGGACCGACGGATACGACCCGGTCCGCGACGCGCGGCGCGGCGCGGCGGACACGCCGACAACGCTTGAGGATGGTTCGCTCGCGGTTCGACTGCAGGGCAGCCTGACCTCGGTGCGCTGGGCGCTTCGCGCCGGCGCCTACCAGGAGCGGCGTGACGCGGGCCTTGTCGGCGCAGGGTCGAACGCGACCGGTGGATCGCTGGCCCTGACCCTCGCCGGCAACGCCTGGCGGCTGCAGGCCTGGGCGCGGCGCAGCGATCTTGAGAACACCTCCGTGGCGGTAGCGGCGGGACGTGCCTCGACCACGCCGGCCAACGACCAGTTCTCGACACCGGCCACCGGCTACGGCCTCAATGCCGCCTGGCAGGGCCGCCAGGGGGGCTGGGCCTGGGAGTTGGGCGGTGACGTTCGCGCCACCGAAGGTCGGGTCAACGAGCGCTTCCGCTACCAGTCCGGCGCCTTCACCCGCGTGCGCGAAGCCGGGGGGCGGACGCTGGTCGGCGGCCTTTACGCCGAGACCGCCTTGGCGCGGGAAGACGTTTCACTGACATTTGGCGCGCGCCTGGACGGCTGGCGCTCTTATGCGGGGGTGCGGCGCGAACGCGACGCGCTGACGGGCGCCGCCACGCTCGATGCGCCGATCGGCGATGCTTCGGGGACCACCCCGACCGCCCGCGCGGGGCTTCGCCAGCGCCTGAAAGGCGACACCTGGTGGCGCGCCGCCGCCTATGCCGGCTTTCGTCCCCCGACCCTCAATGAGCTGCACCGCCCTTTTCGGGTGGGCAATGACGTGACCGAAGCCAACGCGGCCCTGAAGCCCGAGACCCTGTACGGGCTCGAGACCGGCCTGGTCGGCGAGGGGAGCGTGCGGTGGAGCCTCGCGGCCTTCTACAATCAGGTCCGGGACCCGATCACCAACGTGACCATCGGCGCCGGACCGGGAAGCTTTCCGGTCGCGGGCTTCATCCCGGCGGGCGGCGTGCTGCGCCAGCGGCGGAATGTGGGTGAGATCAACGCCTATGGCGTTGAAGGGGACGTCGAGCTTGACCTGACCCCCGCCTGGGCCCTGCGCGGCGCCGTCTCCTGGACCCACGCACGTGTCGATGGCGCGGGGGGGCGCGCCTGCTGACCGGCAAGCGCCCGGCCCAGGCTCCCGCCGTGACGGTCACCGCCGGGACGCGCTGGCGTCCGGTCGAGCGTCTGAGCCTCGACGCCGCTCTGCGCTATGAGGGGCTTCGCTACGAAGACGATCTGAACCTGCGTCGTCTCAAGGCGGGCGCAGGGCTGGACGTCCGCGCTGCTTGGAGGCTCACCCCCGCGAGCGAGATCTATGTCGCGGCCGACAACGTGCTGAACCACGACCTGGCCGTGGGTCAGACCGCCGATGGCGTGACCAGCTACGCCGCGCCGCGCACGGTGTTCGTGGGCTTTGCGCTGAGGCGATAGGCGGGGGAAGCGGTCGTCTTCCCGAGCACTCAAGGGGATGAGTCGCGCGCGCTATGTCGCCGACGCCGTGCGGCCGGCCCGGAGCGCGCCTTTGCAGCGGTCGGAGCAGGTCTTCACGCTGTCCCAGTCGCGGGCCCATTTGCGCCGCCACGAAAAGGGACGGCCGCAAGCCTCGCAGATCTTGTCGGGCGTCGTGGCCTTGGGACGCTTGGCGGCTTTCATCACGAACCCTGGATCGGGACTTTTCTGGCGGAGACCTCGTGGGTACGCGGCGCCGACGAGATCGGATGCGCGCGTCCAGCGCTGACGATCCCGCCGGCGTGGGCAGGGGGTCTGAGCGCTGCGGGCGCGCCGCGCGAGAGGACGATTGTCACCGTTGGCCTTGCTGGTCTGGTCGCGGACCGCGTAGGTAGGGGCGAATGACCGACAAGACGCATATTCTCGTCACCGGCGGCGCCGGGCAGGTGGGGTTGGAGCTTTTGGGCGCCGCATGGCCGGACGGGATCGTGCTGCATGCGCCGTCCCGCGCGGCGTTGGACCTGACGAACGAGACGTCGATCCGGGCCACCTTCGAGGCGAGGCCCTTCGCCGCGGTGATCAATTCGGCCGCCTGGACGGCCGTCGACAAGGCCGAGAGCGAGGTCGCGGCCGCCTTCGCCGCCAACGCCATCGGACCAGCCCTGCTGGCTGAGGTGACGCGGGCGAGGGACATTCCGCTGATTCAGGTCTCCACCGACTATGTGTTCGACGGCGACAAGCCGGGACCCTATGCAGAGGACGACCCGGTCGGTCCGATCGGGATCTACGGCGCCTCGAAGCTGGCCGGCGAGATGGCCGTGCGCCTGGGCAATCCGCGCTCGGTCGTGCTGCGGACCGCCTGGGTGCTCAGCGCCCATCGCGCCAACTTTCTGAAGACCATGCTCCGCCTCGCCGCCGACCGCCCGGTCGTGCGCGTCGTCGAAGACCAGCTGGGCTGTCCGACCTCGGCGCGCGACATCGCCGAAGCGCTGAAAACCATCACGCTGGGAATGATCGCCGACCCGCAGGCGCCGACCGGCGTCTATCATTTCGTCAATTCGGGCGAGGCCAGCTGGGCGGATCTGGCGCGGGAAATCTTTCGTCTCAGCCACGCCCACGGAGGCGTTCATGCCGAGGTCGAGGGCATTCCGAGCAGCGAATATCCAACCCCGGCCCGACGTCCGCGTAACTCACGCCTGTTGACCAACCGGATCGCAGCGGACTACGCCATCCACCCCCGGCCCTGGACAGAGGCCGTGGCGGACATCATCGCGGACTTGCGCGTACAGGGAGCCCCTGCATGAAGGGCATCATTCTCGCCGGCGGCTCGGGCACCCGGCTGCATCCGATGACCCTGGTCACGTCCAAGCAGCTGATGCCGATCTACGACAAGCCGATGATCTATTATCCGCTGTCGACGCTGATGCTGGCGGGGATTCGCGAGATCCTGATCATCTCGACGCCGCGCGATACGCCCAACTTCCAGGCCCTGCTGGGCGATGGCTCCCAGTGGGGCCTCGATATCCAGTACGCCGTGCAGCCCAGCCCAGACGGCCTGGCCCAGGCCTATGTGATCGGCGCGGATTTCGTCGGTCGTGATCCCTCGGCGCTGATCCTGGGCGACAATATCTATTTCGGCCATGGCATCACCAATCTGTTCACGCGGGCGATGGCGCGGCCCAAGGGGGCGACGGTGTTCGCCTATCACGTCAACGATCCCGAACGGTACGGCGTGGTCGAGTTCGACAAGGACATGACGGCCCTGTCGATCGAGGAGAAGCCGAAGGTTCCCAAGTCGAACTGGGCGGTGACGGGTCTGTACTTCTACGATGGCGACGTGGTCGACATCGCGCGGGACCTCAAGCCGTCGGCGCGCGGCGAGCTGGAGATCACCGACGTCAATCGCGCCTATCTGGAGCGTGGCGACCTGTCGGTGGAGCTGATGGGGCGCGGCTACGCCTGGCTCGACACCGGCACGCCCGACAGTCTGCTGGAGGCCGCCGAGTTCGTGCGTGTGCTGGAAAAGCGCCAGGGCTTCAAGATCGCCTGCCCCGAAGAGGTCGCCTACCAGAAGGGCTTCATCGACGCCGCCCAAGTGGAGCGCCTGGCCGACGCCTTGGGCAAGAGCGCCTATGGCGGCTATCTGCGCACCGTGATCGGCGTCCGCTAGATTTGGAGCCTGGGACCGGCGTCCTCAGAGGACGCCGGTCGCAAGACTTACATGGGCCCAACGCCGCCCGGCGTGGTCTGGAAGTCGAAGGCCGGTTCGCGGGCCCGGCGCGGGTTCGGAACGCCCTGGCCGCCAAAGCCGTAGGTGAAGCCGACGAAGACCGCGCGCAGGTCCAGATCCATGTCTCGGCGGTTCTTCAGGGCCGGCGTGTTGATCACCGTCTTGTCCCCGAAGGTCTTCAGGGCGTCCTGCACGGTCACGACGCCCGAGAGGCGATCGTTGAACTTGTGGCGGTAGCCCAGCAGCAGCATGCCGGTCGGCGCCTTGTAGCCCTGCGGGGTCAGGCGCTTGCCCGTGGCGAAGCCGCTGATCTGCAGGAAGTCCTTGGGCGTGGCCTGGATGTTGAGGGCCGCATAGCCCGAGACCGTCCACGCCGAACGCTTGTCCGGGAAGCCAAGGTCCGTCGCGCCGATTTCAGTCCAGGCCGTATTGCCGCTGATCGTATACGACAGCTTGGGCGACAAGCGGGCGTTGGCCACCAGCTCCAGGCCGCCGCTGCGGCTCTTGGCGAGGTTGGCCTTGGTGGTCAGCAGCACGCCGTCGCCGATGTCGCGAACCACGTCGGTGACGCCGTCGCGCGCTTCGCGCCAGTACAGCGTGCCCAGATAGTAGTTGAAGCCCTTGCGGACCTGGTAGGCCACCTCGAAGGCGTCGGTCACCTGCGGCTTCAGGCGCGGGTCGCCCTGGCGATAGCTGTAGGGGTCCTGGAAGATGCGATAGGGGTTCAGGTCCTGGGCGGACGGCCGCTGAATCCGGCGGCTGTAGCTGGCGTTGACCTGGCGCAGGTCATCGACCTTGTACTGCAGGTGCAGCGAGGGATAGGCGCGGAGATAGTCGTAGCTATCGGTCAGGCGCGAGGTGATCTGGTTAGTGTCGATCGTCACCTGCTCGACGCGCAGGCCCGGCATCACTGTCCAGTCGCCGATCGGGCGGCTGTAGGTCGCGTAGACCGCGTTCACCGCCTGATCGAACTGGAAGCGGTTGGTCAGCGCCGTGTCGACGACCAGCACGCCGCCCTTCGGGCCGCGGGCGCCGTAGTTGTCATAGTCGTTGTCGTTGAGCTGCAACTCGTAGCCGGCCACCAGCCTGGCGCCGTCGGCGAGGGGGCGCTTGTACTCGGCCTTCAGGCGAGTCTGGACCAGTTCGTCGCTGGTCCGGACGTTCTCCAGGGCGGTCGGGATGATCGGAAGTTGGCTGAAGGTCTCGGCCAGGCCCCCCTGGCTATTGCGCGTGCGCTCGATGCTGGCGTTGAGCGTAAACTCGTGATCGTCGCCGGACAGCTTGCGACGCAGGTCGCCGCTGAGACCCGCAACCGAGCGCTTCATGGCGCCGTCGCTAAGGCGCTGGAAGCGTACGTTGGGAACGCCGGCGGGCGTCTTGCCCTCGAATGACGAGCCGGACGCGGAGTCGTAGCGCATGTCGTTATAGCGGGCCTCGGCGCTGACGCGCGTGCGCTTGTCGAGGTCGTAGTCGATGCTGGCGCGGGCGTTGTGCGATTGACCTCGGCTGGTGAAGTTCACCTTCTGACGGCTGGTGGCGTAGGCGCCGCTGGTCGGGTCAAGACGCTCGCGTTCATCGACAATTTCGCCCTTGGCCTTGTCGCGCCGCCAGCCGGCGTCGGCCGAAACGGTCAGGTTCTTGGTGTTCTGCGCCAGGCTGACGCTGGCGTTCTTGCGGCCTTCGCTTCCGAAGTTGCCGCGCACAGAGCCGGTCATGCCGACGCCGCGCTGCTGCTTGGTGATCAGGTTTATGATGCCAGCCGTGCCCTCGGGGCTGAAGGCGGCCGAGGGGTTGGTCATCACCTCGACCCGCTCGAACTGGTTGGCCGGGATCTGCTGCAGGACCTGGCCGCGGTTGTCGCCCTTGAACATGCCGGACGGCTTGCCGTCGATCATGATGGTGACATTGGCATCGCCGCGCAGGCTGACATTGCCCTGCACATCGACCTGCACTGAGGGCACGTTGCGCAGCATGTCGGCGACCGAGCCGGTGGTGGCCTGCAGGTCCTTGCCCAGGCTGTAGCTGCGGCGATCGATCGAGGTCCGCATGTCCTGGGACGCCGGCGCAGTGATGGTGACGCCTTGGACCTGGTTGGACGTGTCCTTCTTGGCCGGCGGCGTGGCCGACGGGGTCTGGGCGAAGGCGGCCGTGCTCAGGGCGGCCAGGCCGGTGGCGGCCAGCAAGGCGGCTCGGCGGGGCGGGATGGTCATGGAAAGTCTCCTCTGTTGGCGAGGAAACTGCATCAGAGACTGAGCGCGCTGCAGTGCCGGGCGTCAGGCCGGCGGGGTGACGATTGTCACCTAGGCCGGGCTAGGGCGCCGGTTCGATCGCGTCCAACGCCTGGGGCGTCGCCGCTTCCGCGCCGGCGAAGACCAGGGTGCGGGTCACCCCGGCGCGGCGGATGTTCACCTGATTGACCTGATCGCCATAGACGTCGGCGAACATGGCGGCGATCACCGCCACGTTGGCGCGGGTCTGGGTCGTGGAGACCTTGCCCGCATACTCGAAGCGCACTTCGTCGGCGCCGAGAGTCATGGCCTTGAGGGTCAGCGCCACCGGCTGGTCAGCGACCGCCACCACAAAGCGCCTGTCCATATAGAGCTTCAACGCCTCGACGGCCTCGGGATCGTCGAGGCTGGTCTGGGCGTCCGGCGCGATCAGGGCGAGAGCGGGTTCAGCGTCATGGGTCGCAACCCGGTGGCTGACCCGAACCTCGCCGGACCGCACGTCGATGTCCACGACGCTCATGGCGCCGTGGCCGCGGTGCGCGGCCGCCGGGAGCGGGGCGAGCGCGAAGCTCACCGCCGCGAACAGGGCGACCGCGCGCTTGATCACTTGGCCGCGTCGTCCTTCTTGGGCTCTTCAGCGGGGAAGGTGCCCAGACCGCCCGGCTCGACCTTCACATTGGCGTCCTTCATCCGGTTGGGCGCTTCGGGGAACTTCGGCAGCTTCAGCGTCATGGGCGTGATGGCGCCTTGATAGACGTTGTTGCCACGGTCTGCGTCGGCGGTTTCCCACAGCGGATCCAGCTCGGCGCTCTTCAGCTCCTTGCCGGTCACGTACTGCCAGGTGACCTGCTTGGAGTTCTTGCGCCAGATCTCGGCAGGGATGCGGACCGTCTCGGTGCTGCCGTCGACGAAGTCCATCTTCAGGATCACCGGCATCACCAGACCGCCGATGTTGCGGAAGGTGAAGCGGTAGAAGTTGTCCTTGAAGTCCTGGGCCGCCAGCTCTTCCGGGGTCATCTCGGCGCGCGCCGTCTTGGCCCGCTTGCGGGCGCTGTCGAACACCGTGAACTGGTCAGTTTCGTTGTAGAAGTCGCGAACCTTGGGGTCGCGTTCGACGACCGTCGGACCCTTGTTGTTGGCCGCCGTGCGCGATTCCGGCTCCTTGGCGTCAGCCGCCCGGCGCACGCCGGCTTCGACGTCGGGATCGCCGCTGTCGAGGCGGGCCTTGACGACCTTGTCCAGCGAGATGTCGACGTGGTCGGTCGAGTAGAACCAGCCGCGCCAGAACCAGTCGAGATCGATGCCCGAGGACTCTTCCATCGTGCGGAAGAAGTCGTACGGCGTCGGGCGCTTGAAGCGCCACAGGTTGGCGTACTCCTTGAACGCGCGGTCGAAGAGCTCGCGGCCCATGACCGTTTCGCGCAGGATCACCAGGGCGGTCGCGGGCTTGGTGTAGCCGTTCGGACCGAACTGGATCACCGAGTCCGACTGGGTCATCAGCGGCACCTGGTCCTGGCTGACCATGTAGTCGACGATGTCCTTGGGCTCACCGCGACGCGCCGGGTAGTTCTTGTCCCACAGCATTTCGGCCTGGAACTCGAGGAAGCTGTTGAGGCCCTCGTCCATCCAGGTCCACTGACGCTCGTCGGAGTTGACGATCATCGGGAAGTAGTTGTGACCCACCTCGTGGATCACCACGCCGATCAGGCCGTACTTGGCGCGCTCGGTATAGGTCAGGGCGCCCGTCTTCTTGTCCTTCACCGGCCGCGGGCCGTTGAAGGTGATCATCGGATACTCCATGCCCCCGACCGGGCCGTTGACCGACTGCGACACGGGGTAGGGATAGGGGAAGGTGAAGTCCGAATAGACCTTCAGCGTGTGGGCGATCGACTTGGTCGAATAGGCGTCCCACAGCGGCCGCGCTTCCTTGGGGAAGAACGACATGGCCATGACCACGGGGTGCTCGGCCTTGGGATCTTCCTGCTTCACGCCCAGGGCGTCCCAGATGAACTTGCGCGAGCTGGCCCAGCCGAAGTCGCGGACGTTGCTGGCCTGGAAGATCCAGGTCTTCTCGGTCTTGGCCTTGCCCTTTTCGGCGGCGGCGGCCTCTTCAGGCGTCACGACATAGACGGGCTCGCTGGCCGTCCGAGCCTTGGCGAGGCGGTCACGCTGGGCGGGGCTGAGCACGGCGGCCGGGTTCTGCAGCACGCCCGTGGACGACACCACGTGATCGGACGGCACGGTCAGGGCGACGCGGTAGTCGCCGAACTCCAGGGTGAACTCGCCCGAGCCCAGGAAGGCCTTGTTGTGCCAGCCCTCATAGTCCGAGTAGACGGCCAGGCGCGGGAACCACTGGGCGGCTTCGTAGATGCAGTTGCCGTCTTCGCCCTTGCCGGTGAAGCACTCATAGCCGCTGCGGCCGCCGATGACCTTGTTCTCGACCAGCGGCAGCGACCATTCGATCGTGAACTTGGTCTCGCCACCATTGGCGCGAACGGCGGTGGGCAGGTCGATGCGCAGCAGGGTGTCGACCACGGTGAACTTCAGCGGACGACCCGAGGCGTCCTTCACCGACTTGATCGTGAAGCCGCCTTCCCACTCCTTGAAGCGCTGGATGCGGCGCACCTGGCCCAGGCTGATCGAGTCGCCCGAGACCGTTTCGGTCATCTTGCTGATCGAGTTGCGCTTGGCGTCCTGGTCCAGCAGCAGCCACAGATAGGGCAGGCTGTCGGGCGAATTGTTGCGGTAGGTGATCGTCTCGCGACCGGTGAGGGTCTTGGTGTCCTCGTCCAGGCGGACGGCGACGTCGTAGTCGACCTTCTGCTGCCAGTAGCGATAGCCCGGCGCGCCCGAGGCGTTGCGATAGTCGGTCGGCGTCGGCCAGTCCTCGCCTTCAAGCTGGCGGAACTTGTCGTCGAACGGCGCCTTGGTCTGCTTGATGGCGTCGGCGTGCGCGACCGTGACGGAGAGCGCGGCGGCGATGACGCCGGCCACGGCGTAGCGAATGGAACGCTTGGACAAGTTCAATAGCCCCTCAACTCAGAACCCTGACGAAACCCCGCACGGACTTTGACGGGCGGCGCGGCGAAAATCATCCCATTTTCGCCGCGAGGGTCAGAATTTAATCTTCATGCCCGCCCGGATGGCGCGAGGCTCGACCGGGTGGAAATGCACGTCCTCCACGCCGTCCGCCGGCTCTCCGGGCAGGCGCGAGGCGTAGAAATAGGCGATGTCGTCGCGGCGGCTGTTGGCCAGATTCAGCACCTCGACCATCAGGCTGGCCGAACCGAAGTCCCGCACGAACAGCGCATTGACCAGCCCCGTGGGGCGCGAGCGTACGGAGTTGTCCTCGATCAACGGAGCTGCGCCCAGGCGGCGATAGGTCAGGGTCACGCTGGAGGTCGGACCCAGTTTCCAACTCGCCCCGCCGGTGAACACCGAGGCCACGGCGTTGGGGATCCGGTCGCCGTTGGTGAAACGGGCATGGGTTCCGGCATAGGACGCGGTCAGGTTCAGCCGCGCCGTGGGCCGCCAATCGGCCAGGAGCTCGATCCCCCGGCGGCGGGTCGCCCCAGAGGCCTCAGTGAAGCCGGCGTCACCGACATAGACGAGCTCGGAGTCGACGTGCAGCGCCCAGGCGGCGGCCGTCAGGGTCAGGTCATCGCGACGCCAGCGCAGACCCAGCTCCGCCCCGTCTGTCGGCGAGATCAGCGGCGCGCGGTCGGCCGGATCGCCGGAGACGGGGTCGACCGTGATCACCGCGCCCCGGGCGTCGTTCGAGTGGAAGCCGCGCCCCGCGTCCGCATAGAGCTCGAAGGTCTTGGAGACCCGCCAAGCCAGCGTCAGCTTCGGCGACAGCAGGACATCGCTGACCGTTCCGGCGTTGCGCGGATCGCCGGCCTTCACGTCGGCGCCCATCGCGTCGGCGCGCAGTCCGGCGGTCACGTCAAGCAGGCCAAAGCGCTTGGAGGCCTCGCCCCAGACGGCGGTCGACCACTGGGTCAGGGCGTCCTGGCGCACGGTCGCGCGCCGTTGCCTGGCCGTGGTCCGATAGAGGCCCACCTGGCCGATGTCGTCGACCCGCGCGGTGACTCCGGTGCGCGCGCTCCAGCCCTGGCCCAGGGCCCAGCGCTTGGTGATCGCGCCGCCATAGATCCAGCGCTGATCGACCTGCTCGAACTGGTCGCCATTGACCGGATCATCGAGGAAGTAGGTGAAGTTCGAGAACACATCGAGCGTGTAGCGCTGGACATAGGCCACCGTGTCGAGGCCGCGCAGCAGGTCGCGTTTCCGCGCTGACAGCATGTAGCGCGAGGTGGTCCCGCCATCGGTGGCGTCCACGGTGTCGAGGCGGTCCAGAACACCCGACTCGACCGCCCGGCGCGGGATCTGGTCGGTGGCGGTCCAGCGCGCGTCATAGGCCAGGGCGGTGATCGACCAGCCGTTGACGATGGCGCGGCCCAGCAGGTTGATCTTTCTGAGGTCCTCGGACTGGGTCCAGGCGCCGTCGTTGGTGGTGACGTCGGCGGCGACCAGGACGTTGCTGGTCAGGGCCTTGGAGCCGACGGCGCGATAGTAGTCGTTCTCGCCGGCCCAGACCTGCAAGCCGTCGCCGTGCAGGTGGTCGGCGGTTTCGAAGGCCACCGCCCCGGCGGTGGCGAAATCGCCGTTCTCGGCCGAGTAGGGTCCCTTCTTGAAGCTGATGTCGTGAACGAATTCGGGCGTCAGGACGTTCAGGTCCAGATAGCCTTGGCCATGGCCGTGCGAGGGCAGGTTCAGCGGTACGCCGTCGAGCGAGGCGGCCAGGTCGGTCCCGTGATCCAGGTTGAAGCCGCGCAGGAAGTACTGGTTGGCCTTGCCCGCGCCCGAGTGCTGGGTGGCGGCCAGGCCCGGCACCGCCTCGATCAGTTCGCCTGGACGCAGCAGCGGCCGTGAGGCGAAGTCGGCATAGGCGATACGCCCCTCGCTGGCCGAGGTCGCGCGGCCCAGATCATTGGCGCGCTGGCCCCACACCGAGATCGCTTCGACCTCCTGGGCGAGGGCCGGCGCTGAAACGGTGGCGAAAAGCAGCGATAGGAGCGCAAGACGACGGATCATGCGGCGCTGTTAGGCGAGCCCCAACCTGGGAGCAAGTTCGCCGCGAAAAAATGGATCAGCCCGGAGCGACCGCGCCTACGCGGCCTTCAGCAGGCCGTCGAAATACTCGATCGTCTTCATCAGTCCCACCTTGAGCGGCGCGGTGGGCGTCCAGTCCAGCACCTGCTTGGCCAGGGTGATGTCGGGTTGGCGCTGGCGCGGGTCGTCGGAGGGCAGGGGACGATGAACGATCGTCGACGGGCTGCCGGTCAGTTCCAGGACCAGCTCCGCCAACTGCTTCATCGTGAATTCAACGGGATTGCCCAGATTGATCGGGCCGGTCACCTCGTCGCCCGTGTTCATCAGCCGGATCAGGCCATCGACCAAGTCGTCGACATAGCAGAACGAGCGGGTCTGGTGGCCGTCGCCATACAGGGTGATGTCCTCGCCCTTCAGCGCCTGGACGATGAAGTTCGAGACCACGCGCCCGTCGTTGGGATGCATGCGCGGGCCATAGGTGTTGAAGATCCGCGCCACCTTGATGCGCAGTTTGTGCTGGCGCCAGTAGTCGAAGAACAGGGTCTCGGCGCAGCGCTTGCCCTCATCATAGCACGAGCGCAGCCCGATCGGATTGACGTTGCCCCAGTAGCTCTCGACCTGCGGATGGATGGTCGGATCGCCGTAAACTTCCGAGGTCGAGGCCTGCAGGATCTTGGCCTTCACGCGCTTGGCCAGGCCCAGCATGTTGATCGCGCCGTGGACGCTGGTCTTGGTCGTCTGCACGGGGTCGAACTGGTAGTGCACCGGGCTGGCGGGGCAGGCCAGATTGTAGATCTGATCGACCTCGACATAGAGCGGCATGGTCACGTCGTGACGCAGCAGTTCAAAGCGCGGGTTGGAAAGGTTCTGCGCCACGTTCAGGCGTGAGCCGGTGTAGTAGTTGTCGACGCAGAGCACTTCGGCGCCGGTCTCCAGCAAGCGGTCGCACAGATGCGAGCCGACAAAGCCCGCGCCGCCCGTGACCAGGATTCTCTGCGTGTGCATCAGCGACCAGACTCCCCGGGACTCAGCTTTGACGACCTTTATAGCCGGGCCTCGTCCAGGACCAACACCGCGCCATATGACGCGCCCGGCGCGGGTGACGTTTGTCATATCCAGCGCGTGACGCCCGGCACTGATGGCGGACGCCGTCCCGGGCGATCTTGGCTCCATAGAGACGGAGCCGACCATGTCACCCCAATCCACCGAGCCGCCGATCGCGATCCTCAGCAAGGTTCTCAAACGCCGGGGCGCGACCCTGGCGCTGAACGGCCTGGACCTCGCCATCCGTCCCGGCCAGTGCGTCGCCCTGCTGGGGCCGAACGGCGCGGGCAAGAGCACCAGCGTCGCCCTGTTGACGGGCCGCCTGCGACCTGACGCAGGGGAGGCGTTCCTGTTCGGCGGCGATCCTCGGACGCTGGCGAGCCGGGGTCGCATGGGCGTGATGCTGCAGAGCGCCGGGCTGCCCAACACTCTGAGCGTTCGCGAGCAGATCGACCTGTTCCGGGGCTATTATCGCAAACCGCGCCCGCTGGATGAGGTGGTTCGCCTGGCCGGCCTCGAGGGGCTGGAAAAGCGCCGCTGCGGCGCGCTGTCGGGCGGTCAGCAGCGCCGCGTCCAGTTCGCCTTGGCCATCGCCGGGCGCCCCGACTTTCTCGTGCTGGACGAGCCGACGACCGGCATGGATATCGACGCCCGCCGCGCGCTCTGGAGCGCGGTGCGGTCCGAGATCGCGCGCGGCTGCGCCGTGCTGCTGACCACCCACCATCTGGACGAGGCCGAGGCCCTGGCGGACCGCATCGTGGTCATCGACCACGGCCAGGTGATCGCCGATGGCACGCCCGAAGCCATCAAGTCCCGTGTATCGGGCGTCGCGATCCGCTGTCGGACGCGTCTGTCTGACGCCGAGCTGGCGTCCCTGGCGCGGGTCACCGGTGTCAGCCGCGACGGCGGCAAGGTCACGCTGCTGACCACCTCGGCCCCCGCCACCCTGCGTGAACTGCTCGCGCGCGATGAAACCGTGGATGACCTGACGGTCTCCGGCGCGTCGCTGGAAGACGCCGTCGATCGCCTCGTCCAAGCCGGCCAAGCGGCCGCCCCGCAACGTCAAACCAAGGTCGCCTGAGATGCACACCCTAGCCGTCTATCTCCGTGAAGCCCGCGCCCAGGTCCTGGCCACCTGGCGTACGCCCCAGTTCATGGTTCCCAGCGTGATCCTGCCACTGCTGTTCTATGGCGTGATGGGTCTGGGCCTCAGCAAGGGGCGCGAAGAGATCGCCCACATGATGCTGGCCAACTATGTGATTTTCGCCGCCATCGCGCCGGCGATGTTCGGCTTCGGCGCCGGCGTGGCCGCCGAGCGCGAAGCCAAGCTGGTGGAACTGAAGCAGATCGCGCCCCTGCCGGCGGGCGGGTATCTGGCCGGACGTCTGGCGGCGGCGCTGGCGCTGATCGCCGTGGCGATCGCCCTTCTGGGCGGGCTGGCCTATGTCGGCGGCGTCCGGATGGAGCCCTGGCAGTGGGCCGCGACCCTGGGCCTGGGTCTGGGCTCGACAATCCCCTTCGCCCTGATCGGCCTGAACCTTGGTCTGCGCATGGGCTCACAGGGGGCGACCGCCCTGACCAACCTGGTGTTCTTGGGCTTCAGCCTCTTCGGCGGCCTGTGGATCCCTTTGCAGGCCATGCCCGCCTGGTTCGGCAAGATCGCCGTGTTCACGCCCTCGTACCACTTCGGCCAGCTGTCGCAGATGACTTCGGGGATGCAGCCCTTCGCCGATGTCGAGCGCCATGTTTCGATCCTCGCCGCCATGACGCTCGCAGCCCTGATCGGCGCCGTGATGGCCTGGCGCCGGCAGGACGCTTGACCGTGACGATCCAGGCGCGCGACATCGCCGACATGAACACGGGCGGTGCGTCGAGAAACATCAGTCAGGTCGGCGCGCCCGATCCCAACGCGCCGGTGGCGGGCGAGTCGTTCATCCGCCGGAACTGGAGCCTCGTGTTCCTAGTCTACCTGCCGTTCTATTTCATTTCCTGGCTGTACCGCACGCCAGACCCTCTGGAGGTGACCGCGTCCTTCATCGGCTTGGCGGTTTTCCTGGGGCTGTTCGCAAGCATTCACTTGCGGAAGAGACCACTGGCGCTCTGGCAGGTTCTGGCGATCTTCGGCGTGGGCCTGGCCCTTTCGCCGTTCAAGTCGACCTGGAGCGTCTACACGATCTACGCCATGGCCTATGCCGCGCGGCTACCGTCCCGCCGTGTCGCCCTGCGCGCCATGATCGGCATGCAGTTGGTCGTTCTGGTCGTGGGTCTGGCGTTCCTCCGAGACGCCTGGTCGATCTGGGCGTCGGGTCTGCTGTTTGGCGCGATCACCGGCTTCGCCACGCTGATGCAGGCCGATATCGAGCGGAAGAATGTGGCCCTGGCGACCGCGCACGAAGAGGTCCGGGCGCTTGCCAGCACCGCCGAGCGCGAGCGGATCTCGCGGGATCTGCACGACCTGCTGGGCCACACCCTGACCCTTGTGGCGGTGAAGGCCGAACTGGCTGCTCGGCTGGTCGGTCGCGACCCAGCGGCGGCGGAACGCGAGATGCAGGCGGTCGCCGCCACCGCCCGGGAAGCGTTGTCCGAGGTCCGCACCGCAGTGGTGGGGATGAAGGGCGCCTCTCTCGCCTTCGAGCTCGACAAGGCCCGCCAGGCCCTGAGCGCCGCCGGCGTCGAGGCCAACGTGTCAGCCCTGACCACCGACGGCCATCCCGGGCAGGAGGCTGTCCTGGCTATGGCGCTGCGCGAGGGCGTCACCAATGTGATCCGTCACGCCGGCGCCTCGCGTTGCGACATTACGCTGTCGCCCAGCCCGTCAGAGCTCGTGCTGACCATCTCGGACAATGGCCACGGCGGGCGGCTGGATGAAGGCTCGGGCCTGAAGGGGATGCGCTCACGCCTGACCGCTATCGGCGGGACCCTGGAACTCAAATCCGACAAGGCCGGCACGCGCCTGGTCGCCACGGCGCCGCTGCGCGCCCAAGGGGAGGGCGTGTCTTGATCCGCGTCGTCATCGCCGAAGACCAGAAGATGGTGCTGGGGGCTCTCAGCGCCCTTCTGGAAATGGAGGGCGACATCCAGGTGGTCGGCCGCGCGCCGGATGGCGCTGTGGCTCTGGACCTTGTCCGCGCGGAGAAGCCCGACGTGCTGATCTCCGACATCGAGATGCCCAATCTCACCGGCATCGATGTCGCCGCGCGCCTGAAGGCCGACGGCGCCGGCACCCGGGTGCTGATCGTCACGACCTTCGGCCGGCCCGGTTATCTGCGCCGGGCGATGGACGCGGGCGTGAAGGGCTATCTGCTGAAAGATGGGCCGAGCAGCGTGCTGGCGGCGGCGGTGCGGACGATCGCGGCCGGCGGTCGGGCCATCGCGCCTGAGCTGTCGGAAGCGGTCTGGGACGCCGAGCCTGATCCGCTGACCGACCGCGAGCGCGAGATCCTGCGGCTGGCCGAGGAGGGCCGGTCCAACAAGGACATCGCCGATGTGTTGGATCTCTCGCCCGGCACGGTTCGCAACTATCTCTCCGAGGCGGCGCAGAAGCTGGGCGCCGCGAACCGCGTGGAGGCGGGCCGTATCGCGCGGTCGAACGGCTGGCTGTAGCGTGGCGGGATGATCGTCTCCTCGACCACGGACTTCCGAGAAGCGGCGCGGCGCAGGCTGCCCCGGTTCCTGTTCGACTATATCGACGGCGGCGCCTACGCCGAGCGGACGATGGCGCGCAACATCGATGATCTCGCCGACATCGCGCTTCGCCAACGCGTGCTCAAGGACGTCTCCGTCGTTGATCCGTCGACTACCCTGTTCGGCGTCCGGCAGGCCTTGCCGGTAGCTCTGGCGCCGGTCGGGCTGACGGGCATGTACGCCCGTCGCGGCGAATGCCAGGCGGCTCGGGCCGCCGCGCAGAAGGGGGTGCCGTTCTGTCTCTCCACCGTCTCGGTCTGCGATGTCGACGAGGTGCGGGCGGCCTCGCCGGCGCCGTTCTGGTTTCAGCTCTATGTGCTTCGAGACCGGGCCTTCATGCGGGACCTGCTGGCGCGGGCCAGCGCGGCGGGCGCCACCACGCTGGTGTTCACCGTCGACATGCCCGTGCCCGGCGCGCGCTATCGCGACGCGCATTCGGGGATGGCGGGCCCCAACGCCGTGGCGCGGCGGTTCGTCCAAGCGGCGCTGAAGCCGGGGTGGGCCTGGGATGTCGGCGTGATGGGCCATCCGCACCGGCTGGGGAATGTGGCGCCGGCCTTGGGCAAGGCGTCGGGTCTGCAGGACTTCATGGGCTGGCTGGCCGCCAACTTCGACCCGTCGATCCAGTGGTCGGACCTGGAATGGATCCGCGACGCCTGGAAGGGGCCGCTGGTCATCAAGGGCGTTCTGGATCCCGAGGACGCCAAGGCCGCCGCCGACATCGGCGCCGACGGCGTCGTCGTCTCCAATCACGGCGGTCGTCAATTGGACGGCGTGCTGTCCAGCGCCCGCGCCTTGCCCGCCATCGCGGACGCGGTCGGAGATCGCCTGACCGTTCTGACCGACGGCGGCGTGCGCTCGGGTCTTGATGTCGTGCGGATGCTGGCGCTGGGCGCGCGCGGCGTTCTGATCGGCCGGGCCTATGCCTACGCCCTGGCCGCGCGCGGCGAGGCGGGCGTGACGCAACTGCTGGACCTGATCGACAAGGAGATGCGCGTGGCCATGGCCCTGACCGGCGTGCGCGACGTGGCCTCGATCAACGAGACCATCCTGGCCGAGCGCGTTCCGCGCGCAGGGTAAGCCGAGGGAAAAGCAGCGGCGCGGCCGCTATTGGGCGTCTTTTTTCATCAAAAGCGGCGCGAGGGGGCTTGCGTCGCGACGTCGCGATCGGTTCTTGGCGGTCCGCGAAGACTTGCCGAGAGGCCGGTTCGTGCTCAGTTATGCGGTCGCGACCGCCGGGGCCGCGGTCCAACGATTCCAAACGGGGCGAAGCAAGCCCCGATTCCAGCGAGATTCCAGAACGTCATGCAGCCGGTTAAGACCCTCATTCTCAGCGCTGGTCAGGGCAAGCGACTGTCGCCTCTGACCGACGACCGGCCCAAGTGCCTGGTCGAGCTGGCCGGTCGCTCCGTGCTGGAATGGCAGCTGCGCCACCTGCATCAGGCGGGCGTCACCGAGGCGGTGGTCGTGACCGGCTTCCGCAGCGATCTGGTCGAGGCCGAGGTCGCGCGTCTGTCGCTGCCGGGCCTTGCCGTGCGCACGCTCTACAACCCCTTCTACAGCGTCACCGACAACCTCGCGACCTGCTGGCTGGCGCGCGAGGAGATGCGCGGCGGGCCGTTCATGATCCTCAACGGCGACACCCTGTTCGAGCCGGCGATCGCCGAGCGCCTGATCAGCGCGCCGGACGCCCCGATCACGGTCACCGTCGACCGCAAGGTGGGTGGCTACGACGCCGACGACATGAAGGTGCTGACCGACGGTGACGCCCTGCGCGCCATCGGCAAGACGATCACCGAGTACGACGCCGAGTCGATCGGCTTCCTGCGCTTCAACACCGAGGGCTCTGCCCTGTTCGTGAAGACGCTGGAGGCGATCATGCGCACGCCCGAGGGCTTGAAGCGCTGGTACCTGAGCGTGATCAACGAGATCGCCCAGAATCATGACGTGGTGCGCGTGCGGTCGATCGAAGGTCTGGACTGGGCCGAGATGGACTTCCCGGAAGACCTCGTCCGCAACCGCGCCCTGACGTCGCAGTGGGCCGCCAAGGAGGCCGAGGCCGTTTAGGCCTCGCCGACCAGCTCTCGAACCAGATCAAGGTCCGACGGCTTGTCGACATCGACGGCCGCGAGACCGTCGTGTGCTCGAACGGCGGCGGCCCTGACGTCAGCCAGGGCGCCCAGCCGCGCCACGGCCTGATCCAGGGTCAGCAGGCCCAGAGCGTAGCGCAGCAGGAAGCTCGGACCCAGCATGGCGGCGATCTTCCAGGGCTGCTTGCGAAGGGCCTCGACCTTTCGCCACAGGCGCACGACGCCCATGGCCCGCTCGTCGCGCAGCAGGAACAGGTTGCAGCCCGAATAGCGCCCGTCGCGGAACTTCAAGTAGGTGCGCTTGGTCTGCGGCGCGGCGGCCTGGACACACGCTTCGGGCGCCAGCAGCACCGCGACCTCGGCCCAGTCGGGGGTGTCGGCCAGGAACTGGGTGATCCACTCGGGCTTGAGCAACGCGTGGTCGACGGTGGTGATCAGCAGAGGAAAGCCCAGCCGCCCGGCGGCGTCGGCGACGCTCTGGCTGGGACCTTCGGCGGTGGGGAGGGCCTGTGCCCGAGATCCCGCCAGCGCGGCCTTGATCGCTTCGTCATTGGCGCTGACGCCGATCTCGGAGGCGTCGGCCGCCTCCACCGCGCCCAGCACCCGCGCCAGCAGGGTCTGGCCCTGCAGCACGATCAGGCCCTTGTGGGCGACGCCGGCATAGGCCGCCGCAGGATCGACCTCTCCCGGGCGAGACCCCGCGAGGATCAGGGCCTTGAAAGGCTGGATCACAGGGCCTTCTCGTAGACGCGATAGGTCTTGTAGTGCGTGCCGCCCACGTTCTCGGCGATGTGGGTCATGGCCTTGTTGGCCTCCAGCACCCACGAGATTTCATAGCGGTTGTAGCCCAGGCTCATCGCCATATCGCGGCTGGCCTTCATCATCCAGAACGGCAGCATGCGCCCGCGCTGGCTGGTTTGGAACTTCTTCTTCACGCCCATTAGTGGGATACGCGCGGATTTCACGCCCTTGACCTTCAGGCGCCACAAGAGCTTGGCCCAGCCGAACGGCAGAAGCTTGCCCTTCAGGTCGGCGATGGCCTCGTTGACGTTGGGCAGGAAGACCACCACGCCGGCGGCCTCGCCGTCGATCTCGGAAAACCAGACAAGGCGCTTGTCGATCACCTGCTTCAGGGACTTGGCCAGCTGGCGGGTCTCGGCCTCGGTGGTGGGGGTGAAGCCCCAGTTGTCGGACCAGGCGTCGTTGAGGATCTCGGTGAGGGTCTGAACCTCCTGGTCGTACCGGCTCATGTCCAGCTGGCGCAGCACCACGCCCGACGGCAGGCCGCGTTTGACACGGCGCTGGGCAATTTCGGGGATGTCGCCGGTCTCGTCGGCCTTGTAGGCGAAGAGGTCCTGGGCCTTGGCGTAGCCCTGCTCCTCGACGCGCTGGCCGGCATAGACCGGGTCGTGGCCCATCAAGACCATCGGCGGGGTGTCAAAGCCCCAGACCAGCAGGCCGACCTCTTCGTTGATCGACAGGTTGAACGGCCCGACCGCGTGGGTGCGTCCCCGGGCGCGCAGCCAATCCTCTGCGGCGCGGAACAGCACGTTGAACACCGCCGCATCGTCTTCGGCGGCGATCATGCCGAAGTGGCCGTCGAGCCGTCCTTCTGTGGGCTGTGGGGTCAGCTGGTCGATCTGGGCGCTGATGCGGCCCACGTCGCGGCCGCCCCGGGTCGCGAGGAACAGCTGCACCTCGGCATGGTCGAAGAACGGATTGGTCTTCGGGGTCAGCGCGTCGGTCCGCTCCATGAACAGCGGCGTGATCCAGTTGGGATCCTTGGCGTTCAGGCGCGCGGGCAGGGCGATGAAGCGCTTGAGCTCAGCGGGCGTCTTGACCGGGATGACCGAGAGGTCGGCGTTAGTGGAGTCGAAAGGCATCAGCCCTCCAGGGCCAGGAAGGTTCTGACGGCGAGCGCGCCGAAGATCGCAGGGGCCGCCCAGACGGCCAGGAAGGGCGACAATGCGCCGGACTCGCCCAGGGCGGTCAGCATGCCGTTGGCGACCAGGAACATCAGGCCAGCGGCGAGGCCCCCGGTCAGCAGCACCGCGCCTTGCCCGCTGCGGAAATTGGCCAGGGCGACGGGCGCGCTCAGCAACAGCATCACCAGCGAGACGAACGGGCTGGCGAAGGCGGCCTGCAGGTGGGTGGCGTAGAAGCTTTCGGGCCGATCCGAGCCGCCATTCTCCAAAGCCCGCCGCGCTGAGGCGGCCGTCGGCATGGAGTCGTCGCCGAACAGTCCCTGGACATCCTGCGGACGTAGAGCCGTTGGCCAGGAGGTCGCCGCAGCGGTCGAGGCCTGCGACAGGTCTCCGGCAAAGCGGGTGGTCTTGGGCTGCTCAAGGGTCCAGGCCTTGCCGTCGTAGCGGGCCACGGGCGCCTCGACCTTCTCGACGAGGATGCCTTTGCTGTCGCGGCGGAAAATGGTGACGCCGGTGATCGTGCGGCCGTCCGCCGAGGCGTTGGCGCCGATGACCAGGTCCGCGCCCGCCCGGAAGGTGCGGGGCGCGGGCTCCTTGCGCTCCGCCACGGGGGTGGTGTTGCGCCACCAGTCGGCGAGCGTCGGGTCGGCGCGCGGCGCCAGGACCTGGCCGCACAGGGCGTCCAGCAGCATCACCGCCACGGCGGCCGGCACGGCCATGCCCACGATCCGGTAGCCGGATATGCCGCTCGCCCGCATGGCGACGATCGCGCTTTCACGGGCCAGTTGCGAGAAGGCGAACAGCCCGCCGGCCAGCACCGCGATCGGCGCCACCTGTTCGAAGAGGCGCGGCAGACGCAGGGCGGCGTAATAGCCGACCCCGGCCATGCCGAGGCCTCGGTCCAGGATGTCGCTGGTCACATCCAGCAGGTCCAGGATCTGCAGGACTGACATCAGGATCAGGGCCGCGCCGAGAATGCGGGTGGCGACCGTCTTCAGGACGTAGAGCTGCAGTTTCATGCGGCTTGTCGCTTCTTCGGCTGGGGCAGCAGGCGCAGGGCGCGCGTGACCAGATTGTTGATGCGCCGCACCAAGCGCGACACCGGTGTGTCGCCAGGACGGGTCCGGCTGCCGACGAACAGCCACACGCTGAGCGCGGCGAATACGGCGAAGGGGACCCAGATGGCGGGGAAGGCGGCCGCCTTGCCGGCCTTCGCCATGCCCTGACCCAGCAGCAGCGAGTGCTGGAACGCCAGCAGCAGCAGACCCGCCATGATCAGGCCGGGCGCACGGTTGCCCCGCTTGGAGGCCAGGCCCAACGGGAAGGCCAGAAGCGGCAGGAAGGGCAGGAAGGCGGCGCGGGCCAGACGCCCGTAAAACTCGCTCAGCAGGGTGCCTTTGGAGACGACCGGATCGGGTGACTGCGCCTCCCGGCGCAACTCACCCATGGTCAGTTCGCGCTCGTCTCCGCCGCGGTCGCGCAGAAGAACAGCCGCCGCCGACAGCGGCGTCTGGGTCGTCAGGCTGGTGAAGGCCAGATTGCGATAGGTCCCGTAGGCGTCATGGGCGATGCGGCGGCCGTCGCGCAGGTCCATGGTGATGGTCTTGCCGTCCGGGTCCATCTTCAGGTCAGCGGACGCGGCGGTGATGATCTCTTCCTGGCCCTTGGCGTCCAGGCGGCGGATGAACACGCGCGTCAGGCGCTGACCGGCGATGTCGGCGCTGTCGGCGGTCAGCAGTGAGCCCTTGTCGTCAATGAAGGCCCCGCCTGCGAGGCGTCCGTTCCAGCCTGCGTTGATCGCTGCGTGCATCACCGCCCGATAGGCGTAGCGGCTGTAGGGCTGCATGTAGCCGAACACGATGATGCTGAAGACGCTGAGGAGCACGCCGACAGCCACGAACGGCGCGGCGATGCGTTCCAGCGATTGGCCGCTGGCCAGCAGGGCGTCGATCTCCGAGCCGTCCGACAGCTTCACGATGACGATGAACAGGGCCACGAAAAAGGCCACGGGCAGGGCCAGGCCCAGATAGTGCGGCACCAGGTTGGCGGCCAGTTGCGCGACATAGCCAAACCGCGCGCTGCTTTGCGACAGAACGTCGAGCAGCCGCAGGATGCGCTCGAGCAGCAGCGCGATCACCGTCACGCCCAGGCAGGCGGCCAGCGGCCATAGCAGCAGGCGTAAGAGATAGCGGTCGATCAGGCGGGGGCCGCCGTTGGGCAGGTCCTTGGCGCTCACGCTGCGTTCCAGGCCTTGGAGAAGCGGGCGGCCAAGCGCTCCACCGCGTCGGGGGTCAGTTCGACGGCGGCGCCCAGCGCCGGGGCGGCCGGCCAGCCCGCGTCGGGGAATGAGGCGCCCTCATGCTCGCGCGTCCCAGCGTAGCGCGGCAGCACGTGGAAGTGGACGTCTTTGTCGACCATCATCAGCATCAGGTAGTTGATCTTCTCGTAGTCGACTTGGCTCTTGAGCAGGCGCTCGATCCCGGCGACGGCGACCTGCAGGTCGGCGAACGCGGCTGGACTCACGTCCGAGAACGCCTGGACCGCTTCCTTGCACACCAGAACCAAGGCGCCAAACGTGGGCTGCTTGGGGCGAACCAGGACAAGCCAATGATCGGTCTCGGCGACCTTCGAGGCGGGATAGCCGAACGCCAGGGCGGTGGGATTGCTCATGAGAACGCCGAAACTTCAGGCCGGTGTCGCCCGCGCGGCACAATAGGGATGCGCGGGGTCACAGGGAAGGGCGATGCGTTCGCCGAGGTCATTCAGGCGGCCTCGGCGCGGCGCGCCAGGTCGGCCAGCGTGAAGCGACCCAGTTCGGAGATTTCCGCGCCCGTCTCCGAGAGGCCGCGCGCGACGACGCGGACGGCGTGGCCGCCTTCGGGGCGAGGCTCGATCTCGATCTGGTGCCAGCGGGCGGGCGCGTGGCGGCTGGGCTTGGCCGAAGCCGACGGCACGCCCAGCACCGGGATGGTCGCGCCGCCGGGACCGGGAACCGAGCCGACCAGAGCCTCATGGGCGTGGCCGTGCAGCACGAGATCCGCCCCGCGCTTGGCCAGCACCGCGCGCAGCGCCTCCTGATCCTCAAGCCGCTTGCGCTTGGACACCGCGCCCGGATGCGGCGGGTGGTGGAGGACCACCAGTCGGAAGAGGCCGGCATAGGCGGGGTCCGACAGCGCCGCGTCGAGACGCTGCAACTGGTCCTCGCCTAGGCGTCCCGTCGCCAGATGCGGCGCGGTGGGAACCGCCGAGCACAGGTTGAAGATCGCGACGGGGCCGCGCACGCGCACCTGCGGGAAGCTGGCCTCGCCGGCGTCGCCCAGCCAAGGCGACCAGATCGCGAAACGTTCATGCCCGCCCGGGCCCGCCAGGGCGTCGTGATTTCCCGGACTGACAGTGTGATCAGCCGCCGCGCCCAGCGCTTCGAGCCATGCGCGGGCTGCGGCGATCTCGCCGGGCGAGGCGAAGTTGGTCAGGTCGCCGCTGATCACCACATGGTCCGGCGAGGCCGCCTTCATGTCGGCGATCAGCGCCGCCAGAACCTCAGGGCGATGGACCTTGCGCTTCTTTCGCCAGGCGATGCGGCTGAGCAGGCGCTTGGTGAACACGTCCCGCAGGCCGAACGCGCCGGGCTGCGGCGGCAGGTGGAGGTCGGAGAGGTGGGCGATGCGATAAATGGACAAGACGGGCCGGGCGGTTCTGGTCGAAACGGTCGAAGCTGCGTATCTATCAGCCTCGGATTCAAGGGGTATAGCCGTCTTTGAGTGGTGAAGTTCAAAATGGGCCGCGGGCGCTGACCGTGGGCCGCAGCGACGGGCGCATCTGGGGCATGAGCTCCGCCGAGCGTCTGTCCCGCATCTACCGTCGTCTGGGTCTGGTCGAGACCCCCGCCGTGGACCTGTCGCACGCCGTCGTGGCGGTCGATGCGGGCTGGGTGTTCGACGAGTCGCTGATCAAGGCCCTGGCGGGCCGTGAGGGCGCCGTGCTGGTCGATGACGCCGGGCGCGCTGTCGCCGTCCATGCGCCCGCCGATCTGGCCTATGCCGCCAGCGAAGCGCTGGCCGCCGGTAACGATCCGGCCGGCCTGGACCCCCGTTTCACGCGGCTGACGGCGCTGGAGCTGGGCTCGGCCTATAACAGCGCGCTGCGCAAGCGCGAGCCGCCGGTGCTGGAACGCCTGACCCCCGAAACGGTGCGCGCCGTCGAAAAGCGCCTGTTCCAGGGCTCGTACAAGGGCGTCACGGACTTCGTCACCAAGTATGTCTGGCCGGCCCCGGCGCGGGTCGTGACCCGTTGGTGCGCCCTGGCGAAGATGACGCCCAACCAGGTCACCTTCATCGGCTTTGTGATGGTGCTGGCGGCGACCTGGCTGTTCTGGCACGGCCATTTCGGCTGGGGCCTGGTCTGCGCCTGGATCATGACCTTCCTCGACACGGTCGACGGCAAGCTGGCCCGCGTGACCCTGACCTCGTCCAAGTGGGGCAACGTCTTTGACCACGGCATCGATCTGGTGCACCCGCCGTTCTGGTGGTGGGCGTGGTTCGTCGGCGTCTATGCGGTCGGCCAAGAGATCCCCTATGCGGCGCTCAGCCTCGCTATCGTGGTCGGCGGCTATGTCGCCCAGCGGGTGGAGGAAGGGATCTTCCTGGCCCTGTTCAAGCTGGAGATGCACGCTTGGCGGCCGTTCGACAGCTTCTTCCGGCTGATCACCGCGCGCCGGAACCCGAACCTGATCCTGCTGACCGGCTGTGCGATGGTAGGCCGGCCCGATGTCGGCTTCACGCTCGTGGCTATCTGGACCGCCGTGTGCTTCGTCGTGCACGCCATCCAGATCCTGCAAGGCCTGATGGCGCCGAAGGGGTCGATCCAGTCCTGGCTGGCGAAATGACGCGCATCGGGGTCGTCCGCAATCCGCAGAGCCACGGCAATCGGATCCGGCCGCCCGGCCCGGCGCCGGAGGACGTGCGTCTGGTCGAGCCGATCGGGCGGGAGGCCTTGAAGGCGGCGCTGGACGACTTCGCGCGCACGGGTCTCGACTTGCTGGTGATCGACGGCGGCGACGGCACCGTGCGCGACGTGATCAGCCTTTTGCCTCACACGTTTGGCGAGGCGACGCCGCTGCTGGCTGTCCTGCCGTCGGGCAAGACCAACGTGCTGGCCATCGATCTTGGCACGTCGGAAGGCTGGCGTCTGGAGGACGCACTCCGCGCGGCGCGTCGAGAGAACCCGACGATCAAGTCGCGTCCGCCCCTCCGCGTCAGCTGGGCGGATGACAAGCCCTGCCTGCAGGGCTTCTTCTTTGGCGTTGGCGCGCCGGTGAAGGCTACCAACCTGGCGCAGCGCGTCCACAAGGTCGGCTTCTTCCACAACTTTGCCGTCGCCGTGACCATCGGCACGGCGGCGCTGGGCGCGCTGTTTGGCGGTTCGCGGGACGAGTGGCGCGAGGGCGTGCCGGCGCGCCTCGTTCTGGACGGCGAGGCCCAGGGCGAAGGTCACCGGTTCGCCGTCATCGCCACGGCGCTGAAACGCCTGCCGTTTGGGCTCAAGCCGTTCGGCGCGCCGCGCGAGGGGCTGAAGCTGCTCGATGTCGACGCCCCGCCGCGTCGCTTGCACAAGGCCCTGCCGTTGATGCTGAGCGGCAAGGTCGTCCCCGCGCTGGAAGGCCTGGGTTATCGGCGGCGCGACCCTCGTTCGGTCAAGCTCTCGGGCGGGGCGCCGTTCGTGCTCGATGGCGAGGTCTATGAAGGCGGCGACCTGACGATCCAGCTGGGTCCGGCCTTGCGGTTCCTGGTCGGATGAGCCGCCTGCGCGACCTGGTCGCGGCCGAGCTCTCCCAGACGACGCCCGAGCCGATCCGCGCCTTTGCGGCGCATCTGGCCAAGCTGTTCCCCGGCGCGCGTGCGGTTCTGTTCTATGGCTCGATCCTGCGCACCGGCGATCTGTCGGGGGTCCTCGACTACTACGTCCTCACCGAGCGCGTTCCGGCAGGATGGCGGGGCGTGTTCACGCGCCTGCTGTGGCCGGATGTCAGCTATCACGAGCTTGAGCACGGCGGCGCGACGCTGCGCGCCAAGGTCGCGTCGATGACGCTGGCGCAGTTCCAGCACGCGACCCGCGGCGCGGGCGTCGACACCACGATCTGGGCGCGTTTCGTCCAGCCGTGCGCGCTGATCTGGACCGATGAAGCCGCACGCGAGACCGTGATCGACTCCGTGACCGCGGCTTGTCGAACGGCCGCCGGTTTCGCCCAGGCGATCGGTTCTGCCGACGCCGCGCCGCTGACGCTTTGGACGGCGCTGTTCCAGGAGACCTACAAGGCCGAGCTGCGCGTCGAGAAGGCGGGCCGCGAAGTGTCGATCCTCACCTACGACCCCGAGCGCTATGAGCGTGTCATGGAGGCCGTTTGGGCTGACGAGGGCCGAGCGCTCTCGCATGAGGCCAGGACGGGTCTGCTCAAGGCCTGGCGCGTGCGCCGGGCGCTCGGCAAGCCCTTGAACGTGGCGCGGCTGGTCAAGGCGGCCTTCACCTTCCAGGGCGCGGCGCGCTACGCCGCCTGGAAGATCCAGCGCCATACCGGCGTGACGGTCGAGGTGACGCCGTGGCGAGAGCGGCATCCGATCCTCGCTGCGCCCGGCGTGCTGCTCAAGGTCTGGAGAGAGCGGCGGCAAGCCGCATAAGCCGCCGACAACAAAAAACGCCCGGGCCACAAGACCCGGGCGTTCTTGTTTCAGCGATGCGACCGGTCTTAGGCGCGAGCGCGCTTGAGCGGTTCGATCACGCCCAGGGCCGCGCCGATTTCGCCGTAGGTCTTGAGCACGGCGTCGATCTGCTCGTCGGTGTGGGCGGCGCTGACACTGGCGCGCAGCAGCGGACGGCTGTCCGGCGTGGCGGGCGGCAGGGCCAGGTTCAGATAGACGCCGGCCTGCAGCAGGCCGTTCCACATGGCGATGGCGCGTTCCTGGTCGGGCATGGTCGCCGCCACGATCGGGCTGGCGCTGGGACCGGTGAGGAAGCCCATGGCGGTCAGGCCGTCATAGAGGCGCTTGGCGTTGCGGTTCAGGCGGTCGCGCAGCTCGGGCTGCTCGATCATCCGGCGCAGGGCCGTGACCGTCGAGGCCGCCACAGCCGGCGGCAGCGAGGCGGTGAACATGTAGGGCCGACAGATGACGCGCATGACGTCGAAGTCGTCATGGTCGGAGACGCAGAAACCGCCGATGGCGCCCAGGCTCTTGGAGAAGGTGCCGACGATGAAGTCGACGTCCTCTTCGACGCCCGCCGCTTCGGCGAGACCACGACCGGTTGCGCCCAACACGCCCATCGAGTGCGCTTCGTCGACGAGCAGATAGCCGCCCATCTCGCGCTTCACGGCGGCGATTTCCTTCAGCGGTGCGACATCGCCGATCATCGAATAGATGCCTTCGACGACGATCAGGCGCTCGCCCGGCGCATCGCCCAGGCGACGCAGGCGCTTGGCCAGGTCCTCAGGGTCGTTGTGGCGGAAGCGGATGACCTCGGCATGGCCGAGACGCGAGCCGTCATAGATCGAGGCGTGGCTGTCGGCGTCCAGGATCAGGTGGTCGCCGCGGCCGACCAGGGTCGATAGCACGCCGAGATTGGCCTGATAGCCGGTCGTGAAGACCATGGCGTGCTTGCGGCCGTAGAACTTGGCCAACTCCTGCTCGAGTTCGACGTGCGACTCGAAGCTGCCGTTGGCGATGCGGGAACCGGTCGTGCCGGTGCCGCGTTCCTGTACCGCCTTGACCGAGGCGGCGATCGCCTGCTCGTCAAAGGTCAGGCCCAGATAGTTGTTCGTGCCCAGCAGGATGGTGGGACGGCCATCGACCACGCCTTCAGTCGGCGAGTGGACGGCGTCAAAGCGCACCTTGAAGGGGTTCGCACCCACATCCTGGATGGCCTTGTACGCGTCGCGATAGGCCAGGTGCTTATCAAATAGCCCCATTAGTTAAGCCCTAGTCCGGAGATCGTTGATCAGTTTGGAAAGGTCGCCGGCGGTCTCGACGGACGCCAGGCGATCGAGCGGAATGGAGATGTCGAAGGTGTCTTCGAGCTCCATGATGATGTTCATGAGGGCGAGAGAGTCGACGGCGAGGTCACGGCCAATATGCGACTCCGCACGAACCTCGACAGCCCGCCCCAGAACCTTGGTCGCCGCTACCCCGATCTCGCGCAGGCTGAGATCCGTCACCGTTTCCATTCTAATCAAACCTCCGGGAGCCCCACCCGTGTCACTACTGTAACGGCGAGTCTGTCAGATTTCCGCCATATTTGAACTAGGCGACGATATTTTTGGGTAGCCACCCCGCCGCTCGGTACCAATCGACGGTGTGAGTGAACCCGTCGATCAGGCCGAACTTGCTGGGTACTCCCTCCGCCATCGGAGCGCTAGATGGGGTCCAATCGGTGTGAAGCAACTCCCTAGCCTTGCCTAAACCGAAGACCGAAGGCGTGTTTGTCAGAGAAGACCAAGCATCCACAAGGGCTCCGGCGGTCAAAATGCCTGGGTCGGGAAGCCTTATCAGACGGGGTTTCGCGCCCATGACGTGGGCCGCGCCGCGCATGATTTCCGTCCAAGTGTATCCGTCGCGCCGCACATCGGAGAGCTCGACCAGACCCAAAACGGGTGTCCGGCAGAACGCAACGAGCTTCGCCGCCGCGTCCTCGACATGGATCATGGCGACGCGCGAGGTCTGCGACAGCACCGGCAGGACCGGGCTGCGAGCGGCCAGCTGGAACAGCCCGAGCGTCTCGGTGTCCCCCGGACCATAGATCGCCGGCGGGCGAACGATGAGGGCGCTGGGATCGGCGGCGCGCACCGCGTCTTCGCCCGCCCGCTTGCTGGCGGCGTAGTTCGAGAGGGACGGTTCGCGAGCCGCGAGGCTGGAAACCAGGATGAACCGGGCCCCGGCGGCCCTGGCCGCCTCGGCCGCGGCGCGGGCGCCGTCCTGGTTGACCCGGTTGAAGCCTTCCAGAGTCGTCGCCTTGATCAGGCCGGCGACATGGATGAAGACCTCTGCGCCCCTCGCCAACCGGTCCAGCGCCCTGGGCGTTCCAAGATCGCCCGTGACGACCTCGACCTCCAGGCCAAGCCAGAACGGATGGACCGGGTCCCGGCGCACCAGGACGCGAGGTCGCCAGCCGTCCTGGGCCAGCGCGCGCACCAGATGACGGCCCAGAAAGCCGGTCGCGCCCGTGATGGCGACGACGCCGCGCGCGTCAGTCGCCATAGGTCCCGGCCAGATAAGCCGTCTTGGCCTTCGAGCGGCTGAGCTTGCCCGACGAGGTCTGGGGCAGGGCGTGGGCGCCCACCAGCTTCACCTTGGCTTCGACGCCATGACGGGTGCGCAGCAGGGTCGCGATGGACTCGCGCAGCGCTGCGCGGCTGTCGGCGTCGCCCCCGCGGGCCTGGACCAGGACCACGACTTCGTCCTCTGGCTCAGCCGGGATCGCGAACGCGCAGACGTCACCGCTGCGCAAACCGTCGATCTCGTTATCGGCTGTCCATTCAAGGTCTTGCGGCCAGATGTTGCGGCCGTTGAGGATGATCAGGTCTTTGGCGCGGCCGGTGATGACGATCTCGTCGTCGATCTTGAAACCGATGTCACCGGTGTCCAGCCAGCCGTCGGCCGAGAGCACCCGGGCGGTTTCCTCGGGATTGGCGAAATAGGCGCTCATCACGGAGGGGCCCTTGGCGAAGATGCGGCCGACACCGCGTTCGGGCAGCACCTGGCCGTCGTCGCCGCGCACCTCTAGGAAGTGGTCCGGCAGGGCGGGGCCGCAGCGGGCGAACTCGCGGGCGCGCTCGGAGCCCTCCGGCGCCTCGACGGCCAAGGCGTCACGCTCCAGGCGCTCGACGTCCAGGGTCTCGGCGCGCAGGCCCTTGCCCAGCGGGGCCATCGACAGGGCCAGGGTGGCCTCGGCCATGCCGTAGCTGGCGACGAAGGCCTTGTCCGAGAAGCCGGCGGGGGCGAAGGCTTCGACAAAGGCCTTCAGGGGCGGCATGCGGATCATGTCGCCGCCCAGGCCCGCGCTGCGCCAGTGCGACAGGCTGTAGTTGTCCAGCGGCTGGCCCTGGACGCGTCGGGCGCACAGTTCGTAGCCGAAGGTCGGGCTGTAGGCGATCGTGGCCTTGTTGCGGCCGATCAGGTCGATCCACAGCAGCGGCCGGCGCACGAAGGCGCCGGTGGGCAAAAGGTCGACCGTCATCTGGCAGCTGAGCGGGCTCAGCAAAAAGCCGATCAGGCCCATGTCGTGATAGAGCGGCAGCCACGAGATGGCGCGGTCGGACGCCTTCACCTGCAGCCCGTCCCGCGTGATGGCCACGCAGTTGGCCATCAGGGCCTTGTGGCGGACCAGCACGCCGGTTGGCGTACGGGTGCTGCCCGACGAGAACTGCAGATAGCAGGGATCTTCCGGCGTGATGATCGGCAACGCCGCGCCGGCGTCCTCGGGCAGGTCGGCCAGGGGCCCGGCGAACGAGAGACCGGCACGGGCGCCGATCTCGGCGACCCAGTCCTTGAGTCCGGTCGGACCGATCAGGATGTTGGCCTTGGCCGAGCGGGCCAGGTTGGAGATCTGCTCGATATAGGCCTCGCGACCGCCCAGCGGGGTGGGCAGCGCCATGGGCGCGGGCAGCAGGCCGGCGTACTGACAGGCGAAGAATGCGCGGACGAAGTCACCGTCGGTCTCGGCCAGCAAGGCCACGCTGTCACCGACCTTGGCGCCGGTCGCCAGCAGACGCCGCGCCAGCACAACCGCCTCGTCGCGCAGCTTGGCGTAGGGCAGGGCCTCGACCAGCTCGCCGCGCAGCGAATAGAGGTTGATCCCCGTCTCGCCGGTCGCGGCGAAATCGAGGGCCTGGGTCAGGGTCGGGAAGTCGGCGAACCGGACAGTGCGGTCAGACGCCGTGGGCGTGATCATAACTTGGGCCTTCATCGTCTTAAGTCGGTCGCGGCGCAGAGCTTTCCTCCGCCGCGAGTCGGGCGAGCCTGCGGCGCGCCATGAAATACATGCCAATGGCCATTGCCAAAGCGGACGCAACCAGGGCGGCGCCTGCGCCGGTCAGGCCAAAGGTCCTGATCAGCGGAACCAGGCACGCCAGATAGGTCAGAACGACGACCAGGCGGACCATCATCGCCGCGCCCGCCGCGCGCATCGACACCAGCATCGGCTCCAGCGGCAAGGTCATCACGCCGATCGCCGCCGCGGCCACCTGCCAGTTCATCACGCCCGCCGCAGCCCCGAAGCCAGGGCCCATGACGGTCTCGAGGATCCAGCGCCCCGAAAGCAGACTGACCAGCAGCAGAACCCCCGCCGCCGCGCCGCCGATCAGGGCGATCTGCACCGCCAGCTTGGTCATGGCCTGCTGGCCGCCAGAGGCGCGCATCTTGGCCAGTTCCGGATAGAGCGCCGGCACCATCAGGCGCGCGGGCTTGGCCATGCCGTCGGCGACCTGCTTGCCGATCCGCCAAAGCGCGGCTTGCGCGGGACCCAGCAGCGCGCCGACCGCCATGGTCAGCACGTGGGTGAAGCCGACGTCCAGCGTCCCGGAGAAGTTGGTCGCCATGGCGAACCGCCAGACGCCTGGCAGGTCCTTGCTGGTCGGGCCCACCACCGTGAAGCCGCTGAGGAGGCCTTTGCGCTTCAGGTCCCAAATGGCGATGGCGGCGATGTAGAAGAACGCAGCAAAGGTTCCCGCCGCCCAGGCCAGCAGGAAGTACTGGATCGGGGCTTGCGTCACCGCGCAGATCGCGCAGCCGATCAGCCGGACGAGCGAACTGATCGCCTGCTCGGCGGCCAGAAAGCGAAACCGGTCGAACAGGCGCAGCAGGCCCACGCCCGACGCCGAGGTCATCACGCCGATCGACAGGGCGTAGAGCGCGCCATAGCCGTTCATGCCTTCGGGCCAGCTGAGTTGCCGCCAGAAGAACCACGCGCCCAGCATGCCGAGCAGGATGCCCAGCACCGCGCTGATCAGGTCGAGAAGCAGCGTGAAGCGCAGCACCTGCTGAAAGCGGCGCTTGTCGTCTTCCAGCAAGGGGCCGGCGCCATAGGTGATCAGGGTCTGCCAGGACTGGAAGTGGGCGACCTCGCCCAGGAACTGGGCGAAGGCGTTGATGATCACCAGCACGCCCATCATTTCCGCGCCGAGGCTTCGCGCGGTCAGGGCGATATAGGCTAGGCCGATGATCGCGTTCACCACGCGGCCGCTCAGCAGCTGGCCGGCGTTGGCGAGCACCTTCTTGAGCGGGCTCGGAGGGACGTCCGTCACGCGACCCTCTCCAGCTTGTCGACGATCGCTTGAGCGGCGCGTTCGGAGGCGGGAGTGTTCTGGACGTCGAACGTCTCAGCAATTCCCTCAATCTGGGCCTGACGATAGTCGCCGTGGGTCGCGAAGGCTTGGTCGACCGCGTCGCCAAGCTTATCCGCCGAGTCCAGAACCTGGCCATACAACCAGTGCTGATAGCTGGGATCCCCTCGCCAGTCGGCGCCGCTTGCGTTCAGGAACAGGCACGGCTTGGGCGTGCGGAGGAACTCGTAGACCTGGCTTGAGACGTCGCCCAGATAGAGGTCGGCCCTCTGGGTATAGGTCATGTCGGCCGCAGCGGGGCCGCCAAGGTCGATATGGATGCGCGGGTGCTCGGCATAGGCCGCAAAGGTGGCCCGCTCATCGCTGGAGGCCGTCTCGAACAGGCGGATGTGCGGCGCGAAGATCAGGTTGTAGCGACTGTCTTTGGTGAAGGCGTCCAGAACGGTCCGGCCCCAGCGCGACCAGGAGCCGAGCTCCGGGTGGAAGTGTGGGTTGTAGAGAACAATCGGACCCGGCTTGTCGAAGCGGGGGCCATCACGCGCGGGCAGTGCGTCGACGAGGTCTAACTTCGGGTAGCCGACCATGGCGCAAGTCTCAGGGGTCACCCAGCCTTCGCGCAGCATGCGATCGCGCTGCTTGGGACCGGCGGCCATGACCAGATCGAACAGCTTAAGACGCGGCTCGAAGGGGCCCTCCCGGTCGCCGGCGCCGTGCTGGGTGTAGACCAGCAGCGGGTGACGCACGCCCAGGCGGCGCAGAAGCGATGTGGTCCGCTCGGGCGTGATGACCGCGTCGTAGCGCGCCAGGCGTCGCGCATTGGCGATCAGCATCGGCGCCTTGGGCGGCGCACCGTCTCCGCCCAGGCGTCTCAACCAGGCGGGCGGCAGCAGCACCAGCGCGATGTCGGCGCCGCCGAGTTCCGACAGCAGGCTGGAGACATAGTCGAGCAGTTCGGGCGTTGTGGCCGCGATCTCGACCTTGATGTGGGGCCAAAGCCGGACCATGGCGACGGCCACCGACAGGCTGTGCCAAACCTGATGATGCTGTGCGATGTAGAGAAAGCAGACGCGTTTGGCTTTGGCCACGTCAGTGTCGCGGCTCCAGCCGCGTGCGCACGCCGCCCTTCAGCACCACCCGGTCGCCCTTGTCGGTCACCTCATAGGCGCTGGCGCGCGTGCTGCCTTTGGGTCCGGACCCCGCGATCCCCGCGTCGCCGCTGACCGCGCCGGTGCGCAGGTCGATCAGCGCTCGGGGCGCGTCGAAGTCAAAGCCCTCGGCGCTGGTGATCTTCACCTCATCGGTCAGCAGGAGGGTGTTCTCGGCCTCGCGGTACACGCCCGACTTGGCCGTGGCCTGGCTGGGATTGGGCTCGCCATAGCCCCGAACCAGCAGGGGCGCGGTCAGGCGGACGATGTTCTGATCCTTTGCGTCGCGCTCGGCGCGTTCCGCGGTGATCAGGAACGGGCGGCCGTCCTTCAGAACGCCGGTGAAGCGGGGCTTGTCCAGCACGAGCGGCGCGGTGGCGGCCTGGGTCTGGAGCTTGCCCGAGGCGAGGCTGCGCCAGGCGGCCTGAACGATCACGGTCGCAGCGACGCCGGCCGCGAAGACGGCCAGTCCCAGGCGCAGCCGCCGGACAGGTTTCCGGCGACGGTTGCGGGCCCGTTCCGCGGCGGTTTGGGAAGGGAGGATGGCGGCGGCGCCATCGGACTGGGTGAGCATTTGCGGCCATGGATAATCCTCCGCCGCCGTTCGCCCAAGACCTTTGTTTTCCGGCGAACCCTCCCGTGGCCACAACGGGCGGACGGTCGGGCCGGTTTCGAGCGTGGTTGTCCATGACAGCGAAGCGCGTGATCCTTACCGGCGGGCCGTGTAAGGATCCGCGTGATGTTCTCCAGACCTTCGCCGCACAAGGACTTTGGTGTCTTCCTGCCCGTGGCCAACGGCGGCTGGATCGTGTCCGCCACCACGCCCACGCTTGACGGCCTCTACGCCCAGAACCGGGCGGCGGCCGTGCTGGCGGATGAGATCGGCCTGGATTTCGTCATGTCGATGGGCAAGTTCCGCGGCTTTGGCGGTGAGACCGACCATTGGGGCACGTCGCTGGAGTCGGTGACCTTGATGGCGGCCATCGCCGAGGCGACCAAGCGGGTGCGCATCTGGGCGACGGTGCATCCGCTGCTGCAGAACCCCGCCGTGGCGGCCAAGATGATCGCGACCCTGGACCAGATCAGCGGCGGCCGGGCGGGCCTCAACATCGTGGCCGGCGCCTACAAGGCCGAGTTCGACCAGATGAGCGCCTGGGACGATTCGCTGTCGCACGACGACCGCTACGCCCTCGCCGAGGAATGGACGACGATCGTCAAACGGCTCTGGACCGAAAACAGCGTCGACTTTTCCGGCCGCTATTTCACGATGAAGGACTGCCAGTCCAAGCCCAAGCCCCTGGCCAGGCCTCGCCCGGAACTGATCTGCGCGGGGATGTCGGATCGCGGCTTCCAGTTCTCGGTGCGTGAGGCTGACGCCTGCTTTATCGGCGGACGCTCGCGCGAGGAGCACCGCGAGGCCTCCCGCCGGGCCAAGCGCATGGCCGCAGACCTGGGGCGATCGGTCCGAACCTATGCGATGTGCACGGTGATCCATGGATCCACCGACGCCGCCGCTCAGGCCCTAGTGGCGCGCTACGCTGAGGGCGCCGATATTGGAGCCATTCTCGCCATGCTGGCCAGTTGGGGCGTCCCCGCAGACCGGCTGCAGGCGACGGCGAGGCAGCAGGGCGCGTTCATGACCCAGACCGTGGTCGGTTCGCCCGCCTCTTGCCGCGAGCAGATCGAGGCGTTTGTCACGGCGTGCGAACTGGACGGCCTGATGCTGATCTTTCCGGACTATGTCGAAGGGCTTTCCATGTTCGGGGCGGAGATCCTGCCGGGCCTGCGGGGGGTGTTCTCGTGAGCTTGCCGACCTGGATCGCGCCGCAGCGTACGGCGTTGGTGATTGTGGACATGCAGGTCGATTTCGCCGCGCCCGAGGGGTTGTCCGCCCAGTGGGGCATGGATCTGTCGGCCGTGCCGGGCGCTCTTGCGGCGGCCCAGCGTCTGGCGGAGGCCGCGCGCGCCGCCGGGACGCCGGTGGTGTTCGTGGGTCTGTTCACGACGCCCGAGACCGACTCTTGGGCATGGAGCGAGCGCCTGCGGCGGCAGGGTCATACGGCTGCAGACAGCCCCGGGCTGTGTCGCGCCGGCGCGCCGGGCAGCGCCTTCGTCGGGCCTCAGCCTCAAGCCGACGACCTCGTGTTCCGCAAGACGCGCTACAGCCCCTTCTGGGACACCGACATCGCCGCTCAGTTGGCGGCGAGGGGCGTCGACACGCTTGTGCTGGCGGGGCTGACCACGGAATGCTGTATCGACAGCACCGCGCGCGACGCCTTCAATCACGACTTCCATGTGTTCGTGCCGATCGACGCCTGCGCCGCCTATGAGCCTGAACTGCATGCGGCGGCCTTGCGGATGCTGGAGCTCAACACGGCGATCCTGACCGATAGTGACAGCGTCGTCGTGGCTTGGCGCTCGGCCGTCTAGCCGTCCTGTCGCGGCGCTGCGGCGCCTTGCATCGCCGCCCGCAGGTCTTCTTCCAGCATATAGAGCCGGTCCTGGCCCCAGTGCGCTTGGTGACCCGTGATGCGGAAGGTCGGCGCGCCCCACAGTCCGGCCTCGAGCAGGGCGGCGCGATTGGTCTCGGCGCGCTGTCGCCAGCTGTCGTCGGCCAGGGCGGCGGCGGTCTGGGCGTCGGTCAGCCCCGCGCGCCGCGCCACCCCGTAAAGCCCCTCGTCTTCGGCCAGGGCGATTCCGTCGGCGAAGGCGGCCTTGAGGCCCAGTTCCGCGAACTGTTCACCCAAGCCAAGCGTCATCGCGTGGTGGAGGACGGCCAGAGCGCGTTCGGCTCCCGCGCCGACGGGGTCGACAATCCGACCGAACGGCAGGTTCACGCGTTCGGCTTCGCGCTTGCAGTCCAGGGTGATGTAGATCGTCTTGATCCGGGGCACCGCTAGGCCTCGCATGACCATCGGCAGGATCGGGCGCAATTCCAGTGTCGCGCCATAGGCCTGCGCCAGATGGCGGATGCGCGGCATGAAGAGCCAGGAGTAGGGGCTCCTGAACGAGAACCAGGCTTCGATCGTCGGCGCCGCGCCCTCCGGCGGCGGGCCCAGCGAAGGTTCGAAGGCCGGCGCCAGCAGCGGTGAACCCGCCTCCCGGTCCAGGCCGCGTGCGGCGAGGCGCGCCTCCAGGTGGCCCAGGCGGTCGACGCCCCAGAACCATTCGCCCTCGAAGTGGAACATGCCGCCCAGATAGTGGCCCAGCTTGGCGCGTTGTTCTTCGCCGGTCTTCAGAAGCCTTTCAGCCAGCGTTGGGGCCTGACCGCCCGCCCGGGTGGCCATGTCCGCGAGCGTTCTATGATCCCCCGACCACAGCGCCGCCCCCGCCGCGTAGGCGACATCGTCGAATCGACCCTGTTCGAGGGCGTCGGCCAGAACGCTCTGAAGACGTTGAACAGCCTCAGTCGTGGGCAGTGTCGCATCGGCCGGGAAGCCAAGTCCACGACTCCGCGCCAGCCGGATCGCGTCCCGTACGCCATAGGCGCGCAGGCGCTCGCGGTCGGGGGCGGCGGAGTCCGCCGGTGGCGGAACGAGACGGATCTCGATATCCGCCGCATAGCGCGCGCGCAGGCGCGGCAGCATCTGAACCGCCAGGTGGGAATAGGGATCGTCGGCCTGATGGAAATAGCGAATGGTCGGTCGCTCGCCGCGCAGACGCGCCGAAAGCGCCGCAGCGTCTCGCGCCAGCTTGCGCCGGGTCGGGCTGGTCAGGGCGGTGGTCACGCTTCGCATGATCGAGGTGCGCAGGGACACGGGCGAGATCTCCGATGGGATCGTTGGATGACATCTAGCGGCACGGTGAATGTCAATATATGCTGCGCCAACGATAAGAGAGGGAGACGCGCATGAAGGCCTGGAAGCCGCTTGTCGCGGGTGTGGCGGTTCTGGCTGTCGCGGGCGCGACGGCCTGGCATTTCCGTTTCGACCTGATCGTGATGCTGGCCAAGGCCCGGCAGCCGAAGATCGAAGCCAATATGCCGGTGACCTGGGCCAAGGGACCGCAAGCGCCGCCGGCGGACGGTCAGCGGCCGCCCAATGTCGTGTTCATTCTCGCCGACGACCTCGGCTACAACGACATCACGTTGAATGGCGGCGGCGTCGCGGGCGGCACAGTGCCCACGCCCGCCATCGACTCGATCGCCAAGGAGGGGGTCACCTTCGCCAACGGCTACAGCGGCAACGCCACCTGCGCGCCCTCGCGCGCGGCGATCATGACCGGCCGCTATGCGACGCGCTTTGGCTTTGAGTTCACCCCGACGCCCGTGGCCTTCTCACGCGTGGTCGGCGGCCATGCCGGCGATCCTCTGCATCCCTCGCGCTTCAATCAGGCCGAGGTGAAGAACATGCCCAAGGACGAGAACGTTCTAGCCGTGCCCGCCGCCGAGGTGACGATCGCCGAGGCGCTCAAGACCAAGGGCTATCACACCATTCACCTGGGCAAGTGGCATCTGGGCGGCGTCAAAGGTTCGCGCCCGGAGGATCAGGGTTTTGACGAAAGCCTCGGCTTCATGGCGGGCGCCTCGCTGTTTGCGCCTGTTGGTGATCCCGGAGTCGTCGAGTCGCGCCAGGACTGGGATCCGATCGACAAGTTCCTTTGGGGCGCAGCGCCGTTCGCCGTGCAGTTCAACGGCGGCAAGCTGTTCAACCCCAGCCACTACATGACCGACTATCTGACGGACGAGGCTGTGAAGGCGATCGACGCCAACAAGAACCGGCCGTTCTTCATGTATCTGGCCTACAACGCCGTCCATACGCCGCTGCAGGCGCCCAAGGCCGACTATGATGCGCTGTCGCACATCAAGGATCACCGGATGCGGGTCTATGCCGCCATGGTCCGCAACCTCGACCGCAATGTCGGCAAGGTGCTGCAGGCGCTGAAGGACCGGGGGCTGGACGACAACACCCTGGTGATCTTCACCTCGGACAACGGCGGCGCGAACTACATTGGCCTGCCGGATATCAACAAGCCCTATCGCGGCTGGAAGGCGACCTTCTTCGAGGGCGGGATCAAGGTGCCGTTCCTGCTGCGTTGGCCCGAGCAGTTGCCGGCCGGCGCAGTTTATCGCAGCCCGGTGGGCCATGTGGACATCTTCGCCACGGCCGCCGGCGCCGCCGGTGCGCCCACACCCAAGGATCGGGTGCTGGACGGCGTCGACCTCGTGCCGTTCGTGAAGGGGCAGGCCGCGGGCGATCCGCACAAGGCGATCTTCTGGCGTTCGGGCGGCTACAAGACGGTGCTCGCCGGCGGCTGGAAACTGCAGGTGGCCAAGGAGCCGAACAAGACCTGGCTCTTTGACCTGGCCACTGATCCGACCGAGCGCCAGGAGCTGTCTAAGGCGCGGCCCGAGAAGCTGCGCGAGATGCAGGCGATCATGGCGCAACTGGACGGACAGATGATGAAGCCGACCTGGCCATCGCTGGTTTCGGGCGCCTTCTATATCGACCATCCGGGCGGCCAGAAGGCCAAGCCCAGCGACGAGTATATCTATTGGGAAAACTGACGGCGCTTCCCGTCCTGATGCTTCTGGCGCTGGCCGGCTGCGGCCAGCCGGCGCCCAAGGCTTGCCTGGCGGACCTGCCGGTTCCAGACCCCCAGAACCGTAAGGCGGGGATGGTGAGACTGGCAGGCGGCGACTTCCAGATGGGCGCTGCGCCGCTGCGTCCGGAAGAGGGACCGCCCCAGACGGTCACGGTCGCGCCGTTCTGGATCGACCAAACAGAGGTCACCAACGCCGCCTTCGCGCGGTTCGTCGAGGCCACGGGTTATCGCACCGTGGCCGAGCGACCGCTCGACCCCGCGCGCTACGCCCACGTACCGGCGGCGCAGCGGCGTCCGGCCTCGCTCGTCTTCGTGGGGGCGAAGGGGGCGAGGTCGGACGATCCTTCCCAATGGTGGCAGGTGATCCCCAGCGCCGACTGGCGACATCCGGAAGGGCCGGGTTCCAACATCCGGGGCAAGGAGGCCTGGCCCGTCGTCCACATCGCCTGGGAGGACGCCATGGCCTACGCCAAATGGTTGGGCCGTGACCTGCCTACGGAAGCGGAATGGGAGTACGCCGCGCGTGGAGGGCTGATCGGCAAGCGCTACACCTGGGGCGACCAGGCGCAGGATCCCGCCAAGCCGCGCGCCAACACCTGGCAAGGCGTGTTCCCGGCCCAGGACCTTGGCGATGACGGCTTCAAGGCCAAGCCCGCGCCTGTCGGCTGCTTCCCGCCCAACGGCTATGGCCTGCGCGACATGGCCGGCAATGTCTGGGAGTGGACCCGAGACTGGTTCAAGCCGGGCCTGGATCCGGTCAGCGTCCTCGAGACGGGCGGTCCGCCCGAGGCGCGCGCCCTGGATCCCGAGGACCCGAACACGCCCAAGCACGTCGTGAAGGGCGGTTCGTTCCTTTGCGCCGACGACTACTGCTTCCGCTATCGGCCTGCGGCGCGAACGCCTGGGCCGCCGGACAGCGGCGCGTCGCATGTCGGTTTCCGCACCGTGCTCCGCGCCGAGCGCTAAGCGCTCAGTTCACCGCGTTGGCCTTTTCGGGCTTCCACACGCGCTCGTCGTTGTGCACGCCGTGCGACTCGAAGCCTGGCCCCGGCCGGGTCCTGATATTGAGCTGACCCGCAAGGCCGGCCTTCCGATGGTGCTCGATGGCGTGCATCTCGGGCGACAGGGCCATGGCCTGAAAGGCGGCGAGGGACGGGTACTCGGCCAGGGCGACCGCGTCCCACATCTCCTCGACCTCGCCCAGCAGCAGGCCCGTGACTGCGCCGCTGTAGCGGATGCGACCGCCGAGCGCTTCGACGAGCCCGGACACTACCGCGCCGTAGCGGGCATAGGCCTCGCGGCCCGAAAGCTCGGGTTCCGAGCCGTCGGGATACTCGGCCTTCTCCTTGAACTTCAAGAGGTTGACCATGACGAACGGACCATCGTCCGGGGCACCGAAGAACGCCTGGAACTGCTCAGGGCTGGGGAAGACGGTGTTGACGACCTTCATCTGAACGCTCCGGTTTAGGGTTTGGGCAGGCCAGCGACGAGGCCGTCCAGCAGGGCGGCGATCTCGCCGGGGCTGTCTTCCTGCACGAAGTGGCCGCCTTTCAGCGTGGTGTGCGCCACGTTCTTGGTTCCCGGCACGCGGGCCAGGAACATCGCTTCGCCGCCGCGCGTGATCGGGTCGGCGTCGCTGAACGCGGTGACGAAGGGCTTGTCGAACGTCTCGAGCACCGCCCAGGCGGCCTTGTTCTCCTCGACCGAGGCGTGCTCCGGCGTGATCGGCACCAGGGCGGGGAAGATCCGCGCGCCTTCCTTGTAGCTCTCGTCCGGGAACGGCGCGTCATAGGCCGCACGCTCGGCGTCTGAGAGATCGCGGGCCGTGCCGCCGTTCAGGATGAAGCCGACCGGCAGTTCCGGCGTGTTCTGGCTGAAGTTCAGCCAGGCCTCGAAGCCCTCGCTCTTGCCCACGCCGATCGGCAGGCCCGTGTTGGAGACCACGACGGCCGAGAAGTGTTCCGGGAAGGCGGCCACCAGGCGTAGGCCGATCAGGCCGCCCCAGTCCTGGCAGAACAGGACGATGTCCTTGAGATCGTTCTTTTCCAGCCAGGCGCTCATCCAGGCCACGTGGCGCTCGTAGGTGTAGTCGGTGCGTTTGGCGAGCTTGTCGGAACGGCCGAAGCCGACGAGGTCGGGGGCGACGGCGCGATGTCCCTTGGCGGTCAGTTCGGCGATCACCTTTCGGTAGAGATAGGCCCAGGACGGCTCGCCGTGCATCAGCAGGATGGGGCGCTGATCCTTGGGGCCCTCATCCACGTGGTGGATGCGGAGCGTCGTGCCGTCGGCGTCGGTCACCTCGGTGTAGCGCGGCGCGTAGGGCCAATCGGCCAGGCCTTCGAACCGCGCATCCGGCGTTCGCAACACATCCATCCGTTTTCTCCGACCGTCGAGATTTGTATTGACACTATGCGTGCCATTATGTCGCCTATTGGTCAAGGACGAGATGGAGAGGGCGGATGCGCAAGGTCTGGATCGGGTTGGGAGTCGCTGCGGGCGTGATCGCTGTCGGGCTGGGAACCGCCTGGCTGATGCGCGAGCGCCTGGCGCAGGCCGCTATGCGCAAGATTTATGAGCAGGTCCTGGCCGTCGACACGATGCAGGATCTGCCGGACGGTTTGCACGTGGGTCTCTGCGGCGCGGGCTCGCCGATGGCCGATCCGCTACGGTCGGGGCCCTGCGTCGCGGTGGTCGCCGGCAAGGACCTGTTCGTCGTCGACTCCGGGTCGGGCTCGACCCGCAACCTGCTGCTCATGAACATGCCGCCGCCACGCGTCAGCGCGGTCTTCATCACCCACTATCATTCCGACCACATCGCCGACCTGGGCGAACTGATGCTGCAGCGCTGGGCGAGCGGGGCCACCAAGACGCCGACGCCGGTCTATGGCCCGCAAGGCTTGGACCAGGTGGTTGAGGGCTTCGAGCAGGCCTATGCGCTGGACCGGGGCTATCGCATCGCCCACCACGGCGAGGCCGTCGCGCCGCCCTCAGGCTTCGGCGGCGATCCGCGCGCCTTCGTGGCCGATCCGGCGGCGCCCGATGTCCTGGTGCTGGAAAAGCCCGGCTTGAAGGTCTGGGCCTTCCCGGTGGCGCACCATCCGGTCGAGGGCGCGGTCGGCTATCGCTTCGAATACAAGGGCCGCAGCGTCGTGATCAGCGGCGACACCGGTCCTTCGGAGCGCCTCGTTAAGGCCGCCAAGGGCGCGGACCTGCTGCTGCACGAAGGCCTGGCCCCGAGCCTCGTCGCCGTCCAGAAGGAGGTCGCCGAAAAGATCGGACGCGAGAACTACGCCAAGATCTTCCACGACATTCTTGACTATCACACCGCCCCCGAGGTCGCGGCCCAAGAGGCCAAGACGGCCGGCGTCGGCGCGCTGATGTTCTATCACATCATCCCGCCGCTGCCGGTGCGGGCGCTGGACGGACCGTTCCTGGGCCGCTCGCGCGAGATTTTCGGCGGGCCGATCAAGGTCGGCCGCGACGGCGACTTCGCCTCGCTGCCGGCGGGCTCGAAGGAGATCAAGTGGTCCAACCGCTTGCTCGCACTCTAGATTGGACTTGGCCCTGCGGCGCTCGCGGGGCTAAGCAGGGCGGAACACAGGGAGGTCCCGTTCGTGAGTTCCGCGCCGCGCTATCTTCGAGCGGGGGCCGATGTCGCGCCCGAAGCTCCCGCCGCGGATGGGCGCCGTCGGCGTTCCCAAGACAGCCGCGCCCGGATCGTCCAGGCCATGCTGGATCTTGTGCGGGAAGGGGACATTTCGCCCTCGGCGGAACTGGTGGCCACCCGCGCCGACGTAGGCCTGCGGACCGTGTTTCGCCACTTCAAGGACCTTGAGAGCCTGTATCTTGAGATGTCGGCGGTGATCGAGGGCGAGCTGATGTCGCTGGTCCACACGCCGTTCAAGGGCGCCACCTGGCGCGACCGGGTGCTTGAGCTTGTCGAGCGTCGGGGATGGGCCTACGAGCGGATCGCGCCCTTCAAGCGGGCGTCGGAAGTCCTGCGTCACAATTCGCCGACGCTTCGGGCCGACAACACCAAGATGGTGGAGATCTCGCGCGAAATCCTGCGCCGCCAGCTGCCGCCGGAGATCGCCAAGGATCGCATACGCTTCGAGGGGATCGATCTGCTGCTCAGCTTCGACGCCTGGAACCGCCTTCGCCGCGATCAGGATTTGTCGCCGAAGCGGACGACCGAGATCTTGCAGGCGATGATCAGCGGCCTCCTACAAGGCGTTCCAGACGCGCAAGCGGACCTGTGAAAACGCGCCGGCCCCGTGTGCGAGGTCGACGCGCTTTAACCGGGGCTTGCTCTACAGCGTGCGCTCGCCCGGCCGTCCGCCGCGTGACGACGAGCCGCCTTTTCGACCGGCGTTGGCGGCGAGATCTCGATCCTTGGCGAAGCTGCGTTTCTCACTGGGTACGCTGGCGCCGCCCTTCCTGGCGATCTCGCGGCGGCGTTCCGGATCCATGGCGGCGAAACCGCGACGGCCGCGGGGACGTTCGCTATCGGTGTCCATCTGGGGCTCCTAGTGGGGACGTGTCACGGGCGGGACGCGCGGAAAGGCGGCGTTGTAGGGACAGTCGTCCGCAGGGATCGACCGGCGTCGGGGTTGGTCACGGGCGTCGTTTCCTCTGCATTCCAGTGACATAACCGGCGAAGCCGCTTTCGGTTCACTGATTGAGCTGACGAATTGCGCCGTCTTGCGGATCTGGTCTCGGTTGAAGCGAGGGCCCGCATCAGCCGCGCGGGGGGGCGCCGCGGCCGCCCGGCCCTGGTCCCTGACCGCCGCCACGCCCGGGGCGCAAGCCGCCTTGCGCTGGGGTCTTGGGCAGTTCGGCCAGACGCAGAAGGCCGTCCCGGTCTGTGTCCAGCAGGGCAAAGCGCGTCTTGGCGGCCTTGGCGGCTTCATCGCGGGTGATCCGCCGATCAAAGTCGCCGTCCGAGGCCATCACGGGTTGCGGCTCGGCGATGAGCCCGTAAAGCGCGGCGCCTTGCAGCACATTGGCGCCCTGGCGTGCGCGCCGAGGGGGCTCGCCGCCGTCCTGTCCCAGCCCCATGGGCCCCCGGCGCAGCGAGGCGGGGGGCGGACCGCCGATGATCTCCGGCGCGATACGGTTTTCGTAGGCGGAGACCTCGAAGCCGTCGATGACGCCGCTACGGTCAACGTCGAGGACTGCGAAGAAGCGCAGGGCGTCGGCCACGAACTCCTCGCGGTTCAGCGCGCCGTCGTGGTTGGCGTCTGCGCCGGCGAACCAGGTCTCGACGGGGTAGGGGGCTTTAGGCGGTGCGCGGAAAGGCTCGCCCGCAGGGCTGATGAAGAGCTGCGGACCCTCCATGTCGCCCTTCGGACCCGCTCCGTCCTTCGGGCCGAAGCGCGCCGGCGGGCCACCGGGCGGGCCACCGGGGGGCGCTGGCGCAAGCGGCCAGGATCGTGGCGAGGGCGGCGGTCAGGCCAAGCGAACGAAGCATCTTTAGGGGCTCTCCAAGCGGTCAGGCTATGGAGACCAAAAGCTTGGCCTTGAGATGACCGATCCCGCCGGGCGCCCCTCAGGGTCGAAACAATCCAGACCCGTTCCCGCCGCAATCAGGCCGGCAACTTGACCGTGGCGCGCAGGCCGCCGCCCAGGCGGTTGGCCAGAACCACATCGCCACCGTGCGCCCGGGCCAGCGAGCGGACCACGGCCAGCCCCAGGCCAATGCCGCCTGTCTCGCGATTGCGTGACGGCTCACCGCGATAGAACGGCTCGAAGACGCGCTCCAGCTCAGCAGGCGGCACGCCGGGGCCGTCGTCGTCTATCTCGATGATCGCCATGCCGTCCTCGGAGAACACCCTGCCGCGCGCGCGGCCGCCGTACTTCAAGGCGTTCTCGACGAGGTTGGAGACCAGACGCTTCAAGGCGACGGGATCGCCTTCGATCACGGTCTTTTCGGTCCTCTCGACGGTCGCATCGCCGCCCGTCTCGGCGGCTTCGTCCATCACGCTTTCCAGCAGCGAGGACAGCTCCAGCTTCGTGCGTTCGGCGGGGCGATTGGTGTCGCGTACGAAGCCCAGGGTGGCGGAGATCATCGCCTCCATCTGGTCGATATCGGCCGCGAGCTTGGGACGGATATCCTCGGGCGCCGCCTCAATCCGGAACTTCAGGCGCGTCAGCGGCGTGCGCAGGTCGTGAGCGATCGCGCCGACCATGGCCGTGCGATCCTCGACGTAGCGGCGCAGGCGCTCCTGCATCATATTGAAGGCGTTGGCCGCCGCCACCACCTCGCCCGAGCCGGTGATGCTCAGGGGCGGGGTGCGGGGGTCCTTGCCGAGACGCTCGGCGGCGTCGGCGAAGGCGGTGATGGGCTGCGCCAGGCGACGGGCGAACAGCCAGGCCAGCGGCGTCACGGCGATCACCGACAACAGCAGGATCAGCAGGATGCGTTGCTGCCAGCTGTCGAAGCGCAGGGTGGGCTTGGGCTCGACGACCAGCCAGCGGCCGTCGCTCTGCCGAACGCCGACCTTGAAGTCGCCAAAGATCAGGGGCTCGTCGCGCGCCTGAGCGCTGCGCGCGTTGTCACCGCCGCCCGGCGCGCCGCCTTCACGAGCGAAGGGCTCGCGCGCGCCTGGCCGACCATTCGCCCCCGCCGGCGGCGCGTCGGGCCTGGGCGGGGTGACCGGCGTGCGACGGACGAAGAAGCGCGGGCCGTTGTCGATCTGCAGTTCGACGCGGTTGGCCGGCACGCCCAGCGCCTTGCCGATACCGGCCTTGAAGTCGGCGCGACGCGGCGTCTCGGGGTTGCCCGCGCGGATCGAGCCGTCTTGCTTGACGACCAGAAGCCGCCCGTCGCGCGGCTGAACCGGCTGACCGGTCTTGAGCGCCCGGACGATCTCGCTGGAGCGATAGAATTCTGGCGGCGGCGGGGGCAGGGTGAAGATCACCGCGATCGAAATCAGCTGGGCCGCCACCAGGGTGACGATCACCAGTTCCAGCGCCTGAACGAACAGCGGCGCGCCGCGCCGGGACAGGATCATGGGGTGCGCACGACCTTGGCGGTGAACATGTAGCCTTCGCTGCGGATAGTGCGGATCAGTTCGCTGCCCCCGCCATCATCGAGCTTGCGGCGCAGGCGGCTGATCTGGACGTCGATGGCGCGATCATAGGCGTCGCTGTCGCGACCCCGCGCCAGATCCAGCAACTGGTCGCGCGTGAGGACGCGCTGGGGACGCTCGACGAAGGCGCGCAGCAGCGAGAACTCGCCGCTGGACAGGTTCACCACGATCGACTGAGGCGAGCGCAGTTCGCGGCGCACGAGGTCCAGGCGCCAACCGGCGAACTCGCAGGCCGCGCCCATCGCGTCGTCGACCGCGCGCGGCTCCTGGCGTCGGCGCAGCACGGCGCGGACGCGGGCCAACAGCTCGCGCGGGTTGCAGGGCTTGGGCAGATAGTCGTCCGCGCCCAGCTCCAGGCCGACGATGCGGTCGGTTTCCTCGCCCATCGCCGACAGCATGATGATGGCGGGAGCTTCGGGCGTCGCGGAGAGCCGGCGGCAGATGGCCAGGCCGTCTTCGCCGGGCAGCATGACATCGAGCACGATCAGGTCGATCGGCCCCCGCGCCAGAACCTGCTCCATCGTGCGGCCATCCTGGGCGGTCTCGACCACATAGCCGTGCTTGGCGAGAAAGTCGGACACCACGTCGCGTATGCCCGGATCGTCATCGACGATCAGGATCCGCGAAGGCGCCCCGCGGACGGCCTCGAGCTCGCTTTGGGCGGCGTTTTGGACGTTTTCCATGCGAATTTCCTGTCACGCCCCCGTCACGTTCAGATTTCACGGCTGAAACAGCCGCGCAACCCAGTCCGCGACCGGACGTCTCAGGCCTGCCTAGCCGGGGGAGTTGTTTTTCGGGATCGTGAAGCCGGCGCCTTGCGCCTTCATCGCCGCGACCACGCGATCGCCGACAAAGGGATTGCCCCGGCGCTCGGCCCCAAAGGTCGACATCGGGCCATGGCCCGGCACGAAGCGCACGTCCTCGCCCAGCGGCCACAGTTTCTGGGTGATCGAGTCGATCAGGTCCTGGTGGTTGCCCATCGGAAAATCCGTGCGGCCGATCGAGCCTTGGAACAGCACGTCGCCGACCTGGGCGAACTTGGTCTCGCGGTGGAAGAACACCACGTGTCCAGGCGTGTGGCCCGGGCAGTGGAAGACCTCGAATTCGGTCTCGCCCAGGGTGACCGTATCGCCATCGTCCAGCCAGCGATCGGTGACGAAGATCCGGGCTTCGGGCATGCCGTACATCTCGCCGCTGTCCTGGATGCGGTCGATCCAGAACTGGTCATCCTTGTGCGGGCCCTCGATCGGGGCGCCGGTTCGCGCCTTCAGTTCGGCCGCGCCGCCGGCGTGGTCCATATGGCCATGAGTGATCCAGATCTTCTCCAGGGTCAGGCCCTTGTCGGCGATGGCCTTGAGCAGGCGGTCGACCTCGCCGCCGGGATCGATCACGGCGGCTTTCAGGGTCTTGGCGCACCAGACGATCGTGCAGTTCTGCTGCAGCGGGGTGACCGGGGCGATCACGGCGCCGATCGGCATGGTCTGGGTCATGGAAACTCCTTGGCTACCCGCAACATAGACGCAGGGGCCGCTCAAATGAAGAAGGCCCGGGGATCGCTCCCGGGCCTTCGTTTTCCGCAGAAACGGCGTTGCTCAACTCACGTCGTCAACACCGCACCTATCGCCCTAGGCGGGCGAGTTCGCGTCGGTCTCTTCGGTGATGTCGATACCCTTGGCCAGCTTCGAGTGCCAGTAGCCGTAGGCGATATAGATGATTGCGCCGACGGCGGCGTAACCGCCCAGGATCATCAGCGGCAGCGGGTTGTCGTTCATCGCGTGAACGATCATCGGCTGGAAGTTCTGATAGGCCAGGAACAAGCAGGCCGCGATGCCGGCCGCCGCCGTGAAGATGCCGCCCGGCACCTTGAACGGACGCGGCAGGTCGGGGTGCTTGATGCGCAGATAGATCACCGACAGGCAGACGATCGAGAAGGCCACGGCCGTGCCCAGCGACACCAGATCGCCCAGCAGGCTGATCGGCAGGAACGAGGCGGCGATGGCGATCACCACGCCCAGCAGGATGGTGCCCATCCAGGGGGTGCGGAACTTGGGGTGGATCTCGGCGAACACCTTCGGCAGCAGGCCGTCGCGGGCCATGGTGTAGAAGATGCGGGTCTGGCCGTAGCACAGCACCAGCATGACCGAGGACAGGCCGGTGATGGCGCCGATCTTGATGGCGAAGCTGAGCAGGTTCAGCTTGCCGCCCTCAGCCGCGGCGTACGGGATGTCGGCCCATTCCAGACCCATGCGGTCGATGGCGACGGCGATCGGGGCCGGGCTGGCCAGTTCACGGAAGGGGACGACGCCGGTCATGACGGCGGCCACGGCCATGTAGATCAGCGTACAGATGATCAGGGCGCCCAGGATGCCGATCGGCACGTCGCGCGAGGGGTTCTTGGCCTCGGCGGCGGCGGTCGAAACGGCTTCGAAGCCGACATAGGCGAAGAAGATGATGGCGGCGCCGCGGAAGATGCCGCCGATGCCGAACTCGCCGGGCTGACCGGTCGGCTCGGGGATGAAGGGCACCCAGTTGGCCGGGTTGATGTATTGCGCGCCGACCGCGATGAACGTGACCAGAACGATCACCTTGATGACCACGATGGCGTTGTTGACGTTGGCGGACTCGCTGACGCCGACCACCAGCAGGGCCGAAACCATGGCGATGCCGATGGCGGCCACCAGGTTCAGCGTGCCGGTCATGGCGAACATCGTGCCGCCGCCGGGCGCGGCCACGGCCTGGATCAGCGGCGTCGCCCACATGGGCGCATCAGCGCCGGCGACCTGGATCATCGGGAAGTTGATGCCCAGTGCGTGCAGGGTGCTGACCACATAGCCCGACCAGCCGACCGCCACGGTCGAGGCGGCCACGCCGTACTCGAGCACGAGCAGCCAGCCCATGATCCAGGCGAAAACCTCGCCCAGGGTGCCGTAGGCGTAGGTGTAGGCGGAGCCCGAAACCGGCATGGTCGAGGCCAGTTCGGCGTAGCACAGGCCGGCCAGGGCGCAGGCGATGCCCGCGACGATGAACGACAGCATGATGGCGGGGCCGGCGTTGGCCGAGGCCACCTGACCCGTAAGCACGAAGATGCCGGCGCCGATGATCGCGCCGACGCCCAGGCTCATCAGATTGATGGGACCCAGCGTACGCTTAAGCTGGCTATGCGCGGCCTCCTTCTGGATGCTCGCGATCGACTTTTTCAAAAATAGCCTGTTTCCGGCCATGTGTGCGTTTCCCCAACGACCAGCGAACCTCCGCCGGTCAGGCATTGGGGGCGGACGTTAGTCAGAGAGGCGTCGTCGCGCAACGCCTTGCGGTGACGGATGCGATTTCAGGGGTTATGCCTCCATCCAATGCTGCCTATCGAGAATGTCCTGCCCGCGCTGAAGGCGGCGCTGCTCGCAAACAACGCGACCGTCTTGGTCGCGCCGCCCGGTGCGGGCAAGACGACGGCTGTTCCCTTGGCGCTCTTGGATGCGCCGTGGGTCGAGGGACGCAAGATCATCGTCCTGGAGCCAAGGCGTCTGGCCGCCCGCGCGGCGGCCGCGCGGCTGGCGTCCAATCTGGGCGAATCCGTCGGCGATACGGTGGGCTTCCGCGTGCGGCTGCAGTCGAAAGTCTCGGCCAGGACGCGGATCGAGGTCGTCACCGAGGGTGTGTTCACCCGCATGATTCTCGACGATCCCGGCCTGGACGGGGTGGCGGCCGTGCTGTTCGACGAGTTCCACGAGCGCAGTCTCGACGCGGATCTGGGCCTGGCCTTCGCCCGCGACGTGCAGAGCGTGTTGCGCGAGGACCTGCGTCTGCTGATCATGTCGGCGACGCTGGACGGCGCCCGGATTTCGTCGCTTCTGGATGACGCGCCGATCGTCGAGAGCCAGGGCCGCATGTTCCCGGTCGACACGCGTTACCTCGGCCGCGACGAGCGCCAGCGGCTGGAGGAGCGGGTCGGACGGGCGGTCGAGCGGGCTCTCGCCGAAGAGAGCGGCTCTATCCTGGTCTTTCTCCCCGGACAGGGCGAGATCCGGCGCGCGGAAAGCTGGCTGAACGAGCGCCTGCGCCGGCCGGACGTCGACATCGCGCCGCTGTATGGGGCGCTGGAGCCGGCGGCGCAGGACCGCGCCATTTCGCCGGCCCCACCCGGGCGACGCAAGGTGGTGCTGGCCACCTCGATCGCCGAGACCAGCCTGACCATTGAGGGCGTGCGCGTCGTGATCGATGCGGGTCAGGCGCGCGTGCCGCGCTTTGATCCGGCCTCGGGGATCACGCGGCTGGAGACCGTGCGGGTCAGCCGCGCCGCCGCCGACCAGCGACGCGGCCGCGCCGGCCGTACCGAGCCCGGCGTCTGCTACCGCCTGTGGGACGAGCCCGAGACCCGGTCGCTGCCCGCCTTCGCCCGGCCCGAAATCCTGGAGGCGGACCTCTCGCGCCTGGCGCTGGATCTGGCGCGCTGGGGGACCAAGGACCCTGGCGACCTGACCTTCCTGGACCCGCCGCCTGCCGCCGCCTTCGCCGAGGCGCGGACGCTGCTGACCCGGGTGCAGGCCCTGGACTCGCAGGGCGACCTGACCGCCCACGGCAAGGCGCTGGCCGACCTGCCGCTGCCGCCGCGTCTGGCGCACATGGTCGCGCGGGGTGCGGCCTCGGGCCAGGCCCGCGAGGCGGCCGAGATCGCCGCCGTGCTGACCGAGCAAGGTCTGGGCGGGCGCGATGTCGATCTGCGGCGGCGGCTGGAGGGCCTGCACCGGGATCGCTCGCCGCGCGGCCGCGACGCCATGGCGCTGGTCGAGCGATGGGCGCGCGCGGCGGGCAAACCTCCAAAAGGCAAAGGGGGCAGCGCCAAACCGCTCGAGATTGGGTTGCTGCTGGCCGAGGCCTATCCCGAGCGGGTGGCCAAAGCGCGCGGTAAGCCCGGCGAGTTCCAGCTGGCCGGCGGACGCGGCGTCTATCTCGAACCGACCGATACCCTGGCCCGCGAGGCCTGGCTGGCGGTCGGCGAGCTGGGCGGCGGCGACAGCCGTGACCGCATCCTGCTGGCCGCCGCCGTCGACGAAGCGGACCTTCGCGAGACCTTCGCCGATCGCCTGGTCGCCGAAGATCGCCTGGAGACCACCGGCGGCAAGGTGCGCGCCAAGCGCCTTCTGCGGCTGGGCAAGCTCGTTTTGGAAGAACGACTGATCGAGAACCCCGATCCGGCGATGATCGCCACTGCGCTGATGGACCAGGTCCGGGCCGAGGGACTGTCGGCCCTGCGCCTGGGTGAGCGGGGCAGGGCGCTGCTGGACCGCGTGGCCTTCCTGCGCGCGGTCGACGGCGATACTTGGCCCGACCTGTCGGAGAGCGCCCTGATCGCGCGCCTCGACGAATGGCTGGAGCCGCTGCTGGCCGGTCGCTCTTCGCTATCCAGCCTGGACGAGGGGACGCTGCACGATGCGCTGAAGACGCTGGTGCCGTGGGATCTCCAACGAAAGATGGACGCGCTGCTGCCGGCCCGCTTCGAGGCCCCGACCGGCAACACCTTCGCCATCGACTATTCCGCCGAGGGCGGCCCCCGCGTCGAGGTGCGGGTGGGCGAGCTTTACGGCCTCTCCGAACACCCCAGCGTCGCCGGTGGCAAGGTCCCGCTGACGCTCTCTTTGCTGTCGCCCGCCCACCGCCCGATCCAGATCACCAAGGACTTGCCGGGCTTCTGGAAAGGCTCCTGGCGCGAGGTGAAGGTCGAGATGAAGGGGCGCTATCCGAGGCACGTCTGGCCGGATGATCCGGCGAACGCTGCGCCGGTGACGCGGGCGAAGCCGAGGGGGACGTGAGACTCGCCTCAGGCGAGCGCTATTGCCGTAAGTCGCCTTAGGTGCGATCTGTCAGCCGTGACCGCGATCTCGCGGATGGGGGCTCTCTATGCGTCGTTTTCTGATTTCCACGATTGCTGCGGCTTCAATGGCTGCGCCGGGTCTGGCTCACGCGGGCATCTACACCGACGAGATGTCCAAGTGTCTTGTCCGCTCGGCGACGCCGCAGGACCAATCGGACCTCGTGGTCTGGGTTTTCGCCGCCATGGGCTCACACCCGTCGACGAAGGCTTACGTCACGATCAACCCCGCGCAGCGCGTCGAGATCACCAAGAAGGCGGCGGGTCTGATGGAGCGCTTGCTCATTACCAGCTGTCGAAAGGAAACCGTCGAGGCGATCAAGTACGAGGGTTCGTCGGCGATCGAACAATCCTTCGGCGTTCTTGGTCAGGTGGCGATGCGCAGTCTGATGGGCGATCCCAGCGTGGCCCAAAACTTCGCTGCGCTCGGCGAATATGTCGATGAGTCCAAGTTCGAGGCGCTGAGCAAAGAGGCCGGCGTCGTGGACAACAAGAAGTCGGGCGACAAGTAGCGCCGCGTCTACCCCGTCACCGTATAGATCATGATCCCCGTCGCCACCGACAGGTTCAGGCTGTCGGCACGGCCGCGCATCGGGATCTTCACGTTGACATCGCACGCCGCCGCTAGTTCCGGCGGCAGGCCCTGTTGTTCGTTGCCCATGAGGATCAGCGAGGGCTTCACATAGTCGGCGGACTTGTGGTCGACGGTGGCGGTCAGCAGGGTGCCCACCACGCTGCCGGGCCAGGTTTCGCGCCAGGCCAGGAACTCAGGGATCGTGGCCTTGGCGATCTTGACCGCGAAGATCGAGCCCATGGTCGCGCGGACGCCCTCGACCGAATAGGGATCGACGCAGTCGCCGACCAGGATCACCCCGCCGCAGCCGGCCGCGTCGGCGGTGCGGATGACGGTGCCGAGGTTGCCGGGGTCGCGGACGGCTTGCATGGCCACCCAGCACGGCGCGCTTTCGGGGACGATGGCCGACAGCGGCGTGAACACTTGGCGGAAGACGGCGACCACGGCTTGAGGGTTGTCACGGCGCGAGACCTTCTCGAGGATTTCGCGATTGACCTCAATGACTTCGCCGCCGGCCTTCAGGCAAGCGGCGACAGCCTTCTTCAGCATCGGATGGTCGGCCGCGTCGGGGCCGTACATGACGATCTTGGGCGCGTGGCCGCAGTCGATCGCCTCGATGACGATCTTCAGGCCCTCGGCCAGGAACAGGCCGCTCTCCTCGCGCTCCTTGCGCATGTGCAGGGCGCGGACGGCCTTGACGGTGGTGTTGGTCAGGGAGGTGACGGTCTTGGTGTTCATGTCCCTCAGCCTTCAGACGACCAGCGCGCGAAGAACGACAGGCCAATCTGGCGGTCGCCCTTTTCCTCGACGAGGGACAGTTCGCCCCAGTCTATGACGCCGCCACGACCTTGTAGTTCTTGCGCCAGGAGTCCCGACATCGCCGCCCCGGAGACGCGAGCGGCATAGGCGTTCATCAGCAGGAACGAGGCGTCGTCGCTGAGCAGGGCGGCGCAGTCCTTGGTCAGAGCGGCCAGATCTTCGAACAGGCGCCAGACCTCGCCGTCGGCGCCGCGGCCGAACTTCGGCGGGTCCAGAATGATGCCGTCGTATGTGTTGCCGCGCCGCACCTCGCGCGCCACGAACTTGCGAGCGTCCTCGACGATCCAGCGGATCGGCTTGTCGGCCAGCCCGGCGAAGGCGGCGTTTTCGCGCGCGAAGCCGACCGACTTCTTGGAGGCGTCGACATGGGTCACGGCCGCACCGGCGGCGGCGCAGACCAGCGAGGCCACGCCCGTATAGCCGAACAGATTCAGCACCTTGGGCTGGGGACCTGAGCCCGCGCACAGCGCCCGCACGCGCTCATCCTGCCAGGCCCAGTTGGCCGCCTGCTCGGGGAAGAAGGCCAGATGGCGGAACGGCGTGAACTGGCCGTGGAACTTGGCCTGGCCCCAGGCCAGATCGAACTTCTCGATCGGCTTGCCCTTGAACCGCCAGCGGCCCGCTTCGTCCTCGTCGGTGGGGTCGAAGACGGCGTCGGCGTTGTCCCAGACCTTCTGGTCCAGGCGCGGCGCCCAGAAGCACTGCGGCTCGGGGCGTACAACGGTGTAGCGGCCGTAGCGCTCCAGCTTCTTGCCGTGGCCGCTGTCCAGCAGGGCGTAGTCGGCCCAGCCGGTGGTGCGCATGACGATGGGGGCGGGGGCGATCTTGGGAGCCATCGCCCGCCCATACCGCCTTAGGCCCGGGGGCGTCCAGAGCGCGGCGTATGCAGGGTCTTGTCCCAGTGGTGCGGCGCGGTCACGAACTGATGCAGCGCCTTGACCGCCGCCACGCTCTGGCAGAGCCAATAGGCGGGCATGCCCAGCAGGTGCAACGCCTTGGGCCGGCCGCCGGCCCGCATCACGCCGCGGGCCCCGGCGATGGCGGCCGCTCCCCATCCCGCGAAGTACAGAACAAGGTCGTGCGGCGGGATCTGAAAGGCCGCGTCGGGCAGGAAATCGACGAGGGCCAGCGCGATCGCCACGCCCATGACGGGTCCATGCAGATGCGACGAGGCGACCGACTGGGCCAGGGTCAGGATGAGGGCGATGGCGTTGCGCGGCTGGCGCGGGACCGGGCCGCGCGCATGAACCGCGAGCGTCTGCATATGGCCCTTGATCCAGCGCGCTCGCTGCGGGAACCACTGGGCGCGCGTGGTCGGGGCGGTCTCCCAGGTGGGACGATGGATGACGTCCAGCCGGTAACCCGCCGCCGCGAGCCGGAACCCGACATCCGCATCTTCGGTCACATTGTACGGATCCCACGCGCCAATCTCGCGCAAGGGGGCGATCTTGAAGTGATTGCTGGTGCCGCCCAGCGGGAACGGCAGGCCCCAGCGGGCCAGGGCTGGTAGCAGCACCTCGAAATGCGCGGCGTACTCCAGTCGAAACTGCGACGGCAGGAAAAGCGAGAAGCCGGGGTCCTCGATGCGCAGCGGCGCTTGCAGGCAGGCCAGGCGCGCGTCGGACGCGGCGAACCGCGCGGCCGCCTCGCGCAGTTGCCCAGGATCCGGCATGTCCTCGGCGTCGTAGATCACCACCAGATCGCCGCGCGCACGCTCCAGCGCATAGTTGCAGGCCCGAGGCTTGGTGCGTGGGGTTCCAGGCGGAACCACCAGCACCTGGATGAAGCTGGGCAGATCCAGCGCGCGAGCGGCCGCGCGGGTGACCTCGTCGTCGGCCTCCAGCACGATCAGCGCCTGCAGACGGTCGCGCGGGTAGTCGATGGCGGCGAGGCTCGCGACCAGCTCCGGCAGAACCTCCGCCTCGCGGTAGAGGGGCGTGATGAGCGTGTAGCTCGGCAGGTCGGCCTCGGCCAAGGCCGGGCTGTGATGCCTCGGCAAGGGCGTCATCGCCGCCGCGAGCCGGGTCAGGCCGCCGAGCAGAAAGATGAAGAAGAACAGGTGATGTGTGGCGACCATGGTCTCCATCGGCGCCAGTGCGACGCCGAGCGCGGCGAGCAGCCCGGCGATCGCCACCGCGACAGCCTGGGGCTGTGAGAGCGAGCGATGGGCCCCGTCGCGATCCGGGACGCCTGCCCCTAGACCTGCCCGCTGGATTTCGCCCTGTTCGACGGACACAGGTCCGCGCGCCGGCGCAAGCGCCGGTTCCAGCCGTCTGTCTTCGCGCGCCATGGATGCCCCTGGATACGCCAATCGCCCCAACGGAGCCGATAACGGAATCTCAACCAAAAAGTGTCAAATGAAAAAAATGCGCGTTTTAAGACGTAGTGCGGCGCCGCCGCCAGGCGCGGGGCGACCTCACGGACTGGCTTGCGACGGCTGGGTGATTCCCGTTTAGTGTTCTTCGGGGGATACTGAGGGGAAGCTAGGTCCGTGACCGTCGTTTTGAAGAAGCCGCACAAGTCCGCGCGAAAACCCAAGGGTGATGGGCACTTGCGCCGGGGCGAGATCCTGGCGGCGGCGGAGAAGATCTTTATCGCCGAGGGCTATGCCGGCGCCACGATCCGCAAGATCGCCGACGCCGTCGGAGTGTCCTCGACCGCGCTCTACATGCACTTTCGCGACAAGGACCAGATCCTGCTGGAGATCAGCAACGACGCGATCGAGCGTCTGTTGGACCTGAATATCCAGATCGCCGGTCAGCCGATCGACCCGCTGTCGCGCGTTCGCCTGATGCTCGAGGCGTACATGCGCTTTGCGCTCGACAACCCCAACACCTACCAACTGGTGTTCTGCAGCACTGGGGATCACGTCAAGTCCGACAAGATCGGCGAGACCATGGCGCTGGGTGATCGTTGCTTCGAGAAGTTCAGCGAGCCGGTCCACGAGATCGCGGCCCAAGGGCGCCTGCGGTCGGGATCGGCGGTCCAGGCGGCCGAGGTGCTGTGGAGCGGCTGCCACGGGCTGGTCTCGCTGCTGATCACCAAGCCCTCACGCGGCTGGTCCGAGCCGGAGCAGTTGATGAAGGTGATGCTGGACGGGCTGCTGCACGGTCTGGTCACGGACTGAGGCCATGAACGCCGCCAACGCCTTCCGCGCCCTCGCGGCGGCGATGGCGCTCGTCCCGGCCGGGGCGTGGGCTGCGCCGCGCGTGATGTCACTCGACTCTTGCGCCGACCAGTATGTGCTGGCCCTGGCGCCGCGCGAGGCGATCGTGGGCCTCTCGCACCGCGCGGTCGCGCCCGACAGCTACCTGCGCGACAAGGCCGCCGGTCTGCCTTTGCGCCGCGCCACGTTCGAGAGCCTGGTGTCCGCGCGGCCGGCGCTTGTCGTCCGGCAATGGGGCGGTGATGCGCGGCTGACCAAGGCGCTGCAGGCCAAGGGCGTGGCCACCGTGACGCTGGATGACGCGACGGACTTCGACGGGGTTCGCGCCAACGTCCGCAAGGTCGCCGTCGCGCTGGACCGTCGCCCGCAGGGCGAGGCGCTGATCGCCGGGATGGACGCTCGCCTCAAGGCCGCAGCCGGGGCGGGCAGGGGGCGCGAGGCGCTCTACCTGACGCCGAGCGGCTATACCGCCGGCGCGAATACGCTGATCGACGCGATGTTGCGGGCGGCGGGCTATACGAACGCGACCAAGGCGGCGTATTTCGCGCCGGTGTCGTTGGAGCAGATGGTCATGACGCCGCCTGCCGCCGTGGTGCTGGGCATGTTCGACAGGGCGCGGGCCGGCGCGGACCGCTGGGGACCGGGACGGCACGCGGCCCTGCGTCGGGCGGTGGAGACGCGCGCCGTCGCTGAGCTGCCCGCCGCCATGGTCGGCTGCTCGGCCTGGTTCGCCGCCGATGGGGCGCTCGTTCTGGCCAAGGCCGCGCGATGAGCCTTCCGCGTCTTTGCTTGCTGATGGCCCTGGCGTTGGCGCTCGCGGCCGTTTTGGCCATCACGCTGGGCGAGACGGCCTTTTCTCTGAGCCAGTATGGCCAGGCCTTTCTGCAGCCCGCCTCGCCGCCGGGTGAAGTGCTTTGGACAATCCGTGCGCCGCGCGTGACGGTTGCGGCCCTGGTCGGCGCGGCGCTCGGCATGGCCGGGGCGACCCTGCAGGGGCTGCTGCGCAATCCGCTGGCGGATCCAGGCGTCTTGGGCGTTTCGGCCGTTTCGGGCCTGGGCGCGGCCTTGGCGATCTCGGCGGGCCTTGCGGTGCTGCCGGGCGCGATCGAGGTGTCGGCCCTGGCCGGGGCGCTGGTGGCGGGCGGCGCCGTGGTCGCTGTGGCGGCGCGCTTTCGCGAGCCCGAAGCGCTGATCCTGTTCGGGGTGGCGCTGTCGGCCTTTGGCGGGGCCCTGACGGCCCTGGTGTTCAACCTGTCGCCATCGCCGGTCGCCACGGCCGAGATTCTGGCCTGGCTGATGGGCTCGGTGGAGAACCGTGACCTGATGGACGCGCTGCAGGCGCTGGTCCCGATGGCCATCGGCGCTTTGCTGTGTCTGCGCGCCGGCGCAGGGCTGCGCATGCTGACCCTGGGCGAAGACGCAGCGCGGATGTCGGCCCTGCCGATGGCGCGTCTGCGGATCTATGCTGTGGCCGGCTCGGCCCTACTGACCGGGGCGGCGGTGGCGGCTTCGGGCGTGATCGGCTTTGTGGGCCTGGCCGCGCCGCATCTGGTGCGGGCGCTGGTCAGGGACGATCCCAAGCGGATCCTCTGGCCCGCCGCCCTGGCCGGGGCCCTGCTGGTGGTGCTGGCGGACCTCGCCGCGCGGATGATCCCGACCGAGCAGGAACTGAAGCTGGGCGTCGTCACCGCGCTGTTCGGCGCGCCGGTCTTCGCGCTGCTGGCCTGGCGCGCCGCGCGGAGCTGGCGGTCATGAGCGCGCTGTGGACCCTGAAGGACCTGTCGGCGCGACAAGGGCGCAAGACCGTCCTGCAAGCCGCCTCGCTGTCGGTCTCGGCCGGGGAAGTGGTCGGCGTGGTCGGCCCCAATGGCGCGGGCAAGACCAGCCTGTTGCGCGTCGGGCTGGGACTGCTGCCCGCTGGTTCGGGAGAGGCGCATCTTTCGGGATTGGCGGTGGCTGACCTGGCGCCCGCCCCGCGCGCCAGGCTTGTCGGCTACATGCCGCAGGAGCGCCGCGTGGCCTGGAACGTGCCGGCCCGCATGGTGGCCGCGCTGGGGGCCAGCGACCTGCCGGACGCGGAGGCCGACGCAGTTGCGCTGGACTGCCTGCAGCGGGTCGGGGCCGCCGATCTCGCCGATCGCGGGGTTCTGGACATGTCGGGCGGCGAGCGGGCCAGGGTGCTGCTGGCCCGGCTGCTGGCGACCAGGGCGCCGCTGCTGGTGGCCGATGAGCCCGTGGCGGGCCTTGATCCTGACGCCCAACTGCTCACGCTCGACCTGCTGCGTAGCGAGGCTCAGCGCGGCGGCGCGGTGGTGGTGACGCTGCACGATCTTAGTCTGGCCGCGCGGAGCTGCGACCGGGTCGTGGTCGTCTCAGGCGGACGCATCGTGGCCGACGCACCGCCGAGAGAGGCGTTGTCGCGCCCCGTGCTCGCCGAGGTGTTCGGGCTGGACGGCGCCCTGATCGACACCGAGGCGGGTCCCGTCCTGGCGGCCCGCCGCCGCGCTTGACGCTTAAGGCTGAGCGCTGGCCGTCTCGGCCGAGGCGACCGACGGCGTGTAGACGTAGCCGCCGCGCTTCAGCTCCGAGGACAGGGTGAGCGGCGTGACGCCGCCGTTGAGGCGCGCACGATAGACCATCGTCGTCTCCAGCGTCCGCATCACGTAGTTGCGGGTCTCCGAGAACGGGATGCACTCGATGAAGTCCAGCGGATCGGTGGAGGCGCCGCGGGGGTCGCCGCAATGGCCCGCCCACTGGGCCGGACGGCCGGGACCGGCGTTATAGGCCGCGGCGGCCATGATGTACGAGCCGCTGAAGGTGTTGATCATGTCGCCCAGGTACACCGAGCCCAGGCGCATGTTGTATGAGGCGTCGCCGAGGCGATCGATCGAGTGCGGTTCGCCCAGCTTGCGCGCGACCAGCGAAGCGGTGGCCGGCATCAGTTGCATCATGCCGCGCGCGCCCACGCTTGAGCGCGCAGCGGGGTCGAAATTGCTTTCCTGGCGCGAGATCGAATAGACGAAGGCCGTCTCCGCCGCGCCGGGGCGGGGCGTGAAGTGGTGGTCCAGCAGCGGATAGCCGCGCTCGGCCAGGATGTACCCGCGCTGGGCGGCGGTGCGGATCGCCCGCATCGCCAGGTCCTGGTCGCCATAGCCGCGCGCCATGTCGACCAGCAGCGCGGTCTCCTCGGCGTTGGGCAGGGTGTCGTCGATATAGAGCACGAGGCTGCGGAAGAGGTCCCGCGCTCCGATGTCGGCCAGCATCCGCGCGGCCCGGACCTGCTCACGCCCATAGAAACGGGCACGGTCGGCCTGGGTGATGACCGGATCGCGCTCGAGCCGTATCTCGCGCACACCGGCCTTTTCGGCAGCGAGCTGGCCATAGAAGGTGGTGATGTGCCGCGCGCCTTCGGCGTAGAAGGCCTGGGCGGCGATTGGATCGCCCTGCGCTTCGGCCGCGCGACCTTGCCAGTAGAGGGCCCGGCCCCGGGTGATCGGCGAGGCGCCGACCGCAGCGATCTGCGCGAAATGGCCGGCGGCGGCGTCGGCGTCGCGCAGGCGGGTCAGGGCGATCCAGCCGGCATAGAACTCCGACTCGGCGATGTCGGCCGGGGCGAGCGCCCGGGTGTTGTAGGCCGCCGCATAGGCGCCGCGGCTGTCGCCGGCCTTCAGAGCGCCGACGATCAGAAGCTTGCGCTCCCGCCAGATCGCGGTCGAGGCTTCCTCGGTCGGCGGCGCGGGGAAGTTGGCCACCATCGGCAGGGCCAGGGTGTCCATGCCTTTGCGGCGCAGATAGGCGGCGCGCTCGAACACGACGCCGGGCGAGTCCTGCAGATCGGGGGTCAGGTTGTTGTAGAGGTCGTTCGCGCTGGCGGAATTGGCGCGATAGGCCATGCGCACGCGGGCGGCGGCCTGATGGGTGTCCGACAGCATGGCGACCATCTCGCGCGCGGCGGGCCCTTGCTGGCCATACAGCAGGATGTCGGCGCGGCGGACATAGTCATCCGGCGTCAGCATCGCGCCGAAGCGGGCGATCATGCTGCGCTGGGTGTCGGCCTCGAACACCTTGTCGCGGAAGGTGCGGCGGATCAGGTCGGTGGCCTGCGGGTTCTGGCCGATGGCCTGATAGGCCCCGGCCAGGGCCATGGCGCCTTCGGCCGTGGCCGGCTCGGCGCCGCCGAACCAGGCGATCATCCGCGCAGGATCAAGGCCCGAGGTCGACAGCGCCCTTTCGGCGGCGGCGTCGCGGCGGGCGCTGCGCGGCCAGCCGGACAGATCGCGTCGCGCGGCGTCCAGCTCAAAGAAGCTCAGCGCCTCTGCGTTGCTGTCGACCAGCTGCCACTGGGCGATCTTCTTGGCGACGGGGTCCTGCAGGCTGTCCATGGCCATGCGCGCGCCGGAGACGTCGCCGCGCTTGGCGGCGGCCAGGGCGGTCTGCAGGTTGGCCGAGTCGGTGTCGCTGAGCGCGGTGGTGACGGCGGTCGGGGGCGTGGTGATCAGGCTGGGCGCGGTCTGTGCGGAGGCGTAGGCCGTCGTTGTCTGGGCGTCAGCGGCCCCGACCACGGTCACGATGCAAGCTCCCCCGAGCAGCCAGCGACGCATTCCTGAAACCAAAACGCTCTCCTCACGGTCCTTTCGGACCTCATACCCGACTTCGTTCATTAGCCCTATGCGACGATTCAGGCCCCAATAGGTTTCTAAAGTCCGCTCGCGGGCTTGACCCGGAAGGCTTGGCCCATCAAATCGCACCTGCCCCTTTGATCCGTACCGAGAGCCGGTTGCGGGACGGCGGGGCAGGGACATATTGTCCGCCCCCATCGTCCCGCCGCAACACATGCGGCTTCATCTTCACGGCAATTTGCAAGTCATGGTCCAGTCTCACTTCAAGGGCGTCATTCCGGCCCTCGTCACGCCGTTCCGGGACGGTGAGGTGGACGAAAAAGCGTTCGTGGCGCTGGTCGAGCGCCAGATCGTCGGCGGCGTGCATGGCCTGGTGCCGGTGGGCACGACGGGCGAGACCTCGACCCTGTCGCACGAGGAGCACCGCCGCGTCGTCGAGCTGTGCGTGAAGACGACGGCCGGCCGCGTCCCCGTGATCGCGGGCGCGGGCAGCAACTCGACCGACGAAGCCATCGAACTGGCCCGTCACGCCAAGACCGTCGGCGCCGACGCCTGTCTGGTGGTGACACCCTACTACAACCGCCCCAGCCAGGAGGGCATGTATCAGCACTACAAGGCGATCAACGACGCCGTGGAGTTGCCGATCTTCGTCTACAACGTGCCGGGCCGGACCGGCGTCGACATCAGCAACGAGACCCTTGAGCGTCTCGCCAAGCTGCCGAACATCGTCGGGATCAAGGACGCCACGGGCGACCTGACCCGCATCAGCTTCCAGCGCCTGATGTGCGGCCCCGAATGGGTGATGCTGTCGGGCGATGATCCGACCGCGCTCGGCTACATGGCCCATGGCGGCCACGGGGTGATCTCGGTGACGGCCAATGTGGCGCCGGACGCCTGCTCGGCCTTCATGAACGCCTGCATGCAGGGCGAATGGGAGAAGGGCCTTTACTGGCAGGATCGCCTGGTGCGCCTGCACAAGGCCCTGTTCCTGGATTCCTCGCCTGCGCCGACCAAGTTCGCCATGGCGCAACTGGGCCTGTGCACGGAAGATGTGCGCCTGCCGATCACGGCCTGCGCCGAAGGGGTGCGCCCCGCGATCCTTGAGGCCATGCGCGAGGCTGGTCTGCGCTGATGTCCAAGCCGATCGCGGAAAATCGGCGCGCGCGCTTCGACTACTTCATCGAGGAGACGTTCGAGGCCGGCATCATGCTGACCGGCACCGAGGTGAAGAGCCTGCGGACCGGCCGGGCGAACATCGCCGAGTCCTACGCCTCGGTGGAGGGGCGTGAGATCGTGCTGATCAACGCCGACATTCCGCCCTACGGCCACGCCAACCGGTTCAACCACGAACCGCGTCGTCACCGGAAACTGCTGCTGCACCGCCGTCAGATCGACAAGCTGATCGGCGCGGTTCAGCGCGAGGGGCGCACCCTGGTGCCGATCAAGCTCTATTGGAACGACAAGGGGCTGGCGAAGCTGGAAGTCGGTCTCGCCAAGGGCAAGAAGCTGCACGACAAGCGCGACACCGCCGCCGAACGCGACTGGCAGCGCGACAAGGCCCGCCTGATGAAGGGCGATCGTGGCGACTGAGCGAAGCCCGCGCGGCTAAACCGCTCGGAAAGCGCTCTAAGCGTCCGGAAATAGAGCCCCTTTTATCCGATCTGATTGAGTCAGTCAGATCGGAAAGGGCTCTTAGTAGAGGCCCATCAGCACAAACCCGAGGGCCAAACCCAGAGCGAAGGCTCCGGCGCTGACGATCAGGAAGGTGCGAACCTCGGTCCGCAGGTGGTTACGCGTGCTCTGGGCCATACCCGGCTCCGGCTGGCCGCCCCCCGGCGGCAAATCAGTCCCCGAGTCACAAGGTAACCCTAACGGCCACGCCGTATTGTCAAAGATTGTAAAGTCGCGGCTCTGCTTCAGACGTTCAGAGCGTTCTCAGGCCGCGCGCGGCAGTTCGTACACCCGCGAAGAGACGCCTTGCTCGAAGAGATCGCCGCAGATGGCCAGCGCCTGCTCGTAGGCGGTCTCCACGGTGGCGAAGCGACCTGTCAAACGTCCGCCCTCGGTGACGATCCAGCCCTCGGAAACAAGGGCGATTTCAATACGCTGGCACTGCGCGGCGTCTGACATAACGTCGGGCTCCCGGGACTGGAATCGCGCCCTTCGGGCTGGGCGCAAACCGTCCTTAACGCGCGACCGGCCGATTTCATTGTCAAAGACTGTAAAGTCCGCATCGTGACGATGCGCTTGGGCCCGATCCTCTGGCCTGAAGACCGCCTTAGCCGTTCTCGAGCGCCAGCAGGGCGAAGGTGGCCAGCCAGTGCTCGCCCATATAGTCGCCCGCGAGGTGGGGCACGGCCGCCGCCAGATGACTCATCGCCGCGTTCACCGCGTGGGCCTGGGCCGGATCGTGTTCGGACATCGACCCCGCCAGAAGCCGCCAGCACCAGGCGCGCGAGAGGTTGAGGCCGTCCAGATGCGCGATCTTGCCGTCGGTGCGGTCGCTGACCCGCGCGGGCGTGAACAAGGTCGCCGGCTGCTTGTCGGCCAGGCTGGGCAGGAAGCGGGGAAACCACAGATCAAACCGCTCGCGCGGAAGCAGGCGACGCATGGCTTCGGCTTCGATGAGCGCGGGGGAGAGGAAGTCGTCACCCGACGGCTCCCAGGCCTGGCAGTCGGCGTCCTGGCCGTACCAGACCAGCGCCCGGCTCTGCAGCAGATCGAAGAACGCCTGGTCGCCGGTCATTTCGGCGAACTCATAGGCCAGGGCCAGCGCGAAGGCGGTGTTGTAGTGGGTTCCCGCGCGGACGGGATAGTCGGCGATCGGCAGGAAGGCCTCGAACCTCTGCTTGAACGCCAGGGCCAGAGGCGCGTGGGTCTGGGCCCAGGGCCGGTCGTGCCGCAGGAGCTCGGCCTGCAGCATCAGGCTCCAGGCCCAGCCGTAGGGACGTTCGAACCCCCGGCTCTCCGGGCGCGCCAGGTAGGCGACCTCGCCGGCGACCTTCTCCTGCGTGAAGGCGTCGTCGAACAGGGCGATGATGGTCGGCGCTTCGGACATTTCGGGGCGCAGGCGCAGCAGGGTGGCCAGCAGCCAGTAGCCATGCACGCAAGAGTGCCAGTCGAAGCTGCCATAGAAGATGGGGTGCAGATCACGCGGCGAGCGGACATCGTCCGGGCCGCCTATCACGTGGTCCAGCTTGTTGGGATACTCGCGGGTCAGGTGGCCTAGCGCGATCTTGGCGAAGCGCGAGGCGGTGGAGCGGGCGAGGCTCATCGGTGGAAGGCCAGGGCGTTCATCAGGATCACATTGACGATCAGCATCAGGACGGCCGTGGGCGCCTGGGCGCGGATCACGGCGTAGCGGTCCTTCAACTGCAGCAGGGCGGCCGGCACAAGGTTGAAATTGGCCGCCAGCGGCGTCAGCAGCGTGCCGCAGAAGCCTGACAGCATGCCGATGGCGCAGACGACGGCCGGGTCGCCGCCAAACTGGCCGATGACCAGGGGCAGAGCGATGCCGCCGGTCATCACTGGAAACGCTGCGAAGGCGTTGCCCATCATGATTGTGAACACGGCCATGCCGACGCAGTAGGCGGCGACGGCGGCGAAGCGGCTGTCCGCCGGCGTGATCATCACGGCGATCTCGCCGATCGACTTGCCCACGCCCGCCAGCGCGAACACCGCCCCCAGCGCCGCCAGCATCTGCGGCAGCAGGGCGGCCCAGCCGACGAGGTCCATCAGGCGGCGACCCTCCTGGATCGGCGCGCCGGCCGGTTGCTGGAACATCACCTTGGAGAGAACCGCCGCGACCAGCGCCGCCAGGGCCAGGGCGATCAGCGTCGCCTGCTTGGGATCGACCAGGTGCGCGCCTTGAAAGGTCAGGTGCTTGAAGGTCAGGGAGCCGGCGAGGACCAGCACCGGGATGACCAGCGCGGGGACGTAGAGCCTTACGCCATAGCTGGTCGCGAGCCGCTCCCGGTCCTCGGGGCTGGTGGTCTTGGGCGCTCCGACGCCCAGCTGGCCGGTCCCCGCGATGACGGCCAGGCACAGGACCAGCACTCCGTTGCCCAGGTCGCCCAGGTGGTCGCCGGCCAGGAAGCTCAAGGCGAACAGGCCCCAGAACGCGGCGTTGCCGAACCGCTTGGGGTTTTCGCGATCGCCGGCGCTGAGCACGGCGAAGGCCGCGAACATTAGGCCCGACAGCAGATAGACGAGGGGCAGACCGATCATGCCGCGTCCTCCGCCTTGGAGGTGAGGTGGCGGTCGAACATCAACAGCCGCGCGCCATGGATCAGGAAGGCGGCGATGGCGGTCGGGATCGCCCAGACCGACAGGGCCAGCGGTTCGACGGTGATGCCGCTCTGGTCCAGGAAGCCGACGATCAGCAGGATCGAGCCGATCGCCAGGAAGATGTCCTCGCCGAAGAAGAGCCCGATATTGTCCGTCGCCGCGCTCATGGCCCGGACCTTCTGACGCTGGTCGTCGGACAGAGGCTCGGCGGCGGCCTCGGCCATCGGCGCCAGCAGCGGGCGGACGGTCTGGGCGTGACCGGCCACCTGGGTGAGGCCCAGGGCGGCGGCGACCTGGCGCAGCGCCAGATAGGCCAGCAGGATCCGCCCCGCCGTCGCCGCCCGCAGGCCCTGGATCGTGCGCCGCGCCTGCTCTCGCAGTCCTGCGCGCTCCAGCACCCCGATGGCGGGCAGGATCAGCCAGGCGACGCTGACATAGCGATTGGTGTTGAAGGCCTTGCCGAACGCGGCCAGCACCTCAAGCGGCGCCAGGCCGGCGGCCAGACCCGAGGTCATGGCGGCGGCCACCACCACCAGCAGCGGATTGAACCGCAGGGCGAAGCCCAGCACGATCACCGCCACGCCCAACAGGGTCAGCATCCCCGGCGACTCCCTCGTTCCCCGGTGGGACCGTCCGACGGCGCGGCCTTGCTGGCAAGCCGGTGTCTGTTCGCCATGGACGAGGTTCCGCTTGACGACCCGGCGCCCCGGCGCGACTCTCAACTCAACAACGATAACCTACGGGAGGCCCCTATGGCCGACGGTGCTCTGCCCACGATGTCCCTGAAGGGCAAGGTCAGCGAAGCGGAATGGCAAGCGCGGGTCGATCTCGCCGCTCTCTATCGTCTCGTGGCCCTGCACGGGTGGGACGACATGATCTTCACCCACATCTCGGCCCGCATTCCGGGGCCCGAGCATCACTTCCTGATCAATCCCTACGGGATGTTCTTCGGCGAGATCACGGCCTCGAGCCTGGTGAAGGTCGATCTCGAGGGCAACGTGATCGACAAGACGCCTTACTACATCAATCCGGCGGGCTTCACGATCCACTCGGCCGTCCACGCCGCGCGCGAGGACGCCCACTATGTAATGCACCTGCACAGCGATCAGGGCGTGGCGGTGTCGGCGCACAAGGAGGGCCTGCTGCCGCTGACACAACATTCGCTAATCGTCTTGCCTCAGCTCGCCTATCACGATTATGAAGGCATTGCGCTCAACCTTGAGGAGCGCGAACGTATCGTGGCCGACCTTGGCCAGAAGAAGCTGCTGATGCTGCGCAACCACGGCACGCTGTCGGTGGGCGCCACTGCGGCCGAATGCTGGTTGGGGATGTTCTTCCTGGAGCGAGCATGCGCGCAGCAGGTGATGGCGCTTTCGATCGGACGCGACAACGTGCTGCTGGCCCCCGAGGCCGCGCAGGACGAGGTCCGCAAGCAGGTCGGCATGGGCATGGGCATGATCGGCGGACTGGCCTGGCCGGGCTGCCTGCGCAAGCTGGACCGGGAGTCGCCGGGTTACGCGGACTAAGCGCGACTTCGGACTTCGCAAAGGCCGCCGCGATCCTGGTGATCGCGGCGGCTTTTTCGTGTCTGAGCGCGGGCGCAGCGAACGCGGGGGCCTGGCCCGTGGCGCCCGGCAAGACCCAGGTGATCACCAAGTACGAGCGGCAGAGCGCCGACCAGGGCTTTGATTCCCAAGGGGTTTTGATCGATATAGACCGGCGGCGCGATGAGGCGGTTTCGGTCTTTGTCGAGCACGGCCTGACCGATCGTCTGACGTTGCAAGCCAAGGCGGGGGTCACGCGCGGCAAGGACCGATGGGTGGATTATTCCGGGCGCGGACCGGTCGAGCTGGGTCTTCGCTGGGCCGTCCGACGCGACGACCAATCAGCGCTGTCGGTCTATCTGGGGGCGGCCGAGGCGGGTGAGGGGCGCAACGCCGGCTACGCCGCGCCGGGGCAGGGCAGCCTCGATCTGGAGGCCCGGGTGCTTTACGGGCGGTCAGCCACCTGGCGCGGCAAGCCGGTCTATCTGGATGTCCAGGCCGCCCGCCTTCGGCGAGAGGGCCTGGCGGACGAGAACCGGCTGGATGTCACCCTGGGCCTACGCCCGACCCGCAAGGTCCTGCTTCTGGCCCAGACCTATGCCGGTCACGCCGACCGCAAAGGTCCGGATTCGCGCTGGCTCAAGAGCGAGATTTCAGTCGTTCGCGCCTTCGGACCGTGGAGTGCGCAGGTCGGTTGGCGAAGCACGCTGTCCGGGCGCGAGACCGCCCGAGATCGAGGCGTCGTCCTCGCATTGTGGCGCAACCTGTAGCGTATTTCAGGCCTGTAACACTCAGTCATCCTGGTGTCACTGGACGCCGGTTTAGGCTGCGCGCATATCTCGCCGCGTTGTCACCCCGTCGAGCTTCATCGGCGCCCGGAGCTTTTCCTTGATTCGTAGGCACTTCTTCCTCGTCGTGGCCCTGGCCGCTGTGGTCCTCATGCTGGGCGTGGGAGGCTTCAAGCTGGCCTTCGCCAAGAAGGAGATCACGGGCGGCGGCGGCGGTCGCGCGACCAGTGTCACGCAGACGGTTGTCGCCGAGCGTCCTTTCACGGATCGTATCGAGGTTCTGGGTGCGGCCAAAGGTCTCCAGTCGGTCACCATCACGTCGAACACGGCCGAACTGATCACGGCGGTGCGCTTCACCGACGGTCAGGCCGTCTCGCGCGGTCAGGTTCTGGTCGAGCTCAAGGCCGAGGCCGAGGACGCGGGAATCGCCGAGGCGCGGGCGCGTCTGGCTCAGGCCGAGCGCGACTACAAGCGCTGGAAGACCCTGGCTGATCAGGGGATCGCGCCGCGCGCCACCGCCGAGCAATCCCTGGCCGCCTACGAAACCGCCAAGGCCGTGGTCGACTCCGCCCGGGCCAACAAGCTGGACCGCGTGATCCGCGCGCCCTTCGCCGGACGGGTTGGCATTTCGGACGTCGCGCCGGGCATGCTGATCAGCCCCGGCACGGCGATCGTCACTCTGGACGACACCTCGGTGATCCGCGTCGATTTCTCGGTGCCCGACCGTTACCTGGAAACCCTGCGCATCGGCTTGCCGATCAACGCCCAGCCGGACGCGCTGCCCGGCGAGACGTTCCGGGGCCGGATCGCGCAACTCGACACCCGCATCGATACGACGACCCGCGCCATCAAGGCGCGCGCCGAGTTTCCGAACGCCAACGGACGCCTGAAGCCGGGCATGCTGGTCAAGGTCGCCATCGACAAGGGCGTGCGCACCGGCGTCGCCGTGCCTGAAGCCGCCGTGCAGTTCGAGGGCGAGCAGGCCTCGGTCTATGTCATCACCAAGGGGCCCAAGGGCATGATCGCCCGACGCACTGACGTGACCACCGGCATCACCCAGGAGGGTTTCGTTGAAATCCGCTCGGGCCTGAAGAAGGGCGACAAGATCGTCGCCGACGGTCTCAACCGCATCCAGGACGGCGCAGCGATCGGCGGCGGCAAGCCCGGTGGGCAGAAGCCGGACGGCAAGGGCGGCGCTGACCGCAAGGCCGGCTGATGCTGTCCGACCTTTCCGTCCGTCGCCCCGTATTCGCCGCCGTCGCGGCGATCATCCTCTGTGTCATTGGTCTGGCGGCCTACACCTCGCTGCCGATCCGTGAGCTGCCGAGCGTCGATCCGCCGGTGGTCTCGGTCTCGACCAGCTATCGCGGCGCCTCGGCCGAAGTCATCGAAGAGCGCATCACCCAGGTGATCGAGCGCCAGGTCGCCGGCATCCAGGGCATCGACCGCGTCAACAGCAGTTCGCGCGACGGCCGCTCGAACATCAGCATCACGTTCAACCTCGACCGCGATCTCGACGCGGCGGCCAACGACGTGCGCGACGCCGTCAGCCGGGTGACCAGCAATCTGCCCGATCAGGCCGATCCGCCGCAGATCGCCAAGGCCAACGCCGACGCTGCGCCGATCATCATCCTGAACCTGACCTCGACCACGCTGAACCCGCTGCAGTTGGCCGACTACGCCGACCGCTATCTGGTCGAGCGGATGTCGACGGTCGACGGCGTGGCCCAGGCCAACCTGTTCGGCGCCAAGATCTATGCGATGCGGATCTGGCTGGACGCCAACGAGATGGCCGCGCGCGGTGTCACGGTCGACGATGTCGAAAGCGCGCTCAACGCCCAGAACCTGGAGTTGCCCGCCGGCTCGTTGGAAAGCGCGGCCAAGGATTTCACGATCCGTGTGGCGCGCAGCTACGCCAGTCCCGAGGAGTTCGCGCGCCTGCCGCTGCGGGCCGCCAACAGCTCGGGCTATGTGCTGCGCCTTGGGGACGTGGCGCGGATCGAGGAAGGGCCCGATGAGCGTCGGCGTCTGTTCCGCGGCAACGGCATTGATCAGGTCGGCATCGGTCTGACCCGCCAGTCGCAGGCCAATGACGTGGCCATCTCCAAGGCCGTCCGCGCCGAGGTCGAGGCGATCAACCAGACCCTGCCGCCCGGCACCAAGTTGGTGATCGCCGTCGACAACTCGGTGTTCACGGCCGAAGCGATTCACGAAGTGTGGATCACCATGGGGCTCTCGATCGGCCTGGTGGTGCTGGTCAACCTGCTGTTCCTGGGCAGCTGGCGGTCGGCGCTGATCCCGTCGATCGTCGCGCCGATCTGCATCCTGTCGACCTTCATCATCCTGGCCCCGCTCGGGTTCTCGCTGAACCTGCTGACCCTGCTGGCGCTGGTGCTTGCCGTCGGTCTGGTGGTCGACGACGCCATCGTGGTGGTCGAGAACATTCAGCGCCGGGTGGACGAGGGTGAGCCGCCGCTGGTCGCCGCCGAGCGCGGCACGCGTCAGGTGTTCTTCGCCGTCGTGGCCACCACCGTCGTGCTGGTGTCGGTCTTCGCGCCGCTGATGTTCCTGCCCGGCTATATCGGACGCCTGTTCGTCGAGCTGGCTGTGGCCATCGCCGCCGCCGTCGCCTTCTCGGCCCTGCTGGCGCTGTCGCTGTCGCCGATGATGGCGTCCAAGCTGCTGCGGCCCGCCCACGGCGAAGGCTGGCTGGCGCGACGCGTCAACAAGACCATGGGCGCCTTGAGCGCGTCCTATCGCGCCTCGCTGGAGCAGATCCTAGGCGGATGGTCTGCGGCCGCTTCCGGCGTGCTGGTGGTCCTGCTGGCGGGCTTCGCCGCGCTGCTGTTCGTCAGCCTGCCCAAGGAGCTGGTGCCGGCCGAAGACCGGGGCCGGGTGGATGTCTCGATCTCGGCGGCGGAAGGCGCGGGCTACGACTACACCTCGGCCATCGCGCTGAAGATCGAAAAGGTGCTCGACAAGTACCGTGAGGCCGGAGTTTCCGAGCGCACCATCATGACCATCCCGCGCTTTGGCGGGAACTCGTTCAACAGCGCCAACGGCGTCGTTGCGCTGAAGCCCTGGGGCGAGCGCGACAAGACCGCCGACGAAGTCGCGGCCGAGCTGAACAAGGAGCTTTCCAGGTTCACCAGCGTTCGCGCCGTGGCCAGCGTACGTGGTCCCTTCCAGCGGGGCGGCGGCGGGGGCGGCGGGGGCGGCACCAATGTCGACATCATCGCGGTCGGTAACGACTATGTTCAACTGGCCAACTGGCTGAAGCCGATCCTGGCCGAGGCTCAGGACAATCCGGGTCTGGCGCGTCCGCGTCTGGACTATGAGCCGACTGCGCCGCGTCTGTTGGTGCAGATCGATCTCGACAAGGCCGCGACGCTAGGGGTCTCGGCCCAGTCGGTCGGCCGCGCGCTGGAAACCATGTTCGGCTCGCGCCGGGCTACGACCTACATCAAGAGCGGCCAGGAGTACGATGTCATCCTGCAGACCAATCTGGATCAGCGTCGGAGCATCGAGGATCTGAACCGCCTGAACGTGCGCACCAACACCGGCGCGATTGTGCCGCTGTCCACCGTGGTGACCACCGAACTGCGAGGCGACACGCCGGATCGTCCGCGGGTGGACCGGCTGCGCTCGGTGACCCTGACCGCTCAGTTGAACCCCGGCTACACGGTCGAGGACGCCGTCGCGTTCTTCAAGGACCAGGCGGCGCAGCATCCCGCGCCGGGCGTCAGCATCAAGTGGGGCGGCCAGGCCAAGGACTATCTGGAAGGCTCCGGCGGTATCGCCATCGCCTTTGGCCTGGCCCTGCTGCTGGTCTTCCTGGTGCTGGCCGCGCAGTTCGAGAGCTGGATTCACCCGGCGGTGATCATGCTGACCGTGCCGCTCGCGGCGCTGGGCGGCCTGTTCGGCCTGCTGATGACAGGCTCGACCATCAACACCTACAGCCAGATCGGCCTGATCATCCTGATCGGCATCGCCACAAAGAACGGCATCCTGATCGTCGAGTTCGCCAACCAGCTGCGCGACGAAGGCCTGACCGTCCGCGAGGCGGTGATCGAGGCGGCGGCCCTGCGTCTGCGTCCGATCATCATGACCTCGGTCTCGGCCGCCATGGGCGCTCTGCCGCTGATGCTGTGGGCGGGCGCGGGTGCGGGCAGCCGCCAGACGATCGGGGCGGTGATCTTCACCGGCGCGATCTTCGCCACCCTGCTGACGCTGTTCATCGTTCCCGTCTTCTACGACCTCCTGGCGCGCTTCACGAAGTCGCCGGAGTGGACGGCGCGGCAGATCGAAGCGTATGAAGCCCAGGAAAAGTCGGGTGAGGGGCAAACCTCACCCGCATAAACCGGGTGAGGAAGCATGCCTGATGGCGCTCTGACGGCCAAGCGGCAGGAAATCGCGCTGCTTCGGCGTCTCGAGGAACGGATTCTCTGGTTGGCGGCGTGGACCATCCACAACGCCAACCATCTCCGCGAAAGCCGGGACGGCTTGAAGGTCGGCGGCCACCAGGCGTCCAGCGCCTCGCTGACCACCATCATGACCGCGCTCTACATGAAGGCGTTGCGTCCGCAGGACCGGGTTGCGGTCAAGCCGCACGCCAGCCCGGTCTTCCACGCCATCCAACACCTGTTCGGTCGCCAGAGCCTGGACAACCTCAAGCGCTTCCGGGCCCTGGGCGGCGCGCAGTCCTATCCGTCGCGCACCAAGGACGTCGACGACGTCGATTTCTCCACCGGCTCGGTGGGTCTGGGCGTGGCCATGACCGCCTTCGCCTCGTTGACCCAGGACTATCTGGCCGCCCGCGGGGCGGTGAAGCCCGAGAAGATGGGCCGGATGATCTCGCTGCTGGGCGACGCCGAGCTGGACGAGGGCAATATCTACGAAGCCCTGATCGAGGCCTGCAAGCACGACATCCGCAACACCTGGTGGATCGTCGACTACAACCGCCAAAGCCTGGACGCGACCACCCAGGACCGGATGTTCACCCGCTATGGCGAGATCTTCGAGGCCGCCGGCTGGGCGGTCGAGACGCTGAAATGGTCCAAGCGTCAGCGCGAGGCCTTCGCCCGGCCGGGCGGCGACAGGCTGCAGGCCTGGATCGAGACCGCGCCCAACGACCTGTTCTCGGCCCTGACCTATCAGGGCGGCGCGGCCTGGCGCGAGCGGCTGACCGCAGACCTGGCCGACAGCCCCGAGGCCTTGGCCCTGATCGCCGCCTACAAGGACGTCGACCTGGCCGAACTGATGACCGAGCTGGGCGGGCACTGCCTTGAGACGCTGCTGGAGGCTTTCGAGAAGGCCAGCCAGGATGATCGCCCGCGCTTCTTCATCGCCTACACCGTCAAGGGCCTGCGGCTGCCGTTCCAGGGCCACAAGGACAATCATGCGGGTCTGATGACCCCGGCCCAGATCGCCGAACTGCGGGCGCGTCTCGGCGTGGTCGAGGGTGAGGAGTGGGACCCTCTGTCGGGTTTGTCGGCCGCCGAGCGCACCGCGATCAAGGGCCTGGTCGCGCGCGCGCCGTTCGCCGCCGAGGTCGAGCGCAATCACCTGGCGCCGCAGATTCCGACGCCCAGCGCCGGCGAGCTGCTGGCCGCTGTCGCTGGCGGCGGTGATCAATCCACCCAGGCCGCGTTCGGCAAGGTGATGTTCGAGATCGCGGCGCGAAAGGACGAGTTCGCCGGCCGGGTGGTCACGACCTCGCCGGACGTCACCGTCTCGACCAACTTGGGCGGCTTTGTGAACCGTCGCGGCGTGTTCCAGCGTCGCGCGCACGACGATGTCTTCAAACGTCGCCGCATCCCCTCGGCCCAGGTCTGGTCCAAGGCCGAGACGGGCCAGCACGTGGAGCTGGGCATCGCCGAGAACAACCTGTTCATCGCCCTGGCGGCGCTGGGCCTTACCGAGCCGCTGTTTGGCGAGCGGCTCTTTCCGGTCGGCACGCTCTATGACCCGTTCATCGCCCGGGGCCTCGATGCGCTGAACTACGCCTGCTACCAGGACGCCCGGTTCCTGCTGGTGGCGACCCCGTCCGGTCTGACGCTGGCGCCCGAAGGCGGGGCGCACCAGTCGATCAATGCGCCGGTGATCGGCATGGCGCAGCCGGGCCTTGATACCTACGAGCCTGCGTTTGCGGACGAGACGGCGGTGCTGATGGCGCACGCGTTCGACCGTATCCAGGCCAAGGACGGCGCCTCGACCTATCTGCGCCTGTCGACCCGGGTCATCCCCCAGCCGGACCGGACGGGCGAGGCCTGGCGGCAGGGCGTGATCGATGGCGGCTATTGGCTGCGAGCCCCGGCGCCGGGCGCGCGGCTGGCGATCGTCTACAGCGGGGCCCTGGCGCCCGAGGCCCTGGCGGCGTTCGAGGCGCTGGCCGAGGACATGCCCGAGGCGGGCCTCCTGGCCGTGACCTCCGCCGACCTGCTGCACCGCGACTGGACCGCGTCAGGTCGGGCGCGCTGGACGGGGGAGGGGGCGCGGACCTCGACGATCGAGACCCTGCTGGCGCCGCTGGCGCAAGGCGCCGGTCTGGTGACCTTGACCGACGGCGCGCCGCTGGCCCTGTCGTGGCTGGGGTCGGTGCGGGGGCAGCGGGTCCGGGCGCTTGGGCTGGAGACCTTCGGACAATCGGGCGACCTGCCTGACCTCTACGCCAAGTACCGGCTGGACGCCGACGCCGTTCTGGACGCCTGCGCGGATCTGCTGGCCTAGAGCCTTTAGCCTGAAATCGGAATCGATTTCAGGCGTTAGAAAGGCTTTAAATCAGATACTTAGAGCGTGAGGCCGAAACCGGTTCCCACTTTCGGCCTCACGCTCTAGAACCCGCTCAGGATCGTCATGCCGCTCAGCAGGCCGTCGCGGAAGTGATAGGTCAGTCGCGCGCGGGTGTCCGACCAGACCTGACCATCTTCAGTCTCGACGGCGTACTGGGCCTCGACGGTCAGGGACTGGTCCGTCTCCTCGATCACCTCGATCAGATGGATATTGGGTCGGAGGGTGGCGAAGAGGCGCGCGAAGTGCGCAAGCACGGCGTTCTGGCCAATGAGAGTCTCGCCGGTCTCCAGCGTGTTCGGCCAGGTCGCGTCAGGATGGATGAAGCGGCGTAGTTCGGCGGCTTCGCAGCTGTTGAACACGGCGAAGGCCTCTTCCAGCACTTCGCGCAGCGTGGTCATCGCGTCGTTCCATCGCCGTCGTCGATCTCTTGTTCGACAATCCGTCCGCTCTCAAGGCGGTACCAGACCGTGACGCCGCCGTCCTGCCACAGATGCCCGTTCAACCCGCGCGCCTCGACCTGCAAGCGGGCGCGGGTCCAGTCGTCCGGCTGAAGAGCGTAGTCGCGGATGGCGAGGGTCACTTGCATCGTCGCGAACAGGTGCTCGAAATGCGCCCGGATGTCCTCGGCGCCGCTGAGTTCGCCGTCCTCCAGCTCGTCCTGGAAACGCGCATGGGGGGCGTAGCACGCCATGATCGCGTCGACATCCTGGGCGTTGATCGCATCGTATAGTCGCTGCAGGAGGCGTTCGACGCCCTCGAAGGTCAGCGCGACGTAGTTTTGCTGGCTGTCGAGACGCGCGATCAACCCATCGCGCATTGTGAAACGGTGGCGCGCCCGTTGGCTGGACCAGACCGAGCCGTCCTGTTCGCTAACGACGGTCTGCCGCGTCAGGACTTCGACCTGACCCGGGGACGGGGTGAACAGGGCGATCGGCTGGTGCTGGATGCGCACGGGAGCTGTTGTTGTTTGAAAGTAGTCACGCACCGCGTCGATGCCCTCAAGCCGGCGGTCTTCGACCTCGTCGGGCCAGGACACGTCGGACGTCATCCCGGCGATCACACGGTCGAAGGCGCGGGTGTTGAAGGCCTCGTAAAGCTGCGCGATCCGGTCTTCGTCGGGAGTCATGGGCGTCGAACAACGTTCTCCGAGCGGAGTTTTTCCATGCGCCAAAACGGACCGACGGGGAGCGTGTAATATTGCCGCACGGACTATTTCGCCTGAGGCTTGTAGCCCGTTTCCACCATCAGATAGGCGATCAGGTCGATGCGGTCCTTTTCGCCCTTGATGCCGGCGAAGGTCATCTTGGTGCCGGGCATGAAGCCGCGCGGATCGGCCAACCACTTGTCGAGCTGACCAGCGTCCCAGACGAAGCCCGCCGCCGTGACGGCGTCGGAGTAGCTGTAGCCTTCCTTGCCGCCGGCCTTACGCCCGAACACGCCGTAGAGGTTCGGGCCCGTCAGGTCCGGTCCGCCTTCGGTGATGGTGTGGCACGAACGGCAGAGCGCGAACTTGCTCTGGCCGTTGGACAGGTCGCCGGTGTTGTAGGGCGCGGGCAGGGCGGCGAGGGCGGCGGCCCTCTCGGCGTCGGTGGGCGCGGGCGCTGCAGCCGGCGTCGGTGCGTTGGCGGGAGCCTCGCTGGAACTGCCGCCATCCTTCGAGCAGGCCGAAACGATCACACAGAGGGCCGCGACGGCGACCAGGTTCAACGAGCGCATAGAGGTCCTCGACTGACGTTTCGCCGCAGGTTCTGCGACGCCGCGACGCATTCCAAACCCTTATAAAATCTGGGTCTGAGGCTTGTCACGTAACAATGGTCCTTAAGCGTGGGGGTTACGGCAAGGCTGCGACAATTGCTGGTATCTACGTGATTCTCATGGCGAAAAGTGAACTTGCAAAACGTGGGTCTGCACATAACCGTTTGACGGTCGTTAACCATAAATCTTACCCCTTTTCTCACGGAGCGGGCTGGCTCCGGGCTGGGCTGGATGCAAGATCATGGACTGGAGCGAAGAACGGACCGCGACGCTGAAGAAGCTGTGGCTGGAGGGCCTGAGCGCCAGCCAGGTGGCGCGGCAACTGGGCGGCGTCAGCCGCAGCGCGGTGATCGGCAAGGTGCACCGTCTGGGCATCACGGTCCGTGAAACCCCCGTGCGCCAGCGCGCCACGACGGCCCGCGCGCCGTCCCGGATCTCGGTCCGCCAGCGTCCGTCGCGCGACGTGGCCCCCCCCCGTGTCGCCCTGCGCTATGAGCGCATCGAGGAAGACCTGCTGCCGACCTCGGGCATCCTGGGCCTGGGCGCTCACTCGTGCCGTTGGCCGATCGGCCATCCGGAGAATGACGACTTCGGCTTCTGCGGCCGTCCCAAGGCCAGCGCGCGCGGCTCCTACTGCGAGCAGCATAGCCAGGGCGCCTTCCGCCGGCTGAGCGGTGGTCAGGCCCTCGAGGCCTGGGCCCTCAAGGGCGTGAAGGAAAAGCGGATCCAGCCCCGACTGGTCTGACTCCTTCCAAGCCTATCCGTCCTCTTCCCCTTTTCCTCGATGTAACGAGCCGTCCCATGAACATGGTCCTGATCGAGAACGCCGCCGGCAGCAGCCAAGTGATCACCATCATCGAAGAGTTCGCCGGCCATTCGGTGTCGCGCGACCTCAATCCCGGCGATCACGCCGAAATCCCGGTCACCCAGTTCAAGTCGATCACCGTGCGGGAAACCTATCCGGACGACTGGTTGACCCGCGGTCTTCACCGCAACAGGGCCGCCGCCTGAGCCCCTGCTGCGTTTCGCCCTCGAGCCGCAGGTCAAGCCGTCTGACCCCGCGAAGCTTTTCGCGGGGTTTTTCGTTTCGCCATCGGCGCCGACGATTGCACGGCCGTTAACCTTGTGACACACAGAGCGCCGTTTTGCGGGGGCGGACATGACAATAGGCGACGGGGACGAGCGCGCCGAGACGGCGCATGATCACGCGCTGCCTTTGTCCAGCTATCTGAGCTATCTGCTTTACCAGACTGAGCAGCATCGCCGCGCCATGGCCGCCGATCTGCTGGCCAAGCACGGCCTTTCGTTCGCCAAGTGGGTGGCGATGATCTCGCTGCGGCGCTTTGGTGACCTGTCGATGACGCGGCTGGCCAAGCTGGCGGCCACCGACCGCACCACCCTGACCCGCTCGATCGACGGCCTGATCGCCGATGGCCTGGTGGCGCGTGAAGCTTCGGCGCGGGATCGTCGCATCGTCGTGATCCGCCTGACCGACGCCGGCCGGAGCCTGTTGGACCGCATCCGCGGCGAAATCCGCCCGCTGAACCAGGAGGTCTGCGCCCAGTTGACCACCGAGGAGCAGGCGACCATGACGCGCTACCTGCAGAAGATGCTGGGCGGGCTGATCGTCGAGCCCGAGTGGAAGCAGGACGTCATCGCCTTCAGCGCGCCTGCGCCGCCGGAGACGGCTTGAACCGTCGCTAGTCGTCGAATTTCACCCGCCCGCGTCCCGACTTCACCGTCCCGCGCTTGGACTTGGTCTCCAGCCGCTTGAGTTTGCTGGAATAGGTGGGCTTGGTCGCCTTGCGGGGCTTGGGCTTTTCGGTCGCGCGGCGGATCAGGTCGATCAGCCGGTCCAGGGCGTCCTGCCGGTTCATTTCCTGCGAGCGCGAGCCTTGGGCGAACAGCACCAGCACCCCGTCCTGGGTCATCCGGCTGCCGGCCAACGCGGTCAGGCGGTCCTTCACGTCGTCGGGCAGGTAGGGCGAGTTGCGCACGTCAAAGCGCAGCTCGATGGCGGTCGAGGTCTTGTTGACGTGCTGGCCGCCGGGACCTGAGGCGCGGGTCGCCTTCCAGATCAGGTCGTCCTCGTCGATCCGCAGCCAGGACGTGATCTCGATCATCGCGGGCATGCGATCACCGAGGGACCGCGCGCTTGGCCTTGACCACCAGCTGGTCCAGCGCCTGCAGAAACCGCGAGCGGTCGGCGTTGGCGAAGGCGGCCGGGCCCTTGGTGACCTCGCCCATCGAGCGCAGGTGCTCGCCGATCGAACGCGAGGCCAGGGCCGAGCCGATCATGTCGGGGCTGAACACGCGCCCGTTCGGGGCCACGGCCGCCCCGCCGGCCTTCAGCACGCGGTCGGCCAGGGGAATGTCGTTGGTGACGACCACGTCGCCCGGACCGCACCGCTCGGCGATCCAGTCGTCGGCGACGTCGGGACCCGCGTCGACCACGATCTGCTCGATCACCGGCGTCTGAGGCACGCGGATCCAGCTGTTGGACACCACGAAGGTCTTGAACCCGTGCCGGGCGGCGACCTTGTAGGCCTCGTCCTTCACGGGGCAGGCGTCGGCGTCGATGAAGAGCGTGGCGACCATCGCGCGAGACCCTGGACGAGGGAAATGGTGCCGGCTGAGGGGATCGAACCCCCGACCTTCGGTTTACAAAACCGCTGCACTACCGCTGTGCTAAGCCGGCTGATCGGCGCGAGGCCGAACGGGGGTCTTCCTTAGCGAGAGGCGTTCGTCTGGGCAATGGGGCGCGCGCCGCTCGCGTCTTGTTGGGTGGATTGACGCGTGGTACTCCGAAAGCTCAACTCGGGGTGGAGATCGTGCGAAAGCGACCTTGGATCCTCGCCGGTCTGGCGGTCTTGCTGGTCGCCAGTTTCGGCGCTGCGGCTTGGAAGGTCGCCTGGGCGCGCCAGAATCCCGAGGCGGCGCGGATCGCCCGCTATGAGCGCATCTTCGAGCAAGCCTGGAGCATCGTCGACAAGCACTACTACGATCCGGCCTTCGACCACGCGCGATGGCGCCAGATCCGCGACGTCTATCGGCCCCATGTCCGGGAAATGCCCAGTGAGACGATGCTCTACATCAATGTCCTGCAGAACATGATGAGCCGGGTCGGGACCTCGCATGTGAACATCGGCATGCCGCCCGTGGAGAGAATTGAAAGTCGAGAGCCTGCGGCCGCGGCTGGACCGGACGGACCCAGTAAGCCTTTCGGTTGCGGCGGCCGTTATCTGCGGATCGACTACGGTTTCGACCTCGCTACGGTGCGGCGAGGCGCGCAGACTTCCCTCGTTGTCGCCGATGTCAGACGCGGTTCGCCGGCCGAGCAGGCGGGCTTGGCGCCAGGCGATCTCCTGCGGAAGATGACCCTTGCGCATCGTTCCGGAGGCTGTCCGCACGCGACCATGGCGGTCGTGAATCCGGGCCAGGCTCCGCGCGCCCTGGCGTTTGAGGTTGAGGATCGAGAGAACCCGCCGCCGCGCCAGCGCATCGACTTGCCGAGCGGCGTCCGAGTTCTGCGCTTCGACAAGTTCGACAGCATCAGCCTCGATTGGCTAAGTGATAATCTCACGGAAGCGCCCCGTTCGGGTCTCGTCTTGGATCTTCGCCGTAACGGTGGAGGCAAGATCTGGGTCGAGCGGAAGGTCGCCGGCCTGTTCCTTCCGGAGGGCGTTGTGGTCGCACGCAATGTCAGTCGAGGTCGCGAGCGGTTGGAAAAGACCCAACGCGCATCGTCGCGTTACGATGGGGCGCTGGTCGTCCTGATGGGGCCGGCCACGGGTAGTGCGGGGGAGGTCACAGCCGCTGCTTTGAAACACGAGCGGCGAGCCATCTTGGTGGGGAGCCAGACGGCGGGCGCGGTCCTGATGTCGCGCAACTTTCCATTGCCCGGCGGGGGCAGCGTGCAGGTGGCCATCGCAGATGTTCTGACCCCAGACGGCAAGCGCCTGGAAGGCGTCGGCGTGAAGCCCGACCTTGCGGTCCTCCAGACTCTGGATGCGGTCCGCGCCGGTCGCGACCTTCCGCTGGAGGCCGCCGTGCAGGCTCTGCTTGAAGGACGCGCGCGGCCCTAACCCCTACAGATCAAACCGCACCCCCTGCGCCAGGGGCAGGGCGCCGGAGTAGTTCACCGTCGCGGTCTGGCGGCGCATGTACTGTTTCCAGCTGTCGGAGCCGCTCTCGCGGCCGCCGCCGGTTTCCTTTTCGCCGCCGAAGGCGCCGCCGATCTCCGCGCCCGAGGGGCCGATATTGACGTTGGCGATGCCGCAGTCGCTGCCGGCGGCGGACAGGAAGCGCTCGGCCTCGCGGACGTCGTTGGTCATCACGCAGGACGACAGGCCTTGAGGCACGTCGTTCTGGATCGCGATCGCCTGTTCGAAGTCCGTATACGGAACAACGTGCAGCAGGGGCGCGAAGGTCTCGCGTTGCATGCACGGCGCGGGGGCGGACAGGCGGGCGAGGGCGGGGCGCACATAGTAGGCGTCCGGATGCTCGTCGATCAGCACCCGCTCGCCGCCGGCGACAGTTCCGCCCTCGGCGCGAACCTGATTCATCGCCTCGATGAAGGCGTCATAGGCGGCCTTGTCGATCAGCGGGCCGAGCAGGGTCTTGGGATCGCGCGGATCGCCGACGGGCAGGCGCTGGAAGGCGGTCTCGACCGCGTCGGCGAGCTTGTCGACCAGGCTCTCGTGGACGATCAGGCGGCGCAAGCTGGTGCAGCGCTGGCCCGCCGTGCCCGCCGCCGAGAAAACGATGGCGCGCAAGGCCAGGGACAGGTCGGCCGAGGGGGCGACGATCATGGCGTTGTTGCCGCCCAGCTCGAGGATCGAGCGGCCGAAGCGCTCGGCGACCATCGGGGCCACGGCCCGGCCCATGCGGGTGGAGCCCGTGGCGCTGACCAGCGGGATGCGGGGATCGCGGGCCAGCCGCTCGCCGGCGTCGCGGGCGCCCAGCACCACCGACGACAGGCCCTCGGGCGCGTCGCCGAAACGGGCGAGGGCGCGCTCCAGGATCGCCTGGGTGGCCAGCGCCGTCAGCGGGGTCTTCTCGGACGGCTTCCAGATCACCGGATCGCCGCAGACCAGGGCCAGGCAGGCGTTCCAGGCCCACACGGCGACGGGGAAGTTGAAGGCGCTGATCACCGCCACCGGACCCAGCGGATGCCAGGTCTCGCGCATGGCGTGGCCGGGACGCTCCGAAGCGATAGTCAGGCCGTGCAGCTGGCGCGACAGGCCCACGGCGAAGTCGCAGATGTCGATCATCTCCTGGACTTCGCCGGCCGCCTCGGAGGCGATCTTGCCGGCCTCCAGGGTGACGAGGGCGGCCAGATCGGCCTTGGCCGCGCGCAGCTCTTCGCCAAACAGCCGCACCAGTTCGCCGCGACGCGGGGCGGGGATGACGCGCCAATCGGCGAAGGCGCGGCCGGCGGCGGCGACCTTGGCCTCGATCTGCCGGGCGTCGTCGAAGCCGACGTGGGCCAGGATGGCGCCGTCAATCGGGCCGCGCACGGGCTCTCCTGCGTCGGCGGGCAGCGGCGGCGCGCCCAGCTTGGCCAGGATCTCGCGGGCATGGGCGGCGGGAGTCGGGAAGGCGTGAGTCATGGCGCGAGGACACGCCGGGGCGGGAAGGCGGTCAAGCCCCCAGGCGACCGTGCGCCGTTGCGAGTCTCGCGCCCAGAGGCTAGGGACGGGCAACGCAGGAGAACCCCCATGGCGCAGGCGAAACTCATCGACGGCAAGGCCTTCGCGGCCGATCTGAGGGCCACGATCGCCGAGGAGGTCGCCGCCCTGAAGGCCGAGCATGGCGTGACGCCGGGCCTGGCCGTCGTGCTGGTCGGCGAGGATCCGGCCAGCCAGGTCTATGTTCGCAACAAGGGCGAGCAGACCACGGCGGCGGGCATGTACTCCGAGACCCACCGCCTGCCGGAAACCACCACGCAGGACGAACTGCTGGCCGTTGTCGCCAAGCTGAACGCCGATCCCAAGATCCACGGCGTGCTGGTGCAGTTCCCGGTACCGCCGCATATCAGCCAGATGGACGTCGTGGCCGCCCTGTCGCCCGACAAGGACGTCGACGGCCTGACCGTGACCAACGCCGGCCGCCTGGCCAGCGGCCTGCCGGCCTTGGCGCCCTGCACGCCGACCGGCTGCATGATGCTGATCAAGGACGCCATCGGCGACCTGAAGGGCAAGACTGCCGTGGTGATCGGCCGCTCGAACCTGATGGGCAAGCCTATGGCCCAGATGCTGCTGGCCGCCGACTGCACCGTGACCATCGCCCACTCGCGCAGCCAGGACCTGCCCTCGATCGTGCGCCAGGCCGACATCGTCGTGGCCGCCGTCGGCCGCGCCGAGATGGTCAAGGCCGACTGGGTCAAGCCGGGCGCCGTGGTCATCGATGTCGGCATCACCCGCTTCCCGGCCCGCGATCCGGAAGCCGCCGCCGCGGGCAAGACCCGGCTTGTCGGCGACGTCGCCTTCGACGAGGTTAGGGAGGTCGCCGGCGCGATTACGCCGGTTCCGGGGGGCGTTGGACCGATGACGATTGCTTGCTTGCTGGCCAATACGCTGACGGCGGCCAAACGCCTGTCGGGGATCGCCTGATGCGCAGGGGGCTGGTTCTCGTCGTCGCCGCCCTCGTCGTTTCGGCTTGCGGGGCCAAGGTCCCGCCGCCGCCCACGCCTGAACAGGCCCTGGCGCTGCGCCCGGCCGATGCGCGGCTGGCCAGCCTGTACGAGACCTCGTGCCACGCCTGTCACGCCATCCCGGAGACCGGCGCGCCGCTGGTGCAGGACCGCGCCGCCTGGGACCCGCGCTGGAAGCAGGGCGAGGCGGTTTTGCTGGATCACACCATCCAGGGTTTCAACGCCATGCCGGCCACCGGCCAATGCGCGACTTGCACGCCGGACGATTTCAAGGCCCTGATACGCTTCATGGCGGGGCGAGACGACTCCGCGTCTTAAAACACGGGGAGGCGGCATGATCTCGCGGCGTGGGGCTCTGATCGCGGGCGGAACGGGAGCGGCGGTGGTCGCCGGCGGCGCGGGCGCCGCCTATATGGTGGCCACCGGAGACAAGCCCGAACCGCCGTCGCCGGCGTCGGTCAACGCCCAGGGCAAGGTGCTGTGGCGCAACTGGTCGGGCGTGCAGCACGCCTATCCCGCCGCCCGCCTGGCGCCCAAGGACGAGGGCGAACTGGCCACTGCGCTGAAAGTCGCCCAAGCCCCGATCCGTCCCGTCGGCTCGGGCCACTCCTTCACGGCCCTGGCCCCGACCGACGGCACGCTCGTTTCGCTGGACTCGATGTCGGGGATTGTCGGCTGGGAGGGCGACGAGGCCATCGTGCGCACGGGCACCCGCCTGGGCGCCTTGGGGCCGCTCCTGGCCGAGAAGGGCCGGGCTCTGGCCAACCTGCCCGACATCAACAAGCAGTCGCTGGGCGGCGCCCTGGGCACGGCGACCCACGGCACGGGAATCAAGATCCCGGCCATGCACGGCGACGTGACGGGCCTGCGGCTGGTCACGCCCTCGGGCAAGGTCATCGACGCTGACGCCAGCAACAACCCCGAGATCTTCCAGGCCGCCCGGGTTTCGATGGGCGCTCTGGGGGTGATCAGCCAGGTGCGGATGCGCACCAGCGCCAACCGCCGCCTGCGTCGCCGCGTCTGGCTGGAGCCCTTCGAGGAGGCCATGGCCAAGGCCGACGGCCGCTGGGCCCAGCATCGCAACTTCGAGTTCTATGCTGTCCCGTTCACCGGGCTGGCGGTGAACATCACTCACGACGAGACCGACGATCCGGCTGAAGCGCGCGGGCCTGACCAGGACGTGGAGTTCCTGCAGGCGTTGCGGGGCTTGCGGAACCTGCTGGGCTTCGCCACGCCGCTGCGCAAGGCGGCGGCCAAGGCGCTGCTGTCCTCGGCCAAGCCTGAAAGCTCCGTCGACGAGGGTTGGAAGCTGCTCTCGACCGAACGTCCGGTGCGCTTCAACGAGATGGAGTTCCATCTTCCGGTCGAGAACCAGCTCAAGGCCCTGGAAGAGGTGATGCGGACGATCGAGACCGAACGGCCCGACGTGTTCTTCCCGATCGAGGTCCGCCGTATCGCGGCCGATGACGCCTGGCTCTCGCCCTTCTACGGCGCGCCGCGCGGGTCCGTGGCGGTTCATGCCTACTACCGCGACGACTTCACCTTCCTGTACGAGCTCATCGAGCCCATCTTCCGTCGCTACGAGGGGCGTCCGCACTGGGGCAAGCTCCACACGCTGCGCGGCCGGCAACTGGAAGCGATCTATCCGCGCTGGAAGGATTTCCTGGAGGTTCGCCAGGACCTGGACCCTGAGGCGCGGATGCTCAACCCGTACCTCAAGGGCCTGTTTGGTCTGATCTGATAATAGCGTGACGCCGAAAGTGGGAACCGGTTTCGGCGCAAGTCACGCTCTAAGTATTTGATTTAGAGCCTCGTTATCGCGTCAAAACGACTCCGTTTTGACGCGCGAGGCTCTAGCCGGCGGCGCCGAGATACTCGGCGACCCGCGCTTCGAGTTCGGTGCTCAGGGCCTTGCCGACCGGGTGGGTGTCGACCTTGATGTCGTCCCGCACGCAGGCCTTGATCGCGTCGATGTGGGCGTCGACCAGGAACATCGGCGCCTTCAGGCGCGTGTCCGGATCGTCGATCAGCTTGCACAGCGAAGCGGCCAGCCGGGTGATCAACGGGAAATCGTAGGTGGCGCCGAGACCTTTCAGGTCGTGGGCCCGGAGATAGAGCGTCTCGACCGTCTGGGCGTTGAGGCCCTCGGTCTTCACGGCCTGGCGGGCGGCTTCCAGCTTGACGATCTCATCGTTCAGCCATTGGCCGAAGTTGCCCGAAAGGCTCTTGAGCGCTGCCTCGGCCTTGGCGATGGCCGCCATGTCGATGCCGCCACGCCCGCCCACCTTGAGCTTGAGCATGTTCGGCACCTGGATCACCTCAGCGGTGGTCTTCTCGGTCACACTTCGCCTCCCCAGCGGCGGTACAAGTTGGGTTCGGCTAACATAGCAGGCGTTAACATTGCATGAGACCTGCATTTTCGTGCGACCCAACGTCTCAGTTCTGCTCTGGACGTCGGGTTAAGCTGAGAACTGTTCGGCCAGAACTCGTTCTTCCAGGCTGCGGCCCGCGTCGAACAACATGGCGAGGGACGTGCCGCGATCCTCGGAGATGTGGACCTCCATCACGTCGCGGACCTCGAAGTTGTCCGCCACCGCGCTGACCGGGCGCTTGTCCGCCTCGAGAATCTCGAAGGTCACCCGGGCGGACTGCGGCAACAAGGCCCCGCGCCAGCGGCGGGGACGGAAGGCGCTGATCGGGGTCAGGGCCAGCACGCGCCCGTCGATCGGGATGATCGGACCGTGGGCTGACAGGTTGTAGGCGGTCGAGCCGGCCGGCGTCGCCAGCAGAGCGCCGTCGCAGACCAGTTCCCCCATCCGCACCTTGCCGTCGATGGAGATCCGCAGTTTGGCGGTCTGCCGGGTCTGGCGCAGCAGGGAGACCTCGTTGATCGCCAGCGCCCGATGCTGGGTCCGGCGCGCGTCGATGGCGACCATGGCGAGCGGATGGATGACGGCGCGCTCGGCGGCGTTGATCCGCTCCAGCAGGCCGTCCTCGCTGTACTCGTTCATCAGAAAGCCGACCGAGCCGCGGTTCATCCCATAGATCGGGGTCTGGCTGGCGATCGCCTCGTGCAGACTTTCCAGCATGAAGCCGTCGCCGCCGAGGGCGACGATCACCTGCGCGTTCTCCGCGCCGACATCGCCGTAGCGCGCCGCGAGTCGTTCCCGGGCTTCCTGGGCTTCGGGGCGGTCGCTGGACTTGAACGCCAGGCGAGTCACGAACGGTTGCGGCTGGTACATGCGGCCAAGAGGCGGGAAGGCCGTGGTCTTGTCAAACCTGTCCGACGGCCTGCCGGAACGCCATGCCTGCAATGTCTGGCGTGAAGGGGCCAAAGGCGCTGGCCGCGCGGCGCACGCCCTCGTCGCCGCCACCGGGACGCCCGCCGTTCAGCTGGCGCACATGCTCCAGGATCGTCGGAAAGACGCTCCGATCGATTCCGACAGCCGAACAGGCCAGGGCCAGGAGTTCAGGCCGGCTGGTGTCGATGGCGCGCCGGATCTGGCCCGGCTCGAACTTGCCCAGCCGCGCCAGGGCCATGACAAACAGCTGGAGACGCCCTTCTCGCAGCACGCGCAGAAGATAGCCTGGACGGAGTTGGCCAGCGGAATCGAGCTTCTCGATCAAGGCCCGCTCCATTTCCTCGCGGTCCTCATCGCCTTCGACAGGTCCGACAGCGACATCGCTTTCGCCCTTGTGGGCGGCGCGCAGCGCTTCGTCGACGGCGGCCTGCATGCGCGCTGTGTCGAGCTGGAAGCGCGCGGTCAGCGCATCGCGAAGAGCCCGTCCGACCAGAAGATAGAGCTGCTCGGCCAGATCGCTGGAGAGTTTCGGGTGCCGGGCCAACGGCGACCGCAGCGCGACCACGTCGCGCGAACGATTGACCAGCCGGCTCATGGCGTCGGGCGAGATTTCTGCGGTGTCGTTGGACGCCAGGGCGGTCATCACCGCCGGTTCGTCACGGCTGATAATCGCCTCAACGACCGGCGCCTTCAGATTCGGCCGACGGGCGATCTCGATCTGATGCTCCAGCGTGGCCTGAACCAGAAGGCGGATCAGATCGTGGTCCTGCAGGACGGGGCTGCGGGCGATGATCGGGCGCGCGATCTCGATCTCATCCAGCGCCATGATGTTGATCAGGGCGGACGGGGCCCAGTCCGCGTCGGCCAGCCGCTCGGACAGACGTCGGCGGATATCGCGCTCGGTCTCGACCACCAGGGTCATGAAGATCGAGTTCAGCAGGGCCTGGATGTCGGGATGGGTCGGCTCGCCACGCGCCTGGCCCGCCTCGCACAGGTCAATGATACCGCTGAGCAGCCGCTCCCGATCGCCGGGGTCGCGACTGCGCGCCAGCGTCATCAGCGAAGCGATCTCGACGGTCTGAATGGCTCCGCCTCCTCGAATCCGGAAGGTCCGTTAAGGATGACCTTGCGGCCCTCAAATGAAAACATGCTTAAACAGGGCAAAGACGCCGATGCGCTGTTACGCGTCGAGATGTCGCAAGCTTGAGTGGAGGAACTGTCGATGGCGCAAGACCTGATCCTGGCCCTGGACCAGGGCACCACCAGCACGCGCGCCATCCTGTTCGATCGGGCGGGGACGGCCCTGGGTGACGCTTCGCGTCCTCTGCGTCAGAGCTATCCGGCCGACGGCTGGGTCGAGCATGACGCCGAGGAGATCTACGCCGCCGCCGTCGCTGTGCTGCGCGAGGTCACCGAGGCCTCCGGGCGGATGGCGGACATCGCTGCGATCGGCGTCACCAACCAGCGCGAGACCGTGGTCGTCTGGGATCGGGCTACGGGCCGTCCGATCCATCCAGCCATCGTCTGGCAGGATCGCCGCACCGCTGACGTCTGCGCCCGCCTCAAGGCCGAGGGGCACGAGCCGAGGGTCACCGAGGTCACCGGCCTGCTGCTGGACCCCTATTTCTCGGCGACCAAGATCGCCTGGATCCTCGACAAGGTTCCAGGCGCGCGGGCGCGGGCCGAGGCGGGCGAGCTGCTGTGCGGAACCATGGACTGCTGGGTGATCTGGCGCCTGACGGGCGGGGCCGTCCACGCGACCGACGCCACCAACGCCTCGCGTACCCTGCTGTTCGACATCGGCGCGCAAGCCTGGTCGGACGCCATGCTGGCGCTGTTCGACGTGCCCTTGGCGATCTTGCCCAAGGTGCTGGACTGCGTGGACGACTATGGGGCCACGCAGGCCGATATACTGGGCCGCGAGGTTCCGATCCGTGGCGTGGCGGGCGACCAGCAGGCGGCGCTGATGGGGCAGGGGTGCGTGTCGCCGGGGCAGATGAAGGCCACCTACGGCACCGGCTGCTTCATGCTGATCAATACAGGAACCGACCGTGCCGCCTCGCGGGCGCGCCTCTTGACCACCGTCGCGGCGCGGGTCGGCGGCAAGACCACATACGCGCTGGAAGGGTCGATCTTCGTTGCAGGCGCGGCGATCCAGTGGCTGGGCGAGGGGCTCGGAATCACGGGCGGTCCCCGCGCCGCCGAGGCGCTGGCCCTGGCGGCCAAGCCGGATCACGCGGTGGTGGTAGTTCCCGCGTTCACGGGTCTTGGCGCCCCCTGGTGGGACGCCGAGGCGCGGGGCGGGATCTTCGGTCTGACGCGCGATGCGGGACTACCCGAGATCGCCGCCGCCACCTTCGACGCCTGTGCGCTGCAGAGCCGCGACCTGATCGAGGCTATGCGCGCCGATGCGCCCATGGCCTTTGGCGAGGCGGCGCAACTGCGGATCGATGGCGGTATGGCCAAGAGCGCCTGGTTCTCGCAGCGCCTGGCCGACCTCACAGGGCTCTCGGTGCGCCGCGCCAGCTATCAGGAGACCACGGCCCTGGGGGCGGCGTTGTTCGCCGCCGTCGGCGCGGGTCTCTACGGGTCGATCGAAGAGGCCGCCGAAGCCAGTCCCGCCACTGAGACCCTGGCGCCGGCGATGGACGATCATGTGCGGGAAGCCGCCTACGCCCGTTGGCTCGACGCGGTGCCGCGCGTTCGACTTTAGTCGATCGCCGGTTGCGGTGACATCGCTGTCATGGTCTCTAGCCCGCAAATAATCATTAGCGGAGGCCGCCATGACCACTCGACGCGCCATGCTCGGCGCAGGTGTCGCCCTGATCGCCGGGGCGCAAGGGTTTGCGGTCCAGGCTGGAGACGCCGGCTACCCCAGGATCGGCCGGATCCGCCGGTTGTCGCCGGACTTGGATGCGGTTGTCGACGCGAACGCGCCGATCGAGCAGTTGACCGACGGGATCACCTGGGCCGAGGGGCCCGCCTGGGTCGCTGACGGAAATTATCTGCTGTTCTCCGACGTGCCCGGCAACGTCATGCACCGGTGGGACGCCAAGGGCGGCAAGACCGATTTCCTGCGCCCCTCAGGCTATGATGGTCCGCCGACCAAGATCTTCCGCGAGGCCGGCACCAATGGCGCGATCATCAGCACGGCGGGTGAGCTGCTGGTCTGTGACTGCGGCAACCGCGCCGTGGCGCGGATCGATCTTGTGACCCGCAAGAAGACGCTGCTGGCCACGACCTTCAACGGCAAGAAGTTCAACAGTCCCAACGACCTGGTCGAGGTTCGTCACGGACCGCTGAAGGGCTCGCTCTATTTCACCGATCCGCCCTATGGCCTGGAAGGGATGGACGCCTCGCCGGCCAAGGAGCAGGTCTTCAACGGCGTCTACCTGCTGCGGCCGAACGGCGAGGTCGCTTTGGTCGACGGTTCGCTGAGCTTCCCCAACGGGGTGGGCCTGTCGCCGGACGGCCGACGCCTGTACGTCGCCATCTCCGATCCCAAGCGTCCCGTGATCATGGCCTATGACCTGGGCGCTGACGGGCTGCCGACCGCTTCACGGGTGTTCTTCGACGCCTCTGACCTGCTCAAGGCCGGCGGGCCCGGCCTTCCGGACGGTATGAAGATCGACGCCCAGGGACGGCTCTTCGCCAGTGGCCCTGGCGGCATCATGATCCTGACGCCGGACGCCAAGCTGCTGGGCGTGATCGAGACCGGCTTTCCAGCAGCCAACTGCGTGTTCGGCGAGGACGGCGGGACGCTGTTCATCACCTCCAACCATCTCGTGGCGCGCGTGCGCACCAAGACCAAGGGGCTGGGGCGCTAGCGATGGAAACGATCAGCAAGAGAAGCCTGCTCGCTGCGGGCCTGGCGGCCGGTGTCGCCGGACTGCCGCGCGGCGCCTTCGCCGCTCAGCCGGGCCGCAAGCTGGGCTATGCGATCCTGGGCCTGGGCTACTACGCCACGCGCATCATCATGCCGCGCTTCGCCGAGTGTGAGCACTCGCGCCTGGCCGCCCTGGTCAGCGGCACGCCCGAGAAGCTGAAGACCTACGGCGAGCAGTACGGGATCCCCGAGACCCACCGCTACAGCTACGAGACCTTCGACCGGATTATCGATAATCCCGATGTCGACATCGTCTATGTGATCACGCCCAACAGTCTGCACCGCTCCTTCACCGAGCGGGCCGCCAGGGCCGGCAAGCACGTGATGTGCGAAAAGCCGATGGCCAATACGGTCGCTGACTGCGAGGCGATGATCGCAGCCTGCCAGAAGGCCGGCCGCAAGCTGATGATCGGCTATCGCAGCCGCTTCCAGGCCCACAATATCGAAGCGATCAAGCTGGTGCGCGACGGCGCGCTCGGACCGGTGCGCACGGTGGTCACCGATCACGGCTTCACGATCGGCGATCCCAAGCAATGGCGTCTGAACAGGGCGCTGGCCGGCGGCGGCAGCCTGATGGACATCGGCATCTACAGCCTGAACGCCGCGCGCTATCTGACCGGCGAAGAGCCTGTGGCCGTCAACGCCGTGGAGTCCACGGACCGATCCGATCCGCGCTTCGGTGAGGTCGAGGACATCATCAACTTCCAGCTCCTCTTCCCATCCGGCGCCACGGCCAACTGCGTGTCGGCCTACAGCGTCAACTGCAACCGCTATCGGGTGAGCGGGCCCAAGGGCTGGGTCGAGATCGACCCGGCGACCAGCTATCAGGGCCAGGCCATGCGGGCCCAGCTGGGCGGTCCGCCTGCGCCGCGCGAACCGGCGCCACAGCCCAAGAACCAGTTCTCGGCCCAGCTGGATCACCTGTCCGAGTGCATCTTCACCGGCCGCGAGCCGATCGTCGGCGGTGACGAGGGTCTCAAGGACCTCCGGGTGATCGAAGCGATCTACCGCGCCGCGCGCGAAGGGCGGACGGTCAAGCTGTGAGGGCGCTCCTCCTGATCGCCGCTCTGCTGGCCCCGACGGCGGCGCTGGCGCAGCAGCTCCCGCTATGGCCCAACGGCGCGCCGGGCTTCGAGAGCCGCAAGGCGATCCCGGAGCAGGCGGCCGACTACTGGGTCAAGAGTGTCAACAATCCCTCGATCACCGCCTATCTGCCGCCCAAGGAGACCGCCACCGGCGCTGCCTTGATCGTGCTGCCGGGCGGCGGGCATCGGATCCTGGTCATCAACGCCGAAGGCGCGGACGTGGCCAAGGTGATGAACCCCAAGGGCGTGGCGGTCTTCGTGGTGAAGTACCGTCTCTTCCGGGAGGAGGGCTCGCCCTACACGATCGATCACGCCCGCCAGGACGCGGTCCGCGCCGTGCGCTATGTCCGGGCGCACGCCGGCGCGTTCGGCGTCGATCCAAAGCGGATCGGTCTCATGGGCTTCTCAGCCGGCGGCGAAGCGGTGAACCTCGCTGTCTATCAGGGCGCGGCGAACGATCCGAAGACGGATGCCGTCGATGCGGTCAGCGCGCGTCCCGATTTCCAGGTGCTGGTCTATCCCGGACCGCTGGGCGTGCCCGAAACGGTTCCGCCCGGCACACCGCCGGCCTTCATCGTGGTCGCAAACGACGACGAATGCTGCTCGGCGCCGCCGGTGGCGCTGCTGAACAGGTTCCGAGCCGCCAAGGTTCCGGTGGAGTTCCACCTGTTCCAGTCCGGCGGGCATGCCTTCAACATGGGCCTGCGCAGCCAGAAGGCCGCGCTCAAGGCGTGGCCGGATCGGCTTTTCGACTGGCTCGCGGATAACGGTTGGCTGAAGGCGGGCTAGCTGACCAGCGCCGCCTCCGTGGCGCGAACCAGGCCGTCAATGACGCCGGGCTCAGTGGAGGCGTGGCCCGCGTCCCAGATGATCTCGAAGCGCGCCTCGGGCCAGGCCTTGTGCAGGCGCCAGGCGCTGTCGAGCGGCGTGACGACGTCGAACCGGCCCTGGACGATCCAGCCCGGGATACCGCGGATGCGGTCGATGTTCTTGAGGATCCAGTCGTCCTCGTCGAAGAAGCCCTTGTTGGTGAAGAAGTGGCACTCGATCCGCGCGAAGGCGATCGCGAAGTCTTCCTCGTTGAACTTGGGCGGGCGCGCCTCGGGACCGCGCAGCGAGATGGTGTCGCCCTCCCACTGGCTCCAGGCGGCGGCGGCCTCGAGCTGGACGCGGCGGTCCGGTGCGACCAGCCGACGATGATAGGCGGCCATCAGGTCGCCGCGCTCGTCCTCGGGGATCGGGGCCAGGAAGCGTTCCCAGGCGTCGGGAAACAGCATCGAGGCGCCGTCCTGATAGAACCAGCGCAACTCCTTCTCCGTCAGCAGGAAGATGCCCCGGAGCACGAGGCCCTCGACGCGGTCCGGATGCTTGATGGCGTAGGCCAGGGCCAGGGTCGAACCCCAGGAGCCGCCGAACACGGTCCATTTCTCGACGCCCAGATGCTCGCGCAGACGCTCGATATCCTCGATCAGGCTCCAGGTCGTGTTGTCGTCCAGGCTGGCGTTGGGGCGCGAGCGACCACAGCCCCGCTGGTCGAACAGGGCCATGCGCCATTTGGCCGGATCGAAGAAGCGGCGCATGGTCGGGTTGACCGCGCCGCCCGGTCCCCCGTGCAGGATCACGCAGGGCTTGCCGCGCGGGTTGCCGCATTCTTCGTAGTAGATCTCGTGCGGACCGCTGGTGGGCATCCAGCCGAACGAAAACGGCTCGACCTCGCGGAAGAGGCTGCGGCGACCGACGGAACTCATGGCGGTTGCGGAGGCATAACGATCCATGGCCTCAGCCTAGCGCGTTCGGCGCGGCGTTGTGAACGGCGGATCGCGCCGGGTTCATGCGTTTCGTCGGGTTCTGTATGCTGCGCGCATGACTCAGATTCCGCCCGAAGACTATTCCGACGAAGAGCTGCTGGCGATGCTCAAGCCGGTCCAGCTGGCGGAGCTGGATCGGCAGATCGGCGAGATGTTCGGGGCCGAGGGCGTGGACCGGGTCGAGGCTCTGTTCGCCATGGCCAACGTCTATTCGATGCGCGCGGCCGAGCGGGACGAGACCTCGGCCCTGGCCATGCTGCAGCTGGCCGCCGCCATGCGCCGCCGCGCCCAGGCGATGGTCGACGCCCGCCGCTGACCTAAAGCGGGAAGCGGCGGTCCAGCCAGTTCAGGAGCGCGGCGTTCACCTCGGCGGGTTTTTCCTGCTGGGTCCAGTGGCCGCTGCCCTCGATCAGCACCTTCTCGAGATCGCTGATCTGGTCGCCCATCCGATCGGCCATGGCGGGCGGCAGCACGACGTCCAGCTCCGCCATGATCATCAGGCAGGGAATGCCGTCGATGCGGCGCGGCAGGTGCTCTGAACGCTCCCAGTTGCGGGTGAAGTTGCGATACCAGTTGATGCCGCCGGTGAAGCCGGTGCGCTGGAACGCCTCGACGAAGAAGGCCAGTTCCTCGGGCGTCAGGAACTGGTTGTCGTCCGAAGACGGCTCGTAGTGCGCGAGAGCGGTCTGCAGGGCCAGGCTCCGCCGTTCAGCTGGCTGGGCCAGGAAGTCCTCCTGAGTGCCCTTTGGTTTGCGCATGAAGTAGCGGATCGTCTTTTCGACATCCGCCCCCAATTGCGCGTCGGCGACGCCGGGCTTCTGGAAGTGGACGATATACATGTCGTCGCCATAGGCGTTGCGGTACATCTCGATGGGATCCAGCGGCAGGCGCGGGAAAAAGGGCGTGTTCAGCCCGATGATCCCGGCGACCCGGCCTGGGTGCATCAGCGGCAGTTGCCACACCACGATGCCGCCCCAGTCGTGACCGACGAAGATCGCTTTCTCTACGCCCAGATGGTCGAGCAGGCCGACAAGGTCGCCGGTCAGGTGCTCCATGTCATAGGCTTCGACCGCTTCGGGACCGGGAGTCAGGCCATAGCCGCGCTGGTCCGGCGCGATCACCCAGCGCCCGGCGGCGGCGAGGGCGGCGATCTGGTGGCGCCACGAGAACGCCAGTTCGGGGAAACCATGGCAGAAGACGATCGGAACGCCCTGGCGCGGCCCGGCCTCGTAATAGGCCATGCGGACGCCGTTGACCTCGGCGTACTGCGGGGCGGGGAGAGCAGGGGCCTTTGAAAGGGTGTCCGTCATGAGCGCTCGTTCTCCCGCCGTTGTTATGTGATTGACGGTAAGCTGCTGCGTGCGTGCCAGCCCGGCAAGCGTCATTTCAGGTTTCCGTAGGGGCGAACGCGCGTAAAAGGGCGCGCATGAACGACGCCAGCCCGCCGCCCGCCCACGTTCCGTGGCGCCTTGTCCTGCTTCTGGGCGCGCTGACGGCCTTCGCGCCGATGTCGATCGACATGTATCTGTCGAGCCTGCCCTCGATCGGCCGGACGCTGAACGCCGCCCCCGACCAGACCCAGGCGACCCTGGCGGCCTTCTTCGCGGGTATGGCCATCGGCCAGGTGTTCTACGGGCCGGCCTCTGACCGGTTCGGCCGTCGGCCGCCGCTGCTTGTCGGTGTGGGCCTGTTCATCGCCGCCTCGATCGTCTGCGCCGTCGCGCCGAACATCGAGACGCTGATCGCCGCGCGGTTCGTTCAGGCGCTGGGCGGCTGCGCGGGACCCGTGATCGCCCGCGCGGTGGTGCGTGACCGCTTCAGCCATACCGACACCGCGCGCGTCCTGTCGCTGATGACCCTGATCATGGGCCTGGCGCCGGTGCTGGCGCCGCAGCTGGGCGGGGTGGTCCAGTTCGTGGCGGGCTGGCGCGGAGTGTTCTGGGCTCTGGTGATGTTCGGTGTGCTGATCGCCGCCTGGGTCGTGCTGAGCCTGACCGAATCCCGCTCGGCGGCGACCGAGGCGCAGGCCCGCAGCGAAAATCCGCTGAAGGCCTATGTCGCGCTGTTCGGGATGCGTCGCCTGATGGGCTACGCCCTGGCGGGGGCCCTGAACGGGGCGGTGCTGTTCACCTACATCTCGGGCGCGCCGGATCTGGTGATGGGGACCTATGGCCACAGCCCTCTGGTGTTCAATCTGGTCTTCGCCTTCAACGCCGTCGGCATCATCGGCGCCAGCCAGATCAATCGTTTCCTGTTGCGCCGCTCAACACCCGACCAGGTGCTGGCGCGCGCCAGCGTCGCCTCCATTGTCGCCGCGCTCCTGCTGACCCTCGCGGCCTGGACGGGCTTCGGCGGGCAATGGACCGTGCTGCCGCTGCTGTTCGCGGCGCTCTCGCTCTATGGACTGATGGGCGGCAACACCATGGCCGGAGCGCTCAGCGTCGATCCTCAGCGCGCCGGTTCAACCTCCGCTCTGATGGGCTCGGCCTCGTTCGGGGCCGGGGCCGTAGCGTCCTGGGCGGGGGCTGCGCTGCACGACGGCACGCCACGTCCGGTGGCCGGCGTGATGTTCGCCTGTCTGGTCGGATCGGCCCTGGCGATCTTCCTGCTGGCCCTGCCGGGCGCGAAGAAGATTCAGGCCTGAGGCTGGTTGAAACCGCGCCAGGCCATCAGCGCCCAGCCGGCCATGAACGACAGACCGCCCAGCGGCGTGATCGCGCCCAGGATGCGCGGCGCGCCCAGCGCCATCGCGTAGAGCGAGCCTGAGAACAGCAGGATTCCGACAAAGAACAGCGCCGTCACCAGTCCCATGCTCCTGGCCCCGGCCCTGTGCAGCGTGAACGCGGCGAAGACGGCGAGCGCGTGGATCATCTGATACTGGGCGCCGGTCTTCAGCCACTCGACGGCCTTCCAGCCATCGATCCCATGTGCGGCGAAGGCGCCGAACGCCACGGCCAAGAGACCGTTGGCGGCCGCAAGGCCCGTCCAGGTCCGGGGTGTCCACCCTTCCATCGCCTTTACGCTCCGTCACTGTTGCAATCGTTCGCCGCGACCTTAACGTCGTTCACCTGCTCGTAAAGCCGGCCCGTCAGAGCGTCGGCGCGAACAGGGGAGGGACGGCATGGCGCTCACCTGGGGCGACGATTATCCGATCCATCAGACACCCGAGCCGGTGGCCTATGCCGGCACGGATCGGAACTTTTATGATCGCTACTTTTTCAACGGCTACGCGCCGGAGGGCGATGGCGGCGACCTGTTCTTCGCCGCAGCCTTCGGCGTCTATCCGCACCTGAACATCGCCGACGCCTCGTTCTGCGTGATGAAGGACGGCAAGCAGGTGAACCTCCACGCCAGCCGCTGGCTGGGCATGGAGCGGATGGATCTGAGGGTCGGTCCGATTGCGATCGAGGTGCTGCAACCGCTGCAACGTCTGAAACTGGTCGTACAGGCCCCCGAACAGGGCGTCGCGGCCGAGATCGTGTTCGAGGGCCGCGCCTTCCCGATCGAGGAGCCCCGCTTCATCCGACGCATCGGTCCGCGCGCCTTCATGGACTATACGCGCCTGACCCAGAACGGTCGCTACAGCGGCTGGGTCGAGGTGGACGGTGTTCGCACCGCCGTCGACGGGTTCGTCGGCACCCGCGACCGCTCCTGGGGCGTGCGGCCGGTCGGCGCGCGCGACCCGCAAGAGCCGGTTCCGCCCGTGCCGCCGCAGTTTTTCTGGCTTTGGAGCCCGTGCAATTTCGCCGACGGCAGCTTCTTCTTCCACACCAACGACGACGAACTGGGCCGGCCCTGGAACCGCCGCGCGGTCTGGCTGGAGGACGGCGGCCACGAAGAGGCGTTCGGTGGCTTTGCGCAGTCGTCGTGCGCCATCGGCTGGAAGAGCGGCACGCGCCACGCCGCGTCCGCGACGCTTGACCTGGGCGAGGGCGGTTCGGTGTCCATCGCGCCGCAGACCGAGTTCTTCATGCTGGGGCTTGGCTACACCCATCCGACCTGGGGTCACGGCCATAACCAGGGCGCGCTGAAGGTCGAGCGGGAAGACTTCGTGCTGGCGGACATCGACCGTCGCATGCCGCACCATCTGCATGTGCAGGCGCTGAGCCGCGTGACCTATGTCGACGGCCAGGGGCGGTCTCGGGTCGGCCGGGGCGTCTTCGAGCAGTTGGCGATCGGGCCGCACGCGCCGTCCGGTTTCGCCTCGATCCTGGATCTGGCCCCATGAGCCTGACCGAGCGCCTTGAGGCGTATCTTTCGCGCATCTGGTCGACGCCCGTGACGGTTTCGGACCTCTCGCGCATTCCCGGCGGCGCCAGTCGCGAGACCTATCGTTTCGCCGCCGCGGCGGAGGGCCAGACGCGTCCGCTGATCCTGCGTCGCGACCCGCCGGGCAGTCTGATCGAAACCGATCGGAATCTCGAATATCTGGCTTTCGAGTCGTTCCACGACTGTCTGCCCGTTCCGCGTCCCGTCGCCATGGAGGCTGAGGGCGCCGAACTGGAACGGCCGTTCTTCATCATGGAGCGCGTCGAGGGCGGGGCCGCCGCCTCGCCCTTCACGGTCGTTCCTTATGGCGAGCACGCTCGGACGATCGGCGAGCAGTTCTTCCGGATCCTCGGGACCATCGCCGGAGCCGATCCCACCGATCTGCCACTGGCCAGGGTCGCCGAGCGCCCCGCTCCCGAGGACTGCTGGCGGATCGCGCTCGACCACTGGACCAAGGTCATCGAGGACGACCAACAGCATCCGCAACCCATCGTCTGGGCCGCGATCCGCGCCTTGCGCCGCCGCCCGCCGCCGCCGGCCCAGGCGGTGCGCGTGGTTCATGGCGACTATCGCACCGGCAACTTCCTGCACGACGGCGCAGGCAAGATCATGGCGATCCTCGACTGGGAGATGGTCCACCTGGGCGATCCGCTGGAGGACCTGGGCTGGGCGATGGATCCGCTGTGGGGGCATTTCGAGGCCGACAAGGTGGGCGGCATGTTGCCGCGCGACGAGGCCCTGGCCCTCTGGAAACAGACCAGCGGCCTCGAGGTCGATGAGACCGCTCTTGCCTGGTGGTCGCTGTTCAACGCCGTGAAGGGCCAGGCGATCTGGACCTCGGCGGCCAAGGAATACCGCGACGGCGGGTTCAAGGATCCGGTGCTGGCGATCTCGGGCTGGTACACCGCCCGCCGCCATGACCAGATCCTGGCCGAGGCGCTGCTGCGCATGGAGAGGCTGTCATGACGCCGAGCGTGTCCGATATCCTGGTCGGCAACTTCCTGTGCATGGCCGAGCCGGGGCCGCCCGAACAGCAGGGCGAGTTCATGGCCGGGAAAGTCGCGGTGGTGGCGCTGCTGTCGCTGCTGGCCGCCCAGGAGGCCGAGCGGGGCGCGGCGGCGCGGGTGACCGAGAACGCGGCGATCCGCGAGGTGCTTTCGGAGGCGACCGCCGACTACGCCCTGTCCGCCGACTGGCCGGCCGATCCCGCCGAGCTCACGATCGGGGGTCTTGATCGCGTGAACGCGGCTCTGCGGCTGGCGCTGATCGGTCTGCATGAGGCGGTTGAGGCGCGGGGCGACGCGGCTCGCCACGGCCGGATCCTGCGACTCTACGCGCGCATGGCCGACCTCAGACGTCTCGACCTGCCGCCGCTTCCGGGACGCTAGAGCGTGAGGCCGAAAGTGGGAACCGGTTTCGGCTATTCTCACGCTCTAAGTATCTGATTTAGAGCCTTTTTAACGCCTGAAATCGATTCCGATTTCAGGCTGAAGGCTCCAGAGCGCCGTCAGCGGTGCTTGTTGTGCTGGGAGACTTCGTCCGGCGTGATGTCGATCAGGTCCGGGACGGCCGCGTTGTAGGCGGGCGTATGGTTCAGATCCATCACCACGCTGCGATGGCCCGTCCAGATCATGTGCACGGCCACATAGAGCACGATGGCCAGGCCGACAAAGCCGATCCAGCGGTGCTTGTGCAGCAGGTTGGCGATGGCCGTGGCGGCCACGCCCATCAGCACGATCGACAGCAAGAGGCCGAAGATCAGGATACCCGGATGCTCGCGGGCCGCGCCGGCGACGGCCAGGACGTTGTCCAGCGACATCGAGACGTCGGCGATCAGCACCTGCAGGAACGCGGCCTTGAAGGTCTTGTTCGGGCGCGCGCGGGGCTCGGTGCTGGGATCATCGTCGATCATGGCCATGGCGTCGGCCTCGTCGTGCGTGGTCTGCTCGCGCAGTTCCCGCCACATCTTCCAGCAGACCCACAGCAGCAGGAAGCCGCCCGCCAGCAACAGGCCCACCACGCCCAGCAGCCAGGTGGTGATCAGGGCGAAGGTGATCCGCAGCAAGACCGCCGCGCCCAGGCCGTACAGAATGACCTTCTTGCGCTCCTTGGCGGGCAAGCCGCCGGCCGCCAGGCCCACGGCCACGGCGTTGTCGCCGGCCAGGACGAGGTCGATCATCAGGACTTGCAGAAGGGCGGTCAGCGGGCCTTGGAAGGCGCCGAGCTGGGCGATCAGGGCGTCAGACATGGCCTCTCAATGCTGTGACGCGCCGGACGATGCAAGGCGCAAACGCCTTTTCACGGCGGATCAGAAGAGAAAGAGCCCCGGATCGTGGGATCCGGGGCTCAGGGGTCTCAACCGGCGCTCGGCCTAGTGGTGAGCGTGCTCAAGTTCCTTTTTGGGCGCGTCGTGGTGACCGTGGCCATGCTCTTCGTGATGGCCGTGGTCATCGTGCCCGTGGCCGCCGTGACCATGGGCGTCATGGCCGTGATCGTCGTGGCCGTGTCCATGGTCGTCGTGGCCGTGTCCATGGTCGTCATGGCCGTGGCCGTGACCGTGATCGTCGGCATGGCTGGCCGGGGTCACATGGGCGGTGTGCTCGGCATGGGCGTGATGAGCGCCATGGTCGTGGCCGTGGGCATGATCGTCGTGGCCATGCGCATGATCATCGTGACCATGCCCGTGATCGTCATGGGAACCGTGACCATGATCGTCGTGGCCATGGCCGTGGTCATCATGCCCGTGAGCAGCATCGTGCCCATGATGGTCGGCGTGGCTTGCAGTGGTCGCGGCCACCATCGGGTTCACGTACGAAACGTGCTCAGCCGGGGCGTGGGGTTCAGGGTGGGCGTGGGCGTGAAGATCCGCCCCGTGCCCGTGATCGTCATGACCGTGGGCGTCGTGGCCATGATCATCGTGGCCGTGGCCGTGGTCGTCATGGCCGTGGTGATCATCATGGCCATGCCCGTGGTCGTGGTGATCGTCATGGTGGGCCACGGCCGAGGCCGCGACCGCACCGGCCGCTGCGCCGCCGGCGGCGGCGAGGAACGGGTTCACGTGCGACACGTGGGTGCTGGCCGGAGGCGCCTCGAACTCCATCTCGTTGCGCCCGTAGTCGGTCAGCGTGCGATACTTGCGCTGGCTTTCGGCCTTGCGGCGCGAAGCGCTGACGCTGCGCGACACGCCCACCAGAATGATCAGCGCCAGAAGCACCAGAGCCGCGCCCAGCAGGGTCTTGATCGGCGTCGGGCCGAGGCCGGGCAGCGAGATCGTGCCGTTCAAGGCGCCGAGGTCGAGCTTGTCGAGGCCCTTCTTGGCCTCTTGCGGCAGGGCTGCGACGCGCTTGCTGATCTCACCCAGGGAGAAGCCTTGCGGTTCCTTCGCGCCGGTCAGTTCGACACCGAACTCCGACTTCAGTTCGCCTTTGGCCTCGGGGCTGGGCTTGACCTGCCAGGCGAAGGTGGTCGGCTCACCCGCTTTTACGACCGCCGTCTGGCGCCCGTTCGGCGTGATCTCATAGCCTTCGCCCTGCAGTTCGGCATAGGCGCTGGTCTTGCTGGCCGCCTTGGTCAAACCGAGCTTGGCGGCTTCCTTCTGGATCATCTCGCCCAGGGTCGCCGGAAGCGACAGGGTCACTTGGCCAGGCTGGCCCTTGCCGAGGGTTTCGCCGGTGGCCAGGACCGCGCCGTTGGTCGCGGCGGGCGCGACGGCGGCCTGCAGTTGTTCAAGCTTGGTCGCGGGCTTGGCCGGGGCCGGAGCCGCAGCGGGCGCCGCAGCAGCGACCACGGGCGGCTTGGCCAGCGGCGCGGCGGGTTGCACGGGCTGGACGGCCTTCACCGGCGCGGGCGCCGGGGCGACCGTCTTCGGCGTCACGGGCTTGACCGCCGCCACGACAGCCGGCTTGGCCGGCGCCGAGGGGCCCTGGGTCTGGATCTTGGCGTGGACGCGCTTGGGCGCCGACGAGGCGGCGTGCGGCGCGCTCTTGGGATTGGGGATCGGCCGCATCGCCGTGACCAGGGTGCCGTCCGGACGGCGCCAGGTCTTCAGGTGGCTGTTATGCGACGGGGGCGGCGGAGGCGGCGGGCGCGCTGCGTCGGCTTTCGCCTGAGCCTGAGCCTGCGCCGAGGCGTCAGCGACCGGCCCGCCCAAAAGTCCATCCTGCGCAGGGGCGGCGTTGGGCGGCGGCGCGCCCATCAGCTCCGGCGGCGACGACGATTTCTGATGATCGCTTGGCGGCGGCGCCGAGGCGACCGGATCGCCCGCACTACAGCCCGCCAGCGCAAGAACGCCTGCCGCGGCGGTCGCCAAGGCGGCCAAGCGTATATTACGTCCAAACATCGGGTCCCCCGATCCCATGTCAGATTCCTCCGCGGAGCAGCGCTCGCGGACCGCTGTTCGCGAGAAAAGCACGAGCTTGCGACGAAATCAAAACGGTTAAGAGAGATTCACGAAACGATTTCGTCCAAGGCGCGAACTTTCGAGGCTTCGTAGAGGGCGATCGCCGCGGCGGCCGAGACATTCAGGCTCTCGAAACCGCCGGGCATCGGGATCTTGCCGAGGGCGTCGCAATGCTCGGCCACCAGCCGCCGGACGCCTTCGCCCTCTGAACCCAGAACGAGCACAGTCGGCTGGCTGTCGAGCACGGCGTCCAGGCTTTGCTCGGCCTCGCCGGCCAGGGCCACCGCCCGCCAGCCCAGGTCGGCCAGTTCCTCGAGCGCCCGGGAAAGATTGACCACGCGCGCGTAGGGGGCCTTGTCCACGGCGCCGACAGCGGTCTTGGCGAGCACGCCGGAGAGGGCGGGAGCGTGGCGGTCCTGCAGGATCACGCCCTTGGCCCCGAAGGCGGCGGCCGAGCGGAAGATCGCGCCGATGTTCTGCGGATCGGTGATCTGGTCGAGCATGACCAGGAAGCCCTTCGCCGGGGTTCCCAGTTCAGCGATCGTCAGTGGCTCGGGCTCGTCGATCTTCAGGGCCAGCCCCTGGTGCACGGCGCCCTGGGGAAGCTGCTTGGCGATCTCCTGGCCTTCCATCACCTGCAGGCACGTCAGCTTTTGCAGATGCGGCGCGAGTCGCTTGGCCCGATCGGGCGTCGCCAGAAGCCGCTTGGGAGCGGGTCGGCGGGGGTTGGCCAGCGCCGCCTCGACGGCGTGAGTCCCCCAAATCCAGTCCTTGGCGTCGCCTTGGCCTCTGGAAAAGTCGTTCTGTTTCCGTGGCTTGGAACGAAAATCGCGTCCTTGTGCAGAAGGACGTTTCCGGTCGTTGCGTTCGGAATGAGAGGACACTATAAGACGCGCTCCGATTTGGGGCCCCGAGGGCTTCTCGGCCAGCCGGCGCTGCTCTTAGCATCGTCCGTCACCGGTCCAAGAAGCTTTTGTTTCGCATCGGCGTTTGACGGCTTGCCGTCGTGCGTCGAAGCGGATAAAGGCCGCCGGCTTCGGAACTCCATCGCGTGCTTGGGGGAATGTCCCGAGTGGCAAAGGGGGGGGACTGTAAATCCCCTGGCGTAAGCCTTCGTAGGTTCGAGTCCTACTTCCCCCACCATGCGCGCGATGAGTTCCGGAAGGCAGCGCCCTTTAAAAAGCATGGGGGCGTCCCAGAGCCGAAAGACCGGGAGCCGATCGCGACCCCGCTAGCCCCAGATGGGTGATTGGGCGGGTATAGCACAATGGTAGTGCAGCAGCCTTCCAAGCTGAGGATGCGGGTTCGATTCCCGCTACCCGCTCCAGCTCCCTGAAGAGTTATTCCCAACAACCCAGCCGCCGGCGCGAAGGTAGAGACGATGGCCAAGGAAAAGTTCGAACGTACTAAGCCGCACTGCAACATCGGCACCATTGGTCACGTTGACCATGGCAAGACGACGCTGACCGCCGCGATCACGATGACGCTGGCGAAGTCGGGCGGCGCGACGGCCAAGAAGTACGACGAAATCGACGCGGCGCCGGAAGAGAAGGCCCGCGGCATCACGATCAACACCGCGCACGTGGAATATGAGACGGCCAACCGTCACTACGCCCACGTCGACTGCCCTGGCCACGCCGACTACGTGAAGAACATGATCACGGGCGCGGCGCAGATGGACGGCGCGATCCTGGTGGTTTCGGCCGCTGACGGCCCGATGCCGCAGACCCGCGAGCACATCCTGCTGGCCCGTCAGGTCGGCGTGCCGGCTCTGGTCGTGTTCATGAACAAGGTCGACATGGTCGACGACGAAGAGCTGCTGGAGCTCGTCGAAATGGAAGTGCGCGAGCTGCTGAGCAGCTACCAGTTCCCGGGCGACGACATTCCGATCACCAAGGGTTCGGCTCTGGCCGCCGTTGAAGGCCGCGACGCCAACATCGGCGAAGAGAAGATCCTGGAGCTGATGGCTTCGGTCGACGCCTACATCCCGCAGCCGGAGCGTCCGGTCGACATGCCGTTCCTGATGCCGGTCGAAGACGTGTTCTCGATCTCGGGTCGCGGTACGGTCGTCACCGGTCGCGTCGAGCGCGGCATCGTGAAGGTCGGTGAAGAAGTCGAAATCGTCGGCATCCGTCCGGTCCAGAAGACGACCTGCACGGGCGTTGAAATGTTCCGCAAGCTGCTGGACCAAGGTCAAGCCGGCGACAACGTGGGCGTGCTGCTGCGCGGCACCAAGCGTGAAGACGTCGAGCGCGGCCAAGTGCTGTGCAAGCCGGGTTCGATCACGCCGCACACCAAGTTCGTGGCCGAAGCCTACATCCTGACCAAGGAAGAAGGCGGCCGTCACACCCCGTTCTTCACCAACTACCGTCCGCAGTTCTACTTCCGCACGACGGATGTGACGGGCATCATCAAGCTGCGCGAAGGCGTGGAAATGATCATGCCGGGCGACAACGCCGAGCTGGACGTCGAGCTGATCACCCCGATCGCCATGGAAGAGAAGCTGCGCTTCGCCATCCGTGAAGGCGGCCGCACCGTCGGCGCCGGCGTCGTCGCGAAGATCGTTGAGTAATCTCGACCGGTCTTAGCTTCGGCTGACAATGCGAAGGCCCCGGAGAGCAATCTCCGGGGCCTTCTGCTTTCGCAACTCCCCCTGATTGTAACTTTCGGGTTGGCGTGGTGATACTGCAACCTCGGCGCTTGCGCCGACGTCGATCAGCTTGGGGCGGGCGAGTGTTTGGTGAAGACGGTTCGGGCGCGCGCTTCGAGGTGGGCGCTCCAGGGGATTGGGTGATTGCCGCGCGGTTTGAGCCCGATCTGGAACCACCGAGTGACAGCATTGATGGGGGGCGCCGATTTTGGCTCTCCGACACCCAGATTGATCTGCGCCGCGGTGGCCAGGCTTGGTTCTCCAGGGTCGTCGCAGAGGTTGTTACTGCGGATGGCTTGCAGCCTATCGGGCAGATCAGCGTCGACTTCGAACCTTCTTACGAGCGACTCGTTCTGCATCACGTGCGCATCTTGCGCGCGGGGGAGACGCGCGAAATCGAGATCAGGCCGCTAGTGAGCGTTCTGCGGCGCGAGCGGGATCTCGAGCGTGCGATGTATGACGGCCGCTACACCGCGCACCTCGTCGTTCCCGACGTTCGCGTCGGCGATATCGTAGACTACAGCTACACACTTCACGGTGCCCATCCTAGCTTTCGCGGTCTGTTTGGGGCCGAGTTCGGGCTGCAGTGGTCGTGTTGGGTCGCTCAGACTCGTGTGCGCTTACTTGCGGATGAAGAGCGGACTTTCGACACACGAACGTGGAACGAGGTGCCCGCACCCAAAGTGAGCCTCCTGGAGGAGGGCGGCCGTGAATGGCTCTGGAATGTCATCAACCAGCCCGGCGTCCGCTCCGAACAGAACGTGCCCGGCTGGATCCGAGATCGCATGGCGCTCCGGCTCGCCGATCGCACGACGTGGGCCGACATCGCCGCGCTCTTCGCACCGTCCTACGAGACATCCGGAGCCTTGCCAGACGATCTTGAGGCGCGGGCGATAGAGATAGAGTCCCAGGCTGCAGATCAATCAGCGCGCGCGGTTGCCGCGCTCCGGCTGGTCCAGCATGGGCTCCGCTATCATTCGGTCAGCTTGGGTGATGGGGGATTCGCGCCGCGCTCTATCGAGCACATTTGGGCTGTCCGGGCGGGCGACTGCAAGGACTCAAGCCGGCTTTTGGCGGCCTTGCTTCGCCGCCTCGGCCTGGAGGCTGATCCCGCGCTTGTCCACACCTGGCTCGGACAGGATATCAAGGATGATCCGCCGGCGCCGAACGCCTTCAATCACTGCATTGTCCGGACCCGCGTAGCCGGCCGAACCTACTGGCTCGACGCGACCCGTTACCCACAGGGCGGCGCGCTGGAGAGCGTTTCGCAGGCCCGGTACGGTTGGGCGCTGCCGCTTGTCGAGGGAGCCGCTCTTGAGGCTATGGGGGAAGACACGCCCACTCCAATTTGCGACGCGAGAGAACGCTTTGAACTCGATCCCGCGCCCGATGGCGCGGGCCGACTAACAATTGATACGCACTATCGTGGCTGGCGAGCGGACGACATTCGGCGTCGGTTGGCCTCAGAGGGCCCCGACGCTGTCGCACGAAGCTACCGTGAGTACTACGAACGGTTCTTCGGCGCTGTGACTGAGCTTGCGCCCATGACGGTTGATGACAATGTGGAAGCCAACGTCATTCGGATTGGCGAGCGTTACCTACTCGCGCGACCCTGGGAACGCATCGACGAGAAGCGGGGGCGCTTCCAACCGCTCGACGACATCTTTGCGCCGCATCTGACAACCCAGAGGTCCGCGAAAAGGCGCACGCCTATTGACCTAGGGGCGCCTCGGTCCCTCTCGGTAGAGACCCTGATCAAGCTTCCTCATGCCATAAGGGTCACGCCTTGGGACGATGTGTTCGAAGCGCCGGGTGTTCGCGCATCGTCACGGTTGGAGCCTGCGGACCAGACCGGGACCCTGTTCCGGCTGGCGCGAGGGTTGACGATCTCCCGAACCGAGGTTCGTCCCGAGGACGCTGAGGCTCTCTTTAACCTGCGCGAAGGCGCGATCAACGCCTCCGTCATGATCACTGACACCACGGACAAGCCAAAGGCGACGACTGGCTTCCAGCTTGGCGAAGTCAATCTAGACTATCGAGTGATCTGGGTGGTCTTCTGGCTGCTGATCGTTATCGGCGGTCAAGTTGTTTCACGCATAAACTGATCAACCAAAAATCCAGATATCGGCCCTAACTGCTGCGCCTGATCCGGCGGTGCCACAATCGCATCGTCTACGAAGCCCTAGCCTTCCGGCGGGTCGTCTTCACGTGCGCGCCAAGTTCATGCTCGGGCCATCCGCCTACTGATGGCGGTTTGAACAATCGCGCCACGATGTGATCGGCTGTACCGTCCGACGCCGTCGGAGTAGGCTTCAGCCATGTCGCGTTCCGTCGTCGATCCCCGTTCCGCCCTGCAGTGGCGCGCCGATCAGGCCGCTGGTCCTATTGAGCGGATCACGCCGCAGGAAACCGCCGTCGGCCTGTCGTTCGATGGTCGGCCGCACACGGTGCTGATGGCCACGCCGGACGATCTGGAGGACCTGGCGCGCGGCTTTGTCGTCACCGAAGCGGTGGCCGCCGCCCCGGACATCGCGGCGATCGACATTCGTACCGAAGAGCAGGGCGTCCTGGTCGATGTCCGCTTTGCGCCTGGCGCCGGCCCCCGCAAGGCTCGGCCGCGCAATCTGGAAGGGCGGTCCAGCTGCGGGCTGTGCGGGGTGGAGCGCCTGGCCGACGCCGTGCGCCCGCTGCCGGTGCTGGCGGCCTCGGACAGGGTCCTGGCGCACGCGGTCATCCCCCGCGCGCTGGAGAGGCTGGAGGTCGAACAAGAGCTGGGCCGCCTGACCCGCGCCACCCATGCGGCGGCTTTCTTTTCCCCCGACGGCGATCTGGTGCTGCTGCGCGAGGACGTCGGCCGCCACAACGCGCTGGACAAACTGGCCGGCGGATTGCTGCGCGAGGGGCGTGAGCCGGCGGCTGGCTTCGTTGTCGTAACAAGCCGTTGCTCGTTCGAGATGGTCGAAAAGACCGTGCGGATGGGCTGTCCGATCCTGGTGGCGGTCTCGGCGCCGACCGCTCTGGCCATCGACCGGTCGCAAGCGGCGAACCTGACCCTGGTGGCGCTGGCCCGCGCCGACGGCCATATGGTGTTCGCTGGCCGCGAGCGCCTGGTCGACCCGACGATGGAGACCGTCTGATGTCGGATCCCAAGATCCCCGGCGTCCGCGACTATGACGCCCCCGCCGGCGGCTGGGGCGCGCTGAAGGCCGTGGCCGGCGCGCTGGCCGACCAGGAGACGGTGATCGAGGGCGGCAAGACCCTGCTGCGAGCCAATCAGCCCGAGGGCTTCGACTGTCCGGGCTGCGCCTGGCCCGATCCCAAGCACACCTCGTCGTTCGAGTTCTGCGAGAACGGCGCCAAGGCCGTGGCCTGGGAGGCGACGACCAAGCGCGCCACGCCCGAGGTGTTCGCCCGTCACACGGTCAGTGAGCTCCTGACCTGGAGCGATCACCAGATCGAGGATCTGGGCCGCCTGACCGAGCCGATGGCCTATGACCCGGCCGACGATCGCTACAAGGCGATCGCTTGGGACGAGGCCTTCGCGCGGGCCGGGGCGGCGCTGAAGGCGCTGGAAGATCCTAACCAGGCCGAGTTCTACGCCTCGGGCCGCGCGTCGAACGAGGCGGCGTTCCTGTACCAGCTGCTGGGCCGACGGTTCGGGACCAACAATTTCCCCGACTGCTCGAACATGTGCCACGAGCCCACCAGCGTGGGCCTGCCGGACTCGATCGGCTTGGGCAAGGGCTCGGTGACGCTGGAGGATTTCGACCACGCCGATCTGATCCTGTGTTTCGGCCACAACCCCGGCACCAACCACCCGCGGATGATGGCGACCCTGCGCGAGGCCAGCCGGCGCGGCGCGACGATCCTGGCCTTCAATCCGCTGAAGGAGCGGTCGCTGGAGCGGTTCGCCTCGCCGCAGGATCCCGTCGAGATGGCGACTTTGGGCTCCACGCCCATCGCCTCGGCCTATTATCAGGTGACGATCGGCGGCGACGCCATGCTGGTCCAGGGCATGATGAAGGCGCTGCTGGGGCTGGAGGCGCGCGACGGTGGCGTGCTCGACCACGCTTTCATCGCCGAGCACACCGCCGGATTCGAGGCGCTCGCGGCGCAGCTTGAGGCCCTGGACTGGTCGGTGATCGAGGCCGGCAGCGGTCTGTCGCGCGAACGGATCGAGGCGGCGGCGCGGGTCTACGCCAACGCGAAGGCCACCATCCTCTGCTACGGAATGGGCCTGACCCAGCATCGCGACAGCTCCGGGACGGTGCAGCAGCTGGTCAATCTGCTGCTGCTGAAGGGCAATATCGGTCGGCCGGGCGCGGGCATCTGTCCGCTGCGAGGCCACTCGAACGTCCAGGGCGCGCGCACCGTCGGGGTCTGGGAAAAGCCCCCGGCCGCGCTGCTGGACTCGCTCCGCGACGTCTTCGGCTTCGAACCGCCACGCGCCCACGGCCATACGGTCATCGAAGCGATCGCGGCGATGGAGCAGGGCAAGGCCAGGGCGTTCGTGGGCCTGGGCGGCAACTTCGCCATCGCCGCGCCCGATCCGACCCGCACCTTCGTGGCCATGCGCCGGCTCGATATGGCGGTGCATGTCGCCACCAAGCCCAATCGCACCCACCTGCTGGTCGGCAAGGCGGCGCTGCTGCTGCCGTGCCTGGGACGAACCGAGATGGATGTGCGCGGCGGCGTGCGCCAGTCTGTGACGGTCGAGGACTCGATGTCGATGGTCCACGCCTCGCGCGGCCTCAACCCGCCGGCGTCGGAGCATCTGCTGTCCGAGCCGGCGATCGTGGCGGGGCTGGCCGAGGCGGTCTTCGGTCGCGACCCGCTGATCGACTGGGCCGGTCTGGCCAACGACTATGACGCCGTCCGGGCGCTGATCGCGCGCGTCTTCCCGTCGGCCTTCGCGGACTACAATGACAAGGTTCGGGTTCCGGGCGGCTTCCGGCTGCCGGTCGGGCCGTCGGACCGGATCTGGAGGACCGCCAGCGGCAAGGCCAACTTCCTGGTCTTTGACCCGAAGGGCGGCGATCCGCGACGGGGCGATCCTGACGTCCTGTTGCTGACGACCCTGCGCAGTCACGACCAGTACAACACCACGGTCTATGGCCAGGATGATCGTTACCGGGGCGTGTTCGGACGTCGCGACGTGGTGTTCGCCAATCCCGACGACATGGCGCGGCTGGGCCTGGAGGCCGGGGCCAAGGTTGACCTCCTCGCGGCGTTCGATGATGGCGGCGACCGGGTCGCACGGGGCTTCACGCTCGTGGCGCGCGACATCCCGCCGGGCTGCCTGGCGGCCTATTATCCCGAGACCAATGTGGTGATCGCGCTGGACGACCACGATCTGCGTTCAGGGACGCCGGCCTACAAGTCCGCGCCGGTGCGGCTGCGCAGGCACGAGGCGGGTCTCAACTAAAGCGGTTGTTAGGATGCTTAAGGCCTAATGCGCGCTCTGGGGGGAGGGACCCGTTGCAGGCCGACCGTATCAAGGTTGAGGTTGTCGACGTCGCTGGACTGGGTCCGGCGGAGCGCTCGGCGTGGCGTGACCTGCGCGCGGCTGATCCGATCCTGGCCAGCCCGTATTTCGATCTCCGGTTCATCGATGTCGCGGCCGAGGTCGCGCCGGGCGCCAAGATCGCGGTTGTCCGCGAAGACGGCGAGATCCGGGGCTTCCTGCCGTTCCAGAAGCGTGGCGCGCTGCTGCAGCCGTTGGCGGCGCCGATGAGCGATTTCCACGGGCTGGTCGGTGCGCCGGGCCTGTCGGTGTCTCGGCTGTTGCCGGACCTGCCCGGGGCGCGTCGAGCGCGGTTCGGCGCTCTGGTCGGCGCGAGCGACGAAGACCTGCCGGGCCTTGCGTCCCGCCGGGCGATGGCGGCGGTTCTTTCTGATGGCTTTGACGCCTATTTGGCCGGCCGCGACAGCCGCTTCCTGAAGGACAAGCGCCGGCGTCGACGTACGCTTGAGCGAGACCATGGGCGGCTGAGCTTCTCGCTTCAGCCGGCCACGCGTGACGACATCGCGATGATCGTCGACCGCAAGAGGGCGCAGATCGCGCGGACCCATCAGTACGACGTGTTCGCCTGCGGGTGGACCGTCACGCTGCTCGAACGGCTGGTGGACGCCAGCGCCGAGGACTTTGGTCTGCGGACGGCGACGCTACGGGCCGGGGGCAGGGTGGTGGCGGCCGAGTTGGGCCTGCTTTCCGAGGGCCGCTATCACCTGTGGCTGCCGATCTACGATCCGGAGTTCGCCCGCTACTCGCCCGGTGCGCTGATGACGCTGGATACGCTGGAGGCCTTGGCCGGACTTGGCGTGAGCCGCGTTGATTTCGGGGTCGACGCGGACAGCTACAAGCGTGATTTCGCAGACCCTGTCGAGACGGTGTTCGAAGGTCTCATCGAACGACGGCGCGGCGTCCGGGGGCGTCCCATGCGCGTGATGGGAGCAGCCCGTCTGGCCAGGCGCTTCGATCGCATCGTGGCGTGCGAACCTGGCCTGGTGGGGCAGCTTCGAGGCGGTGGGGGCTTTCTCGCGACGCTCGCCCGCCGCTATCCCCGGCTGGGCGCGGCGCTGGGCCTCGGGTTCGGCCTGGTGGGGCTGGCGATTATGGTGGACTAGCCTGACCCCAACATGACTTCGCGGTCATGACCTCGAATTAAGTCGAAACCTTGTCGGCCCCTCGGTAGCCTCTCCTCATCGAATTTCAACACGCGTCCTTGGGGAGACACTGATGCGGGCTCTGACCACCCTGGCTGTTCTGGCCATCGCCTCGACCGCCGCTGGCGCGGCCGCCGCCGCGCCCTCCGTGAAGATCAAGGACGCCGTCGCCCGCGTTGTGATCATCCCGGAGAACCGTACGGACGTGAAGGTCGAGTTCCTGACCACCAACGCCGCTTTGCCGCTCACGGTCCGCCAGGACGGCGACCAGGTGATTGTTGACGGCGACCTGAAGATGAACCGGATCAACGGCTGCAACAGCCGCAATGGCAAGATCTGGGTGAAGGTGCGTGGCGTTGGGGATGTCTCCTACGACAACATTCCTGAGATCGCGGTCCGCATGCCGATGAATGTGAAGGTCCAGGCTGGCGGGGCCGTGTTCGGCGACATCGGCCGCTCCGACAGCGTCGAACTGGGCAATGCCGGGTGCGGCGATTGGACGGTCGCCAACACCAAGGGCAAGCTGGAAATCGCTCAAGCGGGCTCGGGCGGAGCCAAGGCCGGCACGTCTTCGCAGGCCGAGGTCAGCATTGCCGGTTCTGGCGATGTCTCCACCCAGGCGGTCGCTGGCGACCTTGAGACCAATATCGCCGGTTCAGGCGACATCTGGGTGGCCAGCGTCAGCGGCAAGCTCGAAGCCAGCATCGCGGGCTCCGGCAACATCACGGTCGCGGGCGGTCGTAGCCGTTCGGTCGACATCAGCGTCATGGGCTCGGGGGATGTCAGCTTTAATGGCGAAGCCGATGACGTCGATGTCGCCGTCATGGGATCGGGTGACGTCAAGATCGCCCGGGCGACCGGCCCCGTGAGGAAGCACGTCGGCGGTTCGGGTGATGTGATCATCGGCCAGTAGGACCAAGCCGGACCTACAAGCGGCTCGTCTATATATAATACGTGCTACCGCGAACGCCCCGGCGATGACCTCGTCGGGGCGTTCTTGCGTTCCGTGGCTTGCCTCCGGAAGGGAAGGCGCCTATCCAGAACCCGCCCGACGACTCGCGAACTTCAATTTGCGACGAACCGGACAGAGCGCTTGACGAAACCGATTCCGGAACGTACAAGCGCGCCTCTGTTGGACCGGCTGTGAGCTCTAGGGCTCAAACGCGGTTCGCGAGACGCCCGGACATAGCGCCGCCAACCTCTTTCGAGAGGGGTGCAATATCTGGTCATCACCCCCGACAGGCGACTGTTGGGGACATTTGTTTTGCGGACGCTGCGTACGGAGCCCACCTGGGTTCCGAGTTGGTCTTTGAAATGGTTCGAGACGCGGGCGCAGCCCACTAGGAAACCGAGCGATATGGATCGTCAGAACATCCGCATCCGGCTCAAGGCCTTCGATCACCGCGTGTTGGATCATTCCACGCGCGAGATCGTCAATACGGCCAAGCGTACGGGTGCGACGGTACGGGGCCCCATCCCCCTGCCCACGCTTATCGAGAAATTCACTGTCAACCGTTCGCCGCACGTCGACAAGAAGTCGCGCGAGCAGTTCGAGATCCGTACGCACAAGCGCGTTCTCGATATCGTTGACCCGACTCCGCAGACCGTGGACGCGCTGATGAAGCTCGACCTGTCGGCCGGCGTTGACGTCGAAATCAAGCTGTAAGGAGGGCCGATCCATGACTCTCCCCACCCAACGCACCGGCGTCATCGCCAAGAAGCTCGGCATGACCCGCTTCTTCGACGAAGCTGGTCAGCACGTGCCGGTCACCGTCCTGTCGCTCGACGGTTGCCAGGTCACGGGCGTTCGCACCGTTGAGAAGGACGGCTACACCGCCCTCCAGCTCGGCGCCGGCGCCAAGAAGGCCAAGAACACTTCCAACGCCATGCGTGGTCACTTCGCGAAGGCGGCCGTTGAGCCGAAGCGCGTCGTCGCCGAATTCCGCGTCGAGGAAAACGCCCTGATCGAAGTCGGCGCCGAACTGACGGCCGACCACTTCGTCGCCGGCCAGAAGGTCGACATCCAAGGCGTGACCGTCGGTAAGGGTTTCGCCGGCGCCATGAAGCGCTGGAACTTCGGTGGTCTTCGCGCCACCCACGGTGTTTCGGTCTCGCACCGCTCGCACGGTTCGACCGGTAACCGCCAGGACCCGGGTCGTACGTTCCCGGGCAAGAAGATGGCCGGTCACCTGGGTCAAGAAACCGTCACCACGCTGAACGTCACCGTTTGGAAGGTGGACGTTGAGCGCGGCCTGATCCTGGTCAAGGGCGCTGTCCCCGGCCACGAAGGCAGCTACGTGAAGGTTCGCGACGCCGTGAAGAAGGCTCTGCCGGCTGACGCTCCGCGTCCGGGCGCCTTCCGCAAGGCTGGCGAAGCTGCTCCGGCCGCCGCTGAGACCCCCGCTGAAGAGGCCCCCGCGGCTGCGACCGAAGAGGGCGAAGGCTAATGAAACTCGACGTCATCAAACTGGACGGCGGCAAGGCCGGTTCCGTTGATCTCGACGACGCCATCTTCGGCATCGACGAGATCCGCGGCGACATCCTGCAGCGCGTCGTCACCTGGCAGCTGGCCAAGCGCCGCTCGGGTAACCACAAGATTCAGGTTCGTAACGAGGTCTCTCGTACGAGCAAGAAGATGTACAAGCAGAAGGGCACCGGCGGCGCTCGTCACGGCTCGCGTCGTGCGGCTCAGTTCGTCGGCGGCGCCAAGGCCCACGGTCCCGTGGTCCGCAGCCACGCCTTCGATCTGCCCAAGAAGATCCGCGCCCTGGCCCTGAAGCACGCTCTGTCGTCGAAGGCCAAGTCGGGTTCGCTGGTCGTCCTGGACAGCGCCGTTCTGACCGAAGCCAAGACGGCCGCTCTGCGCGCCAACTTCGACAAGATCGGTCTGAAGAACGCCCTGGTCATCGCCGGTCCGGAAGTGGACGCGAACTTCAAGCTCGCCGCCCGCAACATCCCGAACGTGGATGTCCTGCCGAACGCCGGCCTGAACGTCTACGACGTGCTGCGTCGCCAGACCCTCGTCCTGACCAAGGACGCGGTCGAAGCGATCTCGGCCCGTTTCGCTGAGAAGGAAGCCGCCTAATGGCCGCCACCGCTCGCCACTACGACACGATCCTGTCGCCGGTGATCACCGAAAAGACGACCCTGCTCAGCGAGCAGAACAAGGTTGTCTTCAAGGTGGCCAACGACGCGACCAAGGACGAAATCGCCGCCGCCGTCGAAGAGCTGTTCAAGGTCAAGGTGACCAAGGTCAACACCATCGTGACCAAGGGCAAGACCAAGCGCTTCCGCGGTATCGTGGGTCGTCGCAACGACGTCAAAAAAGCGATCGTGACCCTGGCCGAAGGCCAGTCGATCGACATCACGACGGGGCTCTAAGACATGGCCTTGAAGCAATTTAACCCGACCAGCCCCGGCCAGCGCGGCCTGGTGCTGATCGATCGCAGCGAACTTCACAAGGGTCGCCCCGAGAAGAAGCTCGTTGAAGGCCTGACCAAGTCGGGCGGTCGCGGCGGCAATGGCCGCATCGCGGTCCGTTTCCGCGGCGGCGGCGCCAAGCGCCTGTACCGTCTGGTCGACTTCAAGCGCCGCAAGCAAGGCGTGGCTACGGTCGTTCGTCTCGAGTACGACCCCAACCGCACCGCCTTCATCGCCCTGATCAAGTATCAGGCCGACGGTGAGCTGGCCTACATCCTGGCCCCGCAACGCCTGAAGGCCGGCGACGAAGTCGTCACGGCTGAGAAGGTCGACGTGAAGCCGGGCAACGCCTCGCCGCTGCGCACGCTGCCGATCGGTACGATCATCCACAACATCGAGCTGAAGCCCGCCAAGGGTGGTCAGATCGCCCGTTCGGCTGGCGCCTACGCCCAGCTGGTCGGTCGTGACGCCGGCTACGCCCAGATCCGCCTGAACTCGGGCGAACTGCGCATGGTGCTCGATACGTGCATGGCCACCGTCGGCGCCGTTTCGAACCCCGACCACATGAACCAGAACCTCGGCAAGGCCGGTCGTTCTCGTCACATGGGCCGTCGCCCGCACGTCCGCGGTGTCGCCATGAACCCGGTCGACCACCCCCACGGTGGTGGTGAAGGCCGGACCTCGGGCGGTCGCCACCCGGTGACCCCGGCTGGTAAGCCGACCAAGGGCGCCAAGACCCGCGTCAACAAGGCCACGGATAAGTTCATCATCCGCTCGCGCCACAAAGCGAAGAAGGGCCGCTAAGCCATGACCCGCTCCGTCTGGAAAGGCCCGTTTGTCGACGGGTACCTCCTGAAGAAGGCCGATGCCGCTCTGTCGTCGGGCCGCAAGGACGTCATCAAGACCTGGTCGCGTCGCTCGACGATCATGCCGCAATTTGTCGGCCTGACCTTCGGCGTGCACAACGGCCACAAGCACGTTCCCGTGCTCGTGTCGGAAGACATGGTCGGCATGAAGTTCGGCGAATTCGCGCCGACCCGGAACTTCCCGGGTCACGCCGCCGACAAGAAGGCCAAGAGGAAGTAATCATGGCCAAGCAGAAGCAAGAACGCCGCCTGCCGGCCGCCGAAGCGATGTGCAAGGTGCGCACCCTGCGCACCAGCCCGCGCAAGCTGAACCTGGTCGCTCAGTCCATTCGTGGCCTGAACGTCCAGCGCGCTCTCAACGAGCTCGAGTTCAGCCACAAGCGCATCGCTCAGGACGTCCGCAAGGCGCTGTACTCGGCGATCTCGAACGCCGAGAACAACCACAACCTCGACATCGACTCCCTGGTCGTGGCCGAGGCCTATGTGGGCAAGAACCTGATCATGAAGCGTTTCTCGCCCCGCGCTCGCGGTCGCGCGACGCGCGTTGAGAAGCCGTTCTCCGAGATCACGATCGTGGTCCGCGAACTGGGTGAGGCCGCCTAATGGGTCAGAAAGTCAATCCGGTCGGGCTGCGGCTCGGCATCAACCGCACCTGGGACAGCCGTTGGTTCGCCGACGGCAACCAGTACGGCAAGCTGCTGCACCAAGACCTCGCGGTCCGCGCCGCTCTGAAGAAGCGCCTGTACCAAGCTGGTGTCTCGCGCATCATCATCGAGCGTCCGCACAAGAAGTGCCGCGTGACGATCTATGCCGCCCGTCCGGGCGTCATCATCGGCAAGAAGGGCGCTGACATCGACAAGCTCCGCAAGGACCTGTCGGTGATGACCGAGGGCGAAGTCCACCTGAACATCGTCGAGATCCGCAAGCCGGAAACCGACGCTCAGCTGGTCGCCGAGTCCATCGCTCAGCAGCTGGAGCGCCGTATCGCGTTCCGTCGCGCCATGAAGCGCTCGATCCAGTCGGCCGTGCGCCTCGGCGCCAAGGGCATCCGGATCAACGTTTCGGGTCGTCTGGGCGGCGCTGAAATCGCTCGCATGGAGTGGTACCGCGAAGGCCGCGTGCCGCTGCACACCCTGCGCGCCGACATCGACTTCGGCTTTGCCGAAGCCAAGACCACCTATGGCATCATCGGCGTGAAGACCTGGATCTTCAAGGGCGAGGTGCTCGAGCATGATCCGATGGCGCTCGACAAGCGTCTGGCTACCGAATCCGGCCCCGCCGGTGAGGGTGGCGGACGTGAGCGTGGTGATCGTCCCGACCGGGGCGACCGTCGTGACCGTCGCGATCGCGCCTAAGGATTAGATCGCCATGCTGTCTCCGAAGAAGACCAAATTCCGCAAGCAGTTCAAGGGCCGCATCCACGGCACTTCGAAGGGCGGCACCCTGCTGAACTTCGGTTCGTACGGCCTGAAAGCCGTCGAGCCGGAGCGCATCACGGCCCGTCAGATCGAAGCCGCCCGTCGCGCCATCACCCGCCAGATGAAGCGTCAAGGCCGCGTCTGGATCCGTATCTTCCCGGACGTGCCGGTCACCGGCAAGCCGGCGGAAGTCCGGATGGGTAAGGGTAAGGGCGCCGTGGATTACTGGGCCGCTCGCGTGGCTCCGGGCCGCATCATGTTCGAAATCGACGGCGTGCCGGACGATATCGCGCGTGAAGCGCTCCGCCTTGGCGCCGCCAAGCTGCCGATCCGCACCCGTGTTGTCACCCGCATCGATGCGGGCGTGGCTCAGGAGGCCTGAGGCTCATGAAGATCGCTGAAATCCGGGGCATGACCCCCGACCAGCTGGCCGACACCCTGATCAGCCTGAAGAAGGAGCAGTTCAACCTGCGCTTCCAGGCCGCCACGGGCCAGGTCGAAAAGACCCACCGCGTCAACGAGATCCGCAAGGATATCGCGCGGATCAAGACCGTGCTGCGCGCCAAGGCCGCGGCCTAAGGAGAACGATATGCCCAAGCGTATCCTCGAAGGGGTCGTCGTCTCCGATAAGGGCGACAAGACCGTGGTGGTGAAGGTCGAACGGACCATCGTCCACCCCGTTCTGAAGAAGATCGTGCGTCAGTCCAAAAAGTACCACGCGCACGACGAAGCCAACGCGTACAAGGCCGGTGAAGCTATCCGCATCATCGAGTGCGCTCCGAAGTCCAAGCTGAAGACCTGGGAAGTGCTTCCCAAGGCTTCGGCTTAATCTGGAAGGTTTAGACCATGATCCAGATGCAAACTAACCTGGAAGTTGCCGATAACTCTGGCGCTCGCCGGGTCATGTGCATCAAGGTGTTGGGCGGCGCAGGCCGTCGCTACGCCAGCGTGGGCGACGTCATCGTCGTCTCCGTCAAGGAAGCCATTCCGCGCGGTCGCGTGAAGAAGGGTGACGTGCTTCGCGCCGTCGTCGTTCGGGTGAATCAAAATCTGAAGCGCAAGGATGGCTCGGTCATCCGCTTCGATAAGAACGCCGCGGTGATCGTGAACAAGCAGAGCGAGCCGGTCGGCACGCGGATCTTCGGCCCGGTTCCCCGTGAACTGCGCGCCAAGAACCACATGAAGATCATCTCCCTCGCTCCGGAGGTGCTGTAATGGCCGCTAAGATCAAGAAGGGCGACCGCGTCGTCGTTCTGGCCGGCAAGGACAAGGGCAAGCAAGGCTCGGTCCTGCAAGTCCTGCCGAAGGACAACCGGGTCGTCGTGGAAGGCGTGAACATGGTTTCGCGTCACACCAAGCCGACCCAAGCCGACCCGCAAGGCGGCATCAAGAACAAGGAAGCCGCGCTGCACGTCTCGAACGTCGCCGTCGTGGACTCCAACGGCAAGCCCACCCGCGTCGGTTTCAAGATCGAAGGCGACAAGAAGGTGCGCGTCGCCAAGACGACCGGCGAGGTGATCAATGGCTGATCAAGCTTACGAGCCCCGGCTGAAGACCGTTTATCGTGAGCGCATCCGCGCCGCGATGAAGGAGCAGTTCGGCTACACCAACGAGATGCAGATCCCCAAGCTGGACAAGATCGTCCTGAACATGGGTATCGGCGAGGCCGTGGCCGACTCTAAGAAGGCCCAGACCGCGCTGAAGGACCTGCAAGCGATCGCCGGCCAAAAGCCTGTCGCGACCCGCGCCCGCAAGTCCATCGCCGGCTTCAAGCTGCGCGAAGGCATGGTGGTCGGCGCCAAGGTCACCCTGCGCAAGGACCGGATGTACGAATTCCTCGACCGCCTGGTCACGATCGCGCTGCCGCGCGTGAAGGACTTCCGTGGTCTGAACGGCAAGAGCTTCGACGGCCGTGGCAACTACGCCATGGGCCTGAAGGAGCACCTGGTGTTCCCGGAAATCAACTATGACCAGATCGAACAGATCTGGGGCATGGACATCATCGTCTGCACCACTGCGAAGTCCGACCAGGAAGCCAAGGCTCTCCTGAAGGAATTCCAGTTCCCGTTCGTGAACTAAGAGCGGGAAGGGAAAGAAACCATGGCCAAGAAAAGCGCCGTCAACCGCAACGAAGCCGTCAAGGCCCTCGTCAAGAAGTTCGCCGAGAAGCGCGCCGCGCTGAAGGCGATCGCCAACGACGAGACCCTGCCGCTCGAGGAACGCTTCGAGGCTCGCCTCAAGCTCGCTAAGCTGCCGCGTAACAGCGCCGCGATCCGCATCCGCAATCGCTGCGAAGTCACCGGCCGTCCGCGCGCCTATTACCGTAAGCTCAAGATGAGCCGTGTGGCCCTCCGCGAACTGGGTTCGCAAGGCCAGATCCCCGGCCTCGTCAAGTCGAGCTGGTGAGGACGATCAGATGTCGATGAACGATCCCCTGAGCGATATGATCGCTCGCATCAAGAACGCCGCTCAACGCAAGCGGTCCAAGGTCTCGACGCCGGCTTCCAAGCTGCGCGCCCGCGTCCTGGACGTGCTGGCCGACGAAGGCTACATCCGCGGCTACTCGCTGGTCGAGAAGCCCGGCGCGTTCCCCGAATTCGAGATCGAGCTCAAGTACTTCGACGGTGAGCCCGTGATCGCTGAGATCAGCCGCGTGTCCAAGCCTGGCCGTCGCGTCTACTCCTCGATCAAGGACCTGAAGCCGATCAAGAACGGCCTGGGCATCTCGATCCTGTCGACGCCGAAGGGCGTCATGTCGGACACCGCTGCACGCGACGCTAATGTCGGCGGCGAAGTCCTCTGCCGCGTCTACTAGGCGCGGGAGGGAAAGAGCATGTCACGTATCGGTAAGAAAGCCGTCGCAATCCCCTCGGGCGTGCAAGTCACGCTCGCGGGTCAGACGGTCACGGTAAAGGGCCCGAAGGGTCAACTGTCGTGGACGATCGCCGACGAAGTCGAAGTCAAGCAAGAGGGCTCTGAGCTCCTGCTGGCTCCGCGCGTCGACACGAAGCGCGCCAAGGGCATGTGGGGTCTGTCCCGCACGCTGGTGGCCAACATGGTGCACGGTGTCACCGTCGGCTTCGAGGAAAGCCTCGAACTGGTCGGCGTCGGTTACCGCGCGGCCATGAAGGGCACCGCCCTGAGCCTCCAACTCGGTTTCAGCCACGATGTGGACGTTGCGGCTCCGGCCGGCGTCACCTTCGCGGTGCCGAAGCAAACCGAAATCAAGATCGCCGGCATCGACAAGCAGGCGGTTGGTGAGATTGCCGCGAAGATCCGCCGCATTCGTCCGCCGGAACCCTACAAGGGCAAGGGCGTGCGTTATGCTGGCGAGAAGGTTCGCCGCAAGGAAGGCAAGAAGAAGTAAGCCATGGCGCTCTCTCCTCGTGAATCGGCGGCCAAGCGCGCTCAGCGCGTTCGCACCCGCCTCAAGAGCCTCGCCAACGGTCGTCCGCGTCTGTCGGTCTTCCGTTCGTCGAAGAACATCTACGCCCAGGTCATCGATGATGAACGCGGCGTGACCCTGGCGTCGGCCTCCACTCTGGAAGCCGAAGGCAAGGGCGCGGACAAGGATGCCGCCGCCGCTGTGGGCAAGCTCGTCGCCGAGCGCGCCATCGAAAAGGGCGTCAAGGACGTCGTTTTCGACCGTGGCAGCTACATCTTCCACGGCCGGGTGAAAGCCCTGGCCGACGCCGCGCGCGAAGCCGGCCTGAACTTCTAAGGGAACGAAAATGGCTCGTGGTGAACAACAGCGCGGTGAGGGCGGTCAACGCCGTGACCGTCGCGACCGCAACGCCCCCGAAGAGCGGGTCGACAGCGACATCGTCGAAAAGCTCGTCCACATCAACCGCGTCGCCGCCACCGTGAAGGGTGGTCGTCGCTTCAGCTTCGCTGCTCTGATGGTCGTTGGCGACCAAAAGGGCCGCGTCGGCTTCGGTCATGGCAAGGCGCGTGAAGTGCCGGAAGCCATCCGCAAGGCGACCGAAGAAGCCAAGAAGACGATGATCCGCGTTCCGCTGCGCGAATCCCGCACCCTGCACCACGACGGCGCTGGCCGTTGGGGCGCTGGCAAGGTGATGATGCGCGCGGCGCCTCCCGGCACCGGCGTCATCGCCGGCGGTCCGATGCGCGCGGTTCTCGAAACCCTGGGCGTCCAGGACGTCGTGGCCAAGTCGACGGGTTCCTCGAACCCGTACAACATGGTTCGCGCCACGTTCGAAGCCCTGAAGGTGCAATCGTCGCCCCGCCAGATCGCCGCCAAGCGCGGCAAGAAGGTTGGCGACATCCTCGGCCGCCGCGCCGACGGCGCTTCGGCGCCGGAAGCCATCGAGGGCTAAGTCATGGCTGAAGCTAAGACCGTTACGGTTCGCCAAACCGGCAGCCCGATCCGTCGTGAAAAGGACCAGCGCGCGACGCTCGTTGGTCTGGGTCTGAACCGCGTGGGTCGTGTCTCGACCCTGCAGGACAACCCCTCGACCCGCGGCATGATCCGCAAGGTCCAGCACCTGCTGGAAATCGTCGAGTAGTCCTTCTACACGATGCGAATACGCCACCCCGGAGCGATCCGGGGTGGTTTTCGTTTGAATTCGCGCATTCGCCCCATTGAGTTTTCTCGCGTTTTGGGGTTTTAAGCGCGCTCTGTTTTTCAAAGCCGAGTCCAGCCGCCTGGCTGGGCGCAGATCTCCAAGGAGAGGCACATATGACCAAGCTGAACGAACTGGCTCCCCGCGAAGGCTCGACCAAGGGCCGCATGCGCGTTGGCCGCGGCCCGGGTTCGGGCAAGGGCAAGACCGCCGGTCGCGGTGTGAAGGGCCAGAAGGCGCGCTCGGGCGTCGCCATCAACGGCTTCGAAGGCGGTCAAATGCCGCTGCACATGCGTATGCCGAAGCGCGGCTTCAACAACCCCTTCCGCCTGGAGTTCGCTGAAGTGAACCTGTGGCGCCTGGAACAAGCCGTCGAAGCCGGCAAGATCAAGAAGGGCGCCGAGCTGGACGCCGCCGCTCTGATCGCCGCCGGTGTCATCCGTCGTGAACTCGACGGCGTGAAGCTGCTGGCCAAGGGCGAAATCAAGACCGCCCTGAAGCTGACCGTCTATTCGGCTACCGAAGCCGCCATCAAGGCCGTCGAGGCCGCCGGTGGTTCGGTCACCGTGACCAAGAAGGCCAAGGCGCAAGCCGAAGCCTAAAGGCATATGTCATCCCGTTGAGCGCCTGGCGCTGTCGGGACCGCGTTTTCGACCGGGATGACAGAATTTCGAGGCTCGCCGTGACATCGCGGCGGGCCTCACCTATTTGTGGCGCTCTCCTGGGATCAGCGTGATCCGGGAAACCTTATTTCAGAGCGTGATCGACGCCGAAGCGATATTGGCTTTCGACGATCGTGCTCCTGAGTCGTGGGGATCTGAATGGCCTCGGCCGCCGAACAACTCGCAGCCAATATGAATTTCGCGTCGTTCCAGAAGGCGACCGAACTTCACAAGCGTATCTGGTTCACGATCATCGCCCTGATCGTCTACCGCCTTGGCACCTACGTTCCGATCCCGGGCGTTGATCCGGCCGCCTTCGCGTCGCTGTTCAGCCAGAACAGCAAGGGCCTCCTGGGCATGTTCGACATGTTCTCGGGCGGGGCTGTCGAGCGGATGGCGATCTTCTCGCTGAACGTCATGCCCTATATCAGCGCCTCGATCATCGTGCAGCTGATGGGCACGGTGTATCCGCCGTGGGAGAAGCTGAAGAAGGAAGGCGGGGAGGCCGGTCGCAAGACCCTGAACCAGTACACGCGCTACCTGGCTGTCATTCTGGCCGTGGTGCAATCGGCTTCGATCGCGATCGGTATCGCGGCTCAGCCCGGCGTGGTGGCCGATGGCGTCGGCCACACCTTCTTCATCGTTTCGACGATCGTTGCGCTGACGGGCGGTACGATGTTCCTGATGTGGCTGGGTGAGCAGATCACCAGCCGCGGCGTCGGCAACGGCGTGTCGCTGATCATCTTCGCGGGTATCGTCGCGACCCTGCCGATTTCGCTGATGCAGATGCTGACCCAGGCGCAGTCGAACAACAATTACATGCCGCTGTTCCTGGTGGTGTTCGGGGGCATCGCCGCCATCCTGGCGATCGTCTTCATCGAACGCTCGCAGCGTCGTCTTCTGGTTCACTATCCCAAGCGCCAGCAGGGCAATCGCATGATCGGCGGCGAAAGCTCGTTTATGCCGCTGAAGATCAACACGGCGGGCGTCATCCCGCCGATCTTCGCCTCGTCGCTGCTGCTGCTGCCGACGACCGCCCTGCAGTTCGTTCAGACCACGAACCTGCCCAGCTGGGCCTCGTGGTTGCCGGCTATGGTCGGCGCACTGCAGCACGGGCAGCCGGCGTTCCTGGTGCTCTATGCGCTGCTGATCATCTTCTTCTCGTTCTTCTACACCTCGGTGGTGTTCAATCCCGACGAGACGGCCGAGAACCTGCGCAAGTACGGCGGCTTCCTGCCGGGCATCCGTCCGGGCAAGCGCACCGCGGAGTATCTGGACTATGTCCTGACCCGCCTCACGGTGATCGGCGCGGCCTACATCACGGCGGTCTGTATCGCGCCGGAGTTTGTGATGATGGCGATGAACTCCACCCAGTTCGCGCTGGGCGGCACCTCGATCCTGATCGTCGTGACGGTGACCATGGACACCGTGGCGCAGATCCAGTCGCACCTGCTGGCCCACCAGTACGAGGGCCTGATCAAGAAGTCGAAGCTGCGCGGCGGACGCGGCCGCTAAGGCGGGCTTCAATTTTATTACAAGCGTCGGAAGCCGGTTTGTCACAAAACCGGCTTCCGTTTTTATTGCCGGGGCTCTAGGTCTGCTCCGGGAGACAGCCGGGCGCAGACTCGGCGACGCGCGAAGGGGCTTTTATGAATCTGATCCTGTTCGGCCCGCCGGCGGCGGGGAAGGGGACCCAGGCCAAGCGACTGGTCACGGAGCGGGGCATGGTCCAGCTCTCGACCGGCGACATGCTGCGCGCGGCCATCGCCTCGGGCTCTGAGCTGGGCCAGCGTGTCAAGGGCGTGCTGGACCGTGGCGAGCTGGTGACCGACGAGATTGTCATCGCCCTGATCGAAGACCGCCTGCCCGAAGCCGAAGCCGCCGGCGGCGCGATCTTCGATGGTTTCCCGCGGACGGTCGCCCAGGCCGAGGCTCTGGATAAAATGCTCGCCGCGCGCGGTCAGAAGATCGACGTCGTTCTCCGACTCAAGGTAGACGAGCCCGCCCTGATCGAGCGGATCAAGAAGCGGTTCGAAGAGCAGGGACGGCCCGACGACAATCCGGAAGTCTTCGTGACTCGCCTGGCCGCGTACAATGCTCAGACCGCGCCGCTGCTGCCCTACTATGAAGGGCAGGGCAAGTTGACGGAACTGGATGGCATGGGGACCGTCGAAGCGGTCGCCGCGTCGATCGACAGCGCACTGGAGCCCGTCGCTGCAGGATGATTATCCCGCAGCGATAGACGGACTCCATCTTCAAGGAGAGCGTGACTTTGGTCGCGCGAGCGTCGTCGCTTAAGAAAGCCCGAATTCGGGGGATGTCTCCCGGATTCAGTTGTTGACGGAAGCGAAACGATCCCTATAACGGGGCGCTTCCGCGAAAGGGCGCGATCCGTGCGCGCCGGTTTGGGTCTCTGATCCGGCCGGGCGCGCCGTTCGCGTCTTTAGTGCGTGACTAGGAGAACATTAGACGTGGCCCGTATCGCAGGCGTCAACATCCCGACGAACAAGCGCGTTCTGATCGCGCTTCAGTACATTCACGGCATCGGCCAAAAGTCGGCTCGTGAGATCATCACCAAGGTGGGCATCGAGGAAGCCCGTCGCGTCAATCAGTTGACCGACGCGGAAGTCCTGCAGATCCGCGAGACGATCGACCGTGACTACACCGTCGAGGGCGACCTGCGTCGCGAGAACTCGATGAACATCAAGCGTCTGATGGACCTGGCCTGCTATCGCGGCCTGCGTCACCGTAAGGGCCTGCCGGTCCGCGGTCAGCGCACCCACACGAACGCCCGCACCCGCAAGGGTCCGGCCAAGCCGATCGCCGGCAAGAAGAAGTAAGGTAGCCTGACCGATGGCCAAGGAACCGGCTCGCGTTAAACGTCGCGAACGCAAGAACATCACCTCGGGCGTGGCGCACGTGAACGCCTCGTTCAACAACACCATGATCACCATCACCGACGCCCAGGGCAACACGATCTCGTGGTCCTCGGCCGGCATGATGGGCTTCAAGGGTTCGCGCAAGTCGACCCCGTACGCCGCGCAGATGGCCGCCGAAGACGCGGGCAAGAAGGCTGCCGAGCACGGTGTGAAGACGCTGGAAGTCAACGTTTCGGGTCCGGGTTCGGGCCGTGAATCGGCCCTGCGCGCGCTGCAAGCCGCGGGCATGACCATCACGACCATCCGCGACGTCACGCCGATTCCGCACAACGGCTGCCGTCCGCCCAAGCGTCGTCGCGTCTAGTACTTTTTAGACCACAATCTTCCTTCGCCGGCTGCGTAAACCGCGGCCGGCGAGCCGCGTTCAAGGGACCCGACCACGTGATCGAAAGAAACTGGAACGAGCTGATCCGTCCTGAGAAGCCGCAAATCGAAACCGGCGCCGATGCGACTCGCAAGGCCCGTATCGTCGCTGAACCGCTGGAACGCGGCTTCGGCGTGACGCTCGGCAACGCTCTGCGTCGCGTTCTCCTCTCGTCGCTGCAAGGCGCAGCCGTCACCGCGATCCAAATCGACGGCGTCGTGCACGAATTCTCCTCGCTCGAAGGCGTCCGCGAAGACGTCGTCGACATCGTTCTGAACATCAAGCAACTGGCCGTGCGCATGCACGCCGAAGGTCCGAAGCGCATGACCCTGCGCGCCACGGGCCCCGGCCCGGTGACCGCTGGTCAGATCGAAACCCCGGCCGACATCGAAATCCTGAACCCCGACCACGTGCTCTGCACGCTGGACGACGGCGCTTCAGTGCGCATGGAGTTCACGGTCAACAACGGCAAGGGCTACGTCCCGGCCGACCGCAACCGTCCGGAAGACGCGCCGATCGGCCTCATCGCCGTCGACGCCCTGTACTCGCCGGTCAAGCGCGTCGCCTACCGCGTGGAGCCGACCCGTCAGGGCCAGTCGCTGGACTATGACAAGCTGATCCTGGAAGTCGAAACCAACGGCGCCGTCACTCCGGTGGACGCCGTGGCCTACGCCGCCCGGATCCTGCAGGACCAACTGCAGATCTTCATCACCTTCGAGGAACCGAAGGCCAAGTCGGCCGACGAGTCCAAGCCGGAACTGCCGTTCAACCCGGCCCTGCTGAAGAAGGTCGACGAGCTGGAGCTGTCGGTCCGTTCGGCCAACTGCCTGAAGAACGACAACATCGTCTACATCGGCGACCTGATCCAGAAGACCGAAGCCGAGATGCTCCGCACCCCGAACTTCGGCCGCAAATCGCTGAACGAAATTAAGGAAGTGCTCGCCGGCATGGGTCTGCACCTCGGCATGGACGTGCCGAACTGGCCGCCGGAGAACATCGAAGACCTGGCTAAGAAGTTCGAAGACCAGATCTAAGACTTCCAAGCCTAACGCGCTTAATCCGGGTCGCCTTTTTCGGAGGGCGGCCTGGGCCTTTTGAAGCCGCACACGCGGTGGAGGGCCCCGGCGCATCGCTCTGACCCGGTCGGGAAAGACCAGGATTGGTGACAATCAGGCGCTCACTGCTTTTGCGCCGTTCGGGCTGATCGCCCAGGAGATACAAAATGCGTCACGGTAAGGCTCACCGTAAACTCGGCCGCACCTCGGCTCACCGCACCGCCATGTTCGCCAACATGTCGGCCAGCTTGATCAAGCACGAGCAGATCGTCACCACCCTGCCCAAGGCCAAGGAACTGCGTCCGATCGTCGAAAAGCTGGTCACCCTGGCCAAGCGCGGCGACCTGCACGCCCGTCGTCAGGCCATCAGCTCGGTTCGCGACGTCGAACAAGTCGGCAAGCTCTTCGCGGTCCTCGGCCCGCGCTACAAGGACCGTCAGGGCGGCTACATCCGCGTCCTGAAGGCCGGCTTCCGCTACGGCGACAACGCCCCGATGGCCGTCATCGAGTTCGTCGACCGCGACGTCTCGGAAAAGGGCAAGGACTCGGGTCCGGTCTACGTCAACGACGCCGAAGACTAAGAGATTTCAGCGCAAGCTGAGCAAGAAGGCCCCGGAGCGATCCGGGGCCTTTTTCGTTTGGGCGCTGAGCAAGCCTGGCCTCTCCGCGCTGACGTGTCGCGGGGGAGGTCGGATTTCTGGAGGGAGGCGAGAGACAGTTCGCGACCCGTTGCGTACGTTCGGAAAATCCTCCCCCCAGAGGGGGAGGAGGCCGAAGGCCGGAGGGGGAAGTCCTGCTGAGCCTCCTTCCCCCTTCCGTCGGTTTCGCCGACACCTCCCCCGCTGGGGGGAGCATTTGATCCACAGTCCACCCCAAACAGACTTGGCTTGGTCCGCTTGGACCGAGCCCCGGCGCGTCTACTCCTTCGTCAGGTCTTGCTGCCGGAACAGCCACACCGCCCCGGCCGTCAGGGCCGCGACCCAGACTAGCAACACCGCCAGAGCAACGCCCGCCGAACCGCTCGCCGCGCCCAGTTGAGCCGGGTCCAGCAGCGCCGCGCGCAGCAGGTCGGCGTCGAAGACGGGCAGGGCCAGGAGCTTCCAGCTGGGGGCCTCGTTCTGCTCCATCGCGCGCAGGGCGCCGGCCAGGATCGTCTGCACGAACCGGAAGCCGAGGCAGGCGATGACCACGCCCATGGTCGAGCGCGACAGCACGCCGACACAGGCCGCCAGCGCCGCCAGGGTCATGGCCTCCAGCCAGGTGATGGCCAGCACGCCGATCACGTCGAACAGATTGCGGCCGAACATCGAGAGGGTCAGGGCCTTGTCGGCGATGCCCGCGCCGATCACGGCCGCGAGCGCCGACAGCACGGCGGTCAGCAATAGACTCCAGAACACCGCCTCGCCGACCACGATCAGCTTGGCCAGCAACAGGTTCTGGCGCGTGTTGCGCGGGGTCAGCAGCCGCCAGGTCTCCCAGCGATAGTCGCCGGCCAGGATGGCCGCCGCGCCGATCATCAGGAACAGCGCCGCGAAGGTCGAGGCGCCGTTCGACAGCGCCTTCAGCATCTGGTCGATCAGGCCGACAGTCAGGCCGGGTATGGGCTTCTTGATCACGAAGCGCAGGAACAGGTCTCCGCCGATGCTGAGCGCAAAGCCCACCAGCGGCGCGAAGCAGAAACCCCAAAAGACAGCCGCGCGGTCGCGCAGCAGGCGGAAGCGTTCGGCGGCGATGGCGTCGGCGAGCATCAGGCGGCTCCTTCGGCGGTGGCGGCCGTCGGCGTCTGGCCCAGGGACTTCAGATAGACCCCCTCGAGGTCGACCTCGCGCCAGCGGGCTTCGACGATGTCGGCGCCGGCCTCCACCAGAGCGCGGATGACGGCCGGAGCCTCGGCGCGGGGGATGTCGGCCAGGACGGCGTCCGGCCCATCGGCCTCGCCGCGATCTCCCAGCACCGCCAGCGCCGGGGTGAGGGGAGAGGCCAGGGTCAGGCGCAGTCGGGCCTCGCCGGCGGTGAGTTCAGCCACGCCGCCCTCGGCGACGACCTTGCCGCGCGACAGGATGGCGACGCGGTCGCAGACGCGCTTGACCTCGTCCAGCTGGTGGCTGGCCAGGATGACGGTGACGCCCTCGATCTTGGCCAGATCGATGATCAGGGCGCGAATCTCCTGGATACCGGCCGGGTCCATGCCGCTGGTCGGCTCGTCCAGGATCACCAGTTCCGGCTTGGTCAGGAATGCGGCGGCCAGGCCCAAGCGCTGCTTCATGCCGACCGAGAAGCCGCTGGTGGCGCGGTCGGCGGCGTGGGTCAGGCTGACCCGTTCCAGCCAGCCGCCGATGTCGGCGTCGGCCTTGCCGCTTTCCAGGGCCAGCATCTTCAGGGTGTCGCGCGCCGTGAGGTACGGCGGATAGCGCGGGGTCTCGATCATGGCCCCGACCTTGCGCAGGGCGGTGATGTCGCCGGGCGCGGCGCCGAAGAGCCGCGCCGAACCGCTGGTGGGACGCACCAGGCCCAGCGCGATTCGGAACAACGTGCTCTTGCCGGCGCCGTTGGGACCCAGGATCCCGAACACGCCGCCGGCGGGGATGGCGATGGAGAAGTCGTCGAGGGCGCGCACCGCCCCATACGTCTTGGTGAGGCCAACGGCCTCCAGGGCGATCGACATGGAGCGGTTCCGGACGCCGACCTGAGTCGGCTCGACACGAAGACTATGGCGAGCGTGCCCGCCCACGCCAAGTTAAGAGGGTGTCATGGCTCGGAGACCGCCGATCGTCATACGCCTGCAATCTGGGCCATGGATGACCGCTGGAACCGCCGTTTCAATTCGAGCCCGAAGATGATCATGCGCCGCCTGCTGTCCCTGGTTCTGGCCTTGGGTCTGATGATCGCCGCCGACGGGGCGGCGGCGCGGGAAAAGGCGCCGCACCTGACCATCCTGGTGTCGATCGATGGCTTCCGCGCCGACTATCTGGATCGTGGCGACACCCCGGTGATGAAGGCCCTGGCCGAGAATGGCGCCCGGGCGGCCATGCGACCCTCGTTCCCGTCGGTGACCTTTCCCAATCACTACACGCTGATCACCGGCAAGCGCCCAGACCGCCACGGCATCGTGGCCAACACCATGGTCGACCCCAGCGTTTCGTCCGAGAAATTCACCATGCGGAGCCTGGATCCGGCGTGGTGGAGCCAGGCCAAGCCGTTCTGGGTCTCGGTAGAGCAGCAGGGCAAACGCGCCGCCGCGATGTTCTGGCCGGGCTCCGAGGTCGAGATCGACGGGGTGCGGCCCTCGCGCTGGGTCAAGTTCGACCAGACCATGTCCGGTGAGGCGCGAGTCGATCAGGTGCTGGCCTGGCTGGACAGCGCTGATGGTCCGCCGATCGCCTTCTCGACCCTCTATTTCGACATCGTCGACACCCAGGGTCACCACTATAGCCCGGAGTCTCCCGAGGTGCGCGCGGCCGCCGCCTCGGTGGACGCCGCGCTGGGGCGGCTGGTCGCGGGGCTGAAAGCGCGGGGGCGCTTTGAGAGCACCGATATCGTCATCGTCGCCGACCATGGCATGGCGCCGCTACCGGCCGCCAATCGCGTGGTGCTGGACGACCTTGTCGACGTCTCGAAGATCCAGCTGGTCACCACCGGCGCGGTCACCGCGTTCTCGCCCAAGCCCGGTGAGCGAAAGGCGGTCGAGGCGGCGGTCCTATCCAAGCCTTTGCCGCACATGACCTGCTGGAAAAAGAACCGGATCCCGGCCCGCTTCCATTACGGTCGAAACCTGCGGGTTCCCGCGATTGTCTGTCTGTCGGAAACCGGCTGGTACACGACCACCGAGGCGGCGAAGCAGAAGCCGAGCGAATGGGACGGTAAGGACGGTGGGGCGCATGGCTTCGATCCCTATGACCCGACCATGCAGGCGGTGTTCGTCGCCCACGGCCCCTCGTTCAAGTCGGGTGTCGCTCTGCCGGTGTTCGACAATGTGGATGTCTATGCGCTGCTGGCCAAGGTGACGGGGGTTCGTCCTGAGAAGACCGACGGCTCGCTGAAGGTCGTGCGCGAGGCGCTTCGATAGGGGCGGACCGCAAGTCGCTTTCCAGGCGGCCCCGCGGACGGCAGTCTCGCCCCGGGAGGACGGTCAAGCGTGGGCGACGAAGCGATTCATCTCGGTGACTACGACTACATCGTGGTCGGCGCCGGCTCTGCGGGGTGCCTGCTGGCCAATCGCCTGTCGGCTGATCCCCGGCGGCGGGTGCTGCTGCTGGAGGCGGGGGGCGACGACAACTGGATCTGGTTTCACGTGCCGGTCGGCTACCTGTTCGCGATCGGCAATCCCCGCGCCGACTGGATGCTGGAGACCACGCCGCAGGCGGGGCTGGACGGACGGGTTCTGGCCTATCCGCGCGGCAAGGTGATCGGAGGCTCATCGGCGATCAACGCCATGATCTATATGCGCGGCCAGGCTCGGGACTATGACGGCTGGCGACAGCGCGGCTTGGTCGGGTGGGGCTGGTCGGACGTGCTGCCTTACTTCCTGAAGCACGAAGACCACATCGACCCGCGCGGCGAGCATCATCGGGCCGGCGGCGAGTACCGCGTCGAGCACCCGCGCGTGCGCTGGGATGTGCTGGACGCCATCCGTCGCGCAGGTGAGCAGGCCGGTATCGCCCAGGTCGACGACTTCAACGACGGCGACAACGCGGGCTCGTCATACTTCCAGGTCAACCAGCGCGCCGGGCGCCGCTGGAGCACAGCCACGGCCTTTCTGAAGCCTGTCCTGTCGCGTCCCAACCTGCGGCTGGTGAAGGGCGTTGAGGTCGAGCGGCTCATTATCGACGGCAAACGGGTGCAGGGCCTGCGCGGGCGTCGGGGTGGAGCGGCGGTGACCGCCAGCGTGTCGGGTGAGTTGATCCTGGCGGCCGGCGCGATCGGTTCGCCCGTGATCCTGCAGCGCTCGGGGATCGGGCGCGGCGAGACCCTGACGCGCGCCGGTGTGGCGATGGTTCACGATCTGCCAGGCGTCGGGGCCAATCTGCAGGACCATTTGCAGATCCGACCGGTGTTCAAGGTCAGCGGCGTGAGGACGCTGAACACCGACTACGCCAACCTCTTCCGCCGGGCAGGCATGGGGGTGGACTATCTGCTGCGACGCTCGGGTCCGCTGACCATGGCGCCGTCGCAGTTGGGGATGTTCTGCTGCTCGGGACCTGAGTACGAGAGCGCCAATTTGGAGTTCCATTTCCAACCGCTCAGCCTGGACCGCTGGGGGGAGGGGCTGCACCCGTTCGGGGCGGTGACCGCCAGTGTCTGCAACCTGCGTCCAAGCAGCCGGGGCAGGGTCTCCCTCTTCGGGCCGGGCCTGGAGCACTCGCCAAGGATCAATCCCAACTACTTAGCCACCGAGGAGGACCGTCGCGTGGCGGTCGCGTCCCTGAAGTGGGCGCGGCGGATCATGGGGCAGTCGGCCTTGGCGGCCTATGCGCCGGAGGCGTTCCGACCCGGTCCGGAGGTGGACGGCGACGCGGCGCTGCTGGCCGCGGCGAAGGCGCTGGCGACGACGATCTTCCATCCGGTCGGTACGGCGGCCATGGGCGCGGATGGTGATCCCCTGGCGGTGCTGGACGCGCGGCTGCGGGTGCGTGGCGTCGAGGGTCTGCGTGTCATCGACGCCTCGGCGATGCCGAGCATCACCTCGGGCAACACCAACGCGCCGACTGTCATGATCGCCGAGAAGGGCGCAGCGATGATCCTGGAGGATTACCGCTGACGATCCGGTGGGGTTGCGAAACTAGTTTCGATATGCGTTAAATATTCCATCTTTGGAAAAGGAATGGCGCATGTCCAATCCCGCGGGCCTGATTTCGGCCGTCACCTATCGTGATCCCAAGGCGGCCCTGGCCTGGCTGGAAGCGGCCTTTGGCTTCGAGCTGGTCTTCCTGATCGAGGGCGAGGACGCCAGCGTCGCCCATGCGGAGATGAGCCATGGCGCCTCCCGCGTGATGATTGGCGGCGAGTGGAGTCTTGCCCACGCCAGCCCCGCCTCGATCGGCGGCAAGACCACCCAGACGATCCACATCTATATCGAAGGCGACGTCGACGCCCATTGTCAGACGGCCGCCGCCGCCGGGGCTGATATTGTCGAGCCGCCGGCGACCCAGTTCTACGGCTCCCGCACCTATCGTTGCCGCGACCTGGAAGGTCATCTCTGGACGGTCTCGGCCGATGTGGAGACAGTCTCCGTCGAGGAAATGGAAAAGCGTAGCGGCCTCAAGATCACGGTCGCCAAGGGGTGAGCGAGGCCCTGGATCGCACTCTGGCGGCCCTGGCCGACCCGCATCGTCGGCGCGCTGTCGATCTGCTGCGCGAGCGGCCGCGCCGGGCCGGCGAGCTGGCCGAAAGCCTGGGCCTGACCGCTCCGGCCATGAGCCGACACCTGCGCGCTCTGCGTCAGTCGGGCCTTGTTGAAGAGAGCCATCCGGAGTTCGACGCGCGGGTGCGGGTGTATCGTCTGCGGCCGGGGCCGATGGCTGAGCTGAAGGCCTGGCTGGACGCCGCCGAGGATCACTGGGTGGATCAGCTTTCGGCGCTCAAGGCGCATGTGGAGGCCAAGCGCTCATGAGCTCGCGGATCGTGGTGGCCTTGCGGATCGCCGCGCCGCCCGAGGTGGTGTTCGACGCCTTTGTCGATGACATCGCCGTCTGGTGGCGGCCCAACGGCCTGTTCGCCTTTACGCCGCGCTCGCCGGGCGTGATGGCCTTCGAGGATGGTCGGCTCGTAGAGCGCCTGCCGAGCGGCAAGGTGTTCGAGGTCGGCGTCGTCAGCGTCTGGGAGCGCGGCGCGCGGCTGGTGTTCGGCTGGCGTCAGGCCGCCTTCACCCCGGACATGAACACCGAGGTCGAGGTCCGCTTCGAGCTGGTCGGTGAGCAGACCCGGGTGACCGTCGAGCATCGCGGCTGGGACAGCGTGCCTGCGGCGCACGTGGCGCGTCACAGCTTTCCCAACGCCGTCTTTCTGGCGCGACATGGCGAATGGTGGCGCAACCTTCTGGCTGGGCTTGCGGCCCGGGCCAACAGCGTCCACCTAGGGGCGGGCGACGAGGGGCGATCATGAACACCACGATTACGGGCGGACGGCGTCAGGCCGCCCTGGGCTTCATTTTCGTCACCGCCATCCTAGACGTTCTGTCCCTGGGCGTGATGATCCCGGTCCTGCCGAACCTGGTGAAGGCGTTCGGCGGCGGCGACACGGCCGCGGCGGCCGACTGGAACGTGCTGTTCGCCACCACCTGGGGCGTTATGCAGTTCATCTGCTCGCCGATCCTGGGCTTGCTGTCCGACCGCTTCGGCCGACGGCCGGTCATCCTGACCTCGATCTTTGGCCTGGGCGTCGACTTCCTGTTTATGGCCTTTGCGCCGAACCTCTGGTGGCTGTTCATCGGCCGGATCTTCAACGGAATGACGGCGGCCAGTTTCTCGACCGCCAGCGCCTATGTGGCCGATGTCACCACGCCGGAGAATCGGGCCAAGGGCTTTGGTCTGATGGGCGCGGCGTTCGGGATCGGCTTCACCTTCGGGCCGGCGCTGGGCGGGTGGCTCTGGGAGTTCGACCACCGCGCGCCTTTCCTGGTCTGCGCGGCCCTGGCCCTGACCAACTGGCTGTACGGCTTCTTCGTACTGCCGGAGTCGCTGCCGCCCGAGCGTCGCCAGCCGCGCTTCGACTGGAAGAAGGCCAATCCGATCGGCTCGCTGCAGCTGCTGCGTCACCATCCGGGGCTGACGGGCCTGGCGGGCGTGGGCTTCCTGTTCCAGTTGGCGCACAATGTGCTGCCTAGCGTCTTCGTGCTGTACATGGGCTTCCGCTATGGCTGGAGCCCGCAGACGATCGGCATGACGTTGATGGCCAGCGGGATCGCCAGCATCCTGATCCAGGCCTTCGTTGTCGGCCCTGCGGTGAAGCGGTTGGGTGAGCGCGGCGTGCTGCTGATCGGGCTGTTTGCAGGCTTCCTGGGCTTTTCGATCTACGCCTTGGCGCCGACGAGCTTGCTGTACCTGGCCGGTCTGCCGATCTTCGCCTTCTCCGGTTTGATCCAGCCCGGCCTCCAGGGGCTGATGACACGCCGGGTCGGTCCGAACGAGCAGGGCCAACTGCAAGGCGCCAATGCGGCGATGATGGGCATCGCCTCGATTATCGGTCCGCCGCTGTTCTTGATCCCGTTCGCCTTCGCGGTCCGTCATGACGCGACGCTGCACCTGCCGGGCCTGCCGATCCTGATCGCGGCGGTCTTGATGCTGGCGGCTACCCTCCTAGCTTATGCCAAGGCCAAGCCCGCCCCAGCGCCGGAACTCCAGCCGGCCTGACGGTTTTGGTCATGGCCAAACCTCGACCTTTCGTCGCCTTAGACTCGCCCGAAAGCTGGGCTGAGTTTTCGGCGAACCGCTAGGAGTCCTTCGTGACCAACATGCGCAAGCTTCGCGCCCTGCTGCCCGTCTTCGTCCTGCTGACCGCCTGCTCGAACCCGGCCGGCCCGTCGAACGCCCAGTCGATCCCGGACATGCCTCAGCCCACGCGCCGGGTTCCGGCCGACGCGGCCTCGATGAAGCAGTCGTTCTCGCCGGTGGTGAAGAAGGCCGCGCCGGCTGTGGTCAATGTGGCCAGCCGTCGTCTGGTCCAGCGGCGCGTCGATCCGTTCTGGGACTTCTTCATGGGCGGCGGGCAGGGCGGCTCGCAGGTGCAGAGCTCGCTCGGCTCGGGCGCGATCGTCCGCGCCGACGGCGTGATCATCACCAATCACCACAACATCAACGGGATGAGCGACATCACCATCCAGTTGGCCGACCGTCGGGAGTTCCCGGCCGTGGTTCTGCTGGATGACCCGCGCGCGGACCTCGCGGTGCTGAAGATCGACACCAAGGGCGAGAAGCTGCCGGTCATGGCCATCGACGACCAGGAGCAGCTGGAGGTCGGTGATCTGGTGCTGGCCATGGGCAATCCGTTCGGCGTGGGTCAGACCGTCACCAACGGCATCGTCTCGGCCCTGGCGCGGACCGATGTCGGCGCGGCGGACTTCGGCAGCTACATCCAGACTGATGCGGCGATCAATCCGGGCAACTCCGGCGGTCCGCTGGTCGACATGGACGGTGATCTGGTCGGCATCAACACCTTCATCATCTCGCGCTCGGGTTCATCGTCGGGCGTCGGCTTCGCTATCCCATCCCGCGTGGTGCGCCAGGTGGTCAACGCCGCGCTGGGCGGCGGGCACAGCATCGTGCGCCCCTGGTTGGGCGTGAAGGGCCAGGCCGTCACCGGCGAAATCGCCAAGAGCCTGGGCATGACCGCCCCGCGCGGCGTGCTGGTGGCCCAGGTCTATCCGGGCTCGTCGGCCGAGCGCGCGGGCCTGAAGGAAGGCGACGTGATCCTGTCGATCGACGGCCAGCCGGTGAACGACGAAGGCGGCGGCGCCTTTGCGATCGGAACCCACAAGGTCGGCGACCGCGTGCCGATGCAGATCCGTCGCGGCGACCGCGAACTGACCATCACGGTTCGCGCCGACGCCGCACCGGAGACTCCGGCCCGCGACGAGCGCACGCTGAGCGGCAACAACCCGTTCAACGGCGCGACGGTGATGAACCTGTCGCCGGCCGTCGCGCAGGACCTGGGCGTGGATCCGTTCGCCGGGCGCGGCGCGCTGGTGACCAAGATCGGACCCGGCTATGCGGGCAACTGGATGCGTCCTGGCGACTTCGTGCGCAGCGTCAATGGTCGCCAGATCAACACGGTGGCTGACCTCGCCTCGGCCATCGCCGGTCGGTCTGGCCGCTGGAGCGTCACCATCGAGCGTGGCGGCCAGTTGATCCAGGCGCAGTTCTAGGTTTGTAGCCGCCCCGGCGGCTTGCCGTTCCTCTATTGATGAACGGCCCCCTTTCTTGGAGCGTGGCGGGCGGCGAAACCGCTCACACTTTCGTCTGCCACGCTCTAGAAGGGTCGAATGTCCGATCTCTTTCAGGCCGCCGGCCTGACTCCCCATGCGCCATCCCCTCTGGCCGACCGGCTGCGGCCGCAGAGCCTCGACGAGGTGGTGGGGCAGCAGCATCTTCTGGGACCTGAGGGGCCGATCGGCCGCATGGCCGCCGCCCGCCGTCTGGCCTCGATGATCCTGTGGGGACCGCCAGGCACCGGCAAGACCACGATCGCCCGCCTGCTGGCCAAGGCCGGCGGCTATGAGTTCATGCAGATCTCGGCGGTGTTCTCGGGCGTCGCCGACCTGAAAAAGGCCTTTGAGCAAGCGCGCGCGCGCCGGATGGCGGGACAGAGCACCTTGCTGTTCGTCGACGAGATCCACCGCTTCAACCGCGCCCAGCAGGACGGCTTCCTGCCGTTCGTGGAGGAGGGGATCGTCACCCTGGTCGGGGCCACGACCGAGAACCCTTCGTTCGAGCTGAACGGCGCGTTGCTGTCGCGCTGCCAGGTGTTCGTGCTCAAGCGCCTGACCGAGGAGTCGCTGGAGCTTCTGCTGCAACGCGGCGAGGCCGCCGAGAACCGCCCGCTGCCGATCGACGCCGAGGCCCGCTCGGCTCTGGTGGCCATGGCCGACGGCGACGGCCGCTATCTGCTGACCCTGGCCGAGACCCTGTTCTCGATCGGGACCGACACGCCGCTGAATCCGACCCAGCTGAGCCAGTTCCTGCAAAAGCGCCGCCCGGCTTACGACAAGGACCGCGAAGAGCATTACAATCTGATCTCGGCCTTGCATAAGTCGGTGCGCGGCAGCGATCCGGATGCGGCGCTCTACTGGCTGGCGCGGATGCTGGAGGGCGGCGAAGACCCGCTGTTCATCGCCCGTCGCCTGGTGCGGATGGCCTCCGAGGACATTGGCGCGGCTGATCCGCTGAGCCTGCTGCTGACCACGGCGGCCAAGGACGCCTACGACTTCCTGGGATCGCCCGAGGGCGAACTGGCCTTGGCCCAGGCCGTCGTCCACATGGCCAGCGCGCCCAAGTCGAACGCGGTCTACATGGCCTACAAGGCCGCCCGCCGCGCGGCCAAGGAGACCGGCAGCCTGACGCCGCCGTCGCACATCCTCAACGCCCCGACCAAGCTGATGAAGTCGCTGGGCTATGGCGACGGCTACGCCTACGACCACGATGTCGAGGGCGGCGTGTCGGGCCAGAACTACTTCCCGGACGGCATGGAGCGTCGACGCTTTTATGAGCCCAAGCCCGTCGGCGCCGAGGCAAAGGTGCGTGAGCGCTTGGAAGCCTGGGGCAAGGTGCGTAAGGACGGGAAGTAGACCGCGCCTTCACCGACCTCCCCGGCGAATACCGGGGCCCAGATCCATCCGGAGTGGTTTGGTCGTTCTCGACGCGGTGCTCTGACAGATCCAGAAGCGTCAGAGGGGGCGATCTGGACCCCGGCATTCGCCGGGGAAATCGGATTTTGGACATGCTAGGGGACTGGAGATGAACAAGCCGCCGCGCCGTCCTCCCGCCCAGGCCAAGCCCAAGGCCTCCGAAATCCCCATCGCCCTGACGCCCGACGAGATCGCGGCGGCTCAATCTTGGGTGCTGTACGAGGACGAGACGATCATCGTGCTGAACAAGCCGACGGGTCTGTCCAGTCAGGGCGGAAGGATCAAGGCCCATACCCTTGATGACCTGCTCTGGGCGTTCGCGCGGCCTAACCGGCCTCGGCCCAAGCTGGTGCATCGCCTGGACCGCGACACCTCGGGCGTGATCCTGACCGCCAAGACCAAGCCGGCGGCCGCGATGCTGGGCAAGGCGCTGGAGGCCAAGCGGTTCCGCAAGAGCTACCTGGCCATCGTCGCCGGCGCGCCCGAGCCCAAGGGCGGCATGATCGACAGCCCGCTGCGTCGCGAGTCTATCGGGCGCGAGGCCTATATGCGGGTCTGTGAGCCCGATCATCCGGATGCGGAGACGGCGCGCAGTCGCTATCGGACCCTGGCGCACAATGGTCTCGCGGCCCTGGTCGAGTTGTCGCCGGACACCGGCCGCATGCACCAACTGCGCGTCCATATGGCCTCCATCGGCCGACCGCTGGCCGGCGACAGCCGCTACGGCGGGGCGCTGATGCTGGGCGGAGCGCCCGCGCCGCGCCTGATGCTGCACGCTGCGAGTCTGGCGTTCCCGCATCCGCTGGGGGGCGAGAGAAAGATCCTGGCCCCGCTTCCGTCCGACTTTGTCAGCATGCTGGAGGCGCTGGGCTTGCCGGTCCCGGAACAGCCGCGACCGGCGTCCGTTGAGCAGGCGTAAGAGGTATTCCGCCATGAAGACCGCCAGACCCCTGATCGCCGCCGGCCTGGCCGCGCTGTTGCTTACCGGCTGCGCCACTACGCCAACCGTCTATCGGGCCGCGGTCGGGGCGCAGACTGCGGTCGGCTATTCCGAGTACCGGCTCGAGACCGGCCGCTATCGCGTGACCTTCCAAGGCGGCGCCGGCGCGCCGGAAGCTCAGGTGGCGGACTATGCGCTGCTTCGCGCCGCCGAGCTGGCGCTGCGGGATGGCTACGACTGGTTCCGCATCGCTGACCGCTCGACGACCATGACTGGCGGCGGAACGGGACCGCGCCTGTCCGTCGGTGGCGGATCGGCGAGCTTTGGTCGACACAGCGGGATCGGCGTTGGCTTGGGCACGAGCTTCAACCTCGGCCCAGGGCCGGCCTATGCGCGCTCGATCGAGGTGGTGTTCGGCAAGGGACCGACGCCGCGCGAGAGCGACGCCTACGACGCCCGGGAGATCGTCAAGGTCGTCGGCTACGGTCGCGCCGAAGCCTAAGGAAGGTCGGGCGCGAAGGTAGGGCGCGCGCCTGACGTCGGGGCGTGCTTTCGCAGGCCATTTGCGCATGCCAGACTTTTCGCCAATGCGACCGCCCCGGCCTCGGCCTGAGGGCGGTCCGCGAACATGGCGCGCGCCCGTCCTTTCTTTGGAGACCAAGATGTCATCGCCCTTGCACAAGCTCTTTGACCTGACGGGCCGGGTGGCGATCGTGACGGGGGGCTCGCGGGGTCTTGGTCTGCAGATCGCCCGGGCGTTGGCGGAGTATGGCGCAGCGGTGGCGCTGGTCGCCCGAAAGCAGGGCGAACTGGACGCCGCCGTCGCGGCCCTGACCGCCGAGGGGCGCACCGCCGTGGGCCTTGTCGCTGACCTCAGTCAGTCGGGCTCGGCGCAAGACCTCACCGCGCGCGTGCTCGAGCCTTTCGGCCGGATCGATATTCTGGTCAATAACGCTGGCGCCGCCTGGGGCGCGCCGGCCGAGGACTATCCCCTGGAGGGCTGGAGCAAGGTCATGGACCTCAACGTGACCGGCCTGTTCCTGCTGACCCAGGCCGTCGCGCGGGAAGCTTTCCTGAAACAGGGGAAGGGCGCGGTGGTGAACGTCGCCTCGATCGAAGGCCTTCAGGGGCACCACCATAGCCAGTTGGGCACGATCGCCTACAACACCGCCAAGGGCGCGGTGATCAACATGACCCGGGCTCTGGCGGCCGAGTGGGGCCCAAAGAACATCCGCGTGAATGCGGTCGCGCCGGGATACTTCCCCTCGAAGATGACCATGACGACCCTTGGCCAGCACGGCGACGACATGTTGCGGCAGACGCCTCTGGGCAAGCTGGGTGGCGACACCGACCTGATGGGGCCTGCCTTGCTGTTGGCGTCCGACGCGGGCGCTCACATCACCGGTCAGATCATCGTCGTCGACGGTGGCATGACGATCATCTGATCCGGGACAGGTCAACTTCACCCAGCGTATCGCCAGCGGCCTGCGCGATAGGGAGGCGTGATCGCCTAGGCGCCGGGCGCGTCTGGGGAGCTGTAATCAACCGTTCATCCTGCAGACAGCCTCGGTTCACGGCGCGTCTCTAGCTCTTGTCCTGTGGGCGCATGCCCGATCCCGAAGGACAGGAATTCATGAGCAAACAAGGGACATTCGTCGCGGTCGCCACGTCGATCTTGGCCATGGCCGCCGCCGGAAGCGCGAGCGCGGCGGAGAGCGGCAAGTTCCAGATCAAGGCTCTGGCGACGCGGGTCGCCGTCGACGGCGCGATCACCAAGGTGAACGTCGACCAACTGCGCTTGCCGGCGGGTTCTGACACCCGAGCCAAGGACGCGTGGGTCCCGACCGTGGCGGCGGAATATTTCTTTTCCCCGCGGGTTTCGGTCGAGACGATCTGCTGTGTCACGCAACACGATGTTCGAGGCGCGGGGCCTCTGAATGGCGCAGCGCTTGTCGACAACGCCGAGGTCATCCCGGCCACGGTGACGTTGAAGTATCACATGCCGCTGGCGGGGGGCGTGAAGCCCTACGTCGGAGCGGGTCCGGCCTACTTCATGGTGTTTGGTGAAAGTGTCGGCGCCAGCGCCCGCGCGCTGGGGGCGACCAAGGTTGGCCTTTCCAGCGAACTGGGTGTGGCGTTGCAGGCGGGCGTCGATATTCCGCTGCCCGGCAAGGCTCTCGGCCTCAGCGTCGACCTGAAGCGGTACTACGTCGACACCACGGCGCAGTTTCGCGCCGGTGATCGCGTGGTGCTGGAGACCAAGCACAAGCTCGATCCGTGGGTGGCCAGCGCGGGTGTGACATGGCGCTTCTAATCCAAGGACGCGGCGGTCGCGCCGCCCTTGGCCTGACGTTGGCGGGCTTCGCGCTCGCCAGCGCAGGAACCGCGCGTGCGGCCGAAGAGGACGGTCAGCTATGGTCGATCGTCAACGCGTCGCGAACGCTCGGCGACAAGACGGTCCTGGCGCTAGACACCCAGGCGCGCTTCACCAACGACGCCAGTCGCCTGGGCCAGGCGATCATCCGTCCATCGGTCGGTTGGCGGCTGGACAGCGCCACGACCGCCTCGCTCGGCTATGCCTATATTCGCTCCACGCCCGAAGGACGTCCGACGACCGACGAGCATCGGGGATGGCAGCAACTGTCCTTCCGCGTCGCTGGGGACGGGAAGGGGGCGACGCTCACGGGCCGGACACGGCTGGAGCAGCGCTGGGTGGAGGGACGGGATGGCGCAGGCTGGCGGATTCGCCAGCAGGTCCGTCTGACGGCGCCGCTTAAGGACCGCGTTCGCGGGGTGGCCTGGACCGAAGCCTTCATCGGGCTCAACCAGACGGGTTGGGGGCAGCGCGACGGCCTGCACCTTTGGCGGAACTTCGCCGGTGTCTCCGTGCCCATCTCCAAGACCGTGACGCTGGAGCCAGGATACCTGCACCAGCGCGCCTATCGAACGGGTCCCGACGCTGTGACGCATGCGGCGGCGGTCTGGATCAACCTGCAATTCTAATCGAAAGCACCTCTCACATGATCGCGCCCAAAATCTCGATTGGCTCGGCGGGCCTGGCTCTGCTGCTGGCCGCCGGCGCCGCCCACGCCAGTGTGGGCGACAAGCCCGTCGCCTCCGCCCTGGTGAAGATGACGCCCGACCAGATCGCTCAGCGCATCGACGTCCGCGATGATCCGCTGGAGGACTACGTGCTGTTCAGCACCAAGCCGGTTCACCGCAAGGGCGGGGTCACGAACGGCGTGGCGGTCAACGACGGCTTCATCAAGGCCACGAAGTCGCGAGGCGGCGATGGCGTGACCTGGCGCGTCAGCTACGACTTCACCTACTTCGGCGCCCGTCGCGACGTAACCACGGTGCACATCCGTACGAGCGATGGGTTGTTGAAAATCAGCCCGTCTGCGGTGCGTCGCTGGACGGAGGAGTGCGTGGATTCGGCCATCACCTGCAGCCAGCATATGACGGTTGAGTTCGAGGCTCCGGAGCGGGTCATCCGCGATATCGCCGCCGCGTACCGGCCTGGCGATCGGACGCCCTGGAGGCTCCGCTTCAAAGACGATCAAGGCGATGGCGTGACGGTGGGTCTGGCCCCGGTCGAGGTCGCCGGCTTGGTCGGCGCCGTTGACAGCTGGAAGCCGTAGCAAGACGGATCGGGCAACCCCCAGAGGTGATCTTCAGGCCGCGCCGCCACGTGCTGCGCGGCCTTTTCCGTTACGGCCTCGAGGTGACGAAGACCCTGTAATCCGCCGTTCATCCTCGCGACAGTTGAGGTTCACTGGAGGGATCTAGACCTGATCACACGGCGCTCGGCGCCAAGCAGATCAGGAGAAAGACATGACCCCCCGCTCTCTCATCGCCGCTAGCGCGCTTCTTGCGGCGGTCGCGACCGCTCCGGCCGCCTGGGCGAGCAACACCTATTCTGGCGCGATGACCGAGGCCGAAGTGCTGGCCGCCCAGAAGGCCTGGGGTGAGGCCCTGGTGGCCATCGCCCGCGAACATGAGGCCGGCGGCCACGCCAAGGCCAAGGCCCTGGCCAACACCGTTCTGGACAAGGCCTACGGCTATAATCTGGGTCCGGTGCTGTTCAAGCCGACCCTGACCACCGCGCCGCAGACCTTCCGCACCACCAAGGAGGGCGCGCTGGCTTATTTCGTCGGTGGTGATCCGAACTACCCCAATGACAAGGGCTTCGCCCTGCAGGGTTGGCGTTCGGTCGAGATCAAGAACGCCGCCGTCCAGATCCACGGTGATGTGGCCAGCACCACCGGCAATGTCATCATGACCGACAAGAACGGCAAGGTGACGATGGTCGACAAGACTTGGACCTTCAAGAAGACCGATGATGGCGCGATCCGCATCGTCGCCCACCACTCCTCTCTGCCCTACGCGGCGAAGTAAGCCCCACACCCCTTCTCGCAACCCACTGACTTCGCCCGCGCGGATCCTCCCCCGCGCGGGCTTTTCCGTGGACGACGCTAGGGCCTTTAGCCTGAAATCGGAATCGATTTCAGGCATTGAAAAGGCTCTAAATCAGATACTTAGAGCGTGAGAATAGCCGAAAGCGGTTCCCACTTTCGGCCTAACGCTCTAGGCGCCCAAGGGGACTTTCGCCGGATCGGGCTCGAGCCGATACCCAAGACCCCTGACCGTGGTGAGGAACGACGGTGCGTTCGGGGGATCGATCTTGGCGCGCAACCTGCGAACATAGACATCGACCACATTCGTCAGCGGATCCTCGTCCACGCCCCAGACGTTGGAGAGGATGCGTTCGCGGCTCAGAACCCGTCCCGGCGAGGACAGGAACAGCTCCAGGAGCGCAAGCTCGCGGGCGGTCAGGACCACTTCCTCGCCGTCGCGGGAGACGCGCATGGTCGTCCGGTCCAGTTCGACGTTTCCGGCCTTCAGCGTCCGATTGGCGGGCGCCCGCTGATCCCGCGATCGGCGAAGCAGCGCTTCGATCCGGGCAAGGAGCTCCTCGAAGGAGAATGGCTTGACCAGGTAGTCGTCAGCGCCGGTTCTCAGGCCCGTGACGCGGTCATCGACGGCCCCCAGGGCGGTCAGCATCAGGACCGGCGTCAAGACACCGGACGCCCGAAGGGTCTGGCAGACTTCCATGCCGGTCATCTTTGGCAGCATCAGGTCCAAGAGGATCACGCCGCGCTGATCCAGCTCACGCAGCATGGCGTCCAGGTCGCGGGCCGCCTCCAGGCCACTCACGCCGTCTCGCGCCACACGGACCTTGTACCCTTCGGCCTTCAAGCCGCGCTCAAGAAAGTCTGCGACGCGCGTATCGTCCTCCACCACCAGTATGTGCATCTAGTGGGCTCCTTCGAGGCAAGCATTGGTCGTGCAGGGCAGGGTTAGGATCGCGCTGACGCCATGGCCTGTCTGGCTGTGCAGTGTCAGGCTGCCGCCCTGGCGTTCGGTCAGCGCCTTGGCGATGGGCAGGCCAAGGCCGGTGCCGTCGGCTCGGTGGGCGCGCGCCGCCGCCGAGCGGAAGCCGCGTTCAAACACCCGCGCCAGGTCGGCCTCGGTGATACCGATGCCTTGATCCTTGATCTCCAGACGCCACGAGCCCGGCGCGTCGTCAGCGACGCCGGCGGTGATTTCAACGGTGCCGCCGGGGTGAGAGTAGCGGATGGCGTTATCCAGCATCAGCGCCATGACCTGTTGCAGGCGTTGTCCATCCGCCGCCACGCGCACGGCGCCGTCGTCTATGCCGATCCGAAGCTCGACCTCGCGGACGTGAGCGATCGGCGAGAGCGTGGCGATGGCCTCTTCCAAGGCCTGCCTCGGGTCCATGTCTGTCAGGTTGAGATGGAGCAGCTCTGCGTCGCTGCGGGCCATCATGAGAAGATCTTCAATCAGCGCGCCCATCTGGCCCGCCGCGAGGGTTATGCGCTGAAGCGCCTCACGATAGTCATCCAGCGACTTGCGGCCGCGCAGCGTGACCTCGGCCTCGCCCCGGATGGCCGTCATCGGCGTGCGAAGCTCATGGCTGATGTCACCGAGCAATTGCCGGCGTCGCGCCTCAACCTGACGCAGTTCGGCCAGCGCGGCTTCCAGTTCCTCGGTGCGGGTGGCGACCTGCACCTCCAGGCTGGCGCGCAACTCGGCCTCCTGCTCGCGCCGCGCCGAGAGTTCCGCCGCCATGTGGTTCATGCTGGCCCCAAGGTGCGCGAACTCCCGAAATCCGCCTTCCGGCATGCGGTGGTCCAGATAGCCTTGTTCGAAGGCCTTGGCGCCGTCCGACATCGCCGCCAGCGGTCGGCGAAGCGCCCGGATGAAGTAGACGGCCAATATGATCGCCATCAGGCTCAGCGTGCCCGCAGCCGACCAACTCAAGAGTTTGACGCGCTCCAGATAGAGGTCGGCCGTTTGTCGGGTTCGCTTGAGAATCTCGGCCTCGTCGCGGATGCGCTCGTTGAGCATCTCTCGCAGATCGCGACCCGCGCCTTTGTCGAAGACGGTTTCGATCGCGGCCCACGCCGTCGGCACGTCCTGAGCCGGACCGCTACGATTGATCTCGGCGATGGGCTCGCGCAGGGAGACCACGCTTTGGGAGAGCAGCTTCAGCGCATCGTCCCGTTCCGGACCTTCGCGCGACTCGATGCCCATCGCCCGATCCATCTGTTCGGCCCGTGCGCTGAGGTCCTGCAGGCGAACGATCGCATCGGCCATGCGCAGACGCAGCATCTCGCCGTCGCCCGGCGCGTGGGGGGCTCCGATCAGGGCGCGAAGAGACCAGGCGCGGAGCCGCTGTTTCGTCGCCGAAAGTTCCCAGAACGCGCTCTGTAGATCGCCCGCGACGCGTCCCCGAAGCACCTGGTGCTCGGCTCTGTCGGCGATCCAGGCGGCCAAGCCGCCCTGCGCCAGGGCGAGCGACGCCATCAACGCGAACGCCACCGTCAAGCGGGTGGAAAACAGTGGCTTCACCCGGGTCTCCATCGATAGCGGCGCCGGCCATAGAGATATGGCGCCAACTTGTGGTTTGCCACCTGCTGGATGCCGCGTTTGGCGTCGGTTGGAGACACGGCCATACCTCGGCCTGCCTTGAAGGCGACTCACGCAAGGTGCGAGCCCTTGGGTTGCGCCTCCATTTCAAGGTCGCGTCAGGCGTTGAGGCTCTTCGCGCCGCGGCGCCCGCCGCCCTCCGTAACGGTCTGGATCAGACCAGATTACGGAGACCGGTCAGGCTTGGCTTTCGGCGATTTTACGGCAGACCAAGTTTGGCGCTGATCTTCGACCAGGGCACGAGCTTGAAGTTCTGGGCTTCGGGCGGGGAGATATTGCGGCCATCCTGGGCGACGAAGGCGCCCATCTCCAGACCCGCGCCCAGCGAGGCGCTGGAAACGTCCAGCCCGTCTGTCTCGGAGATTCCGTCAACGCCCGTATCGCCGTTGGCGGTGACCGCAAAGCTGCCGACATAGGCGTTGTCACCCTCGCGGTGGAACACCGCATAGGTGTTGTTGCCCTGGCTGGAGAGGATCAGATAGCCCTTGCCCTTGGGCTGGATATAGAGGCCGACCCCTTCCAGATCGTCCTTGAGGGCAGGGTTATCGGCGACGCGGGCGATGGCCTTGCGCGCCGGACCGCTCCTCGCATCGGCGCCAAGCTTCCAGAGCGCGACATCTTCCTCGGCGATGTAGAGCGCGCCGGTTTCGTCGTCGGCGACGCAGCCCTCGGTCTGGGTGTCGAACTTGAGGTCGCGGACCGCCTTGGCCCTGACCTTTCCGTTGGCCGTGGCGGTCAGGCTGTATTGCCGGACCAGACCGTCGGGATCGCTTACGAACACCGACATGTCGCCCTTGCGGCCGCGGTGCATGCACAGGCCGTAGGGGTCTGAGAGGCCGCTGGCCTGAACGCCGTCCGCGACACTGGTCAGCAGCCTCGTCTCCGGATCGATCGTGTAGAGCGCGATCGCCTTGTGGGTCCGATCGCTGGCGGCGATCAGCGTCACGGCCTTGCCACCCAGCTTGAAGCCATCACGCAGGTCGACATTGTTCATCTTGCCGTCGGGCAGATACTGCAGCTGCTTGCCCGACAGGTCATAGACCAGCATGCCGCCCTTCTTGTCGGTGGCGATGATGGCGCTCTTGGCCGGGGTCGTGGGATGAACCCAGATGGCCGGGTCGTCAGCGGCGTCGCCGTCATGGCCGACCGGCTGAGTCTCCATCGTGGCCTGGACCAGGGCCACCTTGCTGGGCTCGACCGAGGGCGTGTCCTGGCCCAGGGCCAGCTTCATGGAGGCGGCGATGTCGGCCCAGGACAGGATCTTGCTGTTGGCGCCGGTGTTCCGGTCGTCGGCGATCAGCAGGCCGCCGGCGGGCAGTCGCTCTCCAATCGGCGCACGCACGCCGAACAGGCCCGAAGGCTCCTGTATCGCCGGGGCGCCGTTCGTCTCGACCTTGAAGGCGCCGATGAAGCGGTCGCCGGCGCTGCGATCATAGACGTTGTAGTCGCCGGCCTCGGCGTTCGCGGCGATCAGATAGTCAGCGCCCTTGCCGCCGTTGATCAACGCCAGGCCCGCGACCTCACCCGCCAAGTGACCCAGGCGGTTGATGTCCACGATGGTTGGAACCGGGTCCGCTTCCGGGTCCGCGTCGTAGCGCCAGACGCCGACTGCCTCTTGCGCGACATAGAGCGCGCCGCTGGCGTCATCGGCGACGCAGTACTTTGCTTCAGACGACAAATGCAGGCGGCGAACGACACGGCCGTCCAGCTTGCCGTCTGCTGTGGGATAGAGCAGCCATTGATCCAGCTGCCCATCGCCGCCCAGCGCGAAGGCGTAGAGCGCGCCATCGCGACCGCTGCGATGGAGGCAGACGCCCTCGCCGGAATAGCCGAGTTGGAGCGGACGCGCGTCCACCGCCATGATGGCGCCACTGGCGTAGTCCCGCGCGAACAGGCGAAGGCGGCCCGCCTGACGATCCAGCGCGACGACGAGCGCGCGCGGGCCGTCCTCACGGGTGTCGACGGCATAGATCTCACCGCCGGGAACCGCCGTGATACGCTGACCATCCAGCCCGTAGAACTCCAGACCGCCCAGCTTGGCGTTGACGGCGATGACGCTCTTGGCGGGATGGGTCGGGTCGCGCAACAGGGCCACGGCGTTGGCGCCGCCCTGAGCGGTTGGGGCGGTTGCTCCGGCGACTGACACGGCATGCGACGTGGTCTGAGCCAGCGCCGGCGCGGCGGTCAGCAGCGCCAGTAGGCTGGCGGCAAGTTTCAGTCGTGTCATGGCGGAGCCCCTCGTTTTCATGTCTCGCAGCTAGCTTAGCCGTCTGGACCTGACGTCCGGCTGACGAAACGGGTGGCGCGAAGCGAAACCCACACCCTCTTTGGGCCACGCCCTCTTTGGGATGGAGAATTCTCCGTAGCCAGAGGTCAACGAAAGCGCCGCGTTCCGAACCGGATACCCAAGGCGCGTTATGGCGAAGCTTCAAAACGCATTCATGACAGCGGTGGTTTGCTGGTCACCGTCCGGCCATGCGTAGCGCGTCCGGGGCCTTTTCTTGTCGATGTCCACCGCCTGTTTCCTCGCGATGGCGCGGTGGCAGCGTTCGGGCGTTGCGATGCGTCAGGAGCGTGTCAGGATGCCTGTGGAATCCTAAGCGCCATGACCCAGTCCCGATCTTTCCCCGTCGCCCTTGTCGCCCTCGTCGCTATCGCCGCGGCCGTCTTGGCGACAAGCGCAACCGCCGACGACCACAAGGCGCACAAGAAGAGAGACCACCATGCCGCCCGCGAGGCGTTGCTGCGCCGGGAAGTGCTGCCCCTGACCCGTATTCTCGCTATCGCGGCTGAACGAGCGCCTGGCGAAGTGATCGAGGTCGAGCTTGAGGAAGCGGGTCCCGGCCGCCTGAAGTATGATCTCAAGATCCTGGCCAAGAACGGACGTGTTCGAGAGTTGGAACTCGACGCCAAGACCGGCGCGACCTTGAAACTTGAGGATGATTGATGCGCGCGCTCGTCGTCGAGGATGATCCGGTCGTGGGCCCAGACCTCGCCAAGGCGCTGATCGCGTCGGGCTTCGTGGTCGATATCGCCCGCGACGGCGACGACGCGTCCTTCAAGGGCGAGGTCGAGGATTACGCGCTTGTCGTGCTGGATCTGGGCCTGCCGCGTCTTGACGGTCTGTCGGTGCTTCGGCGCTGGCGGGCCAATGACCGCGCCTTCCCGGTGCTGATCCTGTCGGCGCGGGGCGACTGGACCGAGAAGGTCGAAGGCATCGAGGCCGGCGCCGACGACTATCTGGCCAAGCCGTTCGAGATGGGCGAACTGCTGGCGCGCGCGCGTGGCCTCGTGCGCCGTGCGGCGGGCCGCACGTCCCCCGTGATCGGCGCGGGGCGGCTGGCCCTGGATACGCGGCGCATGTCCGCCACCCTGGACGGCGCGCCGATCCGCTTGTCGCCGCTTGAGTTCCGGCTGCTGGACTGCCTGGCGCACAACCCCGGACGGGCTGTTTCGGCCGGTGAGCTTGCCGAACAGCTCTACGGCGTCGCCGACACCGCTGACACCAACGCCATCGAGGCCCTGGTGGCGCGCCTTCGCCGCAAGATCGGCGCCGACGTTATCGAAACCCGCAGAGGCTTTGGCTACCTGCTGGCCGGCGGGACGGCGTGAGCGGCGGTTCGTTGCGATGGCGACTGATCGTCGGCGGCATGCTGGCGATCCTGACGGCCCTGGCGGTCGCCTGGCTGGCCATGACCTGGCTTTTCGAGCGTCATATCGTGCGTCGCGAAACGGCCGACCTGACACGCGCGGGTCATGTGCTGGTCGCGGGTCTCCGGCTGGAGCCGAACGGCGCGCCGGTCATCGACGCGACCTTGTCGGATCCGCGTCTGTCGAAAGCCGCAGGCGGCTTCTACTGGCAGGTTTCGACAACCTCTGGCAGCGAGCGGTCGGTCTCCCTGTGGGATCAGGCGCTAGAGCCGCCGCAGATCGCGCCGGCTGAGGGCTGGTCCTCGCGCATCGCCGCCGGGCCGTTCGATGATCGCGTCCTCCTGGTCGAGCGTAGCGTGCGACCGGACCGCGACGGTCCGGTCGTGCTGATCCAAGTCGCCAGTGATGAAAAGGTGTTGCGCGCCGCCCGGCGTGAATTCGGTCGCGAACTCGCCATCTTTCTAGGGGGGCTCTGGGCGGTCCTCTCGGGCGCCGCAGCCTTGCAGGTCGCGCTGGGCCTGTCGCCCCTGACCCGCGTGCGTGCGGATCTTGCTCGTCTGCGCAAAAGCCCTTCTGCCCGGATGTCGCTGGATCATCCGCGCGAGATCGCGCCGCTGGCCGAGGCGATCAACGCCTTGGCCGAAGCGCGGGAGGCTGACCTGGCCCGCGCGCGCCGACGCGCTGGCGACCTGGCCCACAGTCTCAAGACGCCGCTCGCCGCTCTGTCGGCCCAGAGCCGCCGCGCGCGCGAAGACGGCGCGGCCGCAGCCGCTGATGGTCTCGACGCCGCTATTGCCGCGGTCGCCGCGGCGCTGGAGGCCGAACTGGCCAGAGCTCGCGCCGCCGCCGCCCGAGAGGCCGTCTTCGCCGCCGAGACTGCGCCTCTGGCCGTCGCAGAACGCCTCGTGGCCGTTCTTGAGCGCACCGCCGATGGTGAGCGCTTGATCTTCGATATTGATGTTCCGGCCGATCTGAAGGCGCCGGCTTCCGAAGACGTGGTCACCGAAATGCTGGGCGCGCTCATCGAGAACGCCGCACGTCATGCTCGCCGCCAAGTCAGGATTTCAGGCGCGGTGGCGGGGCAGGGGGCAATCCTGACCGTCGAGGATGATGGACCAGGGCTGGACAAGGGCCGCGCGGAGGCGGCCCTCGCGCGCGGCGCCCGGTTGGACGAGGCTGGGCCAGGACACGGTCTGGGGCTGGCTATCGTTCGCGATCTTGCAGAGGCTTCGGGCGCGGTGTTGAGCATGGACCGCGGGGATCTGGGCGGCCTTCGCGCGATGGTGTCGTGGACGGCGCCCGGAGCGGGTCCATGAGCGTCCGAGCGTAAAATCCGCCCATTGGCCGCATCGGCCCTTTGCGTCCTTGCGCAGGCCGAACGTCTCCCTTCTGCGACACAGCGGCTCGCGGCAATTTCCAGACTTTTGCTCTACAAGAGCGGCTGTGATCCGTGCAAAACCGGCGCGCGGCAGGGGGGGGCGGGTTGAAGCGCCAGTCTGGCGCGCTTCCTCATGCTCCTAGTTTCGCATAAAGCCTTATCTCTCCATGGGTAAAGTCCTGAAATATCAGCCTCATAGATTTTCCGTCGCCCCGATGATGGACTGGACCGACCGGCACTGTCGGTCGCTGCACCGGGGGCTGTCGTCGCGGGCGCTGCTCTACACCGAGATGGTGACGAGCGGTGCAGTAGTGCATGGCGATCGGGACAAGCTGCTCGGCTATGACCCTGGCCAGCATCCGGTGGCGGTGCAACTGGGCGGGTCGGATCCTGCCGAACTGGCTCAGGCCGCGCGGATCGCCGAGGACTACGGCTATGACGAGGTGAACCTCAATGTCGGCTGCCCCTCGGATCGGGTGCAAAGCGGCCGCTTTGGCGCCTGCCTGATGCGCGAACCGGATCTGGTCGCCGAGTGTATGGCGGCGATCAAGAACGCTGTACGGGTTCCCGCCACGGTGAAGTGCCGGATCGGCGTGGATGACCAGGATCCCGAAGAGAGTCTATTCACGCTGGTCGATCGCTGTGCGGCGGCGGGGATCGACACCTTTGTTGTTCATGCGCGCAAGGCCTGGCTGCAGGGCCTGTCGCCTAAGGAAAACCGGGACATTCCGCCCCTCGACTACGCGCTGGTTTACCGTCTGAAGCGCGAACGTCCCGCCTTGACGATCGCCATCAATGGCGGTGTGCCCAGCGTCAATGCGGCGCTGGAGCATCTGGCCAATGGCGTGGACGGCGTGATGCTGGGGCGGGCCGCCTATCATGAGGCGGGCTTGCTGGGAGAGGTCGACCGGCGCGTGTTCGGGCTGGATGTCGCGGACGTCGACAGCTTCGAGGCCGTCGAGCGCTATCGGCCCTATCTGGCGCGGGAACTGGCGGCCGGAACGCATCTGGCGGCAATGAGCCGGCACATGCTGGGCCTTTTCCACGGCCTGCCCGGCGCCCGGGCCTGGCGCCGTATCCTGACGGTCGAGGGCGTTAGGTCCGGCGCAGGGCTGGACGTCGTGGATAGGGCGCTCGACGCCGTTCGCGCCGCGCTGGCGTCTCGAGAAGAGCGGTCAGCCCCAGCGGCCTAGCAAGGCTACGGGTGCAGGATCAGCGAGGTCTGGGTCGCCTCAAAGCGCGACAGGCGGCCCAGATAGCTCATGCCCAGAAGTGAGTTTTCCAGGCCCTTCTCGATGACGAGGGCGTCGACGTCGCGAACGCGCGCGCCGGCGATCGAGACGCTGGCCAGCTTCACGGCGGCGGCGCGCGTACGACCATCGGCCGTGATGACGTTGTAGTCATAGGTCAGGCGGCTAGTGTCGATGCCCAGGCGCTGGGCGTCAGCCAGGCTTAGCGAGACGGCGGTGGCGCCGGTGTCGACCAGGAAGCGAACGGCCTTGCCGTCGACATTGCCCTGGGCCCAGAAGTGGCCGTCGCTGTCCTTGCTCAGTTGGGCCGCGCCGCCTTCGGCTCCGCCGAGAGTGGCGGTCGCCGCAGAAGGCGCACGCAGTTCCGGATGGCGCAGATCGTCGAGCGAGACGACAGCCTTGGCGGCGCCGACCGCCGACAGGGCTCCCACCAATGCGATCGCCGCAAACCTCAACATAGAAGACACCCTGCCTTGTAGGCTTTGAGACCGCTTCTGCGATCGTTAGCCAGATGAATAGCAGCGATGCGTTTTTAATCTGTGAATCGGAACGTCAATTTCTGAATATTGGTTACCAATATGGTAACAAGATTAGTATTGCTGTCTATATTTGTTAAATTCGAGCGGCATAGTTTTGTCGGTGCTGGCTCGGCATGGCGCGACCTCGCGATTACTACTCCAAGACGTTCAACGTGCGCGCAGGGTCTCGCCAAGGGCGTCTGGCGCACCACGGATCGCGCGGCGCAATTCGAGGTCTGATCACGTGAGTGACGTCAGCGCCCGGCTTGTGCAGCGGCCGTCAGCGCGATCATCGGGTCAGGGCGCTCGGGGAGAGCGGCCATGATGGCGGCGCGCTCATCGTCACTGAGCCGGGACCAGGCCGCGATCTCCGGCAAGGTGCGGCGACAGCCCAGGCAGTAGCCCGAGGCGCCGTCGACCGCGCAAACCTTCACGCAAGGCGTCACGATGGGGCGAGGCGGCTGGGCGTTCGTCGTCATGGCCCAAACATCTCCGGTCCTTGTCAGGCGTGCAAGGGCTTGGGGCTGGGGCTTGCTTTGGGCGGCGAGCGGTTTAAGTCCGCTCCATGACCGATCAGATCGTCTCCCCCTTCGCCGATATCCGCCAACTCGCGAGCTCGCCGCCGCAGCCCGGGCCGACGCCCGCGCTGGAGCAGGGCGGGCGGCTGGCCGAGATCGCCGCCTGGCTGACCGCCTGGACCGGCAAGACGCCGCCGGCCGTCAATCGACCCGTCGTGGCCTTGTATGCCGGCGCGCGCCAGGGCGTGGGTCCGCGCGGGTGGGCGCGCGAGCGCCTGGAGGCGATCGCGGCCGGCGGCGCCACCGTCTCTCGCCTGGCCGGTGTTCAGGGCGCGGGTCTGGAAGCCTTCGACCTGGCGATCGATCGGCCTTCGCCGGACATGGTGAGCAAGGCCTCTATGAGTGAGAAGGAGGCGGCCGCCACCATGGCGTTCGGCATGGAGGCGCTGGCCAAGCAGCCTGATCTGCTGATCCCCGGCGTCATCGCTGCGGAGCCCGCGCGCACCGCCGCCGCCGTCTGTCTGGCGCTGTTTGGCGGCGAAGCTTCCGACTGGTCGGACGATCCTGAGCCGGTCGCGGCGGCGGTCGCCCGGGCGCGTGAAGAGGGCATGGGCGATGACCCGCTTGAGATCCTGCGCCAACTCGGTGGCCGTGAAACCGCCGCCGTGGCCGGCGCCATCCTGGCCGCGCGTGTCCAGAAGACGCCGGTGCTGCTGGACGGCTATGCCGCCTGCGCCGCCGCCGCGATTGTCCAGGCGGTCGAGCCCACCGCCATCGATCATTGCCTCGCCGCCCAGGTCAGTCCGGCGAGGGGACATGCCAATCTGCTGGAAAAGCTGGGAAAGCAGCCGCTCTTGAGCCTCGGCGTCGAGGATGAAGAGGGTGTCGGCGGGGTCTCGGCCCTGGCGCTGGTCAAGCTTGCCTGCGAGGTCCGATAGGCGGTTTCGCAGGGCCTCTAAGTGAACGCGGATAATATTCGCTTCCGTTGACGCTAACGTCATCTTTCCAAACGGCCGTTCGAGCCATATCATGCTCCCTGAAACGCAATAACGACCCCCATCCGAGGGGTCGATTGAACGGGAGCTCGCCATGAATCTCGACTTCTCGCCCGAGGACCTCGCCTTCCGCGACGAGGTCCGCGCCTTTATCGCCGAAAACTATCCGGCCGGGCTGCGCGACAAGCAGGAGGAGGGCGAGGAGATGGCCAAGGAGGATTTCCTCTCCTGGCACCGCGTTCTCGCCAACAAGGGCTGGGTGGCCCCCGCCTGGCCGACCCAGTACGGCGGACCGGGCTGGACTTCGGTGCAGCGCTATATCTGGTCGGAAGAAACCGCCCGCGCCGACTGCGTGCCGATCCTGCCGTTCGGCATCAACATGGTCGGCCCGGTGATCTACACCTTCGGCACGCCCGAGCAAAAGGAACGCTTCCTGCCGGGGACCCTGTCGGGCGACATCTGGTGGTCTCAGGGCTACAGCGAGCCTGGCGCGGGTTCCGACCTCGCCAGCCTGAAGACCAAGGCCGAGCGCTTCACCGGTGATGACGGCAAGGAATACTACCTGGTCAATGGTCAGAAGACCTGGACCACCATGGCCCAGCACGGCGACTGGATCTTCTGCCTGGTCCGCACCGACCCGAACGCCAAGATTCAGGAAGGCATCTCGTTCCTGCTGATCGACATGAAGTCGCCGGGCGTGACCGTGCGTCCGATCATCACCCTGGGCGGCGAGCACGAGGTCAACGAGGTCTGGTTCGAGAACGTCAAGGTGCCGGTCGAGAACCGCATCTACGACGAGAACAAGGGTTGGACCTGCGCCAAGTTCCTGCTGGCTCACGAGCGCTCGGGCATCGCCGGTGTGGCGCGCTCCAAGCGCGGCATCGAGCGGATCCGCCAGATCGCCTCGACCGAGCTGAGCGACGACGGCGACGCGCTGATCAAGGATCCGATGTTCAAGCGCAAGGTCGCCGAGCTCGAGATCGACCTGACGGCGCTCGAGTACACCGAGCTGCGCACCCTGGCCGGCGAAGCCGCCGGCAAGGGGCCGGGGCCGGAGTCGAGCGTCCTGAAGATCAAGGGCACTGAGATCCAGCAACGGATCACCGAGCTGGTGCTCGAGGCCGCCGGTCACTACGGCGCGCCCTATTTCCGCGGCTTCCCGAAGGACGGCGACAACGCCTATCCGATCGGTCCGGAGTTCGCGCACCGCTCTGCGCCGACCTATTTCAACGTCCGCAAGACGTCGATCTATGGCGGCTCGAACGAAATCCAGCGCAACATCATCGCCAAGATGGTGCTGGGCCTCTAACGCGGGCTGTCATCCCGGGCGCGCCGGAGGCGTGACCCGGGACCACCCAATTCACTGACTTTGACGATCCCGGCGCTCCGCTTTGCTGCGGCCGGGATGACAATCAAAAAAGAACGGAAACCCAGGGATGGATTTCAACTTCACCGAAGAGCAGTCGATGGTCCGCGACTCCGTCGCGAGCTTCCTGCAGGACAAGTACGACTTCGACACCCGCCGCAAGATCGTCAGCTCGGACGCCGGCTGGCGCGCTGACTACTGGAAGGCCTTCGCCGAAGAGCTCGGCATCCTGGGCGCTTCGTTCAGCGAAGAGCTGGGCGGCCTGGGCGGCGGCGCCATCGACAACATGATCATCATGGAAGAGTTCGGTAAGGCGCTCGTCATCGAGCCGTATCTCGGCACCGTGGTGATCGGCGGCGGCTTCATGAAGCACTCGGGCTACGCCGGCGCGGCTTCGGTCATCGAAGGCATCGTCGGCGGCTCGACGACCATCGCCTTCGCCTATGCCGAGCCTCAGGCCCGCTATACCTGGCAGGACCTGAAGACGACGGCCAAGAAGGATGGCTCGGGCTGGGTGCTGAACGGCCACAAGGCCGTCGTGGTCGGCGCGCCCTTCGCCACGCACCTGATCGTCACGGCCCGCACGGGCGGCGCCCAGCGCGACGCCGGCGGCGTCGGCGTGTTCATCATCGACAAGAGCCTGCCAGGCGTCGTGACCCGCGACTATCCGACGGTCGACGGCAACCGCGCCTCGGAAGTCTATTTCGAGAACGTTTCGGTCCCGGCCGAGGCCCTGATCTCGGAAAGCGGCCTGGCTCTGGTCGAGCAGGTGATGGACGAAGCCATCGCCGCCGTCGGCGCCGAGGCTGTCGGCGTGCTGCGCAAGCTGCATGAGGGCACTCTGGACTACGCCAAGCAGCGCAAGCAGTTCGGCACCGCCATCGCCAATTTCCAGGTGCTGCAGCACCGGATGGTCGACATGTTCATCGAGGTCGAGCAGTCGGTGTCGATGACCTACATGGCCACCATCAAGGTCGGCGAGAGCGCCGCCGAGCGCGCTAAGGCCGTGTCGGCCATGAAGGTCCGCATCGGTCGCGCCTGCAAGTTCGTGGGCCAGAGCGCCATCCAGATCCACGGCGGCATGGGCATGACCGACGAACTGGCGATCGGCCACTACTTCAAGCGTGCCACCATGATCGAGGGGCTGTTCGGCTCGGTTGATCACCACCTGAAGCGCTACGAAGCCCTGTCGTTCGACGCGG